>DIDP01000034.1 GCA_002418205.1 Anaerolineales bacterium UBA5797 | reverse complement strand
AATGTCGGTTAGTGGGCAAAACTGCTGGAGGTCGTATTGTTGCAATTTACGGCAGGTATCTCATAGCGCTTGCGAAGTCGCCTGCCGGTCGCGATCATCCAGTTGGCAAGCCGGAACATGGTCGCCTCGAACAAACCCGGACGATGCAAACGGGATTTGACCGTCCGGTCGGCGAGCCGGATCTGTTCCATTTGTTCGATAAGATCCTGCCGGTGATATTCAGCCATAAACTCGTTGTGCCAGTGATTCATTTGAACTCCTTTGGTAAAACCGGTCCAGCTAACGACCCAATAAAAAGGCGTTGATTGCCTTGAGCGTCTTTTCGATACGGTCTTTATTTAGAATGTAAACTTTTGCTCCACTTTCTCTCCTTTCCTGTAGATAGCCGGTGGCTGATAGCTGGGTCAGATAGCGGGATACGCTTGGCTGACTCAGGTTGGTCACTTCCATGATATCCTGTACGCGGATCTCGCCGCGTTCTGCTACCAGTTGCAGGATGTGCAGGCGGGTGTCGTCTGCCAGCGCCGAAAGTCTGGCAACGATCTCAGCCCGGTCCAGTTCGGGGATGCGTTCAGTCGTACCTTCGGGCTGGCGCGCGCCAAAGACAACTTGAAGAGTCCCGTTCATTGCTGTGGCGTGGATGTAGGGTCCGATGTGGGCATTTGGGATGAAGACCACGCGTTCCACATCATCGAGTTTCTGGCACCATTTTGCGTCGTTCAAGTCCTGTCCGGTGACAAATCTCGCGGCATCGATGCGGGACATGGCGGTGAGGTCGGCAGACTTGAACGCCCGGACCGATTCCTTCAGCATCGGTTCCACGCGCGCCCATTCCGCTTTGAAATGAGTCTCCCAGATCCAGTTCATGTGGCTGACAAGGAAATCCTTCATAGCCGGGGGGTCGGTCACAAGCGCAAAGGCTTTCGTTTCGAGTTTTGCGTCCACATGCTCTGCGGCAAAACGCGTCCGGAGAAACTTGATATAGTTCCCGGCGGATGCCAAAACTTCGCCCCAGTTCACATCCGGTGTACTGTCTTCCGGTTGACCGATGTGGGCGTAGAATTTCAGCATTTCGTCCCTGAGTTCGATTGCATCGGTCCTTTCAAGTTGATTCAAATAAGCCGGGAAGGTGATGTCCCCTTCATCCGGGAAGAGCGCAAAGAAAAAACCGACCAGGGCGAGTTCATGATTTGCTAGTTCCTTTTTGCTCATGCCTGCCCGCGTTCGGGTAATCCACTCGTGGATGCCGGGTGAATCCTCATCTTTTTTTGCCAGTAACAGCATGCTGGCGAAGATGTTCTGGGTGGGCAGCAGGGAAACGATGACTGCCTTGGTTTCGGGTTTTTCGAGAACGACAGGGAAGGGCGGCATGGGAACTCCAAACTTGTGAATATTTGCATTATTCAATATATTGAATAATGCAAATATTCTAATCAAATTTCCGGGTTTGTCAAGGGAGCGGGGAGATGAGAATATAAAAAAATCCCCGTCGAATGCTCAACGGGGACCTTTGTACACAATTTCTTCCGGGTTATGGGTTGGGGGTGTTTTGAACTGCCACGCCCACCCAGCTAAAGACGCGCTTTTCGCTGATGGCGCCAGCCGAAACCCAGATCGCCTGTCCCTGATCGTCGACGCCGTTCTGGCGGACCGTCGTGACCCACCAGCGGATGACGTGTGCAAGATTGTCATTCGGGCGGAAGGATGTTGGGACAATGTACTTCGTATCCGTCACATAATCCGTGATGCGCAGTCCCTGCCCGGAGGTGACATCCTCGATCGTGACCTGGTAACGCTCATTGTCGCGCAACGTGCCGATGGATGCCCACTGCAATGTCACCACGTCGTTTGCCAGGGTGAAGGCAGCGCCGTCCGCAGGCAGGAGCAGGTTCGGAGCCTGGTAGGGAGGCGGGAGCGTCGCAGTGGGGGTCGGTCCCGGCGTGGCGAATCGTTCACATAACGGGATGATGATGGGCTGCCCCAGGAACACATTGTCCGTGGAGAGACCGTTGTAGAACTTGATCGCGTCCTGCGGGACGTTGTAGTTCAAGGCGATGCTGGATAAGGTGTCGTTTTCCTGAACCGTGTAGGAAATCTTTTCGCAAGCCTGCGCAGTTTGCGTGGCTTCGTTGGGGATATCCGTCGGCGGTGGCGCAGGGGTCGGGGTGGGGTAGGGGATTTTCAATGCCTGCCCTTCAGAGATGATGCAGGTTGAAGGCAGGTTATTTAAAATGACGATGCTTTGCACCGAAACACCGAACGCAACCGCGATGCCGCCGCAGGTATCGCCGGCGCGCACCGTATAATCGAACGGCGGCAATGGCGTCTCGGTGGGGATGGGTGTCGGCGGCAGCGTTTCCGTTGGAGTCGGTGTGGTTGTGGGAGTTGCTGTGGCAGTCCCTTCGGCGGTCGGTTCCGTGATCGTGGTCCCGGTCACGCCCGATCTCAGCCCAAAATAGACAACCGCCGCGCCGATCAACAAAATGATCAACAACGCACCCAGTGCCGCCGGCAGGCTGAGGGTGATCTCGGGCATGCGGCTTGCCTGCATCCCCGATTCAGCTTTTTTGGATTTTGGCGCAGCTTTCGCTGTTAATTCCGTCCCGCATACCAGACAGCGCGTAGCGTTCTCGCTCAAGCGCGTTCCGCAGGTGGGACAGACCTTTGTTTTCTGTGAAGAAGGTTCTTGAATCATACGGGCGGGAATTATACCATCGAACACATTCGGGGTTTTGGAGGGCGACGCGCCCCTGATAAGGGACGGATTCGCGACCCAACCGGTTCCATCCAGATGGCTGACCTGCCTCCGGGATGCGTCGCCGCTTCCTTCTAAGCTGCGATCTGATCCGCTCCGAGCACATTGACCTCCGCCTGGGCTGCGTAATCGCTATACCCGCCGATATATTCTGTGATGACCGAATCTTTAAGTTCGAAGATGCGGTTGACGGTTCGATCCAGAAAATACCGGTCATGGGAAATGACCAGCACCGTCCCGTTGAAGTCTTCCAGCGCGGTTTCCAGCACCTCGGCGGAGGCGATGTCGAGGTTGTTCGTCGGCTCATCGAGCAACAGGAAATTTGCACCTGATAGCACAAGTAAAGCCAGTTGCAGACGGCTTCGTTCCCCGCCCGAAAGCGAACCGACCTTCTGGGTTGCCTGCTGGTAGGTGAACAGATAGCGGATCAAAAACGAGACCGCATTTGACTCGCTCATATTTCCCGCAAACCGGACCGTATCGATCACTGTCTGGTCGAAATCCAATGTCTCATGTTCTTGCGCATAGTAACCGACCTTCACGCTCGGACCGATCTTGATCTCACCATGAGTTGGCTGTTCCATCTCCAAAATCAAACGCAGCAGTACGGATTTTCCTGCGCCGTTCGCGCCGATCAGCCCCACGCGTTCGCCATGACGGACGAGGAAGGTGAGGTTGTTGAGCACTTTGCGATGTGAGAATTCCTTAGTGACGCCATCGAATTCCAATACCTGATTCGATCCGCGCCAGCCGTTGAGGGACAATCCCATTGTCCGGCGTTCGAGGACAGGTTTCTCGATCTTGTCCATCTTGTCGAGTCGCTTCTGCATGGTCTTGGCTTTTTTGGCGAACTTCTCGTTGTCATACACCTTGCCCCACATGGCAAAGCGTTTGATGGCGGTTTCCAACCGCCCGATCTCGCGCTGCTGAACCCGGTACAACTCCTCCTGGCGCGCAAGCCGTTCCTCCTTGTCCAGGATGTATTCGGTGTAGTTGCCTTCGAAGGTAGTGATCCTGCCGTCTTCGATCTCGGCAATGTGGGAGGTGACCGCGTCGAGTATGTAACGGTCATGCGAAATGATGACGACCGCGCCGGGATATGCATTGATGAGTTTTTCCAGATATTCCTTTCCGGGCATGTCGAGGTGATTATCTGGTTCGTCCAGCAGTAACACGGACGGACGGGACAGCATCAGCCGCGCCAGCCCGATCAGTTTCTTCTGCCCGCCGCTCAAGGCGCGGACCGGCTTCTCGAAGTCCGATTCGGGCAAGCCAAGCCCGCGCAGCAATTCCCGGACGCGCGACTCGTAGTTCAATCCGCCAAGCGACTCGAACTCCTCCAATAGTTTGTGCTGCGCATTCAGTACGCGTTCGAGCGATTTTGGGTTGTTGTAGACGTCAGGGTTGCCCAATTTTTTCTCGAGGCGTTTCAGTTCCTCGTCAATCTCCGCGACGCGTGGATTCCCATCCAGCGCAAGCGACAGGGCAGTGCGGTCCGGATCGAATTCAGGGTGCTGGGGAAGATATCCAACCGTCACACCCTTGGCGCGGATGACCGCCCCTCCTTTTTCGTGGGTGTGTTCCTCTATGATCAACTTAAACAAGGATGATTTTCCTGCACCATTGGGACCGATCAGACCGATCTTCTGGTCGTGCTGGATCTCCCAGCTCAGGTCGCGGAAAATGGTGTGCGCGCCGAGGATTAATGTGGCATTTGAAACTGTGATTGAGATCATGTGTACTCCAAAATTTTATCAATAACCCGGTGGTTGAGTAGGGCGAAGCCCGTATCGAAACCACCACTAACAAAAATATTCTTGGTTATACGGTGGCTTCGATACGACACTCGTTTCACTCGTGTCTACTCAACCATCGAGGCATAAATTAAACAAAAACGCCGCAGGCGACTGCGGCGTGACATGACGATAAAACGGACTAGATCATCCAGGCAGCAGGCGCGATTCGAGGAACCCCACGCGGATAAATCCACGCACACCGATGCACAGGAAACTGTTGCTGGAACGTTCGTATCTCATAGCGATTGGGATTATAGCATTCCTTGCTCAAAACGCCAACAATCTGATAGAATATTCCCCGCACGCCGACCGCTGAAGACCCTCGGCACCCCTGCCGGGGGTCTTTGTGTGTAATAGCCTCATGTCATTGCGAGGAGCGAAGCGATGAAGCAATCTTCTCATATTCGTAGGATTGATCACCTGCACTTGCAGCGCAGGTGCAAGTGTCGCAAAAAACGCTCGCAGTGACATATATGAAATATAGGTATAAAAATGCTAACTGAACGAACCGACCTCCGAAACATCGCCATCATCGCCCACGTGGATCACGGCAAGACCACCCTCGTGGACGGACTCTTGCGCCAGTCACACACCTTCCGCGACAACCAGCAGGTGGCAGAACGCGTGATGGATTCCAACGATCTCGAACGCGAACGCGGTATCACCATCCTTGCCAAAAATACCGCCATTACGATTCCCGATCCCGCCACCGGGAAGACCGCCAAGATCAACATCGTGGATACCCCCGGTCACGCCGACTTTGGCGGCGAGGTGGAACGCGTCATGAACATGGTGGACGGCGTCCTGCTCCTCGTGGACGCGGCAGAAGGCCCCATGCCGCAAACGCGCTTTGTTCTCAAGAAGGCGCTTCAAATGGGACACAAAGCCATCGTGGTCATCAACAAGATCGACCGCAAGGATGCCGAACCTGCCCGCGTCCTCAATGAAACTTTCGATCTCTTTATCGAACTCGGCGCGACCGAAGATCAGGCAGACTTCCCCATTGTTTATGCACAGGCAACCGCTGGACGGGCGGGTCTCACTCCGGACCTCGATCCTGATCTCGCCTGTCTGTTCGATGTCATCCTCAAGCATGTCCCTGCCCCCAAAGTGGATGCGGACGCGCCGCTGCAACTGCTCGTCACGACTCTCGGATATGACGATTACCGCGGCGTGACCGCTATTGGGCGCATCTTTTCGGGCAAGATCAAAGCCGGTCAGCGGCTTGCGCGCCTGACAGTGGATGGACGCAACCTGCCCGAATCTGCCAAATATCTTTACACCTTTCAGGGCTTGAACAAGATCGAAATCGAGGAAGCCAGTGCAGGCGATATTATTTCACTTGCAGGGCTTGAAGAAATTGGCATTGGTGAAACGCTTGCCGACCCTGCCAACCCCATCGCCTTGCCGACCATCAAGGTTGAGGAACCCACCGTCCGCATGACGTTTGGCGTCAATACCTCGCCGTTCTCCGGACGCGAGGGCAAATACAGCACCTCCCGCAGATTGCGCGAGCGCTTGTACGATGAATTGCGTACCAACGTCGCTTTGCGCGTGGAGGATACCGAGTCGGCCGAAAATTTTTTGGTCTCGGGTCGCGGCGAGTTGCACCTCGGCATCCTCATCGAAACCATGCGGCGCGAAGGCTATGAGTTTCAGGTCTCGCGCCCTGAAGTTATTTTTCATAAAGCGGATGATGGTGAACTGCTTGAGCCCTATGAGGAAGTCCACATTGAAACCAGCAATGAGACCGTCGGTGTGGTGGTGGAAATGCTCGGGAGTAGACGCGGCAAAATGATGGACATGCAGGATTCGGGTCAGGGCACGACGCGCATGGTGTTTATCGTCCCCACGCGCGGCTTGCTCGGATTCCGTTATCAGTTCCTCACATCCACGCGCGGCGCGGGCGTCATGCATACCATCTTCTATGGATACGATGAAATGGCAGGACCGATGAACACGCGTCAATCCGGTTCACTGGTCGCGTGGGAGGCGGGGGCCACAACCGCTTACGCGTTGAAGTCTGCTGAGGAGCGCGGCGTGTTGTTTTATGGACCGGGCGTGGAAGTGTACGAAGGCATGGTGGTCGGCGAGAACGCGCGCTCCGGTGATATCGCGGTCAACGTTTGCAAGAAGAAACATTTGACGAACGTGCGCGCGGCGCGCGGCGATATGGAGATCCGCCTCACACCGCCCCGACAGATGTCCCTGGACGAAGCGGTCGAATATCTGGCTGACGACGAACTGCTGGAGGTCACGCCCGAGTCATACCGCATTCGCAAGCGGATATTGAACACCGAGGAACGCGGCAAGCAAACAAAAAAAGCGAAGGAAGCGCTCGAAGCGTAAATGAAAAGGTCTTGCAGAGTGCAGGACCTTTTTAAACGCTTTTGCAAGTTGGGGTGTGAGCCTGAAATAAGATTAAGCGTGTGGATTTCGTTTAAGGCATCATGGCATTGAGCAGGAGTTCGCGTCCGATTCGTTGTGCGGCTCGCAGGCTGCCATTCTCCAGTGTCACGACCACAACAAGCGGCGAAGCCTGCCAGTTTGGAAGCGTGCCTCCGATGAACCATGCTACGGATGTGGTTTCGTCACTTGCCTGCGCCGCGTGCGACCAGATATTCTCTCCCCCCTCAACATAGGACATGACCGCTTCATCCACAGCCGAACCCGGTTGCACCTGAATGGACTTCACCAAGGCTGGCAACGCCACCCAGCCTTCGCTGGTTGTGTTGACCGCTGAAGCCATGCGCGGCGCAGGGATAACTCCGTGGTTGCTCAATGCGGCTGAAGCCAGTGCCATTTGCAGAGGGGTTACATGCATGTCCTCAATATCGTTGGCATCAAATGGTTCTGCGACATCCATTCTGAGTTGAGGCGACAGGAAGAAACCAAATCTTTCGTAGGCATCCCGCAATTGATCCTGACCGATTTGTGCATCGCCAAAAAGGGTGTGAATAAACGGGTCCATGACCGAACCAGTTGGGTAGAGTCCGTGGGCTGGGCGATTGATCAGGGGCTTTTGCGGGTCGGTCAGAAGGTCTTCGCCGATCGCCTGCAATTCATTCGGGTCGAAGGTGGGATGGGAACTCATCGCCAATACCTCGCCATTGCTGGCATTGAGCAGCACGACCGCGCCGGTTTGATCCTTCATCAATTCGTCGGCTCGCGCCTGGAGATTGAGGTCGATGCTCAGGCGGATATCCAGTCCATGTGGTGAGGTACCGTAGAGAAGATGATTCCAGACGATGGTGGAAGTCGGATTGCCGTCGATGCCGCGCAGATATCCGTCCAGGGAGGCTTCAAGACCCGCCAGGCCGTAAATCGAATCGATGTAGCCCGTGATGGGGGCGAGATCGGGGTAGAGATAATTTCGCGTGTATGACCCAACATTCCCGATTGTGTTCGTGATGATCGCGTTGGAGCGGTCTAGGATGGCGCCACGCGGCACGTACAACTCTTCGATCATGAGCCGACGGTTATCGGGACGCGTGACCAGATCCGGTCCGCGGATTACAGACCACCAGCCGTTTGCCAATGCGGCGGCGAATAAACCCAGCAAAAGGATCGCGGTCAGAGTGAGATAGGGAGTACCGCTTTGAAGGGATGCGGGCTCTTCATCCCCCTGATGATTGCTGATGAAGAGGAGTATAAGGATCGCGATGAAGGAAGTCAGCAGGGACGATCCGCCGTACGAGACGAAGGGGAGCGTGACGCCGGTCAATGGCAGGATGCGCAGGTTGCCGCCCACGATCAATATGGTCTGGACGCCAAAATAGGTTGTGATGCCAGCTGCGAGGAATCTCCTGTAAAGGTCGGGGGCGCGGAGCGTGACGCGGAAGCCGCGGGCAAGGATGATGCCGAATAACGCGAGCAGGCCGAGGGTCCCGGCGAGACCCGTTTCCTCCCCAATGGCTGCATAAATAAAATCGGATTGTGCGACGGGCACGTTTCCGGGAGATCCCAGTCCAAGCCCGCGTCCTTCGATGCCGCCATTCGCGATCGCGATCAATGCCTGGATGATCTGAAAGGAACTCCCGTGCGGGTCGGTCCACGGGGTGAGCCACGAATCGATGCGGGCCTGGATGATGTCCACAAAATAATATCCTGCCACACCCACCACCGCAAGACCCAACAGACTGATGATCAGAACACGCCTGCGCCCGGTGGCGAGATAGAGCATGATCGTGTAGATCGCGATAAAGATGGAGGCAGTGCCGAGATCGCGCTGGGCAACAAGCAGGACGATGACAAATCCACCCAGGATCAAAGTCGGGTACAGGAGGTGGACCGTCCTTAGGTTATTGGGCAGTTTGTCTGCAAGGAAAGCGGATAAATAAGCGATCAGCAGAAGTTTCAGCGGCTCTGATGGCTGGAAGTAAATGCCGCGGAACCCAAGCCATAAGCGCGGACCGAAGCCGCTCGGATTTGTGCCAAGGATCAACGTGAGCGCCGTGATTGAGATTCCCCCGGCGAGGAGCAGGTATTTATATCGACGAAGGAATTGAAGCGATCGAATTCTCGATCCTATTATCAATACCAGGATGCTGACCCCGATCCAGAGCGCCTGGCGTGCACCAAATTCCTCGTTGAGCCTCCAGATCGTCAACGCGCCCCAGCCGCTTAAGAGGGCGGCGATCGGGAAAAGATACGGATCTGCGTCAGGCAGACGACGCGAAATTTCCTGGTGGGCAAGAAGGACAAACGTAGCCCATAAGATGATCACGATCCAATGCTCCCAACGGGGCGCCGCTTCCCAGGAGCGGTCGCGCACGATGGGAGAAAGTGTGAAGACAAACGCCTGTAGAAAAAGGAAGGCAGCCGCCAGTTTCAGCAGATTGCCCTGGATGACTCTGTTCATTCAGTATGAAATCATTCTAGCGAGGCGCTCACAAATATTTGCCGACAAGCAGATCCAGTTTTTGCAGCGTATCCGGCGGTATCACATCCCGGCGCGTGATCAACGCAGTGGACAGCGCATTGGCGCAATCGCATTTTCTTTCAAGGCTCAAGCCCTTCGCAAGGATGCGAACGGCATCCTGCGCCAGTGCGGTGTTTTTGTTTAGCGTTTGGATGACCATTTCGACGGTCACCGGCGCCTCGCTCACATGCCAGACATCGTAGTCGGTTACATGCGCCATGGTGGCATAACACATCTCCGCTTCGCGGGCGAGGAATGCCTCAGGCGAGGCTGTCATGCCGATGATGGACATGTCCCAGGCGCGGTATGTGTTCGACTCGGCCCTCGTGGAGAAGCGCGGACCCTCGATGGTGATGAACGCGCCACCGCGATGGGTCACGCCTCCTGCCGCCCTGACGGCTGATTCCAATTGCCCGGAGAGGTCGCCACAGAACGGGTCTGCCACGCTCACATGCGCAACAAGCCCATCCCCAAAGAATGTTCGGGCGCGTTTGTGCGTATTGTCAAAGATCTGGTCGGGAATCACGATGTGCCCCGGCGCGAACTCCTCCTTCAGGGAGCCGCAGGCGCTGATGCTGACGATCCTTTGAACGCCCAACGATTTCAGGGCGTAGATGTTTGCGCGATAGGGAATCTCGCTGGGCATGATGTGATGCCCGATGCCGTGCCGGGCAAGGAAGGCAACGCGTGTACCCTCCAGGGTGCCGGTCACGATCGGCGCGCTTGGCTTTCCAAAAGGTGTGTCCGGATTGACTTCCCGCGCATCCAGAAGCCCGGGCATTTCGTAAAGCCCCGACCCCCCGATGATCGCCATGATTACCTGTTCGCTCATCCTTCACCTCCATTCTGATTCTGAAGGTCTGGCAGGACCAGATCCTCAACCGGCTCCAACCGCAGAGTGAAAAGGGATTTGCCGCATTTAAACTGGTCTTCGTCGATCACAACGGTCGGCACGGAAATCTGATCCGTGTTCAAAAATGTACCGTTGGTCGAGCCGAGATCCTCCAGCCACCAATGTCCATGGTGACGCGAGAGGCGCGCATGATTCGCGGAGAGCGCCTCGTCCTTCAGGACGATGTCGCACCCTGGTCCGCGCCCGATTACGATCTCCGGCTGCCAGAAATGGTAGCGGGCTTCCCTGCCTTCCTCTGTCTTAACGATTATATGAATGCCGGATTTCTTTTGTGTTGCCAGTATGGTACTCTGCTGCCTGATCTCCTGCCAGAGTGTTTGCAATACCCGCCAAATAAAAATGTAAAGGACCGCGGCTAAAAGGATCCGCAGGATAAGGACGATGGTTGCAGTCATTTACTCGTCTTTATCTTTTTTCAGTTTGTCGGTTTTGATGTCAACGGTATTTTGATCGAGGGTGGCGGTTGGCCGTTCGCTTGTGGTTGGATCAAGCCCGAGCGGGGAGGTTTCCACGAGATCCGGGCGCGGCGGCGGGTTGTCCTGACCGAAGATCAGCGTGACGCCAGCCAGCGATATGACATCCCCTGGATACAGCACTGTTTGACTCGTACGCTGTCCATTGACGAAGGTGCCGCCCGTCGAGTTCAAATCGAAAAGCACAAAGCGCCCCTTGATGGCGCGCAGTTGGGCGTGATTGCGAGAGATGCGTGGATCGTCAATGACCAGGTGGTTTTCGAGACGGCGGCCGATGTTTACGACCGCTTCGGTCAATGGATGGACCTTGACGCCCTCGATGATGAGGAATGCGCTTTCAGGAATCGAATCGCTGCTGCCGCTTTTTTCGTTTTCTGTTGACATGCCTTGTGTATCCTCCACTGGCTCGAGTTTATGGGATGCGACCACTGTAACATCCTTTTCAGAGTAGGAAGCATCGGTTGTAACTGTAATGGTGGGCTGTGAATCGAGTTTCAACCCCACATCCCTGGCAGCTGTGCTGATGATGTTCTTGAGGGCATTCATGATCCGAGGCTCCAGCCACATTGGGGCGGCTTCGGGAGCCACCACAAGCGTAAAGACATTTGGGGCAATGTGCCCCCTGTCCTTTTGTTCGATGATGTTTTGCTTTAGCGCAGTCGCCAGGCGTTGTATGACCCGGTCCTCCAGGGTCAAACCGGGCAGGATCGATGTGAGTTGATCCTCCACCAATGATTGCAGTCTGGCTTCCAGATGGTCGAGTTTTAAATTCATGGACCTGCTTTCGCGCTACGCCTTAAATGTTTTCAGCATTATAGGTGCGGGATACAAAAATCGCAAGAAAAGAGAGCTTACAAATTCGAACAATTCCCTGCCGATCTGCCGGATAAATGTATCACAACCTCTGTTTGCAATTGGGGCAGGTGACATCAGCTTCAGTGACCGCGTAGCCGCAATTGGGGCAGGTGGTCGGGTGTGCGTCTCCGAGGGGAGCGCCGCAGGCGATGCAGGAGCCTTCTCCCAACGGGTTGGCTGTCCCGCAGTATATGCACGTCACCCGCCTGAGACGTTCCGAGAGTTCATGGGATGCGCCGAGGGTCAGTGCAACACGGTCGATGGTCTGCCAGACACTATCACCCAACTGGATGTTTTCGATATCCTGGGCGAGATCATCCAGACGGCCGAGCAGGCTGAACGGATTTCTCAGTGCCGAGAACGCGGTCTGCCCGAGGCTCGCGGCGACCCCCAGCCAGGCTTGCTGACCGATTTCCACCATGACCCCATCCTCGACCTTTTGGATGGTGACGGTCATGGCTGTGCGCCCGCCAGATTGGGCGCCCCAGCGTGTAGTGATCTGTACCGCCATTTTGTCTGCCTGCCCCAAAACCTGTGCGTGCAAATTGCCGCGGTTGAATTCAGCCATCAAGGCTTGCGCTATGTCGTTGGGCGTGATCAACCCGTGAAAAATCCGTCTATCCATGTTTTAGATTATAATCCTTTTGCGGCGACGACATGTCGTCGTATTTCATGCTTATGCAAATATATACGATATGAACAGGTTTTGGTTTAAAAGTTCTCTCATCCTTCTCATCGTTTCCGCTGTCGGGTTGGCGATGCTTCTTGCAACGGATCAGGCTCAGGCCTGGCAGGAAGCGTTCGTGCAGTCCGATGTGTATGCAACGGTGATCTATACCGATCCCATCAACGTCCGAGGCGGACCCAGCACCGTCTTCTACCCGATCGTTGGCAGGCTGTCTCCGGGGGATGTCGTTCCGGCGCTTGGCGTCTCCCCCGGAAGCGAGTGGGTCCAGATCGCCTACCCTGATGCGCCGGGTGGAGTGGGGTGGGTGTATGCCACGTATGTGAGCATTTCCGGCGGTGAACTGGGGATCGTGGAACCGCCCCCGACTCAGACGCCCATTGCAACTGCCACCGTTAACCCAACCTTTGCCGCGGCTTTCATCTTTGAGCCGACCACGACCCAACTGCCGACATTCACGCCGCCGCCGCCGCTGGAAATACCGCAATTTTCCGATGCCAGCGCGTCGCGCCCATCCGGGCTTTCTTCCGGGATTGTGATCATCGGTCTGTTATTGATCGGCGCGGCAGGCCTGGTCATTACTTCAGCCCTTCGAAAACAGTAAACCCATGGTTCGCCTACCGAAAGTGACGTTGCTGATCCTGCTGGCTGGCGCAGTCATCGTCATTGGATTCTTTCAACCGTCACAACCGGTTGTGCTTGCCCAACAACCGACCGGCTCCGTCCCAACGGTGACGGGAACGCCCGAGGGACCAACGGTCAAGGTCGATCCGTTCAATCAACTTGTCCGCGTGTACGCGGGACCCAGTTCGTTCGATTATCCGGCGATCGGTGTCCTGCTTGCGAATGAGACGGCTCCCGCGCTCGGAAGGGCGCGCGACCGTGTGGAATGGATCCAGATCTATTATCCGGGTGTTCCCGGTTCCATCGGCTGGGTCTATGGACCTTATGTTGGACTTTCCCCCGGCGCATTCCTGCCGCTGATCGATATTCCGCCAACCCCCACGCCGTTCTCCACGCCGACGATCAACCCGACCCTGGAAGCTGTGTTCATTGGTCAGCAAACACCAACCCGTTTGCCGACGTTCACGCCTCCCGCCGCGCCGCTTGAGGTGCCATCTTTTGCCGAGCCCAGCGCCACCGGGAACCCAGGCGTCCCGGCAGGGTTGATCATCCTGAGTTTGGGGTTGTTCGGATTTTTCGGCGCAGTGATCTCCTACCTGCGAGGCAGATAACAAAAAAAGACCGGCATGCCGGTCTTTTTTTGTTATACCAATAAATCGAATACTTATAAGCAGATCAGTTCTGGCACGAGCACGAATCGCCTCCGCATCCGCAGGAGCCGCCGCCGGAACCGCAGGCGCAGCCGCCTTCTCCATGGCTGTGCCCTTTGGCGTTGGGGCTGTCCACTGCGAAGCCGGAGCCGCGCACCGGATCGTTGACAAAGTCAATGTTCGCGCCGCGCAGATAGTCGATGGATACTTCATCAACAATGACCTTCACGCCATTGATGTCGAACGTCGTATCAACATCACGGAAGTTGTTGTCGAGCGCCATGCCGAAGTTCACACCACAGCATCCGCCGCCAGCAACGTACACGCGCAAGGCATAGCCTTCAAGATTGCGTTCGGTGAGAATGTTCTTTACCGCGTCTGTGGCTGCCGTCGTCAATGTGAGGACAGGGGTTGCGACTTCGGGAATTGCCTTTGTTTCGATTTCCTGTAACATAACTTTCTCCTTTTGGAGTGAACTTGATAAATCTTATCAAATTTGGCATTAGGTGTCAACCAAATCCTTATAACATTGTTAATGCTTGACACATTCCTCCCTCACCTGTACAATCCCCCTGCTAAACGGGCGGAAGCCCAAAAACCATTCCTCGGGAGGAATCACCCCAATATGTACGCTATGCAAGGACTTACTCCACTGGAGGCGGTCGCGATCTGGGCTGTGTTTGGCATTGCCATCCTCGGCCTTTTATACGCGGTCTTCCTCCGCTCCCAGATCCTGCGCGAAGATAAAGGCACGGAAAAAATGCAGGAAGTCTGGGGAGCGATCAAGGATGGCGCCAACGCCTATCTGCAAAAACAGTTGCGCTCCATTCTGCCACTGATCGCCATTCTTACTGTTGCGCTTTTTCTCTCCGTTTACATTGTGCCTCCAACCCCTGAAGCGATCGAAAGATTCCAGGGGATGCCCGAAAGCTCCGTCCGCCTGATCATCGGTATTGCCCGCGCGCTGGCATTCGTGATGGGCGCCGGTTTCTCACTGACCGTGGGACAGATCGGCATGCGCATGGCTGTGGAAGGGAACGTACGCGTCGCCTCTGCTGCGCGGACCTCGTTCGGTGATGCGCTCCGAATCGCCTATCGCGCCGGGACGATCACCGGCATGTTGACCGACGGTCTCGGTCTGCTTGGCGGCACGGTCATCTTCATCGTGCTCGGCATTGCCGCCCCCGATGCCCTGCTTGGCTTCGGTTTCGGCGGGACCCTGCTGGCGTTGTTCATGCGCGTGGGCGGCGGTATCTACACCAAGGCGGCGGATGTCGGTGCGGACCTGGTCGGTAAAGTGGAGGCAGGCATCCCTGAGGACGATCCGAGAAATCCCGCGGTGGTGGCTGACCTTGTCGGTGACAACGTCGGTGATTGCGCCGGTATGGCTGCAGACATCTTCGAATCCTATGAAGTGACGATCGTTTCGGGGCTGATCCTTGGTCTGGCCCTCTGGCATGCAACGGGCCGCCTGGAGTGGATCATCTTCCCGTTGATCGTACGCGGCATCGGGGTGCTTTCGTCCATCTTCGGCACATACTTTGTGCGCGGTGGTGAGACCGGCAAGAGCCAGGATGCCATGAACGCCATTTTTAGAGGCTTCCTGACCTCCGCCGCCATTTCGGCGGTGTTGTTCTTTGCCGCCGGTTATCTTTATATGAAGGATACGATGACCGAATTCGGCGGCTGGTGGCGGACCCCCGCGACAGTTGCCGTCGGGGTTTTGCTCGCCATTTTGATCGACCGTTTGACAGAGTATTTCACCGGCACACATGCGGCGCCTGTCAATGACATCAAAAAGGCGGCCGACACCGGTCCTGCGACTTTGATCCTTAACGGTGTCTCAGTCGGTTTTGAGTCTTCAGTGTGGTCTGTGGTGGTCATTGCATTGACGATCGTTGCGTCCATTTTGATCTTCGGCACGATCCCCGGCATCGAGGGCGCCGAGAGCGTCAACTTCATCCTTTACGGCGTGGCAATGACCGGCATCGGCATGCTTACGCTGACCGGTAACAACGTGGCCATGGACTCCTTCGGTCCGATCGCCGACAACGCCAACGGCATCGGCGAGATGTCCTGGTCTGGCAAGACCGACAAGGCTACCAAAGCTGCCCAGCAGATCATGGCTGACCTCGATGCAGTGGGCAACACAACCAAAGCCATTACAAAAGGTGTTGCCATCGGCTCTGCAGTGATCGCGGCGGTCTCGCTGTTCGGTTCCTTCCTTGTGGATGTGTCACGCGCGCAGGCGACCATGAATGTCCCGCTCGCGGAACAAATCCAATCCGTGGGCATCCGTGTGGACCTCCCGCAGGTGTTCGTCGGCATGTTGATCGGCGGCGCATTACCCTGGTTATTCTCGTCCTTCGCCATTCAGGCTGTGACGCGCGCCGCTTCGTTGATCGTTCTGGAAGTCCGCCGCCAGTTCAAACTGGGTGTGTTGGAAGGCAAGGTCAAGCCTGATTACAAGCAGGCAGTGGAAATTTCAACAACTGCCGCGCAGAAGGAGTTGGTCTCGTTGGCGCTGCTCGGCATCGTGACACCGGTTGTGATCGGTCTGATGTTGAAGGTCGAGGCGCTTGGCGGTTTCCTGGCGGGGATCATCGTCTCCGGGCAGTTGCTGGCGGTGTTCCTCAACAACTCCGGCGGCGCATGGGACAATGCCAAGAAGTTGATCGAGGACGAGCCCAAGGATCCCAAGAGGAACCTCGGCAAAGGCTCTGAGCGGCACAAGGCTGGCGTGGTGGGTGACACGGTCGGTGATCCGTTCAAGGATACGGCTGGTCCGGCGCTCAACCCGATGATCAAGGTCGTTAATCTTGTGGCCGTGATCATTGCCCCGATCGTCGTCCAATACGAAGGGGTGACCGGCGGCGGGCTCGTCGCGGTCTGGGTGGTTGCGCTTGCCCTGCTCGGCGTGCTCGCCTGGGCAGTGACCCAGTCGAAGAAGCCTGCCCAGTCGATGACGGAGGTCGAGGTGGCGGGTAGAGGGAAGAAGAAGTAAAATAAAAATGGGCTTCCAGAAGACAGGAAGCCCATTTTACGTTTTTCAATACAATAGGACATAAGTCTTATCAAGATGAATTTGACGACATGGGTAAATACCTGAGTACTCATCGAATCAACAAATCACATATATTTGTTGGATTGATATGGATCCTTTTATGGATTCTTCCGTGGGGGAAATCCCTTGCTTTGGATAGCGGCCCATATCTAAAATTTTTTGTAGATGTGCTCAAGCTTGGAATCGCACTAGGCATGTTCATTCTGCCTGGCGCGTTGCTTTATATTCTTTTGGGGCGCGGAGATGATTCGCCGTTTGGCCTATGTGAGGTTTTGCCCGTTGGATTCGCTCTTTCTGTTGCAATTGCAAGTTTGATTGGCATCCTGGGGCGTGCTTTGGGATTCTCGTTTCTGGTGGTAAGGATTATTTTTGCATTATCGGGGCTCGGAGTATTGGCGTTGTTGATGCTCCATAAACCCAACCTTGACTTGCGCAGACTAGGTCTTGTAGATTCGATCCGTGGGTTGGTTACGAATATTCCATTATTGTTGGCGTTACTTCTTGCGACGTCCGTGGCATTCAATGGATATCAATTTTTTATCGATGATACGTCCTATGGCGCTTACTTGATGAACTGGCGGCATTCCGCTCATTTGGGATTTTTCAATATCGTTCATCAGATGAATGTTGCTGAGCAATCCAGATTTTGGCTGGCGCTCTATCCAATGGGGCAGGCGCTTCTCGCAGATTTGAGCGGAATTCCAGGCGTTTTACTGCTCAGTAATTACCTTGAGCTCTTCCTTGTTCCCCTCGCTGTTGTTACCGCTTATTGGTTCGCTCGTGTTCTGGGATTATCGCGTAGGATGGCTGGGGTCTCAGTATTGGTCCAGATTTTATTTTATGTGCTGATGATCGACGAATCCTGGCCCGTTGGCTTCTGGTTCTTTCAAAACATGGCGGAGGACAAGGTTTCAGCGACATTCCTCCTGGCTCCGGTATTATTTTCCTTCATCCTGAAATTCTTGCAGTCCCCGAATCGTAATAATTTGACCCTGGCTTTCCTGATTGGAATTGGTCTGATGTTAACCCATCCGGTTATTCTTTTTCTGGCTTGCGTGGTCTCAGCCGGATTGGCGGGGATTGCATGGTTGCTGGGAAAAACAGATTGGTGGAAGTTATTACAGCTCGCGGTTATTTTCATACTTTTGCTGTTGCCGTATGTGGCGATTCGCCGTTTTGATCGTTATTCCCAGGCAATTCCTTTCGATGCCGAAAGTGTTATCACCACCTTTCAGGCGGAAAGATATGTAAATGTTATCAACGATAGATTCTATGGATTGAATCCTGAAACCTTAATGCTGTTGAACATCCCGCAGGAGAGCGGATTTTATCCTGCCTTTCAAATTTTCAGGCTTGTTCCCGTTGTTTTGCTTTTATTCGCGCTGATTCTGGCGCTCCTCAAAATAAAAGATGGACCGCTGTATTGGTATGTGGCAGCCTGTATATTGTTGGTCGCGTTCGCGGCGATCCCATATACGGGATGGGCTTTGGGCTATTTTATATCGGCGCGCATGATGTCCCGTGTGGCATGGTTCTCACCATTGGGGTTGGCGGGTGCCCTGGCTATAAAACTTATCCTTGGCAGGCCACTCAAACGATTTTCCAGCGCGTCTCCAAAAACTCTTGAATCTGGCAGCAAAAAATCGGATGAGTTTGCCAAAAGTGTCGTGACAGGTTTAGCAGCTGTGGGGATTCTTGCATTTTCGGTATTGCTCCCCAATGTCTCAACCTATTTCGCTACCCTGGATCATAACAGGCAGCTTGCACAGGTGGGTGCATTTATCGACCAGAGTACGGACGGCCCAACAACAGTGATTGCCCTGGATTACGCGGATATACAAATGCTGCCCAGCGTTTCTGCACACGCCTCATTGATCTCTTTTCGGGAGGAAAAAGAATATAATCCGCACAATTATTTTATGCCAGCGGAGGAAATTCGCCGCAGGATGGATGCCAGCAACACCATTCGATCATTGGATCCCTCGATTCCTGAGGACAAGCGATGCGCTTTGCTGGATGAATACCAAGTCCAATTTGTTCTAGCCGGGAACGGTAATGCTGAACAGTTTACAGATTTAACCGGTGCTTGCAGGAGGAATTTCACAGTATCCTACAGAACAGCGGATATAATTTTATTGCAAAGCCGTTAAGCAAAAGGAAAATGCCCTGTGAAATTGATCATCTACATGCCCGCATTAAATGAGGCGGAGAGTATTGAGGTTGTGATTAAAAGCCTTCCCAGATCTCTGGACAGTGTTGACGAGATCCAGTATCTGGTCATTGACGATGGGAGCACGGACGCGACCGCCTCTCTTGCACGGACAGCTGGCGCGTGCGTGGTTTCACACGGAAGAAATCTGGGGGTGGGGGCGGCTTTTCAATCGGCTGTCCAGTTTGGGCTGGAGAATGATGCGGATATCCTGGTGGGGATCGACGCGGACGGTCAGTTCGATCCGACTGAAATTCCAAGCTTGATCGAGCCGATCCTTCACAATAAAGCGGATATGGTGATGGGAAACCGATTCGCATTTGGGTTGCCTGAATACATGCCGCGGCTGAAATATTGGGGCAATCAGAGGATGTCGCAATTGATCCATTATGTGAGCGGGCAGAAATTCCAGGATGTTTCCTGCGGTTTCCGCGCATACGACCGGGAGGCTCTGCTGCGCCTGAATAATTTTGCCGGGTTTACCTATACACACGAAACGATCCTGTCGCTTTTGTTTCAGCGCCTGCGGGTTATGGAGGTCCCCATCCACGTAAAATATGATCCCGAACGGAAATCGCGCGTGGCGGGCTCGTTGGTCCGTTATGCGCTCCAAACCAGCAAGATCATTTTGCGGGTCTTATTGGATTATCGCCCCATGCGGGTGTTTGGCACATTTGGCGGTTCCCTGGTGATCGTCGGTGTTTTGTTCGAGGCATTTTTATTGGGACATTATGTTTTCACAGGGGCGTTTTCCCCCTATAAATCGGTGGGTTTCATTGGTTTGGGATTTTTTATTTTTGGCATGTTGGTATTGATCATCGCCCTGATCGCGGATATGTTGAACCGCATGAGGATGAATCAGGATAGATTGATGTATGAAATCAAGAAGATAAAATATGTAAACAGATCTGATATTTCGTTCAAGACTTGAGCATAATAGGGAGTTTCCTTTGAGATTGTTGTTTGTTAGTCGTACCTATCCACCGTTAGTCGGTGGGATGGAAAAATTTGCTAGTGATTTCTACAACAATTATCGTAGACTAGGGCAGATTGATCTTCTTGCAAATAATGGTGGTAAAAAAAAGTTGCCAATCTTTTTGCTTCGAGTAGTTATTGAGCTAGTTTTTCATTCTAGGAAATATGATGTAATACATCT
>DIDP01000015.1 GCA_002418205.1 Anaerolineales bacterium UBA5797 | reverse complement strand
GGCAGAGATAACCGCTGAAAGCATCTAAGTGGGAAACTCGCCTCAAGATAAGATCCCTGTAATCCAGTTAATGGAGTAAGACCGCAGGTAGACCACCTGCTATATAGGCAACAAGTGTAAGCACAGTAATGTGTTGAGCTAAGTTGTACTAATGGTCGAGGGCTGAATCCCGTGATGTGGAGAACTTATTACTCTTCGCAACGATGGAATGGTCAGTTGCTGTTCAGGAACAATTTTGTGAATAAGTCTCTTGGTGATTGGAGCGGCGGGGTCACACCCGGTAACATCCCGAACCCGGCAGTTAAGTCCGTCAGCGCCGATGGTACTTGGAGGGCGACCTCCTGGGAGAGTAGGTCATTGCCAAGAGACTATTCTTTTTAAGGTCATAATTATCTAATTTGGACTTCTAATAAGAACCGCCTGTTTTTGAGGCGGTTTTTGTTGTTACTTGGGGCGAAAATATTTTATGTCTGTTACTTTCAAATAAGCCACATATAGATTATAATAATCCGTATGTGGCTTATTTCAAGGAGGTAACACTATGTTTGTTGATCGTCAACCAGAGCTGGCTTTTTTGAACAATTTATTGGAAAGACAACACCCTGGACCTGCCCAGATGGCATTGTTGTACGGTCGAAGAAGGGTAGGAAAAACTTCCCTGCTACTGCATTGGTCTGCCCAAGTTGGGATACCAGCCACCTACTGGTCCGCTGAAAAAGAACCAGCAGCTCTACAAAGACGAAAATTATATGCAACTTTATTGAACATGCCTGTGAACCGCGCGCCCATTTTTGAAAGCTGGGCGGATGTCTGGAATGCTGCTGCTGAATTAATCAGTGAGCAGAAGCGTATCTTGATTTTGGATGAATTACCTTATGCGGCCGAAGCTGATCCTGCTATGCTTTCAGCTTTGCAAAATGCTTGGGATCATCATTTCAAAAACTCGAATCTTATATTGGTATTGTGTGGCTCCCAGGTACATACAATGGAGACACTGTTATCACACCAATCCCCGCTTTTTGGAAGAATGACAGGACAATGGCATTTGCAACCACTTTCATTTTCAAGCTTGCGTGAGTTCTTACCGGATTGGTCTGTTGAGGAACGCGTGGCTGCCTATGCAATTGTTGGCGGTATCCCAGCATATCTTGAGTGGTTGGATCCAAATCGAAACTTAACGCAAAATATTCGCGAAGTGATGCTTTCTCCTGGAAGTATGTTCGTGGCAGAACCAACCTTTTTGTTGTATGATGAGGTGCGAGAACCGAATATTTACCTGGCGGTATTGAAGGCGATTGGCCAGGGAGCTCATACACTGAATGACATCAGCAATGCAAGTTTGATTGGCAAAGCTCATCTCTCATCGTATTTGACGCGTTTGCAGGAACTCTATCTGGTAGAGCGACGATTGCCTGCTACGGTTCCAATTAGAAGCTTACGCAAATCGCGGATGGGACGTTACCATTTGAGTGATCCCTATTTCCGCTTTTACTTCCGTTTTTTGGCACCATTCCATGATATGTTGACATTTGATCCAGATCGCGTTTTGGCGCAGGTTAAAGATGGGTTGAGAGCTTTTGTAGGTCAAACCGCATTTGAGCACTTATCACGAGAATGGGTGATTGAGCAGGGCAGGAAGGGAAAACTGCCTTTTGAACCGGAAGTGGTTGGTAGTCATTGGAGCGCGTCTGTACAGGTAGATGTTGTTGCCATCAATTGGCATGAAAAACAAATCCTGTTGGGAGAATGTAAATGGGGACTAGATGGAATTGATCGTCAGATTGTTCGCGAATTGATAGAACAAAAAATGCCAAAGGTGATGGCAGGTTTACCGGACGGTGGTACCGATTGGCGCGTGCATTATGCCATTTTTTCACGCGGTGGAGTAACACAAGCAGCGGTTGCCGAACTTCAAAAACATGGTGGTATTTCAGTAGATGTTGAGATGCTGGACAAGGATTTGACCCCTTAATTGGCCCTCTGATATTCTGTCAAGCCATGGCAAAGGGATTGCCCCTTTTATTCAGGTTGTTTCTATAACAGGTGCACCAAGATATTACAATGACGCCGATATCGAATTTCGTGCTTGCTTTAACTCTTTAATGCGCAGGAGCAAATTTGCCCTGTGGGCATCCAAATTTTCCAGGTCTTGTTCTGCTTCCGCCAGAAGTCGATCAATTTCATACAGTTCTGTCAACATCACCTCGCACGATGAGATTATACCCAGCCCTTCTTTTTCCAGCGACCAATGAGTGCATTGCGGCCCTTATATGCCTCCACTAACGCTTGCAGCCGAATGTCGAAATTGCCCTGTGTACCCTGGAATTCTGCCAACTGCTGGAGCTTATCTAGCAAAGCCGTAGCATAATCATAATTGCTGGCGGTATAACCGCTTTTCAGAGTGTTTTCAACATCCTGCCAGGTTTGCACTTCACGTTTTGCCAGTTCTTGCATTTCAGCAATGTGCTTTTTGCGTTTTTCACTAGCCTGTCGCTTGGCTTCAGCCCGGCGCAATCTTTCCGCTGCCTCGAGCAATTCGCCAAAGGTGCGCGGGTTGCTCTGTATGCTGGGCTTTGGCTTCTCAAACGATGATAATTTTTTACGCAGTGAGGCAACCGCACCAGGTTCGGAATTTACAATTTTGAGCAGAAAATCATCACATTCCTGGCGGGTGAGCCGCGAAATCAGGAGAGCGAAATCCGCCCGTTGTGTGGAAGAAGACAGGTTGGGGCTTAGTTCCGCAGCGGCAGCCACTAAAAAAGGGTCAATCTCAAAGAAATCCATAAAAGCATTAAGCGGGGGAGTCAGTTGCTTCAATCCAGCCGGCAGGGCTGGTTCGGGGTCATTAAAAAAATTATCAGGGTCAGCTTCATCTTCATCATAACCGCCTGATTCCAAAGCCATAGCCTCCAGCCAGGCAAGATACATGGTACGGTAATCGCCTTGGAGAATATCATCCCGCAGGCGTGCCAATGTGGAGAGTACCCCGCGCTCGTCAATCCACTCTTCGATGCCATCTTCCTCGTCCATGTTGAATTCCAAAATCTGCACATCACCAACGGTTTTGATGTTTGTATGATATTCGTCGCAGTAGGCTTCGATGGCAACCACATTCACCAATCCTTTGGGAAAACGAAACGCCAGGCGTCGCGACCCCCAGTTAGCGAGGTACAGGTAGGCATCGAAATATTTTGCCAGCACGTTGATAGGATCGTGCCTGAAACTACTCCAGTTGTATGTGACACTTGCATGGGTAGCTGTGACGTCAATATGGCTCGAGAGCTCGTTCACCGCTTTTTGCTCAGTAGCGGTCAGCGGGCGTTCAAGAGTTTGCCATTCATGATATTGATATTCACTCATAAGAAAAACCTGCTGGAAAAGGATGTAATTCCATCGGAGGATACCAGCCTGGTGCCTGGCTGCTGAATTGCATCATCGTTTAAACACAATATCTCGCAAGCCAAACCCGTCTTGTTGCGCCAGTTTTCTCTTGCGTATCTCTTGATAACGGCGCATTTCTTCTGCCAATGGTGAAGCGCCAACGATTTCTAGGTGGGTCAAAGAGCAGACCACGGCCTTTTTGTGTTTTCCTGGCGGAGTGACATCACAGGCTATTCCCATTTCATCGCCGGCATAAAAAACGCTCTTGATAGAGAAAGTCTGGCGATCGCTGATGGGAAAACCTTGCTTGCGCAACATTTTGAGTAGGCCTTTGCCTGCCCGAACTGATATGGGTAGGTTTGCTTCCATCTTGACAACCAGTTCTTTTACATCTTTCACGTTGTCTATTTGGCTGGAAAGTTCCGGTGTTGGTGACGGCTTGGGTGCAGCTTCGTCTGGCAGCCAACCGCCGGTCATCTCGAAGTTGAGATACTGTTTGAAGCCGTGTAGGTTATCAAGCAGATCGGTGGGATCATGAGGGTGTTTCACACCATCTTTCCAATAGGCTCGCTCGGTGGTGCCCATAACAAGATAATCGTGCCCAATTGCTTCTGACGCCAGTTTGGTGAACATCTGGTACAGATAGTTTTCGATCTCATCTTGGTGGGCAATCAACAAATCACAGTTAGTACAGTATCGACAAGTGTAATTGAGGATGATTGGATAATGTGGATCAACATGAATAGCAAGGGGAACTTTCTTTTGTCCAGTTTTACCTTCACATTGAGGGCAACGGGTAAAGCGGGCATCTGAATAGGGATTCAAGAAGAAATTGTAGAGCAGGGATAAATTTCCGAGTCGAGACGCTTTTTTTGACATAGACAAACCCTACGGGATGAAGTCATTCGTATCTTATCGCAAAAACGCCCTGCAGGATAGCGTTTTCTACTCTGCGCGAAAATGCCATTTTGTGTGTATAATATTCAGCACTGATAGGTCTACTTGGCGAGTTTCTGTCAAGTCCTTGCCAGGAGACTTTTTCTTTAACATTCCACGCACAGTCTTTTCATCTGTGCGTGAATCGTGTATAATAATGATTGCAGTTCGGTTGCGGGAACATTTCCCGTCATTACAAAAAGAGGAGCGTGAAGCGTACGGTCTGATCCGTTGATCATTTTGTCGTTTCTTGACTTGCATAATATCCTCGGCCGAGTCTGCACATCGGCCGAGTTTTTTTTCTTGGCAACTTCCATGCGGAAAGGAGGTGAATTGTTTTGGCATCTGTAAATTTACGTAACGGCGAATCCCAGGATTCCCTGCTCAAGCGCTTTCGCAAGAAGGTCGTCAAGAGCGGTGTCCTGAGTACAGTACGCCGTAAACGCTGGTTCGTCTCCAAGAGCGAGCAGCGCCGCATGGAAAAAAAGAAGGCAATCCGTCGCATCAAACGACGCACATTCACTCGTGATGGCGAGTGAAACGAATGGAAAGAGGTAATATGGCAAAAGAGGAAGATAAAATTCGAGCAGAGGGTGTTGTGGTTGAAGCCCTGCCCGGGACCCAATTCCGCGTAAGGCTGGACAACGGACATGAAGTGCTGGCATATCTTTCCGGCAAAATGCGCAAGCATTATATCCGGATCCTGCTGGGGGACCGTGTAGCGTTGGAAATGTCACCCTACGATCTGACCCGTGCCCGCATTACATTCCGTCAGCGCAAGCAAGCCCCCGCCCCTGTAGAAGAATAATTGCCATATTGTTGAAATCTAAAAGGCTCCCGAAAATTCGAGAGCCTTTTTGTTGATTCAAATCGATCGTTATGGCAGATCCCTGTATGAACCGAGTACCTTCATGTAATTGGCACGTTCAAACGCCGCAGGTTCCTTTACGGATGTCTGGCTCATACTTCCCTGCATCTGCCCGATGGATTCGTATTCCCGTTCCTTCATCCACTCCTCCAGTTCGTTCAAAATCGGACCGATGGCCTGTTCCCCGTTATGCAGCAAATTTGAGGCCGTCATCGCAACCTTTGCGCCCGCCATCATTGCCTTCAACACATCCTTGTGAGTATGCACTCCGCTTGTCAGCGCAAGATCGGCATTCACTTTTCCATGCAGGATCGAGATCCAGCGTAACGGCAGCCGCAGGTCGGCGGATGTGCTCAGGTCCAGGCTGTGGACGATCTCAAGTTCGTCAAGATCGAAATCAGGCTGGTAGAACCGGTTGAACAATACAAGCCCATCTGCGCCTGCCTCGGCAAGCCGCCTGGCGAAGTTGGGAAGCGATGTCACGAACGGACTGATTTTCACCGCCAGGGGGATCTTGATCGCGGATTTCACTTCCGCAACCAATTCCACTTGCGTATCTTCAATATCGCCGGATGTGATATCCATATCTGTGGCGATGTAATACATATTAAGCTCGAGCGCATCCGCACCTGCTTCTTCGATCTTGCGGGCGTAACTTGTCCAGCCGCCCTTCGAGACTCCGTTCAAGCTTCCAATGACCGGGATGTTTACTGCCTTCTTCAGCCCGGCTACCTGGTTCAGATACTTCTCCGGGCTGATGCCGTACAGTCCGCCATCCGGCAGGTAGGACATTGCCTCCGCATATGACTCGCTGCCGCGGTTGAGAAAATGATCGAGTTCCAGGCTTTCATGGATGATCTGTTCCTCGAAGAGCGAATACATCACGATCGCCGCGATGCCCGCCTCTTCGAGTTTCCTTGCGCGTTCCACCTTCTTTGAAAGGGGAGAGGCTGAGGCGACGAGCGGGTTCTTTAATTTCAGACCAAGATAGGTTGTGGAAAGATCCGGCATGTCCTACTCCTTTTTATCTCCGTTGTAATGCATCGCAGCCATCTGTTGATAGAGCGTCCAGCGGGACTTTGCATCCTGCTGTGCCTCACGCATAAGTTCCTCGGCGCGGGCTTCATCCAGTTGCGTAAGCATCTTGTAGCGTGTCTCATTGTAGGCGTATTGCGAGATCGGGATGCTTGGTTCCTTGGATTCGATGATAAGCGGATTTTGTCCCTGCCCGGCAAGACGCGGGTCATAGCGATACATGGGCCAGTGCCCGGACTGCACCGCCAGTTTTGCCTGATCGAGGCTCCGCGCCATATCGTAACCATGCGCAATGCAGGGACTGTATGCGATGATGAGCGACGGACCGTCATAGGATTCGGCTTCGAGCATCGCCCGCAAAGTCTGTTGGTCGTTGGCGCCCATTGCCACGCGGGCAACATATACGTAGCCATATGACATCGCGATCAGACCGAGATCCTTCTTTGGCAGCCCTTTGCCTCCCATGGCAAATTTGGCGACCGCGGCGCGCGGCGTGGCTTTGCTCGCCTGCCCGCCGGTGTTCGAATATACCTCGGTATCCAGCACCAAAATGTTGACGTTGCGGCCGCTCGCCATTACATGGTCGAGACCGCCGTAGCCGATATCGTATGCCCAGCCATCGCCGCCGATGATCCAGACGGATTTTTTAACGAGGTTGTCAGCCAGACCAATGAGGTCCCTGGCACGTGCATCGCTCGACCTGCCGAGTTTTTCCTTTAGTTCGGCAACCCGTTCACGCTGGGCTTCGATACCTGCATCGTCGGATTGCTCTGCGTTCAACAGGGCACTGACAAATTCCCTGCCAAGTTCCTTCTCAAACCCGGTCAGCAATTCGCGCGCATACTCGACCTGTTTGTCGATCGTCAACCTCATGCCCAGTCCGAATTCAGCATTGTCTTCGAAAAGAGAGTTCGACCAGGCAGGACCGCGTCCTTTTGAATCCACGGCCCATGGCGTGGTGGGGAGGTTGCCGCCGTAGATCGAGGAACAACCCGTTGCGTTGGCAATGACTGCACGGTCACCGAACAACTGTGAGACCAGTTTCACATACGGTGTCTCGCCGCACCCCGCGCAGGCGCCGCTGAACTCGAACAACGGGCGCAGCAATTGCGAATTCTTGATGGTCGACGGATTGATCAACTTGCGGTCGAGATCGGGGATCTGCATGAAGAAGTCCCAGTTTTTGGCTTCCTGTTCGCGCAGAGGCGGCTGCGGTTCCATATTGATGGCTTTGCGCCCAACCTGCGTCTTGTCCTTCACCGGGCAGATCTCCACACACAGGGTACAACCCGTGCAGTCCTCGGGGGCAACCTGCACCGTATAGGCATAGCCCTGCGAAAATTCCTTGAACTTCGAAGGCATGTGCTTGAACGACTCAGACGCATCGGCGAGCAGTTTTTCATCGTACACTTTATGCCGGATCACCGCATGTGGACAAACCATCACGCACTTGCCGCATTGGATGCAGATGTTCTCATCCCAGACGGGGATTTCCAAAGCGATATTCCGTTTCTCCCACTGGGTGGTGCCGGTTGGGAAGGTACCGTCCACGGGGAATGCGGATACGGGAATGGTATCGCCGTTGGCGCCGATGATCTCACCAAGCACCTCCCGGACAAATTTCGGCGCTTCACTCGGGACCGGTTGCCGGCGCGTCATCTTTGACGTGATCTCAGCCGGAACCTTGACCTCGTAAAGGTTTTCCAGGGTGCTGTCCACCGCCTCGAAGTTCTTCCTGACAACCGCCTCGCCGCGCTTGCCGTATGACTTTTCGATGGCATGTTTGATCTCGGCGATTGCCGCTTCACGCGGCAGGATTCCGCTGATCGCGAAGAAGGCTGTCTGCATGATGGTGTTCATACGACCGCCCATGCCGGTCTTTTCCGCGACATCGTAACCGTTGATCACGAAGAATTTCAGTTTCTTCTCGATGATGTCCTTTTGTACTTCGACGGGGAGTTGTTCCCAGACTTCATCGGGACCATACAGACTGTTGAGCAGGAAGGTTGCGCCTGTCTTCGCATACTTGAGCATGTTCACGCGTTCGAGGAACGTGAACTGGTGACAAGCTACAAAATTTGCCTGATTCAGTTCAATGAGATATGGCGCGCGGATGGGCTTCGGTCCAAAGCGCAGGTGCGACATGGTCACCGTGCCGGATTTCTTCGAGTCATAATAGAAGTAACCCTGCGCAAAATTATCGGTCTCTTCGCCGATGATCTTGATCGAGTTCTTGTTCGCGCCGACCGTCCCATCCGAGCCGAGGCCGAAGAACACGCAACTGACCGTACCCTCGTCTTCGATCTGGAAGGAGGGGTCCACTTCGAGGCTGGTGTGTGATACATCATCATGGATGCCCACGGTGAAATGGTTCTTGGGTTCAGGCTTGCTCATCTCGTCCAGCACGGCTTTGACCATGGCAGGCGTGAACTCCTTGGATGAAAGTCCATAGCGACCGCCAATCACCTTGATGTTGGACCTCTGACCCTCGACCAGGGCATTGACCACGTCCAGATAGAGAGGTTCGCCGGAGGCACCCGGCTCCTTTGTGCGGTCGAGTGCCGCGATGGATTTCACGCTCTTTGGCAATGCCTTGAGGAAATGTTCCACCGGGAAGGGGCGATACAGCCGGACGCGAACCGCGCCGACCTTCTCACCTTTTGCCGCCAGATATTTGACGGTCTCTTCAACGGTCTCACCGCCCGAACCCATGGCGACTACCACACGTTCGGCTTCGGGATGACCGTAATAATCGAACAGGTTGTAATGCCTCCCTGTGACCTTTGCGAACTTGTCCATGGCTTCCTGCGTGATGGCGGGCGTCGCCGCGTAATACTTGTTTACCGCTTCACGCATCTGGAAGTAGACATCGGGGTTCTGGGCGGAGCCGCGCAGCACCGGGGTGTTCGGGTTGAGTCCACGCGCCCGGTGGGCACGGATCAGTTCATCGTCCACGAGCGAGCGGAGGTCTTCATCCGTGATCTGGTAGATCTTGTTGACCTCGTGCGAAGTGCGGAATCCATCAAAGAAGTGCAGGAAGGGGACGCGTGATTTAAGCGTGCTCATCTGCGCAATCGCGGCGAAATCATGCGCCTCCTGCACCGATCCGCTGGAGAGCAGCGCCCAGCCTGTCTGGCGGACAGCCATGACATCCTGATGATCGCCGTAAATGGAGAGGGCATGCGCTGCAATGGAGCGTGCCGCCACGTGGAAGACCGTGCTGGTGAGTTCGCCCGCGATCTTGTACATGTTGGGGATCATCAAAAGAAGACCCTGCGATGCCGTGAATGTGGTTGTAAGCGCGCCTGTCTGCAGCGCGCCGTGCACCGCACCTGCCGCGCCGCCTTCGGATTGCATCTCGACAACGAGCGGGATGGTGCCCCAGAGATTCTTTTTGCCTTTGGCTGACCACTCATCTGCAAATTCGCCCATATTGGAAGAGGGGGTGATGGGGTAGATCGCGATCACCTCGTTCAAGCGATGGGCAACAGATGCTGTGGCTTCGTTGCCATCTATCATGATTACCGGTTTTTTCATTACTTGCTCCTTTGGGACGGGCTGTACTGCCCGGATATATCCATCAAACAAGTGTATCCCCCGCAGATGAAACCGGTTAGTTATGAATGGCTTAAATCCCCGTGCCTGTTGTCATATTTCGGACAAGAATGGTGGGATTGGCTTTTAACCATCAGAGCGACAGATTCTCTGCCGCTCCGGGTTTATCCTAAAGTTTCAAAAACGGTCTCGCCAACAGCAATGCCGCCAGTGATTTTGCATCCGGCACTTCGCCGCGCTCCGCCTTATCCAGGGCATCCTGCAAGGGGATTTTTTCCACTTCCAGAAACTCATCATCATCTGCTTTTAGCGGGTTGTACGTGAGTCCGGTTGCGATGAATACCGCCATGAATTCGGTGGAATATCCCGGCGCAAGATAAAACTCACCCACCTTCTGAAGTTTGCCTGCCTGCATGCCGGTCTCCTCGCGGATCTCGCGTGCCGCGCACTCCTCGAAGGGTTCCTCTCCATCACGCGTTCCCGCGGGGAGCTCAAGCAGATCCATGCCCGCCGCGTGACGATATTGACGTACAAATAATAGATTCCCCTCTGCATCCACAGGGATGATGACCACCGAACCGCCATGTTCGATGATCTCGAACTTCGTTTCGCGTCCATCCGGGGTTTTGAGGGTATCGCGGCGGATCTTGAAGGCGCGTCCCTGCATGAGAGTCTCTGACCTGATCAACTCGAAGGGCATGTTCTTTTTCCTTTAAAAATGAATATCGCAAATTATAAGACAAAAGCCCGGGTGAATGCCCGGGCTTTTCAACTTTAACGAGATGGTTCAGGGGATGTTCAACTGTTGACCCACAGTCAACTTTGCATCCACGGAGAGGTTGTTGGCACTCGCGATGGCTGACGGCTCGATGTCGCCGAACTCGCAGGCGACGCCATAAATGGTTTGATCAGAGGATGCCACAGAGTACGTCGTCGGGTGGTTGCGCAACATGCGGTTGTCCGGGAAGGAGCCGGTCTGTGGAATGGTCAGCACTGTTCCGGGAGGATACAGAATGCCCGCGCTCAAACCGCTCAAGCGCAGCAGCGTATCCGGGTCAACATTGTATCGGCGGGCGATGCAGAACGGGAACTCGCCCTTCTTCAAAATATAGGTTGAAGGCCTGGCACTTGAACCTGATGACGGAGAAGTGGATGTCGATACGGCGACAGCCTGTGTTGCCGTTGTTGTCGGATTGAGGTTGATGATCGGTGTGGGAGTAATGGTGGCCGTCACCAGAATGTTTGCAATGCCGGTTGGCGTTGCAGTAACTTCAACGGGGACAGACGTTCCAAGTGCGGCCTGCGCCGTTTGTGTTGAAAAGTTTTCCACATCCTGCATGCTGCTCGGTTCCGTGATCGCTGTTGCGAAAAAATTGGTGGTATCAATGGGCGTATTCGTAACAGCAGGTGGCTGGGAGTATGGTTGATTGCACGCTGATGTCAGGATCGCAATCAACAGTAAGGTGGAGGCAGCCATTACGCCTCGTTGCATACGTGACATAGATATCTCCTCAATCTCGAACAAAAGTTTCAGTGATGGTAGCACATCCGTGTTAGCGCGTCAAGCGATGGGATGGGAGATTGGTTGGACTTAGCGCGCGCACCGGAACCCGGTCAAAGCCTGTGAGATTTGCGTTTCCGCCTCGCCTCCCGCGGGACCCTGTGCCTGCACCCGTTCCCAAACCTTGCACACACCCACACGGACCCCGCCATCAGTTTTGATTGCGTTCTCTGAAAGATCGATGGCCTTTGCGAATTCGCCGGTCATGGCGTTGGCTTCGATGAACGGCAGCCATTCGAACGGATCGGCAGGTTCATATCCCTTTGTATTTGCCTCCGCTTGGAGCGATAGAATCCGATCCCAGTCCTTGAGTTGACGCGCGAGTTCCGCCCTGGTGTAGTAATAACACCAGCTAATATCGGGCTCGGACAGAAAGACGGGCGGCTCGACCTGCTCCTCACGGATGAGTGACGGATCGGAAAGAGGGATCGCCTCCACCACGCGTTTGAGTCTGTTCCTGTAGGTTTCTTCATCCCCAAGGCTCGGATCGAGCACGCGCAGGCAGCCGTTTTCAGGCATATGGATCACAATGACTCGCGATGTGTTTCCGCGGAAGTTAACGGTGCGAAGCAGATACGGGACCTCGGTATCAGGCTCGAGGGAGGGCAGCGTCCCGCCCAGGCGGCTGTTGATGTACAAAAGCAAATAGTGCAGGTCGTCCCCGCGTTTGAAGTCTGGATCGTAGATCCAATTTATGGGACCGACCAATGAAAGGTCGCTTTCGTAGTCCACCGCGATCTCATCGGTCAATATCAGGGTGTCTGGCGCGAGGGAGGGGATGCGCCATTTGAACTGCCAGAAGATTTCCTGCTGTCTTTCCCAATCCCTCCGAAAGATGTTCCCGTTGAAGAATTGCTGACCCGTACCCAGCGCGATCAATAACACGTACGCGTAGATCCTGATGCGCGGATTCCTGATCAACCACTCCACCAACCCGACAATGAACAGGCTTCCCCCGAGCATCATGGAGATCGCAAACCGGTCAAAACTTGATTGAAGCCTGAACGGCAGACCCGCAGCATAGGAGGGAACGCGTCCCAGGATAATGCCGATCAAGCCGATCAACGCAAACTGGATGGTTGTCGTTCTTGAGAACGGCCAGGTCTCGGAAATCTTGTTGAGGAGGGGAAGGAATGCAACGAAGGTCAAGCCGATGATCCCCAGCGTCAGGACCGTGGAAGGCGCAGGGAGGGATTTCGCGCTCAGTTCAAGCACCTGGAACCACGAATATAATCCCGCCTTCCAGACCGCCTCGCCCACCGCGAGCAATGGACCCAATGGGGAAAGCGGCTCGCTTAATACTTCAAGATCGTAGGAGTTGTAGCCGAGACTGTAATAGTAGGCAAGCCATACCGCGTTGACCAGCCAGATGAGGAGATATGGCGACCATATCTTCAACGATCTCATCAAGCCGGATCTCCATTCTTTTATATCTTCGGAAACGATCACCCAGATGAAAAGGAAACGCAAAGGCTCCATGCCGAAAAAATATTCCGTGGCAAAAAGACCTTCGAAAAACAGGACCAGGGCGAAAACCGTCAGGGACTTGAATTTATCCGGGTTGCGCAGGGCGCTGGCGGTTAACCCGAACGAAAGCAGGTAAAGGATAAAGGCGACCCATTCCTGATTGATGTGGGTATATGCCACCCAGTGCTGGCTGTATGCCGGGAAGATGAGAAACAACAACGAAGCAACGAGTACCGGTCCCTTACGGGTAGGCCAGATTCGATTTAACGCGAACCAGGCTGATAGTCCCGCGAGGAGGCGGATGATGAGGGCAAAGATCTGCCAGTAAACCGGGATGGCAGGCACCAGACTCGTTGTCACAAAAAAGATGGGGATTAAAAACGGACGGATTCCGATGAATGCGGGGAAGAACTCTGCGGGTCCCAGGAAGTTCCCGATCCATGCGAATACCCAGTCGTCCCAATAGAAGCCGGTGAACGGCACGAACCATCCATATGCCAACAGGATGAGCGCCGAAAAAAGCAGCGGCACAAATACTTTTGAGGTGATGAATTTCTGCATCAATACTTTCCTGCCCCGGAATTGTTACTGTGGATCACTTGTTTACCGCAAAGATGTTGATGGCCTGGTGCTTTCCCTTGAAGATGGTTTCGCCGAGATCCTCCACTTGAATATCCTCCGGCAGGCCTTCGCGCGTGAACCTGTCGATCAGGATCGGTCTGCCCGCCTGTTTTGTGTGCTCCTCGATGCGCTTGGCAAGATTGACCGTATCGCCAACGCAGGTGTACGTGGCGCGGTGCTGGGTACCGGCGTACCCCGCGATCATCCTTCCCGAAGCGATGCCGATGCCGATTTGAATTTGCGTTTTGTTTTGTGCCGCCTGTTCCTGGTTGAAACCTTCCAGCAATTCCATCATTTCAAGGGCGGCGCGCACAGATTGTTCGCAGCGATCCTCCCGCTGGACCGGCGCGCCAAAGACCGCCATCAGGCCGTCGCCGACCATTTGGTTGATGATCCCGTGATGACCGGTGATGGCATCGAACATCAACGCAAAATAATTGTTAAGCAGTTCGATGATCTCGGCGGGGTCCTCGTTTTCGGAATAAGTGGTGTACGAACGGATGTCCGAAAACATGACGGTGGCATCCACATACCGTCCGCCCAACGAGAAACCCTCACGCATGAGTTCCTCCGCCACTTCCCGGGTGGCGAACGTGCGGATGAGCTTGCGCTGTTCATCGCGCAGGCGTTTCTTCTCCAGGCTGGCGTTGACGCGTGCCCGCAGCAGGATCGGGTTGATCGGCTTGTTCAGGTAATCCTCGGCGCCGAGTTCCACACATTTGATGACGCTGTCGATCTCGTCCAGCGAGGAAGTCATGATGATGGGGAGGTTCCGCAGTTCGATATCCTGCAAACACGCTTCGAGCACCTGATAGCCGTTCATCTCGGGCATTTCGATGTCGAGCAATACCAGATCGAACGCATCGCGCTTCAACATTTCCAAAGCCTGCCTGCCGTTCTCGGCGGTCTCGATCTTGTGACCGTCCTGTTCGAGGCCGCGCGCCAGCAGGATGCGGTTGACCTTGTTATCATCGACCACCAAAAGATGACCCGGTTCATGTGCGAATTTCATGTGCGCATTCCCTTCAACTCTTCGGCAACCTTCCCATACGCCTCCTCCAGGACCTCAAGCCTGGTCCCGATATCGAGGTTGTTTTCCTTGGCCATGAATTCCAACTCTTTGGCGAGCGCGCCGAGTTCCGTTGCACCGAACGTGTTGGCATTCGATTTCATCGAGTGGGCGTTCCGCCGGAAGGATTCAACATCCTTTGCCGCCAGTGCCGTCCTCAAATTATTGAGCATGTTGGGCGCATCGTCGAGAAAGGCATCGATCAGTTCATTGATGAAATCTTCGCCGGACATCTGCTTGAGTTCTTCGAAGGTTGCTTTGTCTATTACGGGCATGGCTTCTCCTGGGATTATTTCCTTTCGGCTTTCAATAATGCCTCCACCAATTCGTTGACGTGGATCGGTTTGCTGATGTAATCGTCCATGCCGGCGGCGATGCACATTTCACGGTCGCCTTCCAGGGCATTGGCGGTCATGGCGATGATGTGCGGCTGGGCGGCGTCCTTCAATTTGCGGATGTTGCGCGTGGCGTCGAGGCCGTCCATTTCGGGCATTTGCACGTCCATGAGGATCACATCGTAGATCTGCCGTTCGATGGATTCTACTGCCTCAATGCCGTTCGAGGCAACATCGGCGCGGTAGCCCATCTGTTCAAGGAGGCGCAACGCCAGTTTCTGATTGACCTGATTGTCCTCCGCCAGCAGAATGCGCAGGGGATGCCGCTTTGCCATCTCCCTGTCCGTGAGGGGTTTGGTGGCATCCGGTTTCGGGGTGATCAGGTTCCTTGCGAAGATGCCAGCCAGGGCGTCGTAGAGAGCCGAGGGTTTGAGGGGCTTGGTCAGGTAGGCGGAAAAGTTCAGTTCTTCCGCTCCGAGTTCGCGCCTGCCCAGCGAAGTCAGCAAAATGATCGGCAATGCCTTTTCGCTTTGCAGTTTTCGGATCTCGTGTGCGAGCATAAGACCGTCGAGCTCGGGCATGTGCATGTCGGTGATGAGGAGGTCGAAACGTTCGCCATCCTGAATCCATTGCAATGCTTCGCGCGGATATTCCGTGTCGCGCGCCGCCATGCCCCATTTTTCGGTCTGGACCTTGAGGATGCGGCGATTGGTGGCGTTATCGTCCACGATGAGGACTCTTTTATCGTGCAATATGGACTGGATGCCTCTGACATCGCGGGCGGTTTTACGCTCGGCGACTTTGGCGGGTTCGGCGACAATGGTGAAGATGAATCTCGAGCCTTTGCCGATGCCTGCACTTTCGGCGTGCATTTCGCCGCCCATCATTTCGGCGAGGCGTTTGCTGATGGCGAGACCCAGGCCCGTGCCGCCGAACCTGCGCGTGGTGGAGGAATCGGCTTGTGAGAACGATTGGAACAATCGTCCCATATGATCCTCTGAAATGCCGATACCCGTATCGCGGACAGTGAAGAGCAGTTCGTTTTTGGCTTTGCCCTTCTTAACTGTCAACACCACTTCACCATTTTCCGTGAATTTGACCGCGTTGCTCAGCAGGTTGATGAGGATCTGTCGCAGGCGGGTGACATCGCTCTTGATGCCGGCGGGGACATCGTCGTCCATGAGGTAGGCGATGTCGAGTCCTTTTTCGATGGCGCGCCCCGCTGTCAGGTCCAGCGCGGATTCGACGCACTCGCGCAAATCGAAGGGCTGGAAATCCACATCCATTTTGCCGGCCTCGATCTTGCTGAAGTCGAGGATGTCGTTGATGATGGCGAGCAGGGCATCGCCCGAGTTGCGGATGGTCTCAGCGTAATCGCGTTGTTCGTTGTTGAGCGGCGTATCCATGAGCAGGCCGCTCATGCCGATGACCGCGTTCATCGGTGTGCGGATCTCGTGACTCATCGTGGCAAGGAAGGAACTCTTGGCTTCGTTGGCGGCTTCGGCGAGCGCCTTGGCTTGTTGTGCATCGGCAAACAATTGCGCATTTTGCACAGCGATCACCGCCTGGCGCGAAAGGTTATTCAGAAATTCCAATTCGGTTTCGTTGTATTCCTTGCCTTTGCCTGTCCGCCAGACCGCCATGAGACCTTTGAGTTCCTCATTTGCCAACAAAGGTACGGCCAGCAGATGTTCATCCTCATTGATATCTGTACCCGTGATCGTGATGGCACGCGGATCGTTGTTCACAACGTTGACGATTTCGCCGACCTTGTTTTGTGCGATGCTTCCCAATATCCCTGCGCCTAGGTTGATCGTATCGTTGCGAATATTTTCCGACTCGTCTCCAACCGCGGCAATGGCGCGGAATGTGGAACCGTCTCCCTCGGGCAGGAAGAGGGCGCTGGTATCCGCGTTGAGCAGATCTTTTGCATGTGTGGCAATGCTTTCCAGAACCGTATGTGCGTCAAGGCTGGCGGAGATGTCGCGGCCGACATCCACCAGCGCGGACATTTCCCTTGCACGCCGCTGGGTTTCGAGATACAGTCTCGCGCTTTCAATGGCGATGGCGGTCTGGCGCGCCACGCTCACGAGAAAATCGAGATCGGGTTGGGAGAAGACGGGATCCGGATGCTCGCGCCAGATCATGATCCCGCCAATGATTTGATCGCGTGAGATCAAAGGCGCCCCCATCAAATATTCCGCTTCATCCTCTTCTTCGGGGGTACCAGGCACATGATATACGCGCGGATCATGACTTGGGTCGTTCACGTATTCCGCCACGCCACTCGCAAGGATATGTCCCATAATTCCCCTGTTGGGCGTAATGACAACCGATTTCAATTCATCCGGATACTTTCCAAGGGCGATGACAGTGCGGAAATTTTCACCGTCGGACTCACGCAACGCGATAACAATGTCGCGCACGCGTAAAATTTCCTTGGCATGCGTTGCAATTTTTTCGAGGACAGGTTCGAGGTCGCGCGAGGCGGCGATGTCGTTGCCGATCTCTGCCAGGGTTGCCATCTCGCGCGCTCGGCGTTGTGTCTCTGAGTGAAGTCTGGCTGTATGGATCGCGGCGCCCGCGTTGGCGGCGATGGTCGTCAACAGGCGCAGATCGTCCTCGTCGAATACGCCCTCCTCGGTGACACTTTGCACGCTCAACACGCCGATGGTCTCGCGCCCCGATTTGATTGGCACGCCCAGATACGAAAGCGCCTCCCTGCCGACGAGCGTTGCTCCCAATTGTGCACGGCGCTCCTTGATATCCTTGTTGATCAGCAGGGGTTCACCCGATTGGATGACCCTGCTCGTCAACCCTTCTCCGAGTTTGAGCGTGTCGAAATCCTCGCCATGTTGATACGGGAAGCGGATGAGATTTGTCTGCGGATCGAGCAATGCCACGTAGGCGATATCCGCATTGAACGTGTCCCGCGTCTGACTCCCGATGAGCTGGATCATTGCGTCCTGATCCGTTTCCGCCACCAGCGCCTGACTGATCGTACTGATGGCGGAAAGTTCCGAAGCACGTTCCTCGGTCTCCTTCAGCAGGCGTTGGGTTTCGGCAAAGAGCCGGGCGTTTTCGAGGGCGATCCCCGTGCTATTGGCGAGCGTTTCCAACAGCCGTATGTCGGAATTGTGGAAGGCGTTTTCCTTGTAACTCTGAACACTGACCACACCCGCAACGAAATCGCCGATGATGATCGGTATGCCAAGATAGGTGTTGGCGCGTTCGTCTGCCTCGAAGATCGCCCCCATGCTGATCTGTTCCTCCATTGTGCCGATCAAAAGCGGCTGGCGATTTTCGATGACCTTCGATGTCAGACCTTCCCCCATCCTGAGCGGCGTCGCCTTCAGAATGGCGCCTCGATCCACATAATATGGAAAATCTATCTGATCGATATCTTGAGGATTACGAATGGCAATGTAAACCACCTCCACCTGGAAGATGTCGCGGATCTTATTGCCCACCAGATCATAGATAGCCTGCATGTCCAGTTTGGAGGCAAGCCCCTGCTGGACGCTGTTGATGATGGCTAGTTCGGCGGCGCGTTGTTCGGTCTCTTTCAGCAGGCGCTGGGTCTCATCGAAGAGACGGGCGTTCTCGAGCGCAACGCTCATCGAGTTGGCAAGGGTTTGAAGCAAACGAATATCAGACGGACTGTAAGCGTGTTCCTTTTCCTTATCCTGGATGCTGAAATAGCCACCCCAAGCCTGTCCTCCTAAGCTGAGTGGCACGTACAGCAGGGTTTTATACTCTCCATGTATTCCATATTTTTCTGCCAGGGTTTCCTTTACATTTTCTTCGAAGAGCACTGGTCCTGGAGAATTGATCACATCCCCAATCGCTTTGTCCCATGGAGGTTTGCCAAAGTTGACGGGCTCCATTTCCCGTCTCTTTCCATCTTCAAAGAGGTATTGTGGAGTGAGTATTTTGGCCTGATGATCAAGTGTGCTGATGAGTACGATATTCGCATTGAAGATGCTTCGGATCTTGTCGCCGATGATATCGTAAATGCCTTGCATATCCAGCTTGGATGCCAGCGCTTGTTGTACGCTGTTGATGACAGCCAGTTCGGCATTGCGTTCCTCGGTCTCTTTGAGCAGGCGCTGGGTCTCATCGAAGAGACGGGCGCTTTCCAGTGCGACACTCATGGAGTTTGCGAGGGTTGTCAGCAAACGCACGTCGGAGTCGGTAAAGACATTTTCACGACTCCCGTCCTGGATGGAAATGATGCCCGTGACTTCTGTACCTACAGTCAGCGGCACAAACAGCATGGAACCGGTGATCTTGCTAATGTCTGATGGAGCGTCCAGGTTAAAAATTCCATATTTGGGGGCTTCCACTTGGGCGTTCTCATTGATCAAAAGAGGCGCTTTTGTGCTGTCGAAATAGTCCACAAACTCGTTAAATGGATAGGCGGTTTCCCTTTTTGGATAGGACGAGTGGGCGGTTTGGGCTTTGCGATCGAGTGACAGGATCAACACCTCCCGTATATTGAAGATTTCACAGATCTTGTCACCGATGGCATCGTAAATGCCCTGCATATCCAGCTTGGAGGCGAGCGATTGCTGCACACTGTTGATGATCGCGAGCTCGGCGTTGCGTTCCTCGGTCTCCTTGAGCAGGCGCTGGGTCTCGTCGAAGAGACGGGCATTCTCGAGCGCGACGCTCATCGAGTTGGCGAGGGTGGTCAGCAGGCGGGCATCGGATTCGTTGAAGGCAAATTTCTTGTAGCTCTGGACGGCCACAACCCCTCTCACTTCATTGCCAAGCATGAGCGGCACCCCAAGATAGGATTCGTTGAGGTCCTCACCTGTATCGGGGCGGGGGGTGGGTATGCCTCCCAACTCGGCTCCATGTTCGAGTGTATTGACAATGAGCGGTTTTCGTGATCGGATCACAAGGGTATAGAATCCCTGCCCCATCTGGAATGGCTGGTCAAACGTCAAACGCATTCCACGATCCACGGCATATTTCGCGTGGACAAGTTGATTTTCCTGATCGTACAGGCCGATGTAGTTTGAGTCGGCATTGAAAACTTCACGGATCTTTTCGCCGACAAGTTCATAAATGGCTTGCATGTCCAGTTCGGCCGCCAGCCCTTCCTGCACCGAGTTGATGATCGCCAGCTCGGCATTGCGTTCCTCGGTCTCCTTGAGCAGGCGCTGGGTCTCATCGAAGAG
>DIDP01000024.1 GCA_002418205.1 Anaerolineales bacterium UBA5797 | reverse complement strand
TTGTGCGCCCAGCATGGGCGTTGACTAGGAAGTGAAAGACTTCTATGGAGGTTGATTGCACCAACCATTAGCCAAGAGCAAGGGCGTCCTTGTGAGAGGAGGTCTGGAGGAAGCTGGCGGCAAACCTGTGGCTTGAGGAACACGAAGCGCATAAGAGGCTGTTCAAGTCGGGCGAGTTGGCAATGAGCAACAAAGCCCAATGCAATCAAGGGCTTGGGAAGTAAATGCGACAAGCGTGCAGGGAAAGTCAACGTTCTTACCTGGGGAGGTCTGTCGTCCGGCTAACAAGTAACTCTGGCAGAGATGTCAGATTGAGGCGACAGAAGTCAGCCGAAGCCATAGTGTGCGCCGGGCAGCGCATTGATCAGGAGGGTTGAAGTCCCTCTGGTGCTCAGATGAGGGGCACCATATCCAAAAGCGGGAGTAATGTCTCGCTGGCCGATGGTGAAAGCTATCGGAGGGCAGGGTGTTCACCGCGAGGTGAAATCCGAAGGGCATGAGGAGAAGCATTGGGCCGTAATCAAGGCGAGAGCCAGGATGAACCGGTCGGCCAAAAACGGGAACAGGTCGAGCCTGCACTATGGAGGCGAAGGCATACTCATTCACCCGTTGTACCAAGGTGTGTGCGGGCGGCACGATGCGGAAGAACAATGCGTAACCCCGGGAGAACTCAACGGGTTTCTGAGTGGCATCAGAATAAGCGACCCTATAAGCGAAGAGCGAAAAGGGAAGCAAAGCCTGGTGAGTAGTCGGATCGCCGAATAGTACCTGAAGCGTCGTGAAAGCGGCGTGACCACAAGAAGGCAGCGAGTGTGGAGCTGGGGAAGTCGGCGAGCAAAAGTGGTTGAGAGAGTCTAACCGAAAGTGAGTAAAGGCAATGACGCGGATAAGTTCCTTTAGTGAAAAACCCATAAGTCATAGTCCGAGGAGACTAGCGGAATGGCTCAACCCAACCGGTGCGAGGAAGGTCCACTCGTTAGTGGACAAGGTATACAAGCGAAAGAACTTGGCAATGGCATGGGAAAAAGTACGGAAGAATCGCGGAGCAGGCGGAATAGACGGACAGAGCATCGAGGAATTTGGACAGGAACTGGAAAAGCAACTGGACAGACTTCACGAAGAACTGAAACAGTCCACCTATCAGCCGCAGGCGGTTCGTGAGAAACTGATTCCCAAAGCTGGGCAACCGGGGAAGTATCGCAAGTTAGGCATACCCACAGTCTATGATCGGGTATGTCAACAAGCATTGCTAAATCGGTTGGAACCGATCTTCGAGCCGCTATTCGATGAAGCCAACTTCGGATATCGAGTTGGGAGGTCAAGTAAGGATGCGCTGCGCAAGATCTGGCGGGAGCTGGAGAGTGGTTGTGAGTGGATCGTGGATGCTGACCTAAAAGATTTTTTTGGATCAGTAGACCAGGAAAAACTGATGACCCTGATAACCCAACGCATAGCAGACGGACGAATACTCGGATTGATAGAGAGTATCGTGAAAGCCGGCTGCATCGGCGAAGGGAAATGGCACCCGTCAGAACGAGGGACACCTCAAGGCGGAGTAATTTCGCCACTATTGAGCAACATCCTATTAACGCCGTTTGATTGGGAAATGCGACAAAGAGGGTTGCAACTGACACGGTATGCAGACGACTGGGTAATAACCTGTCGAAGCCAACAAGATGCAAAGGCTGCTCTTGCTACCGCAAAGCAAATACTTGGAAAACTTGGAGTGGAGCTGCATAGTGAAAAGACTCGGATCGTGCACATTAGCAATGGTTTTGAGTTTCTCGGGTATAAGATCAAACGTGGGACTCGACCGCTCAAGCTGACAACAGATCAGATCAAGAGCAAAGTCAAGAGCGGAGGTCTGTATGCGTACCCACGAGAGAAATCGATCCAACACTTCAAGAGTCAGATCCGAAATCTGACCCGACGCAGAGCCCCAGTTACAACACAAGACATCATCACAGAGATCAACCCGATCATTCGCGGGTGGGGGCAGTACTACTGCAAAGCCCACGTCCGCAAGCTCTTCAACCGACTGGACCGATGGATTGTGCAACGCATCTGGTCACAGCGCAACAAACGTTGGCGGTGCTGTGGTTGGAAAACATTGCCTGAGAGAAAACTATACGGCGAGTTCGGATTGGAAAACCTGGTTTCACTGATACCTTCGTTGGCACGATGCTGAAAAGCATACTATTGTGAAAGCCCAGTGCGGGAGATCCGCACGCTGGGTTTGAGCGGCGGACGGAGGTTAGCCTGGACCATTGGGCGCCTCCTCCGACCCGACACCGGAAGTTTTCGGGAAGGGCTGAACATCGAGAGGATAAGTACAACGAGCAGTTCGCGGGATGAACACAGAAGGCCGCCCACCTCGGAAAGAGGAACTACTGTGCAAACAAAACGGGTGAAGCCTGTGGGAGTTGTGCAGAGAGCCGAGCATCCTCGGCACGAGATGAAGGAAAATCCAGCGCAAGACTATCTGCGTCATTCTCGGTGAACCGCCGGATGCGGACCCGCATGTCCGGTGGTGTGAGAGGAGGCGGTTAGCCGCCGCCTCCTACTCGATTGAAAACTTAAACAGCGCTACAGCTCGTAATCCCCTGAAGCCTCGGGCTGATAGAGAATTTTGTCAACCTTAAGCCGCCTTTTGCCGGCGGGAACTTCCCACTCGAACACATCATTAACCCGATAGCCGAGCATGGCTGTCCCGATCGGGGCGAGGATCGAGACCTTGCCCTCGGTTGAATTTGCGTTTTCGGGGTAGACCAGTGTGTAGATCTCCTCCTCCTGCGTATCCAGGTCGAGGAGGGCAACCTTCGTGTTCATGGTAATGACGTCGGTGGGGATCTCCTGCGGCAGGACGATCTGGGCGCGGTCGAGCTCGCCGCGCAGTTTTTCGAGATACACGCTGCCGCGATATTCGCCGGATTGCGCGTCCATGATCAGGTCAATCAAACGCTGGCGGTCCAGTTCGGTGATGTGAATGGTCTTTTCGCTCATCATACACTCCTAAATGTTCTTTAACTCCATCTCCACTTCGTGCCGTCTTTACTGTCTTCGATGACCACGCCCATCTCTTTCAATTGGTCGCGGATCTCGTCGGAGCGCGCCCAGTTCTTTTGCTTGCGGGCTTCATTGCGTTCCTCGATCAATGCGATGACTTTCGCTTCATCGTCGCTGGAACCTGTCTTCTCTTGCAGACGCAGACCGAGCACCCCGGTCAACTCACGTAGCATGGACTGGGCGGGTTTGAGCTGCTCGTCGTTCGCGCCGTTATCGCGGGCGGTATTGATGGCTTTGACCAGTTCGTACAACGCGGCGAGGGCGAGCGGCGTGTTGAAGTCGTCGTCCATGGCTTCGATGAAGGCTTGTTTCGTGGACTCCGCCTGGGCGGCGGGCGCGGAGGCGGCATCAGCGGAGAGTCCACTTGCGGATGTGGAAGCAGGCCTCAGGGCGGCTCTGAGGCGTTCGAGGTTCTTTTCCGCGGCATCCTGAGTCTCTTCGCTGAAGATCAAAGGCGCGCGGTAGTTCCCGCTCAAGACGAGCATCCGCATTACATCCGCATCGCGTTTTGCGAGGAAATCCTTGATGCTGACGATGTTGCCCAAGGACTTGGACATCTTCTCGCCGCCGAGTTGCAGCATGCCGTTGTGGATCCAGTAGCGGGCGAATTGCTTGCCCGTGTACGATTCGGTTTGTGCAATCTCGTTCTCGTGGTGCGGGAAGATGAGGTCGTTGCCGCCGCCGTGTATGTCGATCTGTTCGCCGAGTTCGGCGAGGTTCATGGCGGAGCACTCGATGTGCCAGCCAGGGCGGCCCTTGCCCCACGGGCTGTCCCAGGAAATTTCGCCGGGTTTGGCGGCTTTCCACAGGGCGAAGTCCATCGGGTGGTCCTTGGCTTCGCCCACTTCGATGCGCGCCCCGGCCTGCATGTCATCCAGTTTGCGGCCCGAGAGTTTGCCGTAGTCGTTGTCGCTGATGACGCTGAAATACACGTCGCCGTTGGGTGCGGCGTAGGCGGCTTCCTTTTGGATGAGCCCCTGGATGAATTCGATGATGAGCGGCATGGTCTTGCTGACCTGCGGCGTCGCGCTGGGCGGCAGGATGTTGAGATTCGCAAGTTCCCTGGAATATTCTTCGATATAACGCTGGGATAGTTTGAGCGGATCTTCGCCTAGTTGATTGGCGCGGTTGATGATCTTGTCGTCCACATCCGTGTAGTTCATGACGTGCTTGAACTTGTAATCGCGGTATTCGAGGTAGCGGCGGATGATATCGAACACGAGCGCCGACATGGCGTGCCCGACGTGCGCGTCGTTATAGACCGTGACACCGCAGACGTACATGCGGACAACGCCCGGTTCGATGGTCTGGAATTCTTCCTTTTTGCGGGTGAGTGTGTTGTAAAGACGGATCATGATAACCTCATGTCGTTGCGAGGAACGAAGTGACGAAGTAATCTTATGTTTAGAAGGGGATTGCTTCGCCGCCGCTTCGACTTCGCCTACGGCTCCGCTCAGCGCGAGCGGCTCCTCGCAATGACATTTCTATTTACTTCTTCTTTCTCCCGTTCTCTTCCTCCACGCGGGCAAAGATCATGCGCCCCGCGGCAGTCTGGAGTACCTTGGTGACGACCACTTCCTTGTACTCGCCGATGTAATCGTGACCGTTCTCGACCACGACCATCGTGCCGTCGTCCATGTAGCCCACACCCTGACCGTATTCCTTGCCTTCCTGGAAGATGTTCAGGGTCATGCGTTCGCTGGGCAGCACAACGGATTTGACCGCGTTCGCCAGTTCGTTGATGTTCAGGATGGTGACGCCCTGCAATTCCGCGATGCGGTTCAGGTTATAGTCGTTGGTCAGGATCGGACATTTCAACTGCCGCGCCAGCACCACGAGTTTGTCGTCCACTTCGCGCACGCCCTCGGCGTTGATGTCGCTGATGCGGACGAGAATGCTGGGGATCTTCTGCAGTTCGGCGAGCACCTCCATGCCGCGGCGTCCGCGCTGGCGGCGCAAGCCGTCGGGGGAATCGGCGATATATTGGAGCTCGTTCAACACGAAGCGCGGAATGAGAAGCGTGCCGGGCAGGAATCCGGTTTTGGCGATGTCGGCGACGCGTCCATCGATGATGACGCTGGTATCCAGTAAGATGGTGCGGTTAAGATTTGTCCAGGAGGAGGAAGTGCCGTTCTCGCCGCGTCCGCTCAGCGCGCTGACCAGCCCCAACAGGTCCCCCTGCCGCATGACGAACAACGAAACCCCAAAGTAGGAAAAAGCCGCCACGCCGACGAACGGAAGGACCTGCCCGAACGGGGCGGGCAGCAGGGAGAGCGGGAATGAAAGCAGCGCCGCCGTAAGCAGACCGACGATCAAGCCGATCAGACCGGCGAAGAGCGTTTCGGCTGACAGGGTCCCCAATTTTTTGCGGATGAAGCGCGCCGGACGCGTGGTGAAATAAGGGATCAGGATAAACCCGGACAGACCGCCGAGCAATGCAAAGACGGTCTGATACAGGAAAAGCTCACCGGAATCGCCTGCCATTCCAAGGAAGAGAGCCAGATTTCCACCCAGTGAAAAGCCTACTGCACTAAAAATGAACAAGCCAATGAAGCGGATGATAAATTCGACAATACGAAATGAAACGCTGCTATTATTCATAAATAACTCCTTTGTAATGTGCAAAATAATGGAATGATGAAATAAAGAATAATGTACGTATGATAGCATGGCTGAAAGTGCTAGTCAATCGGCTCATCCAGACTTCATATACTATTGTTATAATGCCAAAACCATGCACATAATTGGATCGAAAAGCCTTTCCGGATGGACAACCCGCCTCCTCCTCCGCCCGGGGCTGGTCCGGTTCGATTTGCCTTGTCCAAGCCCGCGCCTCCTCCAACAAACCGCCGGAGAAAACCACCTGCCATGACCCTGACCGACACCCTCAACCGCCCCCTGCGCGACCTGCGCATCTCCGTCACAGACCGGTGCAACTTCCGCTGTGTGTATTGCATGCCGAAGGAGATCTTCGGGTCTGATTACCCGTACCTGCCTCACTCGGAGGTGTTGACCTTCGAGGAGACCGCGCGCCTGGCGCGCATATTCGTCGAGCACGGCGTCCAGAAGATTCGCATCACCGGCGGCGAACCGTTGGTGCGCAAGGACCTGCACCTGCTGATCGGCATGCTTTCGAAGATCCCCGACCTCGACCTGACGATGACCACCAACGGGTCGCTTTTGGCGCGGCAGGCACAGGCGTTGAAAGAGGCGGGCTTGAAGCGCGTGAGCGTAAGTCTCGATTCGCTCGATAATGAAGTGTTCAAGTCCATGAACGATGTGGACTTCCCGGTGGAAAAGGTGATCGAAGGGATGGATGCCGCCGCGGCGGCCGGGATGGGACCGATCAAGGTCAACATGGTGGTCAAACGCGGCGTCAATGAAAAGAGCGTCCTGCCGATGGCGCGTTACTTCCGCGAAAAGGGCTACATCCTGCGCTTCATCGAATACATGGATGTGGGGCATACCAACGGCTGGCGCACGAATGAAGTCGTCTCGGCGAAGGAGATCGTGAAGATGATCGATGCCGAGATGCCGCTCGAGCCGCTCGACCCGAACTATCGCGGCGAAGTGGCGGAGCGCTGGCGTTACAGGGACGGCAGCGGCGAGATCGGCGTGATCGCCTCGGTGACCCAACCCTTCTGCCGCGATTGCAACCGGGCGCGTTTATCCGCGGAGGGCAAGCTTTACACCTGTCTGTTCGCGGTCAAGGGACACGACCTCAAGAGTCTGGTGCGCGGCGGCGCGACGGATGAGGAAATCTCGAAGAAGATCACACATCTCTGGGGCAGGCGCAGTGACCGCTATTCCGAACTGCGCTCGGAAAACACGGTCGATCTGCCCAAGGTGGAGATGTCGCACATCGGGGGATAGGTTGATCGAACCCTCGCAACTCTATCTGTTCATGGGCGCCGCGCTGGTGCTGTTGCTGGTCCCGGGTCCGGCGGTGTTGTATATCACGGCGCGCAGCGCGTCACAGGGACGCCTGGCGGGACTCGTCTCGGTGCTTGCCATCGAGACCGCCAACTTTTTGCAGGCGGTCGCCGCGGCGCTGGGACTCTCCGCCATCCTGTTGTCGTCCGCGCTGGCGTTCGATGTTGTGAAGTATCTCGGCGCGGCGTATCTCATTTATCTTGGCATCCGCAAACTGCTGGCATCGGATAACGGGGAAGTGGAGGGGACCATCAGGCGGGAAAGTCTTGCGCGCATTTACTGGCAGGGATTCGCCGTCAACATCCTCAACCCAAAGACCGCATTGTTCTTCTTTGCGTTCCTGCCGCAGTTCGTTGACCCCGCCAAAGGGAATGTCATCGGGCAGAACTTGTTGCTGGGCGCGGTCTTTGTGGGCATGGCGATCGTCACGGACAGCCTGTATTCCCTGTTGGCCAGTTCGCTCGCCGGAACGCTGGCGGGGAACAAAGGTTTTCAAAAAGGTGGGCGTTATTTCGCGGGATTGGTGTATATCGGCCTGGGGATCACCACCGCACTGACCGGGTCGAGGAAGTAAAAAACCTTGACAGCGGTTGTATAATGAAATTGGTGAAAAGACGATCATAAGTCGCCTGAATCCTGGTTTGCCTGTTCGAAAAGGAGGTAAAACCCATGGAAAACAAGGGCGCTCTCACCAAGGTTCTATCCATAGCGGGGACAGTGCTTGTCTGGCTCCCCATTCTGGCTCCCATTCTGTTCGGCGCAATTTCATTCATCGCAGACGGCGTCTTCCGCTTTGACTATCTCATGCCAGCGGAACTGTTCTTTCTCGTCATCATTGGCGGGGGACTGTTGCTTTGGGCTGCGGTCCGTTCACACCTGCGCTGGAAACTGTTCGGCTGGACCCTGGCCATTGCCGCCGCCCTGTTCTTTGGCATGCAGGCGCTCGCCGAGGTCACCGGGCTGGCGGACGGCTCGACTCCGATGGGCGGCTGGCAGTGGATGCTCGTGCTTGGGACGCTGGTCCTGTACATCGTGACAGTGATCGCCATCGACATTGGCGGGGTGTTGCTGTTGCGTGATCTGTTCAAGCCGGGTCAAAAATCCACAGTTGTTCATTAAGTTTTGCCGAATTTGAAGGAGCAAAATGAAAGCAAAATCAGTCATCGAAGTTGTGGCCGTTTTCGGTATCACTTTGTTTCTTGTCGCGTTGGCAGGACTCTCACCCGTTGGTGAATGGGTGAGACAGGCAACGAATCGTGCCTTCTTCGAATATGCTGTGATGAGCGCCGTTCCCCTGCTCCTGCTGGTCGTCACCCGCAGAAACCTGGCATCCTACGGTATTTCTTTGCGCAATTTCCGCTACCATCTGGATATTGGGTTGGTTGCTTTTGTGCCGGTGGCTTTCGCCAGCGTCCCGTTTATGTTTGTTGATGAAACCCAATGGGGCGGTGCGCTCATCATGGTAGGCGTCGAAATTGCCGTGCTTTTTGCATTAGGCTGGCTGCTCAAGCGCAAACCAACGCGAAATGAAAGCGGCATGGTGGTCGGCGCTTTATTGCTCGTAAATCTCTCCAGCCTGGCTGGGAAGGCGACGATAGGGAACGGCATTTCCGCGTTTCTCTTCTATCTCTTTTTCCTTGGGCTGGGAGAAGAACTTCTTTTTCGGGGATACATCCAATCCAGGTTGAATGAGGCGTGGGGAAGACCTTATCAATTCTTCGGTGTCCATTGGGGTTGGGGGGTTGTCATAACATCCATACTGTTTGGAGTTATGCACTTCCTCAACCTTGGCAGCCTGACGATAAAGGGTGATTGGCAGTTGACGCCGTGGTGGGGTCTCTGGACATTCTTTGCTGGTTTTACTGGCGGCTTTGTGCGCGAGAAAACTGGAAGTATTGTCGCGCCAACACTTATCCATGGACTACCGCAAGCGATAGCCTCTGCATTTCTTGGTATTTGATGTACGGGATTGACTCATGGGATTTAGCGAACGCTCGCTCCACGCGCCGCGTTTGTTACGAAAATCGATAAGAAGTCTATTTGAATTTGAGATGGCTTTGCCATCTGATATCAATATAGAAATTTGACTCACGGTCATCCGGGAAAGGCAGGTGTGAGATGTCTAGCGTCAATGTGTCAGCGGAGAAGAAGGGGAAGAGAAGAGGATGTCTTTATTGGCTGGGGCGGGTAGTGTTGGGGGCGGCGATCTTGTTTCTAGTGGTGATAGCAGTTGGGGCAATTTATCAGGCAGTCGCAAGCGCAAGAGACGAAAAAACATACAAGCCCCTTGCCCAGATGGTGGATGTGAATGGCATCCAGATGAGACTGGACTGCCGGGGCAGCGGCAGTCCCACCGTAGTGCTCGAAGCGGGCGCGCAGGGGTGGAGCACCCATTGGGCGTTGGTCCAGGATGATGTGGCGAAATTCACACGCGTTTGCTCCTATGATCGGGCAGGCTATGGCTGGAGTGAGCCTGTTGATGAAGAATTATCGCCACGACCTGCGGCAGAAATGCTGCATGGCCTGCTGGAGAACGGCGGGGAAAAGCCACCCTACCTGATGGTCGGGCATTCATTAGGCGGGGTGTTCATACGCGCCTTTACGTCGCAATACCCGGACGAGGTGGTTGGATTGGTGTTTGTGGACTCGATGCACGACAATCAGTCCCGGCGGGTTCCATCAGAAATTACTGAATCGCCCGAAATGGCACAAACAATAAAACTGACAATTACGGCCCTGCGGATAAACCAGATCATTGAACGCATTGGATTATCTCGGGCGTTTAAGCTATATGACCCAGCAATTGCCAATTTCCCGTTTGCAGAGAAGGACAAGGCGCTTCTGCTGGCAGAGATGTACCACAACGGTTATTTCGTGGCAATAAAGCGTGAAGTGGATATGATGATCGCTTATGAAAGCCAGCCCAGGGAGTTGAAGAGCCTTGGCGATTTGCCGTTACTTGTGCTCACGCGAAAAGTGACTGCGCAGGACTTGATGGTACAGATCCCATCCACACTGCAATCCATGGAGTTGGCGCAACAATGGGCGGATATCGTCAATGGCAATCAGGTGGATCTGGCGGCGCTCTCCACGCGGGGGGAGCTGATCATCGTCGAGGACACCGGACATAACATTCAATTCGACAAGCCTCAAGCAGTGATTGATGCCATTCGGGAGGTGTTCGAGCAGGTTGCCAAATAAGCGATATATCTTTCTGACAGCAGTTGTGGTCGAGTAGGACGACGTTCGTTGTCGTCCATATCGAGACTGCGCCATTGCAGGGAATGAACCGACATGAAACGAATAATCTGCTGCGTGTGTTTGGTTTTGGCTGTGGTTGCTCTTATTTCCTGCTCCGCCCCTAAAATCGAATGGACTCTTATTGACGAGAGCGATCACTTCAAATTCTTTGCCGCAAAAGGGTCGGAGGATTCCGCTCCATTGCTGGAGAAAGAACTGGAGGCGAATTACGACCGTATTACAACAGACCTTCAAGTGGATGCGACCGAAAAGTTCTCGGTCTACATCTTCAGCGACATTGACACGTTCCACCAGGCAAGCGGACAGCGCGGCGCGTCGGCGACTCACGTCGGCACAACCCAGGGGATCGACACTTGGATCGTCTCACCGCTCAACCCTGGCGGCACGCTCGATACACAGGAAGTTTTGACCGCGGGCGTGCATGAGTTCACTCATGCGCTGGTCCACTACGTCAATGGAAGCATGGAGGAGAACAACTACGAGATTCCCATCTGGCTCAATGAAGGCTTGGCTGGATATGAAGCGCGACAAATGATCCCCGATTGGCGGGCGCGCATGACACAACTGGTATCGCAGAACAAAATCCCCTCCATCGCAACCGATCTTGTGCCGGATAAATGGGAGCAGGTGAAAGGGTTTCCATATTCCATCACGCTGGTCGAATACATGATCGAGGAATTTGGTTTCGACAAGATCATTGCGATCATCAAGACGCCCTCAGAAGCGGAATCGATCCTTGGCGTCACCACCTCTGAACTGGACTCTGGCTGGCGCGAGTATCTGCGCGAGACGTATCGCTGAATTGAAGCGAGTCTTTGAGAGGTCAACATGTTACGCAAATTCTTTGGCTACATTTGGGGAACCATCGTTCACCCGAAAAAGACCTTCGATGAACTTGCTCAACTGACGTCCATCCGCTATGCGGTGATGGTGATCATCCTGGTTTACTCGCTTCAGTATTTGAACTATTTTATCTATACTGCCCTTGGTTATGACTGGCTCGGCACGCGCCGCGAATTGCCCGACCCGACGTACGTAGGCTTCTTCGGTCGCATGCCCGTTAGTGCGGAACATTTCACAATGGTTTTCTTTCTCATCATCTTTCCCCTGCTGGGTGTGCTGGGCCCTGTGGTCATTCCAGGATTGGCGCAAGTGTTCAGCAAACTTTGGCGCGGGCAGGGCACATTCGAGCAGATGGTCAACACGATTGGATTTGCCCAGGCGCCCGCGGCGTTGTTCATGGTGATTCTGAACGATATGATCCTGGCTGGCTTTGTCGCAAACCTGATTGTGGGACATCCCTATGCCTTCACCGCGGCGATGAACGGTGAGTTTGGCGCGCTGTGGTCAACAATCGTCTGGGTGTATGTGATCGGCGTCTACAGCATTGGCATGAGCCTGTGGATTGTCATTCTCGGGACGATTGCCATCCAGCGCGTCCAGCGTATCCCATGGTGGGCGGCGGCGATCATCATGACTTTCAGTTACATTCTGTGGTTTGTCGGGATCGAGGGGAGTTTTGTGCGATGAACACACCCCGCAGCCTCTATCACCTCATGCGCGCCGACTTTCTCGAGCGCTTCCGCAGCTACGGGTTTCTCGGATTGCTGCTCTTCACCATTTTCCTGACGTACCTCTTCATTCCCGAAATCAACGCGATTCAGATCGCAGGTTTGAACCTGGGCGGTTACCGCGCCATCTACAACTCCGCCTGGATCGGCGCGATGACGACCCTGCTGATGGGCGAGTTCTTCCTGCTCTTCTCGTTCTATCTGCTCAAAGGTTCCGTCGAACGCGACCGCCGCACGGGCGTTGGTCAAATCATCGCAACAACACCCATCATGAAAATCGAATACATGCTTGGCAAATGGCTTGGCAACGTCGCCATCGCGTCCACCATGACTCTCGCCATCATCGCCGCCTCCGCTCTCCTGCAACTCCTCCGTGCAGAAGATACACGCATCAACCTCTGGCAGCTCGCCCTGCCTCTCCTCATCGTCCTCCTGCCTGCTCTCACCGTCATCGCCGCCGTCGCCGTACTTTTCGATTGCATCCCTTTTTTGCGCGGCGGCATCGGCAACGTGCTCTTTTTCTTCATCGCCTATCCCATCCTCACGCTCTCCCTCGATCTGCCGGGCAATTCCATCCTCTACCCCAGCATCTATCAAGCCTGCGCCGCACAGTTCAACGACTGCAACCCTGTCCGCCAGATCGACGCGGGCATGTCTCCGCTCGCTAATCTCCCCGCGTTCACCTATGACGGCGTCGCGTGGCTTCCTTCCATCCTCCTCTCACGCTTTGCTGTCATCATCGTTGCACTGTTAATTGCCCTGCTCGCCGCGTGGTTCTTCCATCGCTTCGATCCTGCCAAATCCGACAAAACTTTTTTGTGGAATTTCTCCCTAAAACGGACTCCCGCGCTGCAGACCGAGTCCAACATCCCAACTTCGACTCTGCCGCGCCAGGCGACGCGTCTTTCTCCGCTCGCGCCTGCTTCTCGTCATTCATCATTTACCCTGCTGATACATTTATTCGCCGCCGAACTGAGACTCGTTTTCAACGGCAGAAGTTGGTTCTGGTTCCTCTGCGCGATTGGTTTGTTCATCACCCTGGCATTGACCCCGCTCGATGTCGCTCAAATGTACATCCTGCCGTTTGCCTTCATCCTGCCTCTGACGATCTGGTCGAACCTTGGCGCGCGCGAAATGAAACATCGCGCCGAACAACTCGTCTTCTCCGCGCCTTATCCATTGACCCGCCAATTTCCCGTCACCCTGCTGATTGGCGTCTTCGTCGCATTCACCCTTACCAGCCCCTTGCTGCTGCGCCTCACGCTGGCAGGTCAATGGTCATCTCTTGGCGGACTCATTACTGGAATCGTCTTCGTCCCCTCGTTTGCCATGGCGCTCGGCTGTTGGAGTAACGACAGTAAACTCTTTGAAGGCGGTTACCTCTTCCTGTGGTACATCACCTCCATGTACAGCATTCCCGTTCTTGACTTCATGGGACGCGTGCCTGCCGCGCGCCAGCAGGGAATATCCCTGCTCCATCTCTCGATCACCCTGTTGCTGATGGTCTTTGCATTTTGGGGCCGCCGACGACAGGCTTTGAAATAGGATTCAGACGGCCTGACTGTTTGAATAGTTCAAAACTCTCATCCTGATCGCGGAGTCCTTGTCCCAAAATACGCATGATCAGAATGAGATTCTCCCATATTCAGAAAGGAAGACAGCCATGAAACTCACCATTTCCCATCTTTCCAAGCAATACCGCCGCGACTTCTGGGGACTGCGCGACTTCGATCTTGAACTCATTCCCGGCGTGATCGGTCTGCTCGGACCGAACGGCGCCGGCAAATCCACGCTGATGCGGATGCTGGCTACGATCACGCAGCCGACCGAAGGGACGGTTTCGTGGAATGACACCGACATCGTTAAATCGCCGGATACTTTGCGCGAGGTGCTCGGTTACCTGCCTCAGGACTTCGGCATCTACCCCAACCTGACCGGTCTGGAATTCCTCGAATACATGGCAGCCATCAAGGGCATGAACGCCAAGTCCGCGCGCAAACGGATTGAAGAACTGCTCGTGGTAGTCAACCTGGTCAACGCGGCAAAGCGTCCGCTCGGCGGGTACTCCGGCGGGATGAAGCAGCGCGTGGGCATCGCCCAGGCATTGCTCAATGATCCGCAATTGCTGATCGTGGATGAACCGACCGTTGGACTCGACCCCGAGGAGCGCGTCCGCTTCCGCAACCTGCTCTCGGATTTGTCTGGCGAACGCATCATCATCCTTTCGACGCACATCGTCTCGGATGTGGAAGCCACCGCCACCGAGATCGTCATCATCAACAAGGGACGCAAGATCCAGCACGCCGCGCCAGAGAAACTCCTGCAATTGCTGGAAGGCAAGGTCTGGGAGTGGGTCATCCCCTCCGAAGCATTGACCGCCCTCAAGCAGGAAGTCCTCATCAGCGGAACCATCCGCCGCGAAAACGGGATCCAGGTGCGGGTGGTCAGCGAAGCGAGTCCCGCCTCCGAAGCGCAATTGGTCACGCCGAGTCTTGAGGATGTGTACCTGCATCTTGTCTCGGGGAACGGAGCCAGGCAATGAACACCCTGCGCATCATCTATCACCTGGCGCGCGCCGACTTCCTCGAGCGCATCCGCCGCACCAGTTTTCTGCTCATGCTCGGGCTGGTGGTCTGGATTGGTTATCTCTCCGCCAGCGGGCAGGCGACCATCTCTATGGGGCTCCATTATTTTGGCGTCGTCAATTCCGCCTGGGTCGGCGCCGTCATGACGTTGACCGTATCGATGTTTCTGTCCATTGTGGGCTTTTACATTGTCAAAGGTTCGGTGAGTCGCGACTATGAAACCGGCGTCGGGCAGATCATGGCAACCACCCCGCTCAACCGTCCGCTGTACATGCTGGGGAAATGGCTGAGCAACTTTGCCGTGCTGGGCATCCTGATTCTCATTGTGCTGCTGGAGGGGATCGTGATGAACCTGCTGGCAGACACCGCAGGGTTCAACCTGTGGGCGCTGGCGGCTCCGCTCGTGCTCATTGCCCTGCCATGCCTGGCGCTGGTCGCCGCGCTGGCAGTGTTGTTCGAGTCGATTCATTGGCTGCGCGGCGGACTGGGGAATATCCTTTACTTTTTTATTTACTTGGCTGCCATGAGCACCGCCACAGGCATGACCCTTCAGGGCACACTGTCAGAAGCCAACCCTTACATTGATTTCACCGGCTGGCGATTCTTCAACGACAGCATCTCGCGCGCCGGGCAGGCCGCCTACCCCGAACTCAAGACGGGGATTAGTTTTGGTTTCCCCAAGGTGGACGTCAGTGGATTATTTCCCGATTTGCTGATCGGGGAACCCAAATACTTCCTCTGGACTGGGGCGACCTGGACGGCAGACATGCTTCTTTCACGCCTGGTCTTTCTCTTCGCCTCTGTGGGACTGGTGATGGCCTCCGCCCTGTTCTTCGACCGTTTCAACCCTTCACGTCTCCTGCTCTTCAAGCGGACGAAAACCGAATCAGACGTCCCGAAACTTGCTCCTGCCACCGAAGCGATTCCTGTCTCGAACGTCCGTCTAGCCCCTCTCACCGATATCCGCTCCCATTTCAGTTTTGGCGCGCTCTTCCTCGCTGAGCTGAAACTCCTCCTGAAAGGTCAACGTTGGTGGTGGTATGTCATTGCTGCGTTGTTGGCGATCGGCCCGCTGAGAGTCAGCATTGAAACGGCGCGCACGCTCCTGCTGGTTGCCTGGGTCTGGCCCATCCTCCTGTTGAGCGGACTCGGTTGTCGCGAAAACCGCTTCGACACGCGCCAGATCGTTTTCTCAGCTCCGCGTCCAATTGCCAACCAATTGCCTGCCGCCTGGCTCTCTGCATTCGTTGTCACCGTGGCATTAGGCTTTGGCGCGCTGGTCAAGTTTATCCTACTGGGTGAAACGGTCGGCGTTCTGGGTTGGCTGTGCGGCGTGGTCTTCATCCCCTCGCTGGCGCTCTTCCTCGGCACCCTGACCGGCTCCGGTAAAGCCTTTGAAGTGATCTTTGTGGCATGGATGTACCTGCTGACACAGAAAGCGTTCGCCCTTGATTTTTTTGCATATCTTCCAAACAGTCGGTGGTACTTCTACGCCCCATTGGCGCTGGTCCTGCTCGCCATTGCGGCACTGGCAAGACAAAGACAGTTGACGGCGAAGAGCATCGCAAGGTAATCCTTCCAGCACAATGTCCCGCCTCCGTGCGGGACATTTCCTTTTCCGACCATCCAACTCTAGTATAATCCTTCCCATGAACATCAAGACCCAACTCAATGAATCCATGAAGGACGCCATGAAGAGCGGGGACGAGGTCCGCAAGCGCACGGTGCGGATGGTGCTCGCCGCGGTCAAGCAGGCGGAGGTGGATAAACGCACCGAACTCGACGATATGGCTGTGATCGGGCTTATCCAAAAGGAGGTCAAGAACCGCCGCGAATCGCTGGAGGAGGCGAAGAAGGCGAACCGACCGGACCTGATCGCCGACAATGAAGCCGAGATCAAGGTGCTCGAAGCCTTCCTGCCCAAAGCCATGCCCGCCGAGGAACTGCGCGCCATTGTCCTGGATGCCATCACCGAGACCGGCGCCGCTTCGCCTGCCGATATGGGCAAGGTGATGAAGATCGTCATGGCGAAAGTCGCGGGCCGCGCCCCCAATGATATGATCAGCGCGACCGTGCGGGAACTGCTCCAAAAATAGGATGGGTATCGTATCCGCGCGGCACCGTCCCACACCGCCGCGCATCCGCACGCTTCAATGGATCCTGCTTGCCCTCGTGGGCATCATCTCTTATGGTGCCCTGGTCCTCCCTTCACTCCTAAACCCGGCATCCATTTCCCTGCAGGTGGGGGACGTATCACCCAGCGATTTTCAAGCGCCGAACGACGTTGAATACATCAGCGAGGTACGGACGGAGGAGGCGCGTCTCTCCGCTGAAAATGCGGTCGCGCCGGTCTATGCCCTGCCCGACCCGTCCATTGCACGCGGACGCATCGAACGCCTGCGCGCTGCCTTGCAGTACATCACGCTGATCCGCAACGACGAGATTTCCACACCCGAACAAAAGGCATCCGATATTGCTTTGCTCAGCGAGATCGCGCTCAAGTCGCAGACCATCGAGCAGATCCTGGCGCTGACGCCCGCACGCTGGGATGCCATCCAGCAGGAATCCCTGAGTGTGCTGGAGCAGGTGATGCGCCGCACCATTCGGGAACAGGACCTTGATTCGGTCCGAAGGAGTATCCCCTCGCTGGTAAGTCTCGCGCTTAACGAAGACCAGGCCGCGATCGTCGTGGAACTGGTCTCGGCGTTCGTGGCGCCCAACAGCATGTACAGTGCCGATTTAACGGAAGCCGCCAAAACATCCGCGCGTGAGGCGGTGGAACCGATCATCCAGGAATACAAAGCGGGTGAGATCATCGTCCTGCGCGGGCAGATCATCACGCCAGCCCAACTCGAAGCGTTACAGCAACTGGGTCTGATCGAACAATCGAGCCCCTGGCAGGATTATGCCGGCGCGGGCGCGCTGGTGTTGACGTTGATGGCGTTGACGAACCTGTATTTTTCACGCCGGCGGTTGATCTTCCTGCTGGATGCGCGCAGTCTGGTGGTCATTGCCCTGATCTTTATTTTCTTTGTCGTGGGCGCGCGTCTTGTCATCCTTGACCGCACCGTCCTGCCGTACGCGTTCCCTTTGCCTGCGGTGGGATTGTTGATCGTCACGCTGTTCGGCATCGAAGCCGGGATCGTGTTCTCGATCCTGATCTCGTTGTTGACGCCGTATGCCATGCCCAACGCGCTCGACCTGATGCCGTATTATCTGATCTCGTCGATGGTGGGCGTGCTGGTGCTCGGCTCGGCGCGCCGCGTGTGGACGTTCTTCCGGGCGGGCATGGCAACCTCCATTGCAGGCATTGTGGTCCTGCTGGCTTTCCGTTTCCCGTTCACGCCCATGGATGGGATCGCCATGTTGCAGTTATCGGGCGCGGCAGTCTTCAGCGGACTGGCATCCTCGAGCATCGCTCTGCTGTTGCAATACTTCCTTGCGCAGACCCTGGGACTGACCACCGCCCTGCAGCTCATCGAGATCTCGCGTCCAGACTTCCCGTTGTTGCAATTCTTTTTGCGCAATGCGCCCGGCACCTATCAACATAGTTTGCAGGTCGCGAACCTTGCCGAGCAGGCCGCCGAATTGATCGGCGCGGACGCGCTGCTCACGCGCGTGGGCGCGTTGTTCCACGATGTGGGCAAGGCAATGAACCCGATGTTCTTCATCGAGAACCAGCCGCAGGGACGCGTGAACACACACGAAGACCTCGAACCCGCCGAGAGCGCAGCGGCGATCATTACCCACGTCCCCGATGGGGTTGTGCTGGCGCGCAAGCATCGTCTGCCGCGGCGCATCGACGATTTCATCCTCGAACATCACGGCACGATGGTCACGCGCTATCAATACAACCAGGCGCTCGAAGCCGCGGGCGGTGATACCTCAAAAGTGTATATCGAACAGTTCCGCTATCCGGGTCCGCGCCCGCGCTCGCGCGAGACCGCCCTGTTGATGCTTGCCGATGGCACCGAGGCGCGCGCCCGCGCCGAACGCCCGCAGGACGAGGAAACGATCCGCAAGATCGTCCTCTCCACCATCGAAGCCGCTCAAAAGCAGGGTCAATTGGATGACACGCAGTTGACCCTCAAGGACCTGCACATCATCACAGATTCATTCGTCACGATCCTGAAGGGCACCCACCACCCGCGCATTGCCTATCCAAAGGAAACGCCGGCAATCGAAGGTGCCAACACCGTGCCGCGCAAAACATGATCAACATCGAATCGAAAACCCCATTTTCAACCAACCTGCTGGAACGCGCCGCGAACGCCGCCCTCGAACATCAATCCGAACCATTGGATTCGGAGATCACGGTCGTTTTGACGGATGATGTGCAGGTCCAGGAATTGAACCGGGACTACCTCGGCATCGACGCGCCGACCGATGTGCTCTCCTTCCCCGCCTCCGAAACCGACCCGGAAACGGGCGCGCGTTATATCGGCGATATCATCATCTCCCTGCCTTATGCCGCCAGAAGCGCGGCGAAAGCCGGGCATCCGCTTGAATCGGAAGTGCAATTGCTGGCGGTGCACGGTGTGTTACATTTGCTCGGTCACGACCACGCCGAAGCGGACGAAAAAGCCCGCATGTGGCAGGCACAGGCTGAGATCCTGGAATCGCTCGGGCTGGGCAACATCAAAATTCGCGAGGAATAATTACTGCAACTGACAGTCACTTAAAAGTGACCGTCAGATTGAAACACCATGACATTCAAGGAATTCATCTACTCCCGCATCGAATCATTCGGACATGCCTTTCGAGGCTGGTGGTACGTGCTCCAGACCCAGCACAACGCCTGGATCCATGCGGTCGTTGCTATGCTGGTGTTCATCGTCGCGTTTTGGCTGAAGCTTCCGGCGCGTGACTGGGCGATCCTGATCCTGACGATCACGATGGTGTTCACCGCGGAGTTTGTCAACACCGCCATCGAGGCGGTCGTGGACCTGGCAAGTCCGCAGAAACATCCGCTGGCAAAGGTCGGCAAGGATGTGGGCGCGGCGGCGGTGTTGATCGCGGCGCTGGCAGCGGTCTTGATTGGTTTGTTAATTTTGGGTCCGCCGTTGTGGGAGAAGTTGAGTAGTTGGTTTGTAGAATAAAAAACGATGATGTCGTTGTGAGGGCAATGCCCGAAGCGATCTCATGGTTAAAGGTTGGTTGAGATTGCTTCGCTCCGCTCGCAATGACAGGAGGAGAAATTATGGCTTTATCATTTCAATTCGGCACGGTGGGTTCCCCGCTCGGCACGCCCAAGAAACCGGGCGGATCAGTGGGCGCCATCGAGTTCAGCAAATCCATTGGGTTGGATGCGTTGGAGCTGGGCTGGGTGCAGTCCGTGAGAGTCACCGAAGCGACCTGCGCGGCGATCAAGGAAAAGGCGCAGGAGCACAAGGTTTCGTTGAGCGTGCATGCGCCCTATTTCATCAACCTGAATGCAAACGAAGATGAATGGCCCAAATCCCGCAAGCGATTGATGGACGCGGCGCATTACGGCAATCTCGCCGGCGCAACGGACATCATCTTCCATCCCGGTTCGTATTTCGAACGCCCGCCCGCGGAGGTGTTGAAGGTCGCCATCCCGCGCTTGAAGGATTGCGTGAAGGAATTGCGCAAGGCAAAGAACCCGGTGACATTACGACCGGAGACGATGGGCAAATCCGCGATGCTTGGATCGCTGGAGGATACGCTCGAAATGAGCAAGGCCATTGACGGCGTATTGCCATGTTTGGATTTCGCGCACCTGCACGCGCGTCCCGGCGATGGGACGGTGAACTCGGTCGGGGAGTGGACCCAGATCCTCGAAGCGGTTCAGAAGTCCCTGGGGAAGGAGGCGCTGAAGACTCTGCACATCCATCTGTCGGGGATCGAATACGGTCCCAAAGGCGAGAAGAATCATCTGGCGTTGGGGGAATCCGATTTGAAGATCAACTTCCTTTTTGAAGTGCTGAGAGACTTTGGCTGTGCGGGACGCATCCTGTGCGAAAGCCCGGTCATGGAGGCGGACGCGCAGACCATGAAGAAGGCCTGGATGAAGGTGAGCGGCGAGAAGGAGTGATTTACTTCCCGACCGCCAGCCTGAGCGCGCAAAACGCCAATATCAACGTGATGGGAGCAAAGACAAAGTTCTCGGCGGAAACGCCCGAGGCAAGATTGCCCAACGTATTCAACACCAGGAACGCAAACACGATCCAAACAAGGGCGTTCACTGCCCCGGTAAATTTGCCGGTTTTGATGTATCCCGTCTTTGCGGCGATGATCAGACCGAAGAACACGGTGATGACAATTGCCGCGATCTCCAGAACGATAAGGTTGCCTGCGTTGGCTTGCCCGCCCCAGATCGTATCAGCAGGGAGAATTCCAAAAAGCACGAGAATATGAAAGACCAGCAGCACCCCCAGTGAAGCAAGGAGGATATTGCCCGCCAGTCTGGCGGTGATTAGTTTTTTCACATGACGACTCCGGAATTGGGTTTCGTCGATTATAACGCGGGCGAAACGCTGATGAAGGAGGACTGAGGAAAGTGAGCGGGAGAAGATTGGATCACCCCGCCGTATTGCCGCCATCCACCAGCAACAAATGACCTGTGACAAACGAAGAATCATCCGAAGCCAGAAACAGCACCGCGCTGGCGATCTCCTCGGGTCTGCCAAAGCGCCCCATGGGAAGATACTCGCTGGATTCCTTCATCGCCTCCTCCACGGTCACAGGGTCTGAGCCTTCGAAGTAGCCCTTCTCGATCCAGCGGTCCACGAACGTATCGCCGGGACAGACCGCGTTCACACGGATGTTATCGCGCGCATGGTCGAGCGCCATCGCCTTGGTCATCAAGCCGACCGCGCCTTTGCTCGTCACATACGGGAAGGCATCCTTTCCGGCGACCACGGACCAGTCCGAGCCGTTGTTCACGATCACGCCTCCCCCCTGCCGTTTCATGACCGGGATGACCAGTTTGCACATACGCCACACGGCAGTGACATTGACCGCCAGCGTCTCATTCCAAACCTCGTCTGTCGTCGTTTCGGCTGTGCCGCTGGTGACGATGCCGGCGTTGTTGAACAGGATGTCCACGCGGGAGAATTCGGCGAGGGTCCGCTCGACGACGCGGGAACAATCACCGGCTTGGGTATGATCCGCCCGGACGAAGACGCCTCGTCCTCCCTTTTGCCTGATCTCCGTTTCGACAGCTTCCCCCAATTCCGCGCGGCGTCCGGTGATGATGACCTCCGCACCCTCCTCCGCAAACAACAACGCGGTTGCCTTGCCGATGCCTGATGTCGCCCCGGTGATGATCGCGACCCTGCCTGTCAGTTTTCCCATGAGATTCTCCGTAAGGGCGAGGCGGTATCCTGAGTGTATCGAAGGATCACCCCGCCCGATGATTTGGACAGGATGACCCTGCCCCTACTTGACAACATCATTATATTCGCAATAACATAGCGGGCATGAATTCAAACCATTCCATAAAAGCAATCTTCTTTGACCTCGACGGGACCCTTCGACACAGCGTCCCGACTGGCGGGGACGTGTCCACCGATTATGTGGTCGGACTCGGTCTGCGTGTGAACGCCGAGGACCGCCTGCGCGCGGCACGCTGGGAACATCTCTATTGGGCGAACTCCGTTGATCTGCGCGATGACCTGCTGGCGCATTCCGGCGAGACCGAAAATTTCTGGATCGAATACAGCCGCCGTCGTCTGATCGCGTTGGGGGCTTCGCCGGGTTGGGCGCTGGAATATGCCCCCAAAGTTTCGGCGCACATGGGCGAAATGTACAAGCCTGAGAGCATTGTCCCTGATGATGTGCGCCGGGCGCTCCCCGAACTGAGGGACGCGGGGTATCTCATGGGGGTCCTTTCAAACCGTGACAAACCATATCATGAAATTCTGGCTTCGCACGGATTGAACGAGTTCTTCCATTTCTCCCTCGCCGCCGGTGAAGTGGACATCTATAAACCGGACCCGGGCGTCTTCGTACATGCCTTGAAACGCGCGAACATGACCGCGCGGGAAACCGTGTACGTGGGCGACAATTATTTTGCGGATGTGGTGGGGGCGCGTCGTGCCGGACTTCGACCTGTGCTCTACGACCCGAATGGAATCTTCCCCGAAGCCGACTGCGCGACGATCAAATCCTTCGATGAGTTGAAATCTGTGCTCGAGGCACTATAATAAAAGAGAGGGTCAATATGATAATTTGGCCCTCTCTTCCAAAAAAGTCTATCGGTATCGTATTCGCAAGGGTGGAATGTCACGTTATCTGTGAAAGGACAATCTTATGGCATGGGAACGCAAGATCATGCGGACGGTGCGCGTCCGCAACGAGAACAAGGTTGGCACATTGGCGCGCCTGATGGCGGCGATCTCCGGTTTGCAGGCGAGTGTCGGCACCATCGAGCTGATCAATGAGACAGCGCACTCCGTGGTGCGCGATATCACCGTCTATGCCGAGGACGCCGAGCACATGGACCACGTCATCGAGGCGATGCGCGCTAACGAAGGCACGCGAGTGCTGGCGATCCGTGACGAGGTGCTGGAACTGCACCAGAAGGGGAAGATCGCCATCCGTTCGCGCTATCCCATCGATTCGATTGCCACGCTGAGGCGCGTCTATACGCCCGGCGTCGCCGAGGTCTGCTTGAAGATCGCGGACGACCCGGCGCTGGCGCGCTTGTACACGAGCGTGAGTCACATGGTTGCCATCGTCACCGATGGGACGGCAGTATTGGGGCTGGGGGATATCGGTCCGCTTGCGGGCATGCCCGTGATGGAAGGCAAAGCCATGCTCATGGAAACGTTGGTGGGTCTCTCCGGAGTGCCGATCCTGTTGAACACCAAGGACCCGGATGAGATCGTGCGGGCGGTATCCACCATCTCGACCACCTTTGCCGCGATCCAGTTGGAGGATATCTCCGCGCCGCGTTGTTTCGAGATCGAGGAACGGCTGCAGTCCATGCTCGATATCCCCGTGTTACACGATGACCAGCATGGGACGGCGGTCGTCAGCCTGGCCGCATTGATGACCGCTGCGAAACGCGCCAACGTGGACCTCAACAAGGTCACGGTGGGGCAGGTCGGGTTGGGCGCGGCGGGAAACTCCATCGGGCGGATGATCATGAGTCTCACGGGCAACCCGGTTTATGGGGCGGACCTGAGCGAGGAGGCTGTGAAACGGTTCGAGGATGCGGGCGGGAGGAGGTCCAGCCTGAAGGAGATCATGGCGGAGTGCGACGTGGTCATTGCAACCACTGGCGCGCCGAACCTCATCCAGCCTGAGATGGTCCGCAAGGGACAGGTGATCCTGGCGTTATCGAACCCAAATCCCGAGATCGACCCTGAGATCGCGCTGGCGCAGGGCGCCGCGTTCGCCGCGGACGGCAAATCGGTGAATAACGTTTTGGGATTCCCCGGCATCTTCCGCGGCGCAGTGGATGCGAACGCGCCGCGCATCACGCACGAGATGTTGATCGCTGCAACGGAGGTGCTGGTGCGCATGACGCCCGCCGGCGAGTTGATGCCGAACCCTCTCGACAAGAAGGTGCATCTCGAAGTGGCGCGCGCTGTGGCGGAGACCGCCATGAAGCAGGGTATCGCGCGTGCGGAATATGTTCCGTACGTGGAGGGATGAATAAACATACAGGGACGGGCAGTCGCCCGTCCCTGTATGTTTTTAAGCTACTTCCTTTTCGCTGATCAATTCCTTCAACGTTGTCCCCAGGCGTGTCACGCCCTCGCGTATCATCCCGGGCGCGGAATACGAGAAGTTGATGCGCATGGTATTCCTGCCTCCGCCGTTGGGATGGAACGCCTCGCCGGGTACGAAGGCGACCTTCTTTTCGATGGCGCGTTTGAGCACATCCGCGGCATCCATTTCCTCGGGCAGGACGCCCCACAGGAACATGCCGCCTTTCGGCTTGCTCCAGGTCACGCCCGGCGGGAACATCTCCTCCATCATCTCGAACATCACATCGCGGCGTTCCTTGTAGGTGGCGCGGATCACCTTGACGTGTTCGTCCAGGAATCCGCCTCTGGCAACCTCATATGCCACATACTGGTTGAACGAGGAGGTGTGCAGGTCCGCGGCTTGTTTTGTCATCACCAGTTTGCGGATCACCTCCGGCGGCGCGACCACCCACGCCAGGCGCAGACCGGGCGCCAGCAGTTTCGAGAACGTGCTCAGGTAGATCACGTTGCCGCTGTAATGTCCGCCATTGGGACCGCGGAACTGGCTGTCCAGCATGACAACCGAGGGGATGTGTTCCCCTTCATAGCGCAACTGTCCGTATGGGTCGTCCTCCACGATCGGTACGCCGTATTTGTCGGCGATCTCCACCAGCTTCCTGCGCCGTTCGAGGCTGAGCGTGGAACCGCTCGGGTTCTGGAAGTTCGGAAGCACGTAGATGAACTTCGGTCCGACGCGCAGCGCCGCCTCCAGTTCATCCACGATCATGCCGTTCTCGTCCGAACGGACGGGGATGTACTGCGCACCGTAGGCGTTCCAGGCTTGCAGCGCGCCGAGATAGGTGGGCGATTCGACCACAATGTAATCGCCGCGGTTCAGGAACAGTCGCCCGATGAAATCCAGCGCCTGTTGCGAGCCGGATGTGATCATGATGTTTTCGGCGGTGATCTCCACGCTATAGCGCGTGGTGTGACGCGCGATCATTTCGCGCAGGGGAGTGTAGCCTTCGGTGGTGCTGTATTGCAAAGCCTGCGGACCAAAATTTTCGAGCACGGTGTTGCAGGCTTCGCGGAATTGCTTCACCGGAAAGACCTCAGGCGCCGGCAGTCCGCCCGCAAATGAGATGATGTCCGGTTGTTCGGTCAGTTTGAGCAGTTCACGGATGACCGAGCTTCCCATTTTCTGCGTACGATGGGCGTAGCGATACTCCCAGGGTGTCTGCATTTTTGCTCCTTTTAGAGAAATTCTTTACCGCGAAGAGCGCAAAGGGCGCAAAGGTTTAAGAACCTTCCCGGCGAACTTGGCGGGCTTTGCGGTTCAAAACCGAGATAAAAAAAGCCCGGCAGGTAAACAGGTACCTGTCAGGCTCGCTGACTCCTCGACATAAACATGCCTAGAAGGAATAGTGCCAGATCTCTTAGCATGGCAAATTTATCTTACACCATTTTGACCTTTACGACAATTGACAAGTGGCACGTTATCATCGTGATTATGGAATCTGTAAGGTGGCGGATATGGACCCGCATCCTTCCACGCCTGAAACTGTTCCCGTTGACCAAAGATCGCCCCAACCGGGAATTATTCCCGCTGTTTCTTGCCCCCGTGGGCAATGGTGCTAGAATCACCGCAAAAGACATGACCATAAAACGGACTCGAACATGCCCATGAAAAAAGAACAACCCAGGGATATGAACGCACTTATGCAAAGTTTGAAAGAGGAAGAGTATTGCTACCTCACCACCACCGGACGCGTCACCGGCAGACCCCACGAGATCGAGATCTGGTTCGGTCTCAGGGACAGGACCCTCTATCTCCTCTCCGGTGGCATGGACAGGTCGGACTGGGTGAAGAATCTGTGCAAGACCCCCTCGGTCACAGTGCGGATCGGAAAGCATATGTTCAACGCCACGGCGCGTCTTGTGCAGGACGAAGAGGAGGAAAGGACAGCGCGCAACCTGCTCGCCGACAAATACCACGAACGCCGCGCGAACGGTTCGCTCACCAAATGGGCGCGGACTGCCCTGGCGGTGGGGATCGATCTTGATTCGACCGATGAGTAAAACCCCTCTTCGTTATCCGACCGTGCTCTTCGATTGGGGCAATACCGTCATGCGCGATGATCCCGGGATCACCACGCCGATGGTGGAATGGGAGACCGTGGAAGTCATCGAAGGGATCGCGGAGGCGCTGGCATATCTCCATGCCAGCGGACGGCGCATCGTCCTCGCCACGAGCGCCTCGATTTCGGATGAGGATCAGATTTGGGGAGCCTTGCGGCGCGGCGGACTCGAACCATATTTCTCGCGCATCTATTGCTTCAAGAATACGGGACTGCCCAAAGGTGAAGCATTCTACCGTCACATTTTGAATGATCTGAACCTTCCCGCCTCGGATGTGTTGATGGTCGGCGACGGTTTCGAAAAGGATGTGCAAATCCCGAACTCATTGGGGATGTTTGCGATATGGTTCAGCCCGGGATCGGACGAGATGCGCGACGGCGATTTGCATGTCACCGTTCATTCGATGGGGGAGTTGCATTTATTCTTTAAGTCTTTAGCTTGACACTCGTTTTCTATGGTATGGATCTTATGGTCAGTCTTTTCTCGCGGTAAAATTCTTACGATCAATTAACTCGGTGGTTTCGATACCTTCGTACTCAACCACCGGCGTGTTTTTGAAATGGAGCAACACTATGGGCGTCATCATGCAATCGTTCTATTGGGATTGTCCGCGCGAGGAGGGCAGGGAGTTCCAGTGGTGGAATTACGTGCGCGGGAAGATCCCGTCACTGGCGCAGACCGGCTTCACCGCGTTATGGCTTCCACCGATCCACAAAGCCGCGAATTTGGGTGGACCCTCGATGGGCTATGATCCATACGATTACTACGACCTCGGCGAGTTCGACCAGAAGGGAACCGTCCCGACGTGGTTTGGGACGCGCCAGGAACTGGATCAATTAATTGAAACGGCGCACAGCCATCGGCTTGGGGTGATCGCAGACCTCGTCATCAATCACAACAGCGGAGCGGACGGGCAGGAGGTCAATCCGCTGATCGATCAGGCGCGCTGGACGAAATTCGATCCGAAAAGCGGAAAGTTCCCGCGCAATTGGGAATGTTTCCATCCGAGCATGTATGAGAGTTGGGATGAAGGCACGTTCGGTGACATGCCCGACCTTTCGCACCGCAATCCGTATGTGTACGCCGAGATCCTGAAACTGACGCGCTGGCTGGTCGAGGAGGTCGGCTTCGATGGTTTCCGTTATGATTTTGTCAAGGGCTACGGCGCGAACACCATCACGGCCATTCAGGAATATCGTTATATGCGCGGCAGGGAACCGTTCATGCCCTACGGCGTTGCCGAGTTTTGGGATAATGCCCACGCCATCGAGAACTGGGTGGACCTGGCGAACTTCTCCAATTCGAACCCGGTGGATGCGTTCGACTTCCCGCTGCGCGAAATGCTCAAGGCATTATGCGATCAATACGGGTTTAGTTTGAACAGCCTGCTCACGTGGGAAACGGTATTGCAGAAACAGCCGCATACCACCGTGACCTTCGTCGAGAACCACGACCTGCGCGATGAGGGGCGTCCCATCATCAATGACAAACTGCTGGCATACAGTTACATCCTCACGCACGAGGGCTATCCGTGCGTGTTCTGGCATGATTACTACAATTACAACCTTGCCATGGAAGACTCGCCCAATGGCATCGCCGCGCTGGTCACGGCGCACGAGAAATACGCGGGCGGAGGCACGCAAGTGCTGTACGTGGACGACAATCTTTACATCATGCAGCGCACGGGCTATGAAGACAAACCCGGACTCATCTACGTGCTCAACAACCGCGGGGATACCTGGAATGGGAAACTGGTTGCCACGAAATTCATGAACGCTTCCTTCCAACCCGTTGCCTGGTGGAGCAAAACCGACCTGGCGCGCCCCATCAACCAACCCACCGACCGCGACGGGCGCGCCCAGTTCTACGCCCCGCCGCGCGGTTATGCGGTGTACGCGGTGAAGTGACCTCGCGCTGAGCGGAGACGCAGTCGAAGCGTCGCGCAACGCCAAAAACAAAAGGACGCCGACCGGCGTCCTTTTGTCAACAAACTTCTCCATCATCATCCACATAACAGAAATCACCCTGGAACAATTGCCAGTCGTGCATCAATTGTTTTAGTTCCTTGATGTAGGCGGGGATCTCGCCGCCGCTGACGACTTTTTCATTGTTGGTGATCACGGGCAATCTCGTTTCCATGCCAAACATCTGCGCCGCGCTTTTTTCGTCCACCACCTCGCGGTCATACCCGAGCACCATCTCATGGAACTCGGCTTCGATGGCATCCGCCTGTTGGCTGTTTTCCTTGCGATACAGTTTTATCATCTCATGCCTTTTGCGTTATGATTATATCGTTCGCTCACAACATTTAATAGATGCCCGCATGAGTCGAATCTTACAAATTACGGAGCCTCATGAAATTCACACTCCCCGCCCGCAAGCCGTTCAACTTTACATCCGTCATCGATTCGCATGGATGGCGTCAACTTGCGCCGTTCACATACGATGAAGGGACGAACACGCTCGGATACACATTGCGCCTGTCGAATGCGCGCGTGATCGAACTGAAGATGAGCGACGCCAAAGACGGCGTCAGCGTTGAAACGGAAAGGCTCAACAAGACCGAACGCAGCGAAGCCGCGGAGGCGGTCGCCTGGATGTTCGGACTCGACATGGACTTCTCCGCCTTCTATGCCGCCTCACGCGCGGAGCCGAAACTGGCGCGTGCCAAAAAACAGTCTCTGGGCCGCGTCCTGCGCTCGCCAACCCTCTTCGAGGATGTCATCAAAACGATCCTGACAACGAACACGCTCTGGGGCGCGACCCAAAACATGACGCGTAAGCTGGTGGATGAGTTTGGCGTCGCGCTGGGCGGAGCAACTGGAAGGAATGTGGACGAAGCGCCCAAATCCTTTCCCACGCCCGAAGCGATCGCCGCCTCCGACCCGGATACCCTCAAAGAGAAGATTCGCGTTGGTTATCGTGCGCCCGCCATCCATGAACTTGCCGTCCGCGTGGCTTCCGGGAAATATGACCTCGAAGCTTTGAAAACCTGCGACCTGCCGACGCTCGAATTACGCAAGGAATTGTTGACCATCAACGGAGTGGGCCCGTATGCTGCGGCAAATCTACTTTTGATATTGGGACGTTCTGATTTCATCCCCATTGACTCGTGGGCGCTGAAACTGGTTTCGCACGAATGGTACCGCGGGAAACCGGTCACCTCGAAGGAAGTGGAGAAGCGTTTCGAAAAATGGGGTGAGTACAAGGGTCTCGCCTTCTGGTTCTGGGATTGGAAATATAATGGAGGTTGAATGTACGAACGTCACAGACAACCGCTTGCCAGCCGGAAAGTATTTGCCCGGCGCCTCGCCCTCAATGGATTGATCGGAATGTCATTACTGGCGTTCTCATTGGGCATGGGCATGGTGGGCTATCATTTTCTTGAGAACCTGTCGTGGATCGATTCGCTGCTCAATGCTTCGATGATCCTCGGCGGCATGGGACCGGTCGATCCCATGAGGACCGATGCCGGCAAGATCTTTGCCTCCTTTTATGCGATCTATTCAGGAGTCATCCTTCTGGCTTCGGTTGGGATTCTCATCGCGCCGATCTTCCACCGCTTCCTGCACCATTTCCATCTCGCTGATGAGAAGTGATACACCCTTCCGAACATCATCTGGAGTCCATATGAATTGCCCTATTTGCAAAATTAACTCTCTGGGTCCCATCACCCTCGTGGAAGGTCTGCCTGCCAACCAGTGCACGAACTGTGGGGGTGTCTGGCTTCCCTCCAATGCCTATCTTGCCTGGTGGAAGGCAAGGGGGGAGGATATGCCGCAAAAACCGGCGAAATCGAAGATCGACCCGACCTGGGACGTGGATGAGCTCAAGTTATGCCCGGAGTCCGGTCACATCATGGCGAGATACAAGATTTTCCCGGATACTGATTTTTATCTTGACCGTTGCGGGAATTGCAACGGCATCTGGTTCGATAAACATGAGTGGGACGCGCTGGTCGAGCGTAACCTGCACGATAATGTCAACGAGTTTTTCACGCGTCCCTGGCAGGATGACATCCATGCCACGGAGCGACATAATCACATGCACAGGATCTATCTTGAAAAACTAGGGTCGGAGGATTATGAACGCATCAGGCAGGTGCGCGAGTGGCTGATGGATCATCCAAGGCGGGGGATGCTGCTTGCCTTTTTGCAGGCGGATGATCCCTACAAGGTTTGATGACCTGTTCCAGTGTGGAATTGTCATTTGAGGCTCTCCACCACGGCTGGTTGGATGGAGTGTTCCCTCGGATTCGACAGGCAGATGGAAATATCATGGCGATCGATGTTTGGTTTTGGGGCTTTACACAGTGTCAATGAATTCAACGGAGGTGATAAATGAAAGTGTTTATGGAAAGTGTTCTAACCCGCTTGCAGGAGACCTTCAATCCAAGGGACATGGGGGAACAACTCGCGAACGGAATGGCCAATCTTGTGGTCGGGCTGGCTGTCTTCCTCGCCTTTTACATTCTCTGGCGTATCCTGATGGTGGTCATGCGCAGGACGCTGCGAAAATCCACTCTGGATGAAACAACCTATTCCTTCGTGGAGACCGCCGTCAAATACACGGTCCTGATCATTGGTCTGGTCAGCGCGTTGGACGCGGTTGGAATAAACACCGGGGCGCTCCTGGCTTCATTGGGGATCGTCGGTGTGACGATCGGTTTCGCGGCACGCGACTCGCTGTCCAACTTTATTTCCGGGATCATCATCTTCATCGACCGTCCGTTCGTGCTGGGCGACCTTGTGGAGATCGATGATAAATATGGACGCGTCAGCGAAATAACCCTGCGTTCGACGCGCGTCGTGACCAGTGATGGCAGGATGCTGGCTGTGCCAAACACCGAGATCGTTAACAAGACGGTTGCGTCCTACACCAACTTCCCCAGCTTGCGGCTGGACATTGCCGTGACCATCGCGGTTGATGAGGATATCGAGAAGGCCCGCCGGACATTGCTTATGCTGGTGGATGATAATCCGGAATATTTGAATGATCCGGCGCCGCGCGTGATTGTCAAAGCCCTGAACGATTACAATGTCGCTTTGGAACTGCAAGCCTGGTTGAAGGATGAACGACAGCATGTGGAGAAACGCTTTGAATTGCGGGAGAAGGTGTTCAAGGCATTGAACAAAGCCGGTGTCGAAATGCCCTTCGAAACGATCCAACTGGCGCCGATGCAGGTCAACATGGCAGGTTGACCGGGTCGATCAATAGATGAATGAGTTGGCTCCCATCCACTTTTACGACCATCCCATCGAAGTGATCTTCGATACACCGCCCGCGCGCGAGAAGACGCCCGATTGTCCGAACGGATTCACCTGGGAGGGAAGGACCTATCGCGTGGTTGAAATGCTCTCCTCGTGGAGCGACTTCACGCGGCGCGGCAGGATGGCGCGCAACATGCGTCCCGCCCACGCCGCGGTTGCAACAGGGCGCGGCTCGTTGAATGTGGGACGCTTTTATTTCAGGGTACGGACCGATGCCGATCAAATATTCGATATTTACTACGATAGAGCCATGAAGAACGTGGATGACCGCAAGGGTCGATGGTTCCTCTATCGTGAAATGGGAGAAGGTTGATGAACCTGGAGTTTCAAAACTCTGTCGCACCACCTGAGTCGCCCGATTATTCCGTCCCATGGAAGCCGATTGACAACTGGATCGGTGTGGTCCTGCTGGTGCTGTTGGATGTTGCTCTGTTATTTTATTCAGCGCTCGCGGGGGGAACGCAACTGGCGCAAAGTGCGGGATTGATCCTCGTCCAACTGGCATATCTTCTGCCGCTGGTGTTGATCTTTGCATACCGGCGCGTCAACCCGAAGTCGCTCGGTTTGGGCGGCTTCGATTGGGGGACTCTGGCATTGGGGATTGGCTTGTTGTTCGTCAGTTACATCCTCATCCTGATCCACAACAGCCTCCTTCTGCTCCTTGGCGTGGAGGTGCAGGGCGAGAAGATCCTGACGATCTTCGAATCGCTCGAATCCCCGGTCTGGTTCATGATCGTGGGCGTGATCCTCGCTCCGATCGTGGAGGAACTGTTCTTCCGCGGTTTTCTTTTTCAGGGCTTTCGCCAGCGCCACGGCTGGGTGAAAGGGATGCTGATCAGCGCCGCGATCTTCGCGGTCGGGCATCTCGATCCCGCATCCCTCATCCCAACCTTCATCCTGGGTGCGCTGCTTGCCTACATGTATCAGCGCTCGAACTCCGTCTGGCCCGGCGTCATCCTGCATGTCATGGTCAACGCGCTGGGATTATGCGCGGCATATATCGCGACGCAATATCCGGGCACTATTCCCTTGTGATCAACCGCACCTGATTATCGTAGAAGAAATAATCCCATGCCCAGTTGATGAGCACCACCAGCCGGTTCCGGAACCCGATCAACCGGTAGATGTGCAAGCCGACCCAGATCAGCCAGGCGATCAATCCGCTGAACGAAATTCCCCACAAACGCGCCACCGCCGCGTTCCGCCCGATGGTGGCGAGCAGCCCTGGGTCTTTGTAATGGAACGGTTTTTGCGTCTGCCCATTGACCGCTCGCCGGATGTTCTCCGCAACCGCGTTGCCCTGCTGGATCGCGACCGTCGACAGCATGGGCAGCGGCTGACCGTTCCCGTTTTCGAGATAAGCTGCATCGCCGATGACATAGACCTCGGGGTGATCCGGCATTTGCAGGGACTCAGCGACTCTCACCCGACCTGAACCTGCCTGCCGGACCCCAAGCTGATTCGTGATCTCGGCGGCTTTCACGCCCGCCGTCCAGATCAGCGTATGGGTCATGATCTGCGTCCCGTCCGCCAGCCTGACGCGTTGACCGTTGAAATCCGTCAGCCGGGCGTTGTATTGGATCTCGACATTCTTTTTGCTCAGCAATCTGTGGGTCGCCCTGCGCAGTTCATCGGGGTAACTGGCGATCAACGCATTGCCTGCCTCGAGCAGCAGCACACGCGTCTCAGCGGGATCGATGGTTGGATATTCCTTCCTCATGACATGCGAGATCAACTCAGCCAGCGCCCCGGCGGTTTCCACGCCGGTGGGGCCGCCTCCGACCACGACAAAGGTTAGCAGGGCTTTGCGTTTTTCGGCATCCGCCTCGCGGCTGGCTTTCTCGAACATGCGCAGCAGGTGGTTGCGCGTGTTGACCGCGCTATCGATGTCCTTGAGCTGAAGGGCGCTCTCCTTCACACCATCCATCCCGAAGAAGTTCGTCTCTCCGCCCACGGCAAGAATCAGATAATCGTAGGCAATCACCGACCCGTTCAACTTCACGAACCGTGAGGCGAAGTCGATGGAGGAAACTTCACCCATCTGGAAGGTGAGATTCTCCTGTTTGCGGAAGATCGTCCGCAGCGGGTAGGCGATCTGCGAGGGCAGCAGGCCAGCGATCGCCACCTGATAGAGCAGCGGCTGGAAGAGATGATAGTTGTTTTTATCGATCAGGGTGATGCGGATGGGGGCGTTCTTCAGTTTCTGTGCGGCGGTCAGGCCTCCGAATCCGGCGCCGATGATGACGACATGGGGGAGTTGTTTTGCGTTCATGTTTGCCTGCGCTTTCCGTGAAATATCTTATTGTGAAATATTTCACTTTTCTGTATTTTACCCTAAGACGACCAATATTGTCAAATTGTTCCCGAAAGAAAAAGCGACAGGGTCACCCATCGCCTTTTTAACGGGAGCAACTTCCAGACTGGCGCGAGGCGGTTTGCCCTAGAACCTGAAGAAGTTCATCAGGTATTCCTGTCCCAGAACGACCATGCCCCAGTTGACTCCCAGAATGGAGGCAAGAATAAAGATGACGGTCCAGAGAAAATCGCTGATGGCGGGAATGTACCAGATCGCGAGCAGGAGGATCCAGAAGGCGTAGCCGCGGATGCGGTCCATCTGCTGGCGGATGGGCGGGGCGAGGAACGGCTCGAGGACGTTGTAGCCATCGAGCGGAGGGATCGGAAGCAGGTTGAAGAAGATCGCCCAGATCTGGAGGACGAGCAGGAACGAAAGACCGGGCCAGATGTTGGACGTGGAGGCAGGCAATACCTGAAGCAGAATGGCGAGGACGATGGCGACCACTCCATTTGCCGCCGGACCCGCCAGCGCCATTGCGCTCAACCAGTAACGATTACGGATGCGCCATGTCTCGATATAGACCGCGCCGCCCGGCAGACCGATGCCGCCCATCAGCAGGATGAGCAGGGGCAGGATGATCGAAAGGAAGGGATGGGTGTATCGGAGAGGGTTGAACGTGAGGTAGCCCTTGTCCTTTACCGTGGTATCGCCGCCATGATAGGCGACGAAGGCGTGTGAGAATTCATGCAGGCAGAGTGAAAAGATCCAGCCGAAGAAGATGATGACAAAGTTCATTTGTTTTTCCCGAGGTTCGAAAATTCGCCCTGCTTGGCCTGGATGATGAACCGATGAAGCACGGATGTCATTCCTGATATCCCTTGGGGTGAGATTTGTGCCATTCCCAGGCGCTGGCGATGATCTCACGCAGATCGTCGTGTTCGGGTTTCCAGCCGAGTTCGCGTTCGATCCTTTCGGAGGAGGCGACGAGACGGGCAGAATCGCCGGGGCGGCGCGGCAGTTCCTTTGACGGGATCGGATGTCCCGTGACCAGACGCGCCGTTTCGATCACCTCGCGGACCGAGTAGCCGTTCCCGCTTCCGAGGTTGTAGATCAGCCGGTCGCGTTCACGCAATCCATCCAACGCGAGCAGGTGCGCGGAGACCAGGTCCGAGATGTGGATGTAATCGCGGATGCAGGTGCCGTCGGGCGTCGGGTAATCGGTGCCGAAGATGTTGATCGCATCGCTCTGCCCCAACGGGACGCGCAGCACCAGCGGGATGAGATGCGATTCGGGTTGATGCGCCTCGCCGCGTTGCGGGAGCGCGCCGCAGGCATTGAAGTAACGCAGCGCGGCATAATGCAACCCGTGGATCTGGCGATACCAATCGAGCGCCTGTTCGATCATCAGTTTGGTGTGACCGTAGACATTGGTCGGACCGAGAGGCGAGTCCTCCGTCAGCGGCTCGTCGCTGGAGCGATAGACCGCGGCGGTGGAGGAAAGCACGAACCGCCTCACCCCCGCACGGACGGCTGATTCCATTAAAGAGAAAGAGTTCACCACGTTGTTCTGATAAAAGCGACCGGGGTCCTTCATGCTTTCGCCCGCTTCGATGTACGCCGCGAAGTGCATGACCGCGTCGAACGGTTCCTTTGTGAGCGTTTCGGCGAGCGTGTGACTATCCGAGAGGTCTGCCTCGATAAAGGTCGCGCCCTCGGGCACAGCCTGTTTGTGTCCCGTGACGAGCGAATCATACACGGTGACGAAATGTCCCGCTTTGAGCAATGCTTCGGCTGCGGCGGAACCAATGTAGCCCGCCCCGCCGGTGACGAGGATATTCATAAGGTCTCCTGAATGGGAGGATTATAACGCTTCGCCTGCCTGATGTTTGAGGCGCGGTGGATCAAGGAATATTCCATTGACCGGCATACCAGCGGATGTATTCCTCCACGTGCGCGGACCAGTATGTCTCCGTGTGTGCACCGCTGTACATGTGCCATTCATGCGACAGTCCGTAGGTGTTGAACTGTGCTTCGATGGTCTTCGCCATGATCAGTTCCTGGTCGTTGTCGCCGATGTCCATGAAGATGGTCGGGCGGGAGTCTGTGGGGATGTCGGCGATCCAATTCGTCAGTTTCGCCTGGTCACGTTGCAGCACGGCAAGCGAGTGCAAGCCGATCACGCTGAACAGGTCCCAGCGGGTGAAGCCCAGGCGGAATGCCCAGCCTGCCCCGCGCGACATGCCGCCGATGGCGCGGTGGTTGCGGTCTGCCAGGGTGCGATAGGTCGAATCGATGTAGGGAATGAGGTTCTCGACGAGTCTCTGACCGAAGCCCGCGCCGGGCGGCAGGTTCCAGTAGCGATCGTCGGGGAGGACGATGATGAACGGCTGCGCTTCGCCGGAGAGGATCAGTTTGTCCGCCACTTCCACGGCGCCGAGGCGGACCCATTGATCGGCGGTGTAGGTCTGTCCGTGCAGGAGGTAGAGGACGGGATAGCGTTCCTCCGTCTTTGAATCGTAGCACGGAGGCAGATAGATGAAATATCCCTGCGGAGGAGTTGTGGAGTCGAGGAGTCCCTCCTCCACGCGCCCCGGCTGGGAGAGACAGGTCAGTGGCGTGGGCGTGGGTATATCCGTTGGGGGGGCGGGAGTTTGAGTCGGTGAGGGAGTCAAAGTCCGCGGGATGGGTGTTGGAAGCAGCTGGTTTGACGGCGAACAGGCGGACAGCCCCGCGAGAAGCGAGAGCAGCAGCATCATCCGTTTTATCGCTTGACGGGTACTCATTCCACGCATTATACTCACAGACCGTGATAGTTATCGGGGCGCCGTTCGCCCCGCCTCTGCGGGGTAGCGCAGTCCGAACGAAGTTCACCGGAGGTGCCTGGCGCGCTCGAGCGGTGACTCGTCACAAACAAATCCATATCGGGGCGTAGCGCAGTCCGGCTAGCGCGCTTGCTTTGGGAGCAAGA
>DIDP01000027.1 GCA_002418205.1 Anaerolineales bacterium UBA5797 | reverse complement strand
AACTGCACTTTGACAGCCAGCGGCTCGAACACGGTCTTTGCCTATGCCGGCGATGGACAGACCGGCGGATACACACTTTCCATTAGCAAAGCCCCCATTTTTATGGATGTTCCATCAACGTATTGGGCATGGAGCTTCATCGAGCGCCTGTACAATTCGGGCGTCACCGGCGGATGTTCAGCCAGTCCCCTCAACTACTGCCCTGATAGCACCGTCACCCGCGCCCAGATGGCGGTCTTCCTGCTCAAAGGCATCCATGGTTCGAGCTACTCTCCACCGGCTGTGGGAGGCAGCACCGGCTTCGCCGACGTTCCCACCTCCTACTGGGCTGCTCCCTGGATCAAACAGCTCGCCGCCGAAGGAGTCACGGGCGGCTGTGGCGGTGGCAACTTCTGTCCCGACAGCCCGGTCACGCGTGCCCAGATGGCTGTCTTCCTCCTGAAGTCCAAGCACGGAGTGGCTTACAGCCCTCCCGCCGCGACTGGTGTTTTTGCAGATGTGCCCCTCGGGTATTGGGCGGATAAGTGGATCGAGCAGTTGGCTGCCGAAGGCATCACCGGCGGTTGTGGGGGCGGCAACTACTGCCCCGACACCCCCGTCACCCGCGCCCAGATGGCCGTCTTCTTAGTAAAAACATTTGGGCTTCCATAATTTGACCTTCATAAACCGGCCACATAAATAAGTGGCCGGTTTGTGGTCTCATATGTTCTGTTCATTGTCTCATCCATAAGCCATAAGGAGTAAATCATGAATCAGAAAGCAAAATTCAATCTATTGTCATTATTGGTGCTATTCAGCCTGTTATTCAGTTCAACGCGAACGCAGGCAGAGGAACTACAGTCGCAATCCGCACTTGATGTCCCGAATTGGGAGCAGGTGAACGTTAATGGATTTGGGAACCAAAATAATGAAATTATCACTGCCCTGTTTCCTTTCGGTGGTTATTTGTATGCTGGCGCTTTCAATACTGGAGGCACTGGCGCTCAATTGTGGCGAATGGATACCTCTGGAAACTGGAATGCCGTCATGACCAACGGGTTTGGGGATGTTACAAATTTAGGTATCGATCATCTTATTGAGTTCAATGGGATGTTGTATGCCGGCACGTGGAATGGAACGCTTACTTCCCCCTACTATCTCAATGGCGGACAAGTTTGGCGGAGCAGCGATGGTTCTAGCTGGGAACAGGTGGTTAGTAATGGATTTGGTGATCCAACCAACAGCGAGGTTATGCGCTTCGTGGTATTCAAAAACCAAATCTATGCTGGCACCTGGAGCTATTCGGATACAGATGGTGCTGAAATCTGGCGCTCCAGTAGCGGGGAGAGTGGCAGTTGGACAAAGGTGGTATCCAACGGCTTTGGCGAAGCCAGCAATCGAGGCATAGTTACAATGGAAGTGTTTAATGGCGCACTCTATGCTGGAACAAGGAGTCGAGATGGGAGTGGCAATGCGACAGGAGCCGAAATATGGCGTTCCACCAATGGTTCAGACTGGACACGCGTATCTGATGGCTTCGGAGATATTAAGACTGATACCATTTCAGGACTTGAGTCATTCAATGATTACCTCTATGCGGGCACTGGGCGTTGGGACTCTGCCACGCAGACTTATATTGGTGGACAAATTTGGCGCTGTTCACAGGTGTCCGGTTGTGATGATGTGTCTGATTGGCAACTGATTATGGATGACGGCTTTGGTGAAATACAAAACCGCTATATTGGTGCGTTCGCTGTTTTTACAGGACAACTTTACACAGTAACCTACAATCGACAAAGCGGCTTGGCAGTTTGGCGCACAGCGAACGGCACAAATTGGAAACACATTGTATTTAACGGATTTGGAGACAGTAATAATCTGGGGCCCTTTTGGGATAGCGGAATAGCTACTTTTAATAACCAATTATTCGTCGGAACAGCAAATACAATTGATGGTGGGGAAATATGGCAGCTATTACCTACCTTTCAGGATGTGAATACCACTTACTGGGCATGGCAATATATCGAGCGCCTGTACAATGCCGGGATCACGGGTGGCTGCACCACCAGTCCGCTCAACTACTGTCCTGACAGCACCGTCACCCGCGCCCAGATGGCGGTCTTCCTGCTCAAAGGGGTGCACGGTTCATCCTACAGTCCACCCGCGGTTGGATCAAGCACCGGCTTCGCCGATGTGCCCACCTCCTACTGGGCTGCTCCCTGGATCAAACAACTCGCTGCCGAAGGCATCACGGGCGGCTGTGGCGGCGGCAACTTCTGTCCCGACACCCCGGTCACCCGTGCCCAGATGGCGGTTTTCCTGCTGAAATCCAAGCATGGCGTATCCTACAATCCACCTGCCGCCACCGGGGTGTTCACCGATGTGCCGGTCGGTTACTGGGCGGACAAGTGGATAGAGCAGTTGGCAGCCGAAGGCATCACCGGTGGTTGTGGCGGCGGCAACTACTGTCCCGATACGTCAGTGACCCGCGCTCAGATGGCGGTCTTCCTGGTCAAGACGTTCAATCTGCCGTAAATGTATTCTTGAAAGCGAAGTCCGCCTCGAACGAGGCGGATTTGTTTTATTAAATCCCCAAATTCAATTCCTGAATGATTTCATCAAGTGTGAGGTTCTCGATCTCATTTTGCATACGAGGTAAGCCGACGGCTTCGCCTCTGCTCCTCAATTCCAATTCGAGGCGTTTTAATGCGGCCCTGTCAGGTTCCATTAGTGCCAATTGGAGGATTTGGATTTGTTTTTTTACATGTGTGAAGAGTTTGTATGAAAGCACAACATTGTTTCTTGCCAATTCAATTTCAGAAAAGGCGATGAGGCAGGCAAGTACCCCGGTCTGATGATCAATCATTTGGTTTCCCCGCAGACTCTCGGTCAGGAACATCCTGGCATTTTCGATCTCCCCATTATGCAGGGATGAATATGCCATCATTCGGAGGGGAAACGGTTGCTGGTATTCATTTCCGATCATTTGAAAAATCGAAAGGGCCGATTTTGCAAAACTGCCTGAGATTGTATATTCCATTAATAGATTTGCCAGGAGGGCCATATTTGCCAATTCCATGCCGGTGCTGATTCTGTCTTCGATTGCAATCGATATCTCCAAAGCTTTTTTATAAGCATTCAGCGAATCTTCAAATTTTTCCTCCATGCGCAAATGGTCCGCCTGGACACGCACGGCAAAACTTTGTCCCCAAAGATCGTTTTCAGTGGTTGCGATCTGAAGGGCTTGCGCAAGAGCCTTGGCGGCATCCTCTTTTTTCCCTTGTTGGAAGAATACGGATCCAAGATCGGTAAGCGCAATGTTCAATCGGGATGTGTGCTGGGTTTCGCGGCATAATGCAATGCTTTCCTCCAGGCAGGAATATGCCTCATCCCATTCATTCAGCTCCCGGTAGGCACAACCACCCAGATAATAGAGTACATCTGCCAACAGCATTTTGTCGGATAGTTCGCGTGCCAGCTTTTCAGCCTGCCTTCCGGTTTCGATGGCGAGGCTGTGGTTGTCACGCCAATAGGATAATGCGCATTTCAGGTAAAGCAGCCTTGCACGGTCATGCTTGTAACCATTGTCTGCCGTATGGGGCAGGAAGGTATCCACCCATCCCACGGCCTGTTTGAAATGGCTTAGTTTTAACCAGACGGTGCAGATGGCGATGGTCAACCTTAAGCCGTTCACGAGCTCCGAGTCATTCTCCAGCGACCATTCCAGCGCGGCGCGGATATTGCCATGTTCCGCATCAACCATATGCCGGAGCTCAACTGGTGACAATTTGTTCATAGTGAGTCTGGTCTGTTCCGCCCATTGGGAGAAATGATCCAGATGCCGGCTTCGCATGATCTTGTATTCATCTGTCTGCGAGAATTTATCCAGCGCGAAATGCCGGATGGTAACAAGGAAGCGATAACGTGTCTCCCATTCGCCGGGCTCAGCCACCACAAGCGAACGGTCGGCGAGGCGAAGGAGCAGGTTCAAAATTTCGGAGCGCGGGCAGGTCGTATCGTCACTGCATATGTTTTCCACTGCTTCCAAATTCCAGGCGCCTTCAAAAACGGACAGGCGGTGAAACAATACACGCTCCGGTTCTGAAAGAAGCTGGTAGCTCCATGCGATGGCACCAGATAATGTCTGCCGCCATTCCGGTGTGTCACTGCGACCGCGAGTGAGCCAGGCAAAGCGTCTCTCGAACTGTGCAAGCATGGCGTTCAGGCTAAAGGTTTGGATGCGTGAGGCGGCAAGTTCGATCGCCAGCGGAAGCCCGTCCAAACGGCGGCAGATTTCGGCGACGCGCGACGCGTTTTCATCCGTAAGCTGAAAAGTGGGATCTACAGCGTTGGCTCTTTGCACAAAAAGTTGTATGGCCGGGGAATCATCCAAATCCTTTTTCGTCAGTTTTTCCGCTGCTGGCAGGGGAAGCGGCATAAGAGAAAATTCATACTCACCCGAGGCGCGTAACGCCTCCCGGCTTGTGATGAGCATCTTGATTCTCGGCGCCCGGCGAAGAAGACCAAGCAAGGCTGGTACAGCAGGAAGCACCTGCTCGAAATTGTCAAATACGATCAATAGATGCTTTTCCTTGAGGTAGGTCTCAAGTGCAACTTGCAGGGGCGCCTCAGATGTATCCTGCACGCCCAACGCTTCTGCCAAAGATGAAAGCACCATTACAAAATGGGGGGTGGATGTCAGGTTCACGAAGACCGCACCGTTTGTAAATTGCCCTGCAAGTTGGTCTGCCACATGGAGGGAAAGGCGGGTTTTTCCCACTCCCGGCGGACCGACAATCGTAAGGATGCGGACCTGTTCCCTGTTCAGAATTTCGATGATCTCTCTGGACTCTCTTTCGCGTCCCAACAGGGACGTGAGGCTGGGAGGCGGTTGATAAATTTTTATCTGCGGGACGACGCTTTTCAGGTCGTCGTCTGCCAAACCAGATGACTTCTCCCGTTCCTTGGTCGCAAGCTCCACGATTCTTTCCACCCATTTGGCTTCACCTTGTATCTCGAGAGCGGGGACAAACCGTCCCATCAGGGTGGATACAGAGGGGCCGTGTTGATTCTTTTCAAGGCGGCTGATGTAGCTATGGTGATAACTCACCCTTGCAGCGAGATCGCGTTGTGTGAGGTGGATGCGCTCGCGCAGGAAGCATATCAGTTCGCCAAGCGTCTGAAAGTCATTCGGGGAGATGCCTGATTCTCTTGTAGGCATATGTAGATTTTACATCAACTCATCTGTAATCCTGTCCCGGGGTTAACTTTTTGGGCGGAAAACGAGTCTGGGTTACGAGAACCCCACCGCACTGGCTTACGGCGCAAGTGTTGAGACGTTCTGCATAAGGTGAGTTTCTACATAAATATGACAGGCGGGGTGAACACTCCTGGACCCATTCAATAAAATACGCAACAAATATCAACAAATTCAACAAGGAGTTCTGTATATTGATGACCAAGTGCTTGTCCGATAAATTGCCCCCGTCGCAGTCCTCGACGGCGAGGATGCCGCCTTGAGCATAATTTTCGGACAGGTCGTAAATATAGAAAGGATAAATGCATCATGAAAACCCGTTCCAAATCGATCGCCAATATTTTTGCATGCTTCACATTGCTGGCTCTGCTTTGCAGTGCCATACCGACCTCCTCTGTGCAGGCTGAATCGCCTGCCAGCCCGCTTTTTGCCAACGGGGACTTTGTTTTTGCAAAGCGCATTGGCGGGGTGGGCTATGATCAGGCCAATAACATCACCGTGGATTCTGGTGGCAACCTTTACATCACCGGGTACTTTGACAGCACTGTAGACTTTGACCCCGGTGCGGGCGTATCCAACCTGACCCCTGTTGGGCTTGAAGACAGTTTCATTGCCAAATATGACAGCAGCGGCAACTTCATTTGGGCGAAGAGTATGGGCGGGTTTGACTACGATGGCGGTGATAATATCGCCGTAGACTCAATTGGCAACGTTTATACAATAGGGTACTTTGGCGACACAGTTGACTTTGATCCCGGCCCTGGGGTTGCCAACCTGACCAGCCTGGGGGCCTATGATGTCTTCATTTCGAAGCTGGACAGCGACGGAAATTTCATCTGGGCAAAGCGTGTGGGCGGGACGGGCTATGATAGCGGCAAAGGCATCGTCCTGGATCCGAATGGAAATATTTACATGACCGGGTCCTTTAATGGCACTGTTGATTTTAATCCCAATGCGGGCACATTCAACCTGAGCAGTGCGGGAAGTTATGATATCTTTGCCCTGAAGTTGGATGGCAGCGGCAACTTTGTATGGGCAAAGGGAATGGGCGGTGGAAGCGGTGATTATGGTTTTGATCTCGCTCTGGACTCGAACAACAATGTTTACATTACGGGAAACTTTAATAGCACCGCTGATTTTGATCCGGGTGCAGGTACAGCCAACCTGACCAGCGCCGGGATGCAAGACATCTACGTCTTAAAATTGAACAACCTTGGCACGTTCATCTGGGCAAAGAGGATGGGCAGTATAAGCAATGATTTTGGTGTTGGCATCGCCCTGGATTCGAGCGGGAATGTATTCACAACAGGGAGTTTTCGTGACACTGCCGACTTTGATCCTGGTGTGGGAACAGTAAACGTCACTCCCGCTGGAGGTTATGACATCTTTGTTTCCAAACTGGACAATAACGGCAACTTTGGCTGGGTGAAAACCATGGGCGGCACGGGCAGTGATGATGGCAACAGCATTGTCATAGACTCAAACGACAATATCTATACAACAGGCAGTTTTTCTCTCACCGCAGACTTTGACCCTGGTGCAGGCACAGCCAACCTGAACAGTGTCGGATTGCATGACATCTTCGTCTCCAGGTTAAATAGCGCTGGCGCCCTGGTTTGGGCAAAAAGCATGGGAGGCATAGACATCGATGTGAGCGCAGGAATCGCCCTGGACCCAAGCGGTAATGTTTACACAACAGGGTATTTTACTGATGTTGCTGACTTTGATCCGAGTGCAGGTAGCTTCAACCTGACCAGCGCCGGAGTCTCCGATGTTTTTATTTCCAAGCTCGAGAATAATATTTTTACAGGCACATTTGCTGATGTACCTACAACCTATTGGGCATGGAATTACATTGAGCGTTTATACAATTCCGGCGTCACCGGCGGTTGTACCACTAACCCATTGAACTACTGCCCCGATAGCACCGTCACCCGCGCCCAGATGGCAGTCTTCCTGCTCAAGGGCATCCATGGTTCGAGCTACTCTCCACCGGCTGTGGGAGGCACCACCGGCTTCGCCGACGTCCCCACCTCCTACTGGGCGGCGCCCTGGATCAAACAACTCGCCGCCGAAGGAGTCACGGGCGGCTGTGGCAGCGGCAACTTCTGTCCCGACAGCCCGGTCACGCGTGCCCAGATGGCGGTCTTCCTTCTGAAGTCCAAGCACGGTGTGGCTTACTTGCCTCCCGCCGCCACCGGGGTATTCACGGATGTGCCGGTCGGGTATTGGGCGGATAAGTGGATCGAGCAGTTGGCTGCCGAGGGCATCACCGGCGGTTGTGGGGGCAGCAACTACTGTCCCGATACGTCAGTGACCCGCGCCCAGATGGCAGTCTTCCTGGTCAAGACGTTCAATCTGCCGTAAAACTAAAAATCGGCACTTAACCAATTTTTAAATTGTAATGACAGGGCCAGCAAATTGCGCTGGTCTTGTCATATTTACGGGCGGTTACTTACCAATTCAAACCTAGAGATAAAGAGTTGTATTCGAACCACGAAATTGCTACAATGTTGTTGGGGTTCCCAGTAGTTCGGATTGGAGGCTGTCATGAAAAAGCGAATGATCGTAAGTGAGACAATCGCGGTTTTATTTGTCCTGTGGTCCATCATTCCCGTTTCGAATGTATCCGGCTTGGAAAAATCGACGACTGCCGCAGTATCTCTCATTGATGGTGTTCCATACTTCCTTGGGAGCGCCGATGGGGATCTTTATATTGAACTCGAGTCACAACTATGGAGAACAGATGGAACTTCGACAGGCACGATCCTTTTGAGCACAGCTGATCCGCTCGGCCCCCACTTTAATTATCAAGTCGGGTTTCCTTTTTACCCCAAACACTACCCAAAGGGGACTGGCACAGGAGGTCTATTCTTCTTTTCCGCCAATGACGGAAGTCATGGCTATGAACTATGGAGGAGCAATGGGACTCCCGCGGGAACGTTCCTTGTCAAGGACATCGTTCCCGGTAGTGGAAGTTCATTCCCGGAAAATTTGATCGCCGTATCCAATCTGGTGTACTTTACGATCAGCGCCGATGACTATTCCTCTCCGGGAGAATTGTGGCGAAGCGATGGGACGCCCGAAGGAACATTCATGCTCACATCCGTCAGCACTGCAATCCCGTATCCAAATATGATGGCTGCCGGTGTGAATGGGCTGTTCCTGTTCCAAAAAATCGAGAACGGAGGGGAGATTTGGAGGAGCGATGGTACAACCGCCGGCACTTCGGAATGGATGACAGGGGTAAAGGCAATGCTTGAAGTCGCAAAGGACAGGCTCTTCTTCACGACAACAGACAACCTCTTATGGGCCACAGACGGATCCACCAGCGGCACAGTTACCCTGACGGACTTTCCTGTCATCTTTCATGGATGCGTTAATGGAGCGTGTTATTTTTCCGAAGACACGTCTGCAGGTCCGGAGGGATTCTGGATGACGGATGGCACACCAGCAGGAACGCTCAAACTTGCCGCCATGAATACAGCTGGATGGGAACTGGAACCTGTGGACGTCAACGGGACAATCTACTTCACTGTGGGCGATGAATTGTGGAAAACAAATAACACTCCTGCAGGAACATTATTTGTCACTGACAATCTTTCCATATCACAATTGGCTTCCGCTTACAATCAGTTGTTCTTCATTAACTCAGGGCAGTTGTGGAAATCTGGTGGAACAGCCGCGGGGACCGTGATGGTGGCTGGTTTTGAGAACGGTCAGAAATTGAGTAAGATCGTTGTCTCGAACGGGAAACTTTTGCTCAAAATAGAGGGACCAATATGCTACGAGTACCAATGTAATCAGGAATGGCATTTATATACGAGCGATGGGACACAGGTCGGAACACGATTGGTGGCGGATTTTGCCCAGACTCTATTGAACTGCCCGACACCGTTATGCTCCGCGGGCTCACTTTTCTTTAGAAGTTCCACAGTCGTCGATGGGATGTGGTTCTTCGACGCACTGGACACCGTGACGCATACTTCCCATTTGTGGGTGGTTGCAGATGTCTTCTTCCGGGATGTTTTTCCGAATCATTGGGCGTTTGCATGGGTGGAGAGGCTGGCGGAAGCAGGGATAACAGGAGGATGTAACCTTGAGCATTATTGCCCTGACTCCCCGGTCACGCGTGGACAGATGGCGGTCTTCCTCGAAAAGGGCCTGTATTATCCCGATGCCTTTACTCCCCAAAATTTGGAACCCACCTTCAACGATACCCTAGGTCACTGGGCGGAGGATTGGATCGAAGCCCTCAAGAACGACGGCATCACGGCTGGTTGCGGGGATGGGAATTATTGCCCGGAGGATCCGGTCACGCGTGCGCAGATGGCGGTCTTCCTGCTGAAGGCAAAACATGGAGCATCGTATATTCCCCCGGCTGTTGGAACCGATACCGGCTTCGGCGATGTATCCATCGATCACTGGGCGGCAGCCTGGATCAAGCAGCTCGCAGCCGAGTCAATTACCGGTGGATGCGGAGGCGGGAACTATTGTCCCGATACGTCAGTGACCCGCGCCCAGATGGCGGTCTTCCTGGTCAAGACGTTCAATCTGCCGTAAGCAGTTCGTAACTGAAAAACAGCACCAAGTCCGTCTCCCACGAGGCGGACTTTTGCTTTAGCTGGCAAGTTGATACGGTCAAATGTCACTTGAAATTGGTGATATTAAGGCGCATAATGATGCTGACAAATTTGTCTGGGCGGAAAATGCACTTTCATATGTAACACGATTTGGGAGAGGAAATCGTCTTCCGGGGAGAGTGTGTCATGTTCACAAGATCCAAAGTTCACCAGATCACAGCCATCCTGGTTGTGTTCATGCTGTGGTTTGCCGCGATACAACCATCCCATGTGTCCGCACAAAGCAGGGATTCGAGTCAGTCCCTTGACCAGGATGATGCAACATGGGACGATGCTCTCTCGCCGCAGGCAGCCAGCATTCAAATCGATATAAACGGTCCTCCTGGCAGTGGCTCATTTGGTTCCTCTGTGATGGTATTGCCGAATGGCAACTTCGTTGTGACCGACCCTTACTATGATGCACCGGGTCCGATTGTGGACGTGGGAGCAGTGTACCTGTACGATGGCGTCACACTTGCCTTGATCAGCACGCTCACTGGTTCCACAGCGGATGATCGGGTCGGTAACGGCGGCGTCACAGTATTGACGAACGGCAATTATGTGGTGAAGAGTGTCACATGGCACAATGGCGCGGCGGTGGATGCGGGTGCGGTCACCTGGGGCAGTGGAACGAGCGGCGTGAGCGGCGTGGTCTCCGCAGCCAACAGCCTGATCGGTTCCACACTATATGAGGGGGTTGGCTCTGATTATTCTGTGACAGCGCTGACGAACGGCAATTATGTGGTGGCGAGTCCGTATTGGGATAACGGCGCGGCGGTGAATGCTGGTGCGGTCACCTGGGGCAGCGGGACAACTGGCGTGAGCGGCGTGATCTCCGCAGCCAACAGCCTGATCGGTTCCACAGAATATGATGAAGTTGGCTTTTCTGTGACAGCGCTGGCAAACGGCAATTATGTGGTGGCGAGTCCGGATTGGGATAACGGCGCGGCGGTGAATGCTGGTGCGGTCACCTGGGGCAGCGGAACAACTGGCGTGAGTGGGGTGGTCTCTTTCGCCAACAGCCTGATCGGTTCCACAGAAATTGATTTGGTTGGCTATTCTGTGACAGCGCTGGCGAATGGAAATTATGTGGTGGCGAGTCCGCTTTGGGATAACGGTGGGGTGGTAGATGTTGGTGCGGTCACCTGGCGCAGCGGGACGAGCGGTATGAGCGGCGTGGTCTCCCCAGCTAACAGTCTGATCGGTTCCACAGAATATGATGAAGCTGGCTTTTCTGTGACAGCGCTGGCAAACGGCAATTATGTGGTGGCGAGTCCGCTTTGGGATAACGATGGGGTGGTAGATGTTGGTGCGATCACCTGGGGCAGCGGAACAAGTGGCGTGAGCGGCGTGGTCTCTGCCGCCAACAGCCTGGTCGGTTCCACAGAATATGATGAAGTTGGCTTTTCTGTGACAGCGCTGGCAAACGGCAATTATGTGGTGGCGAGTCCGGATTGGGATAACGGTGGGGTGGTAGATGTTGGTGCGGTCACCTGGGGCAGCGGAACAAGTGGCGTGAGCGGGGTGGTCTCTGCCGCCAACAGCCTGATTGGTTCTACAGAATATGATGAAGTTGGCTATTCTGTGACAGTGCTGGCGAATGGAAATTATGTGGTGATGAGTCCGCGTTGGGATAACGGCGGGGTGGTAGATGTTGGTGCGGTCACCTGGCGCAGCGGGGCGAGCGGTGTGAGCGGCGTGGTCTCTGTCGCCAACAGCCTGATCGGTTCTACAACAGACGACCAGGTGGGCGATTATTATGGTGTCACAGCATTGACGAATGGGAATTATGTGGTGGCGAGTCCGGATTGGGATAACGGTGGGGTGGTGGATGCGGGCGCGGTCACCTGGAGCAGCGGAACAAGTGGTGTGAGCGGCGTGGTCTCTGCCGCCAATAGCCTGATTGGCTCCACTGCGGGAGATTATGTCGGTGGAGGCAGTCTTATTTATGGTGGAATTACGGCGCTGACGAACGGGAATTATGTGGTGGCGAGTCCGCGTTGGGATAACGGCGGGGCGGTAGATGTTGGTGCGGTCACCTGGCGCAGTGGAACAAGTGGCGTGAGCGGGGTGGTCTCTGCCGCCAACAGCCTGGTTGGTTCTACAGAATATGATTGGGTTGGCGCCAAGTTCTACAGTTACAATCCACATAGCGGCGTCTTATATGGTTCTGGCGTGAGAGCGCTGACGAACGGCGGTTATGTGGTGGCGAGTTCGGATTGGAATAACGGTGGGGTGTGGGATGCTGGCGCTATCACGCTTGGAAAGGATGATAGCCCTGTAGTTGGACCCGTCACCGCCGCGAATAGCGTGCTTGGCGCCACAGCCTCAGGCGGCTCTTCCATGAATTTTGCATATGATAATGTCAATGATCAATTGATTGTTGGGCGGCCCGCCGATAACATTGTTACCCTTCTCTCGTTAAACACTTTTACGGATGTGCCTGGCACCTATTGGGCATGGCAGTCCATCGAGAGATTGTACAGTGCAGGTATCACAAGTGGATGCTCCACCAATCCACTAAGTTATTGCCCTGACTCCCCGGTCACGCGCGGACAGATGGCGGTCTTCCTCGAAAAGGGCCTGTATTACCCTGATGCCTTTGCTCCGCCCAATTTGGAGCCCACCTTCAACGATACCCTAGGTCACTGGGCGGAGGATTGGATCGAAGCCCTCAAGAACGACGGCATCACGGCTGGTTGCGGGGATGGGAATTATTGCCCGGAGGATCCGGTCACGCGTGCGCAGATGGCGGTCTTTCTTCTGAAAGCAAAACATGGAGCATCGTATATCCCTCCGGCTGTTGGAAGCGATACCGGCTTCGGCGATGTACCCATCGATCACTGGGCGGCAGCCTGGATCAAGCAGCTCGCAGCAGAGTCGATCACTGGTGGTTGCGGCGGGGGCAATTACTGCCCCGATACGTCAGTGACCCGCGCCCAGATGGCGGTCTTTTTGGTGAAGACTTTCAGTTTACCGTAAATGACAACCAATGGATTGTATTTGTAATGTGAAGTTTGTATAATGAAAACAAGGTTCCCTGTCCCAGTCCTATTCGATTGGGCAATCCTATAAAGCGAGCATGTACACAGTTTTCCAAATATTCCAATCCGCACGCCATATGATCTGCGTCAGACGGTTCATATGGCGTAACATATTAACGCCAACAGTCAATACCAAATAGGAGACAACCATGTATCAGCCAGTTCGTCTTTTCCTTTCGGCATGCATTCTCCTGACATTGTCGATGGGGATCGTACCCATACCAAGCGTACATGCCGCCTCAACCTGGACGGTGACAAATAATCTTAACAGCGGGGCAGGTTCCCTCCGGCAGGCAATGCTGGACGCCGGGGACGGAGACACCATTGAATTTAGCGCCAATTTCACCATCACGCTCAGTTCGCAACTGCCCGTTGTCGATGGCAGGACGATCACCATCCATGGCAAAGGAGCGTCATCCACCATCCTACAGGCATCCATTTGCAATCCGGTCACCTTGCCAGGCAACTGTTCACCGGCCAGCCATCGAATATTCGAAATCGGTCTCACGGGGGGATTGATACTGGATGGTCTTACTGTGAGACACGGCAATTGCGATGGGGCTTGCGCCACAGATTTATATGCCGGCGGAGGCGTCTATAACCAGGGAATCCTGACGGTTTCAAACAGTATCTTCTCAAGCAACTCGGCCATCCACGGTGGCGGGATGTATAACCACGAAGGCGATCTAACCCTGACGGATATGACCTTTTCCGGGAACCATGCCAGCAATGGCGGCGGGTTGTACGTTGCTGGCAGCAATCCAATGATCACCAACGTCACTTTTTCAGGCAACAGTGCAATTTCCAATGGCGGCGGGTTGTACAACATTAACAGCAACCCGGCCTTGGAAAACACAACCTTTCTGGCCAATTCCGCTTCAACGAATGGTGGCGGAATGTATAACGATGCCAGCAGTCCGGTAATAATGAGCGTGACCTTTCTGGGGAATTCAGCCAACTTTGGCGGAGGAATCCACAATTTCAACGGCAGCAGCCCGGCCATTACAGGCAGTACTTTTTCGGGCAACAGCGCAACTTATCAGGGAGGTGGAATTCGCAACTCCGGCAGCAACCCGAATATCATGGACAGTACCTTTGCGAACAATGATGCCCAGAATGGCGGTGGAATTTCCAACTTTAACAGCAACCCTTCCATCTCCAATTGCAGTTTCCTGGACAACAGTGCTGCCTCCGGCGCTGGAATATATGGTTACGCCAGCAGTATCACCATCACAAACAGCGTCCTCTCAGATAACAGCGCAACCGTCGATGGCGGTGGAATGTACAATGAATCCAGCAGTCTGACCATTACCGACAGCACTTTTTCAGGGAACAATGCGCCTGCAGGTGGCGGCGGAATGTTCAATTACTACGGCACTCTGACGGTAACGAACAGCACCTTCTCGGGCAACACCACAGCCAATGGGGGTGGCGGAATGTTCAACCGATATGTGAGCAGCCCGATGGTTACAAATACAACCTTCTCGGGCAACACTGCTGAAACCAATGGCGGTGGAATGTTCAATGATGCGAGCAGCCCGGCGGTCTTGAACAGCACCTTCTCCGGCAACAGTGCAGGTCTTGCCGGTGGAGGCCTGTTCAACCAGAACGGAGGAAAACCGGTATTGAAGAATGTGATCCTGTGGGGCGACACAACGACCGGCACCGGACCGGAGATGAACGGAGCTGCACAAATCATCAGTTACAGCATCATACAGGGTTCCGGCGGGAGCGCCTCGTGGGACACATCACTTGGAACAGACGGCGGCAACAATCTCGATGCGGATCCATTGTTGGATCCATTGGCTGATAACGGTGGACCCACTCAGACAATGGCATTACTGGTGGAAAGTCCAGCAATCGACAGCGGCACAAACAGCGGATGTCCCCTCACAGACCAGCGCGGCATGACGCGTCCGTTTGGCAGCCACTGTGATATCGGCGCTTATGAATTCGTCAACCAGGCGCCAACGGACATCGACATTTCGAATGACAAGATTGATGAGAACCTGCCTGCCGGTACCACAGTGGGCGCCTTAAGTACTGTCGATCCGAATGCAGGTGATCTCTTTGTTTATTCCTTCTGCGGCGGAGCGGACGATCCATCCTTTTCCATTGCGGGAAATACACTAAAAACAGCAGCCGTCTTCGACTATGAGGTCAAAGCCGGTTATAGTATCTGTATTAAGAGCACTGACCTTGGAGGTTTAAGCACAACCAAGACCTTTGTGATCAGTGTCAACAATCTGATCGATTCACAAACTTTTGCCGATGTGCCCTTGTCCTATTGGGCATGGCAATATATCGAACGGTTATATAACGCGGGGATTACCGGCGGATGCACCGTCAGCCCACTCAACTACTGCCCGGAAGACCTGGTCACCCGCGCCCAGATGGCGGTCTTCCTCGAAAAAGGTGTGCACTACCCCGCTTCCTTCACTGCGCCGAATGTAGCACCGACCTTCACCGATACCATCGGTCACTGGGCGGAGGATTGGATCGAAGCCCTCAAGAGCGATGGCATCACAGCCGGCTGTGCCTTGGATCTATATTGTCCGGAGGAACCCGTGACCCGTGCCCAGATGGCGGTCTTCCTGCTGAAGTCCAGGCACGGAGTGTCCTACACGCCGCCTGCCGCCACCGGGGTATTCACGGATGTGCCCGTCGGTTACTGGGCGGACAAGTGGATCGAGCAGTTGGCTGCCGAGGGCATCACCGGCGGCTGTGGTCCAGGCATCTACTGCCCCGATGACCCGGTCACGCGCGCACAGATGGCGGTCTTCCTGGTGAAAACGTTCAACTTGCCGTAACAAAGATTTTTGGATAAAAGCCCTGGGTTGAAAAGACTCGGGGCTTGTTGTTATTTATCACCGGTTCATCATCCATGCGGTTTTCCATTTATAATCTCATCGATCATTTGTATCGCCCAAACAATGAAGATCTTGATCTGTCGTTCCAACCCGGTTGCACCCGATCCTCGCGTCGAAAAGGAAGCGCGTGCAATGGTGGATTCGGGCTTTACGGTTGATGTCCTCGCCTGGGACCGAACCGCGAAACTTCCCAAACATGAACAGCGCGATGGGACGATGATCCACCGTCTCCTGATCCAGGCGGATTTTGGGCAGGGTCTGGGAAACCTGCCCGCCCTTCTGCGCTGGCAATGGGGGCTGATGAAATGGTTAATCCGGCACCGCAACGAATACGATGTTCTGCATGCCTGTGATTTCGATACCGTGATCCCCTGTCTTTTGATCAAAATGCTCTGGCAAAAGCTGCTCGTTTATGACATTTTCGATTTTTATGCGGAACATTTGCGACGCACGCCGGTTTGGATCAAGTCCATGATCCGGGCTGCGGACCATTGGGCGATCGACCATGCAGATGCCGTCATCCTGGTTGACGAATCGCGCCGGGACCAAATCAAGGGGACGAGACCCAGGCACTTGTCCGTTATCTACAATTCACCCGAGGATCTCTCGATTGAAAAACAGGATTTCAGACCGTCCCCACAGGGTGGATTAAGACTGACCTATGTGGGGTTGTTACAACACGAGCGCGGCTTGTTCGAGATATTGTCTGTCCTGGAAAAGCACCCGGAATGGAGCCTGGAATTTGCGGGCTTTGGTGGCGATGAAGAGGCGATCTCTGCCAGATGCAGGGAATTGCCCAGCGTCAACTGGCATGGCCGCATCTCCTATGAAAAAGCCATTGGGCTTACTCAACAAGCCGATGTTCTCTTCGCCACCTACGACCCATCCATTCCCAACCACAAGTACTCCAGCCCGAATAAACTCTTCGAGGCGATGATGCTGGGAAAACCCATTATCGTTGCCCGCGATACGAACATGGACTCAATCGTCTCCAGATACGATTGCGGATTGATCGTCACTTACGGGAACGAATCGGAATTGGAGGCAGCGCTGCTCCAACTGGCGAATGACCCGGAACTGCGCAAAAGGCTTGGGGAAAACGCCCGCAGGGCTTATGAAACCAGTTATTCCTGGGATATCATGCGTGCCAGGCTCATTGAACTATACGCTCAAGTCCAAAAGTCGAATGCCTAAACTCCTCCTCTTCGCCAACACCGACTGGTACCTCTACAACTTCCGCCTGGCCCTGGCAAAAGAACTGCGCGCCCAGGGGAACGAAGTGATCTTGCTTTCCCCGCCCGGGGATTTCAAGGATCGTCTCCGGCAGCATGGATTCCAATGGCTTCCCTTTCCGCTCGCGCGGCAGGGTGTCAACCCGTTCAATGAATTACAAACGCTCTGGCGTCTGGTTCGTATATATCGTCAGGTAAAACCGGATGTCGTCCATCACTTCACCATCAAGCCGGTCATTTACGGCTCGCTTGCCGCGCACCTGCTGGGCATACCGGACATCATCAACTCGATCACCGGACTCGGGCACCTGTTCATCGACCCGGGATTGGGCACAAGCCTCCTCCGTCAGATCGCAAAATGGCTGTACCGGTTCAGCCTGCGCCGCACCCAGGTCATATTTGAAAATCCCGAAGACCGAAACATCTTCATCCAAAACAAATTCATTCAACCGGAACAGTCCCATCTCATTCCGGGCACGGGCGTGGATGTGGAAAAATTCAAACCCGTTCCCAAAAAGAACGACCTCCCTCTCGTGCTATTTTCAAGCCGGCTGCTCGTCACAAAGGGATTGCTGGAATTTGTGGACGCGGCGCGACTCCTTCGCCAAAAGGGGATCAAAGCCCGCTTCGCCATCGCAGGGACGCCTGATCCCGGCAATCCGGCTTCGATTCCCGGCGGACAGATCGAAGCGTGGAAAGAATCGGGCATGGTCGAGATCTGGGGCTGGCAGGATGACATGCCGTCGGTCCTTGCCCGGACCGATATCTTCTGTCTCCCCTCCTATCGTGAGGGAGTCCCCAATGCGCTGCTCGAAGCGTGCGCCTGCGGCATCCCGATCGTCGCCACAGATGTGCCCGGCTGCCGGGATGTGGTAACCCACGATCGGAACGGGCTGCTTGTCCCGCCGCGCGATTCGCAGTCGCTGGCGGATGCGCTCGAAAAGCTGCTGGCTGATCCAAAACTGCGCGATGCGATGGGCAGGGCTGGCAGGCAGGTCGCAGTCGAGAAGTTCAGCCTGAGACATAATATCGAGCAGAATTTACACATCTATCACGGGTTTTTGGGACAATAGGGTCAAGAGTGGCGGATTATAAGAGGGTACAATAATGAAACAGTTTCAAGGCACAGAATGATCCTGCAATTTTTCGCACCGCTATTTGAAGCGATCGTACTCACCATGCTGATGGTCCCGCTTGGCATAAAACTTGCCATTCGTTATGGGCTTGTCGATGAGCCCCTCAGCGCCCCTCACAAGACTCATAGCAATTCGGTGCCCAAGGCAGGCGGCATCGCAATTTTCATCGTCATCCTCGGTGTTGCCCTGCTCAACGGCAGGTTGTCGCATCCCGAGATCAGCGTGATCCTGCCTGCCTCAGCCGTCATATTCATCTTTGGGATCTGGGATGATGCAAAGGGGCTGTCGGCGGGATGGAAATTGACCGGTCAATTCCTGGCTGTGTTCATCTTGATCTGGCAGGATATTCAAATTCGAATGTTCGTCTCCCCCATTCTGAACATCGCTCTGACCTGTTTGTGGATCATCGGCATGACCAATGCCTTCAACCTGGTGGACAGCATGGACAGCCTTGCTGTGGGACTGGCTGCGATCGCGTCCGTTTTCTTCCTGCTGGTCACCATCGATTCGAACGAACTCGATCTGGCTTTTTTGAGCGCGCTGATACTCGGCAGTTGCATTGGCATGTTTTATTTCAATGCAATGCCCGCCCGTACGTTTCTTGGTGATTCAGGCGCGCAGTTTTTGGGTTTTATCCTGGCAACCATTGCCATGGCATATACGCCCCCCGGTTTTCCCCAACCATCTTCGTGGTTCGTTCCCATTCTGCTTTTGAGTATTCCCATTTTTGACACCTCACTTGTGGTGATTTCACGGATCCGGCGAAGGGTACCCATCTATAAAGCCGGGCAGGATCATCTCTATCATCGACTTGTACAGTTGGGACTTTCCCGCGTTCAATCGGTGACATTGATGCACGTCGCCGCGCTTATATTGGGATGCCTGGCGTTCATTGCCCTGTCATTTCCCCCCGTATGGGCGAATGCCCTCTTCGGGTTCGTCCTGTTATGCGGGCTGTTCGCGTTGCTCTGGCTGGACCGGAACACCGGTGTGGAAATTTCGACTTAACGTCGCTCCTCATACTCTTATGAAATCGCCCAGGTTCCCTCAACGGATATTGCTTCTCTACAACGCTTTTGTGGCGGTCACAGCGCTATTCATATTGGGCCGGATGCTGTCATCGCCCTCCGAAGCGGAAAGCGCCATCCTGCTGGGACTTTCGCTCCCGCGGCTGGCGCTGGCCTCGGGTTTATTCATAACCGCCGTGTTCTTTTCAGTGTTGGCGATAAGAACCGCAAGGGATCGAAAATGGGCGGAAGGAATCCTCGATGGATGGTTTGGCGGGAACCGCATCAGCCGGACCCTGTTCTGGTTCAGCGGAATCGGCTTTGGGCTTGGCTGGATCGGTTCCTTCATCCCGATCTACCGCGTTGGCGCGCTGAGGGGATATTGGACACGGATCGAGCCTGCGTTGCACTTCGTCCTGTTGGCAAGCCTGGCAACGCTGATCGTCTTCTACGTCAAACGAGCCGACTTCTCCATAAAAGATCAGGGGAAATCGAAAATCCTTTCTGCCAGTCTTATTCTGTTCCTTGCCTGTCTGGCTGTGCTGGTGGGTATGCTCTACGGCCATTTCGGCATATCCTCAACTGAGGATTTTTGGTATGGAGCCGGGGTGCCCATCCTTGTGCCGCAATTGATCGGAGCCATTGCAGGCGGGCTGCTGTTCCTGCAATTGGAAAAGAGGTTTGCGCTCAAACGATGGGATGCCATTGTCTTTGTCCTGATCTTTGTTGCAACCGCGATCGCGTGGGCGAGCGAACCTTTGCAGAGAAGTTTTTTATTTATCGGACCGTTTCAACCCAACAGGGTTCTCTATCCGTTTGCAGATGCGACCAATTTCGATATTGCCAGCCAGTTCGCCCTGATCGGGGAAAGGCTGCGCATCTTCAATGGATATTTCTTCGAGCGCCCGCTGTATTTGAGTTTTTTGGCATATCTGCATTCCTTCTTCGGGCAGGATTATGAGGTGTTGATGGCGGCGCAGGCGGGGATCTTCGCGATATTTCCCGCACTCATTTACCTGATCGGAAGATCGTTGAACCTCCGCGCAGTGGGATTTGCATCTGCGATCGTCGCAATGTTGAGGGGCGTGAATGCCATCGCCGCCAGCAACATGATCGATATGGCGAATCCAAAAATGATCCTGACCGATTTCCCCGCAGCGATCGGGGTCGCGTTGGTCGTTTTGTTTGCCTGCGAGTGGTTGAAAGCGCCGGAAAAACAAAAGCATTTCGCATTGTGGGTCGGCGGCGCGCTGGGACTGACCCTGATGCTAAGGACGAATGCCCTGGTGCTGATCGTCTGCATCCCACTATTTGCCCTGCTCAAATATTTTCCCGATTGGAGGAAATGGCTGTACAGTTCCTTCCTGATCCTGCTTGCGATCATCGCCATCACCCTGCCCTGGGAATTGCGGAACAGGTCGCTGGGGGGACAGATGTATGGCGCGATCATCGGAAAGTTTAGAGCCGTCATCGAACAAAGATATGTGCCGCCGGATGCCAGCAGTTCCCTGCCGCAGGGACCGGGAACTTCCGTTTTGACATTTCAGGCAACGCACACATTATCGTCCCTTTATCAGCCCGCAGATATGACTCAGGAAGATGGAACTTGCGGGTCGGTGGCATGTTTCGTCCCGAACCACTTCCTGCATAATATTGTGACCTCCATCCTGCTCCTGCCAACATCTCCGCTTCTGGACGACCTCCGTCACACTGTAAAGGAAAGCAATCCTTACTGGGACCCATTCTGGGACGGAACGTTTGCTCCACTTTCATTGTTCATTTTCCTGTTGAATGTGTTCATGATTGTCCTCGGAGTTGTCGTTGCGTGGAAACGAGGCAAAATCCCCGGCATCACCCCGCTTGCAGTCTTCATGTTCTACAACCTGTCAAACGCCTTCGCACGCACATCGGGCGGCAGGTATCTCGTGCCCATGGATTGGATCATCACGGTCTATTTTCTGGTAGGAGTATTCCAGGCCCTGGCATGGTTCGGAAGCACTTTGAATCTTGATTTGGATCCTTCCTCCGAAAGCATCGAACGGGGTGCAGTCAAAAGCACAAGCCGGAATGACATTCCAAGGATCACGTTCATCATCATCTCCCTGATCGGGTTGGGAGCCTTGATCCCCCTTTCTGAAAACCTTCATGCAAGGCGCTATGAGAATTTTGATCCATCAAAAACGCTTGCCGATCATCGTCAGGCATTGGCCGATGCAGGCCTGGACATCCAGTTCATTGAAAGATTCCTTGAAACCAGCAATGCGGGGATATTTGCCGGTAGAGCCTTGTATCCGCGTCATTACAAAATGGATCAGGGGGAACCCCACTTTTTTCCCACCATTAACATGCCGTTCCCGCGCACCACATTCACCCTGATCGGACCCGTGGGCGAACTGGGAGTCATCCTGCCGGGGGGAATCCCCTCATACTTTCCACATGCAAGCGACGTGGTTGTGATCGGCTGCAGCGGGGAGAAATATTTCGATGCGCTTGCCGTGATCGTATTGGATGGGGAAGGCGCGGTCTACACCCGCGAGCCGGAATCAGAGTTGCAGTGTCCGCTCGAACAGCCCGTTTGTACCAACAACTCGGTCTGCCGGTAACAGGCTTAGCCCTTCAGTGAGCCTGCCAGCAATCCGCGCAGGAAGTATTGACCGAGGAAAATATAAACGAGCAATGTCGGCAGCGCCGCAAGCAGCGACCCCGCCATTTGCACATTCCATGAAATGATCTGACTGCCCGCCATGTTGTTTAGGGCAACCGTGATGGGCCAGCTGCGGTTCCCGGTCAATACAACGGCGAAGAGGAAGTCGTTCCATGCGGAGGTGAACTGCCAGATCAGCACCACGACAAAACTGGGGATGGAAATGGGCAGCAGGATGTGACGATAGATTCCCAGCATGTCTGCGCCGTCTATTTTGGCGGCTTCCAGCAGTTCCTGGGGCAGGCTGGCGTAGTAATTGCGGAAGGTCAGTGTGGTGATGGGAATGCCGTAAATGATGTGAGCCAGGATCAACGCCGGGATGCCTCCCAAACCGATCGGCCTCAGGGTGTTGTTGATAAAGATGACCAGCGGGATCAGGATGGATTGATAGGGGATGAACATCCCGAACAGGATGAACGGGAAGATGAAATCGGCGCCGCGGAACTTCCACTTGGCGAGAATGTATCCGTTCAACGAACCGAGCATGGATGAAATGATCGCGGCAGGGATCACCATGATGAAACTGTTCCAGAGCGAAGGCGCCAGTTGTGAGAAGGCTTCGACGTAATTATCGAAGTGGATGCCCTGCGGCAGGTTCCACATCGTCTTCAGGTCCACTTCTGCGAAACTCTTGAAGCCCGTCACCAGCATCACGTACATGGGAATGAGGTAGAAGATCGCCATCGCGATCAAAGGGATGTACAACCAGTTTTTGCCGAGGCGGAGTCTGTTCATTGCTGTGCCTCCGTCCTGAGCGTGTAACGGATGTAGGGGATGATCAGGATCGCAACGCTGACCAGCAACAGGATCCCGATCGCCGCGCCGCGTCCATAAAAGAGACCGTCGAAGGTGGTCTGCCACATGTAGATGGCGGGAACGTCGAGAGGCAACTGCTTCCCTGCCACCGCGATGATGAGATCGAAGACCTTGAGGGACATATGTCCGAGGATGATCAATGCGCTCAAGGTCACCGGCGAAAGCAGCGGCAGAATGATATGGCGGTAGATCTGGAACTCGCTTGCACCGTCGATGCGCGCGGCTTCACGCAACTCGTCCGGGATGGAGCGCAGACCGGCCAGATAGATCGCCATCGTATAACCGGACATCTGCCAGATGGCGGCGAGGGCGATCGCGGCGATGCCCCAGGTTTCGGTGGTATGCCACTTGTTGATCAGAAAATCCAGATGAAGGTAGGAAAATAACAAATTGAACCCGCTCAAACGGTCCCCCTCAGCCGGGTTCATCAACCAGCGCCAGACAACGCCTGTCACGATGTACGAGATCGCCATCGGGAACAGGAACAGACTGCGGAAGAATCCCTCCCCCCTCAAACCCTGATCGAGCATTACCGCCAAAATAAAACCGAGGAGAATACAGCCGATCACGAAGACACCCGTGAAGATCAACGTGTTCCGTACATCCACAAGGAAGCGCGGGTCCGAGAACAGGTTGATGTAATTGGTTAATCCAGCCCAGGTGTAATCGGGGTTAAGTCCCTTCCACTGGCTCAGAGAGACGCGCACAGACCATGCGATGAACCCATAAACGAAGATCAGAACGGCAAGAATGGATGGTGAGATCAGGATGATGGAAAGATAGCGGTCTTTGTCTCTGTGCATTTCAGGGACCTCTTTCGGTCGTGATAACTTTGGAGGCTCCGACAAAACCCGCCGGAGCCTCCATATTTTACCTACTTTTTACTTGCACGGACCGGAGCTTGCGCAGGCAGCCACCAACGCCGACTGGAACGTAGCCAGATCGTTATTCTGGATGAACAGACCGAGAGCCGTATCGATCTCGGACTTCCACGAGTCATTGGCGACCACACCGTGGGTCAACGAACCGACCACTGTGTTGCTTGACCAATCATCCATGGCGGACTGCAGGTATTCGCCGAAGAGATTCTTATCGCAGTCGGTGCGGGCGCAGATCGAACCCTTCACCGGGTTGAACGCCTCCTGACCTTCCTTCGAGCCTGCCACCTTCAACCACGCCATCGCGCCATCTTCATCCGGCGCGCCGACGGCCAGCACGAACGAGTCAGAAAGGAACTGGAAGACGCCGACACTGCCGGGAACCGGAGCCCAGCCATAATCAGCCATCGGGCTCTTGCCCAATTCACGGAAGTAACCCTCCGCCCAGTCGCCCATCACATTGAACGCGGCATCGCCGTTGACGACCAGTTGCGAGGCATCCTGCCAGGAGAGCGAAGCGGAGTCGCTGTTGGTATAGGTCAACGCCTTCTGGAAGTTCTCCAGCGCGGTCGTGACCTCGGCGCTGCCCCAATCGGTGGAGCCATCCCACAGACCGTTGTATTTATCGGGTCCGAGGGTGCCGAGCAGGACGGTTTCCATCAGGTGCATCTTGGTCCACTGCTCGCCGAGCGCCAGAGGCGTCACACCGGCGGCTTGCAGGGTGTCCATTGCAGCAAACCATTCATCCATGGTGGTGGGAACATCCACGCCATTCGCGGAGAGGACCGCCGGGTTGTACCACAGCACATTGGCGCGGTGGATGTTGACCGGCACGGAATAGATGTTGCCGCCCTGTGAGATCAGCGGGATCAACGTTTTGGGCATCACGCTGAGCCAGCCTTCCGATTCGTAAAGATCGTTCAACGGCTGGATCTGATTACCGGCAACATACGTACCGATCAATTCCTGACCGGCATGACCCTGCCAGGAATCAGGCGGATCGCCAGCCTGCAGGCGGGTTGCCAGCACCGCACGGGCGTTGGTCCCGGCGCCACCGGCGACTGCCGCATTGATGAACTCAATGTTGGGGTTCTTCTCATTGAAGACCTTGATCATGGCTTCGAGACCAGCCGCTTCTCCGCCGCCGGTCCACCATGAAAACACTTCCACTTTTTTGGCGCCGCCGCCGCAGGCGGAAAGCACCAGCATCGCGATCATGAGCACAGTCATCAGGCTGTACAACTTGCTTTTTGACATTTTTTCTTCTCCTTTTTGGAATACGAACCAACCTGGTCTTGCAGGAAATCTATTGAAGAAACCACCTCCTTTTCAAAAAAATAAAACGGAGCACCTGCTCACAGTTTGAAGGGTGAGAAGTCTCCGCTGGCACAACAGACCGCTATTCAGTTGCCGATCAGTATTTATCATATGATTCCCGTGGACGATGCAGGTGTAACAATAAGGGGAATTGCGATGTGATTTTGTCTGACAAAAGTATTATATAACTTATCAACAATCCCTGTCAATGTAACATTACAAAGCGACCAAAAAAACCAGGTCATTGACGTTCGTCCCGCTTGGACCGGTCCGGATCAGGTCTCCCAAAGCCCGGAAAAAGGCATACGCGTCATTCCTGGACAAATGGTCTGCCGCGTCCACCCTGAGCTTTTCCGCCCTTTGAGCCGTCTCCCCGGTCGCCACTGCGCCTGCCGCGTCCGTGGGACCATCCTCGCCATCCGTTGCCAGCGAGATCAGCATCACATCTTCCAGATCCAGCAACTCCTCCACAGCCGCCAGCGCAAGTTCCTGATTCCTGCCCCCCCTGCCGTTGCCTCTGAGAGTGACCGTGGTCTCGCCCCCGGCGATCAAACAGAACGGATGCGGGCGTTTCGATATTTCATCACGCAACCTGATCCCCAGCATTTTTCCAACTTCACGCGCCTCTCCCTGCAATTCGTTCGTCAGGATCTCAGCCTGAAAACCTTCGCGTTCCGCCTGTTCAAATGCGGCTTGCGCGGCAAGCCTGTTATCGCCGATGATGATATTGGTTTCTCGCGCCGAGCGGTGGACGAAGTCCGAAGTCGAAGCGTGCCGCTTTGCGGATTCATGCGCAGTTCCAGCGAGGCCCTTTGCTTCGCCCAGAGCAACTTTGTTCAAATACTTAATGATCGAACCGGGGACCTGTTTCTCGATGTGATACTTCTCCAAAACATTCAGCGCATCCTCGCTCGTCGTTGGGTTCGGATAAGTCGGTCCCGAGGCGATTGCCTCCAGCGGGCTGCCGATCACATCAGACAAGATCAAGCTGATCACCTTTGCGCGGGTCGCGCGCGCCAATCCGCCACCCTTGACTCGGTCCAGTTGACGGCGCAGGGTGTTGATCTCATCGATGCGCGCGCCGCAGGATAATAACAAAGATGTGAGCAACTGCATATCCTCGAGCGATATGCCTGCGTATGGCGCGGTCATGAGCGCCGAACCACCTCCCGAAATTAAACAGACCAATGTATCGTCTGCATTAAGGGAGGAGACGAATTCCAGGGCGCGTTCTCCCGCCTCCAGCGAACGCGCGTCCGGGACCGGGTGCCCGCCTTCGATAACGGGAAACAGGCCTGGGTCATGTACTGAAGCGTGCTTGCTGATGGCGAGTCCGCTCGAGAGGGGAACCGCCTCCGCAAGAGCGGTCAGCATGGGGATCGAGGCTTTGCCAATCCCCAGCCCATGCACATTGCCTTCAAGTTTTGGGAGATGCATCTGCACCGCTTCGGCAGGATCAACAGCTTCGAGCGCCGCATATAATATCCGTCGAATGCGCGGATCTTTGAGGCTGTGGGTGGCGAAACTATTGACGTTCATGTCTGTTATCATATCAGAAACTTTTATGGAGCAAGCATGTCGAAACCAAAGGTATTTGTAACGAGGGTGATCCCCGATAAGGGGCTCGACCTTGTAAAAGAGTATTGCGATGTGGATCTGTGGACCGCCGACCTGCCGCCCAGCCGCGAGGAATTGATGGAACGGGTGGAGGGTGTGGACGGTCTGCTGTGCCTGTTGACGGACAGGATCGATGGGGAAATGATGGATGCGGCGGGACCGCAATTGAAAGTGATCAGCAATTTCGCGGTGGGGTTCGATAACATCGATGTGAACGCGGCATGCGCGCGCAGGATCCCCGTCGGCAATACGCCCGATGTATTGACCGATTCGACAGCCGATTTTTCCTTCGCCTTGATGATGACCTCCGGGCGCCGCATCCTCGAAGGCGACCGGCATGTGCGCAATGGTCATTGGAAAACGTGGGGACCGATGCTGCTGCTCGGCATCGAGATGCGCGGGTCCACGCTGGGGCTGGTCGGTTTTGGACGCATCGGCAAAGCCATGGCGCGCCGCGCAGTGGGATTCGATATGCGCGTGATCTATTATGACCCCAACGAACCAAGACCCGATCCCGATATCAAGGCGATCTCTGTGGATTTCGAAACCCTGCTCGAGGAATCGGACTTCATCTCGCTTCATACCCCGCTAACGCCTGATACCCGCCATTTGATCGACGCCGAAGCCCTTTCCCGGATGAAGCCCAACGCGGTCCTCGTCAACACCTCGCGCGGACCCGTGATCGATATCGACGCGCTGTATGATGCATTGAAGGACAAACGCATCTTCGGCGCGGCGCTGGATGTGACCGACCCCGAGCCGCTGCCACCCGACCATCCCCTGCTCACATTGGATAACGCGGTGGTGATGCCGCACATCGCCAGCGCCAGCAGGACCGCCCGCGATAAGATGTCCTGGATGGCGGCAAAGAATTTGATCGCCGGGTTGGAGGGAAGGCACCTGCCCAACTGCGTCAACCCACAGGTGTACAAGTAAAGTTGAGAAATGAGTCATAAAAAAGACCGCCCCCGATCGGGGGCGGTCTTTTTTATGAGTAGGTGGGACCGGTTTACTTGAACTGGAAGTTGGCGATGTGGACCGAACCGTCCTTCAACACCACGACCAGTTGGCGGCAGGTGTCTCCCCACGCCTTGTCGGTCTTCCAGACATACACGTACTGGTCGAACAGAGGATCGTAGGTCAGACTGCTGCCTCCGGCTGTCTCGGTCTGTGCCACACCAAGGGCTGATGTAAAGTCACAGCTCATTTGCACAGACTTCGGATAACTGCCGAAGAAGATATCGAGTCCCTGATCGCCGTCCAGACTAAACTTGACCGGGATGCTGTTGCCAGCCTTGTCGCTGTTGACGGCAGGCGGGTTTTCGATGGGTTTGAAGAATCCCGTGAAATCGTAATGAAGCAGGCTCAAGCCGACGATGACAGGGTCATGGTCGGAGGAGCGGTAGGCATCCGGGGCGTAGATGGCATCCTGGGCAGGCTGCTTGAAGGAGGTGTCGTAATCGATCAGGTCGGGTTCGTCGGCATTGATGTGCCAATCGGTCACGCCCGTGATCTGGGCAACCAGGCTCGAGCTCGCCAGCGCGTAATCCAGATAACCAGTCTGTCCATCGAACACGTAGGAGTATGCATCCTCACCGAGCAGGTAGTAAGCCATGTCGGTGTAATCGTCGTCCGTGCCGAGAACATCATCGGCGCCGGCGCGAATCGCATCGATGGGATCTTCCTTGTCGTAGGAGTTGAGGTCGCCAATGATCAGGAAGTCTGCATCGCCGCTGCCGGTCGGGTCGCTGGCAAGCCAGTCCACGAGGGCTTGGGCGGCGGCTTTGCGGGTCAGGTTGCAGTTGCCCGCGCCATCGCCGAGATCGGGATCACCGACATCATTACAATCGGAGCCCTTGGACTTGAGGTGGTTCACCGCAACAGTGAAAACACCGCCCGTTGAGTTATCCATGAAGGTCTGCGCCAGGGTCGGGCGGTTCTTGTCATCATTGAAGCGGGGATCGACCGAAGTGTCGAGGATCGCATATGCGCCCTGCGGTGTTACCGTTGCGGGCTTATAGATCAACGCCACGCGGATGGCATCCGTGCCGATCGCGCCGGTGGCAACATAATCGTAGGTTCCTGCGCCCAACACATCGTTGAGTCCGCTGACCAGGTCAGCCACGGGCACATTTGCCGGATGGTTTTCGATCTCGAGCAAACCGACCACGTCCGCATTGATGGTTGAAAGGGCGGAAACGATCTTGGCACGCTGGCGGGTGAATTCGGTCGCATTATCCGCGCCGCGGCATTCCTGATCCCCGGCAGGTCCGCAGATGAACGCGCCGGTGTCGATCGTTGTGAAGTAATTGAGCACGTTGAAGGAGGCAACCTTCAAGTTGCCGCCGACCGGTTCCGGAGCAGCAGTGCGCGGATTCACACTGGTGTAATCGGCTCCCTGCGTGGGCTGGATGCGATAGAGACCAAAGGAGTAGTCCATCACGCCGGTCACACTGGCAACCGTATCGCCGCCGCGGAACAGATTCGTCAGGTCGAAGACGCTTCCATTCGGATGAATGGCCGGGTCCGGGTTCTGATTCGAGCGTCCATCGTCCAGTGTGATGCGGTCGAGCAGGTAATCCAGGGCAGCCTGTTGTTGTTCCGGAGAACCGGGTTCAAATTCCGCCGTCGGTGTGAGGTGCCGTCGGGAGGTCAGAACGATCTCGCCGAAGCGGTCGAAGTTGAAATACTCGGAAATGACGAGTTCCTGCGGGAAGGTGACGTACATGCCTTCAAAGGCTTCAAAGGCATCCACGCTTGTCACAGGCAGGGAGAGTTCCGAAATCGCGGGAAGCGCATTGCCGGTTGAACACAGCGACACGGAAATTACACTGGTAATCTCCGTCAGGGCATTGAACTCGGCAACCGAACCGCGAACGCGTACTGCATCGCCAACACTTACATCGATCGCGCCGGGTGCAAAAACGAAGATACCTTCCGATGTAGCCGCATCTGCATCAGCATCGGCATCCTCCTCCTGAACATAGAAACCATTCAAGTTCCCATTATCAAGCGAGGCGTTGTTTTGGAAATCACCGACAACGATCCCCTCGATCTCACGGATATTGCTGACATCGCTGCTGGCGAGTCCGCCACCCTGAATATCGTGAATCTTTGTAGCCGGATCCCCACAAACGCCGAGTGGATCAGTCAGAACAGTGATCACTGCATTTGGAGCACCCGGTGTATTGATCGCCTCACCAAGCGAGGGTGTTCCGGAGTAACCGGGGATGCCGAAGAGATCAAAATCGTTGCGTACCCAATCGGAGGCGGCATCGGTATCCTGTCCATCCGGGAAGCGCGAGGCACCGCCGGGAGCAAAACTGCTGAGACCATCATAGTTCGGACCAAGAGCGGGAACCCCGTATGTGGTGTCTCCTGAACCGCCATCGTTCACAGATACAGCATCGACAACAGCATCCCAAGGTGTGGAGTCGAAGGTGCCGTCATTATTGGTGTCAAGATCGTTGGTGAGCGTGCCGGTGAAATTCTTGACAAGCAGGAGGGAGATCGTCCCGTTTTCCAGGGCATTTGCTGGCAGGTTGACAAGATAGAAACCATTGGCATCAGTTGTACCAAGGCTTATAACTTCATCTACAACGCCGGCACCAGTGCCATCGCCTTCGATCTCAAGGACCGTGTAAGCGGAATAATCGGTGTTGGGCGTTCCATAGATCTCGACATATTCCACATCTGTGCCTGCTGTGCTGGCAGAGAACTCGTTGATCTTGGGTTCGGCAGCTGCCGCTCCACAATTTGCGGTATGAGCACCCAGACCATCGAATGTATTGGTGGCGTAACCATCCCATTCCACGGATGGATCAAAGGCATTGCTGCCATCCGTGTCCCCGCCACAAATATCCGCTTTACGGCGCAATGTGTTATCTGCTGTACTAACTAACCCGCTTCCCCACTCGCTGCCGGGATCGAAACCGATCTGTCCGATTGCATCGATGATGGTCGTTCCTTTGCGCAGCACAACCGCGTCATCGCCGTTGTAGAAACCGGCAAAACTCACCAGATCAGCTTGAGTAAGAATAGCTGGATCGGCAGGCGTGGTGGCATTGGAATTCGCGATAACATAAACATCGCCATCCGCGACAACACCCGTCAGATTGAGCGTCAATCCAGCAGAAGCAGATCCATTGAAATAGATTTGAACATTGTATCCCCCAGCCGCAAGATCCACCGCTGCTCCGGTGCCATTGTAGATCTCGATGGCCTTGTTAAAGCTCGAACCCTCTATATATTCCGAAAAAAATAGCTCTGTTGGCGTAGCAGCACTTGCGGACTGCATGGGCATCAGAGCTAATAACATTGCCAGTACGAGAATACTGGTGAAAAACTTGTTGATCGTTCCAGTCATAACGCACTCTCCTCTTTTTGTATGAATGAGATCAGATACGAAAACAGCGAACGCCAGCAACCACTGGCAATTTTATTTTAGGTGAAGCCTAACGAAAACGCAAGGCAGATGTAACCTTTTGGTGATTTTTTAAGTTTCATGAACGGAACCAGTGGTTTTGCTATAATCCGGCTCATGTCCCGATTTCATGTTGCACTCAAAACCCTCTGGACGCGCGATTCCTCCATACTCCTTGGCGGGTTCCTCCTCACGGTCTTCCTCATCGTCTACATCTGGTGGCCGCTCGCCGAGGAATACCTCGCCTACGTGGATTGGAACGGCGCGTGGTGGGCCTACATGGACTGGCTGCTGCTCGGCATTTTCGGCTTCATGACCGTGACGATCATCGCCCGCGCGAACTTGAAAACCGACCTGCTCATTATTTTCGTTGGATTATGCGGAGGGCTGGCGATCGAATCATGGGGCACGCAGACCAACCTCTGGCACTATTACACCGCCGAACGCCCGCCGTTGTGGATCATCCCCGCCTGGCCCATCGCGTCTTTATCCATTGACCGCATCACGAGATTTCTTGATTGGACTCTCAGCCGCCTGCCCATCAAGCCGAGCATCTTCCACTTTCTACTTTCCACTCTTTATTGGATGACCTTCGCCTCCTTCCTGACCCTGATGCTGGTCTTTATCACCCCAACCTTCGACAAGTCCTTTTCCTGGCTCGCGCTGAGCTTGTGCATCCTGCTTATCTTTACTCCAATGGATCATCGATATGCCCTGCTTACATTCATTGCCGGTTCCGGGCTTGGATATTATCTCGAACTGTGGGGCACCACGCGCGAATGCTGGACGTATTACACACTGGAAACGCCGCCGGTGTTCGCGGTGCTTGCGCACGGCATGGCCGCAGTCGCGTTCTGGCGGGCGGGGCTGTTGCTGAAAATGCTGTGGGGGAGATTCGGCCTCCCGAAGCCGCGCCAGACCGAGGTCCAGCCGGAAGTGTAAACTCATCCGATTGTGACATTAAACATCTTGACACCCGGGGGAATCCGTCTATAATGTGACTTCGTGGTCATATGACCAGGAGGTCACATTTTTCATGCCCAAACAAACCTTCCTGAATCTCCCCGAAGAGAAGCGCCAGACCATCATCAATGCGGCTGTGGATGAGTTCGCGGAATACGGTCTGGAGAACGCCTCGACGAACCGCATCGTGGCAAACAGCGGCATTTCGAAGGGTAGTTTCTATCAATATTTCGAAGACAAGCAGGATGTCTTCATGTACCTGCTCTCGGTGCTCGAACAGGAAAAGATGGAATATTTCAAGGGGAAGCATCCGCCAAGCATGAACATGGATACCTTCCAATACTTCCGCTGGATGATCAAGGCGGGCATGGAGTTCAACACCTCCCACCCGCGCATGACCCAGGCGGTCAGCCGCGTGCTGCTTGGCGAAGGAATGTATTACGGGAAGAACTTTGCGAGTTATCGCCAGAAGACCACGCAGGCGCTGACACAGATGATAGGGCAAGCCATTGCACGCGGCGAAGTGGATCCCAGCGTGGATGTGGAACTGGCGGTCATGGTCATGGACACCTGGAGCAACGCCATCAGTTCCTACATTTTGAACGAAGGCATGAAACAGAAAGACATTATGAAATGGGTACGCTCTCCCAGGGTCCAGGAAAAGATCGATAAACTTTTATATGTCATGGAATACGGTTTGCGCAAAACGGAATCGGAGTTCGTGGCAAACCCTTAATGGAAAGTAGAGAAGAAAAGAATGAACAACGATCTTAAAGGTAAAACGATCATCATCACCGGCGCCAATTCAGGGATCGGCAAGGCCGCCTCCATCCAGCTGGCAAAACTCGGCGCGCATATCGTCATGATGTGCCGCAACCGGGAGCGCGGCGGGCAGGCATTGCAGGAGGTGCGCGCCGCGACCGGCAGCGACAAGATCGAACTGATCCTCGTGGACATGTCCTCGCAGGAATCTGTCCGCAATGCGGTGAACGAATTTTTGAGCAAACACTCACGGCTGGATGTGCTCATCCAAAATGCCGCCAACTTCGACCACAGGCAGAAGAAACCGGTCATCACAGAGGATGGGCTGGAAAATGTCTTCGCCACGAACCACGTCAACATCTTTTTGATGACACACCTGCTGCTGGATACGCTCAAGCAGAGCGCCCCGAGCCGCATCATCACCGTGGCGAGCAAGGGACTGGTCACCTATCCGTTCCTCGACATCGAGTTCGATAATTTCAAGGGCGAGAAGAAATTCTCGATGCAGCACGCCTACTATCATGCCAAGCAGGCGCAGGTGATGTTCACCTTCGACCTGGCGGAACGGCTGAAAGGCAGCGGCGTGACCGTCAACTGCGTGCGCGTCGGCAACGTGGCGATCCCCGATACACGGCTCGATCACCTGCCTTCATGGCTGGTCAAGATCTACCATGCCAAGCGCAAGTTTGCGTTGACGCCCGAAAAAATGGCAGAGACCTACACCTGGCTGGCAGCTGACCCCTCGCTGAAGGATGTCACCGGCGGGTACTGGGATGCGCCGGAGACGCCCGTCAAAGCCAACAAGAACGCCTACAACCATGAAACACAGAAACGTTTATGGGATGCGACCCAAAAACTTGCATCCAATTGATTTTAGAGGATACTAGAATGAACAACGAGAACACCGCCTTCGCACAACGAAGCTCAGAAAAAATCCACTTCGACCACAAGGACATGGATTATTACCTGTCCTGGATGATGGGACGCGAGATCTTCGATGGCAGTGATCGCACCGAGTTGCTGGAAACCGCCAAAAAGATTCCAAACGCGGATGTGGAAGCCTGGTACACCGAATGGTCTGCGCTCGCGCGCCGCATCGAAGCACAAGCTGAAGCCGCGCTTCAAAAAGGAGACAAAGAGTCCGCCCGCAAGCTGTTCCTGCGCGCCTGCACCTATCACCGCGGTCCGCTGTTTATCATGGGGCAGAAGCATCCCGATTTCTACAAACACTGGCAGAACATGCAGGCTTGCTTTCGCAAAGCCGCGCAACTGTCGAATCCCGTCATCGAGCCCATCGAAGTTCCCTTTGAAGGGAAGACGCTCTCGGGATACTTTTGGGGCGTGGATCAAAGCAAAACGCCGCGCCCAACCCTGGTGGTGGTCGGAGGCGTGGAGACGTGGGCGGAAGACTGCTACTTCTTCATCGGTCCGTATGCGGCGGAGCGCGGATACAACGTCATTACCGCCGATCTGGCGGGGCAGGGCATGAATCCCGACAAGGGATTGCATTTCGGCGCGCGGATGGAGGTCACTGCCAAAGCGTTGGTGGATTATGCCCTCTCGCGTCCTGACGTAGACCCGAACCTGCTTGCGCTCTTCGGCTTTAGCTGGGGCGGACACATCGCCTTCAAAGCCGCGCGCTTCGACCCGCGTCTCAAGGCGATGATCGCCAACCCGCCCATGCCGGATGTCTTCCGCTCGGTGCTGGCCCAGCAAAAAGGACACAACCGTCACGACCCGATCAGCCGCACGGCGTTCGACCAGATCGTCTGGCGCTTTGGCTTGAAGATCAGTTTCAACCCGAAGGACATCGCGGCGCGTTTCGCCAAAGCCTGGGATTATTTGACCAACGGCAAGGTGGATGTGCGCAAAATCCAGATCCCGGCGTTGTTGATGGCAGGCGAAGGCGAGGCGGAGGTCACGCTGAAGATCGTACGCGAATGTTATGAGCAACTGCCCAACCCGAAAAAGAAGATGGTCATCTTCACGAAGGAGCAGGGCGGCGAGGCGCATTGTCAGGTGAACAACCTGGACCTGCCCAACACGACCATGTTCGACTGGCTGGATGAAGTCCTAATTCACTGAGGAAAGGAAATCACAATGAGCTTATTCCTGCGCATTGCATGGCGCAACGTATGGAGACAACGCCGCAGAACGCTCCTGATCGCGGGCGCGATGGGAGCCATGATGGCGCTGCTGGTTTTCTATGATGGCTTGATCGGCGGTTTCGAGCAGGCGATCTATGGCAATGCCATTCAGCTGCTGGGAGGCAACATCCAGGTTCATGCTCCCGGCTACGGCGAAAAATTGGGAAGCAAACCATTGCTCCCGCTGGCAAACCCGGATACGGTTGTCCGGGCCGCGGAGGCACAGCCTGAGGTGGTTGCTGCCTCGAAGCGCATCGTGACCGGCGGGTTGGTGACCAACCGCGAGGGCGCGTTCGCGGTCTCGATCATCGGCATCGAAACCGGCAAGGAAGCGGACATCACACCGGTTGCGGACAATATCACAAAGGGACGGTACCTCAACCCCGATGATGGCGACATGATCGTGATCGGTCAGGGGCTCGCCACCGCGATGGACATCGGTGTGGGCGACCGCATCACGATGGTCGGCAATTCGAGGAACGAACAGTCACGTCAACGCACGATGACGGTTGTCGGCATCTACGATGTGGGTGTGCCTTCCGTTGAAAAAGCCACAGTGTACATGTCCCTGGCCGAGGCGCAAAACCTGTTTGGTCTGGATGGACAGGTGACGGAGATCGTCATCTCCCTGAAGCAGATCGGCCAGGAATCGGCTGTGATCGCCGCCATCAATAAATCGGTATCCGGGTATGAAGTGGAGACCTGGGAAAGTTCGTTCCCGGAGCTCAAACAGACCATGGAAATGAAGACCGGCGTGATGGGCTATATGGGCGTGTTCATGTTGAGCATTGCCGCGATCGGCATCCTTAACCTGCTGATGATGGCGGTCTTCGAGCGCACGCGCGAGATCGGCATTGTCGGCGCCTTGGGATTGAAGCCGCGCGAGATCACCATCCTGTTCCTGTTGGAAGGAACTCTGATCGGTGTGATGGGTGCGGTGATCGGCGCCGTGCTTGGGTCCACGATCAACGGGATCTTCAGCGTTGTCGGAATGGATTACAGCCAGTTCGCCAACCTGACCGAATATACCGCCCTGATCAGCGGCAGCATCTATACCCAGCTTGTGCCATTCAAGGTGCTCCAACATGCCTTCACGGTTGCGGTCATCGCCGCGCTGGCGGCATTGTATCCCGCCATTCAAGCCTCCCACCATGAACCGGCGGAGGCGCTGCATTACGTTTAGCGATTAACCTGACAGGCTTTAGAAACCTGTCAGGTTTGGAGAATGATTATGATGAATTATTTCAAACTGGCTTATCGAAACCTGGGCAGGCATCGCCGCCGCTCGATCCTTTCGGGATTGGCTCTTGCGATGGGGACCGCCCTGTTGATGTTCATTGCCGCGTTCTTCCAGGGTGAAATGCGCAGCGCAATGGAAACCACCCTGCGACTCAACAGCGGCCATCTCCAGGTGCTGGCGGCAGATTACGATCCCGACAAACTCAGCGTCGCCTGGAAATATCTGATCGAGAAACCGGAGCAGGTTGCAGCGCAGATCGAAACGCTGGAACAGGTGGATGTGGCAACCCCGCGCCTGCTTGCAAGCGGCATCGTCACAGTGCAGGATGATTCGGTCGGTGTCCAGATCATGGGTATTGATCCCGCTTCCAAGGCGAACGATCCCTATCGGCATCTCGTCTCCGGTGACTTTCTCGCAGCCGATGACCGTGAAGGCATCCTGATCGGATATCCGCTCGCGCAAAACCTGGGGCTCAAGACCGGCGACCAGCTCAGCCTGCTGGTGAACACCTCCGATGGCACCGTGGATGAGCAGATGTTCACTGTGCGAGGGATCTACACCACAGGCACCACCGCCTATGACAAGGGCATTGTCTTCCTGCCGCTCGCAAAGGCTCAGGCATTTTCGGGCGCAGGCGACCACGCCAGCATGATCTTCGTATTATTGAAAGACCGTGAACAGGCGGACGCTGTCGCCGCCGCGATCCCCGGCGGAAGTTTCCAGGTGAAGACCTGGAGGGAATTGAACTCCCTGCTTGTTCTGGTCAATGATTTCTCGAATGCCTATCTTACGGTCATCAACCTGATCATCCTCGGAATCACGGTTACGGTCATCGTCAACACACTGCTCATGTCGGTCTTCGAACGCACGCGCGAGATTGGCATCCTCTCCGCCATCGGCATGAAAGGCAGGCAGATCATCGCCCTGTTCCTTGCAGAAGCGAGTCTGCTGGCTGTGGGCGGGATCGCAATCGGCGCGCTGGCTGGCTGGGCGCTGTCTGTCTATTTTGGAAAAGTCGGCATTTACTTTGGAGATCTGGGTTTGAGCGCAGACATGCTCTTTGAGGACCGCATCTACACCTACCTGACGCTCGAATCAGCCATCAACCTGATCATTACCGCATTCGTCTTTACAATAATCGCTTCACTCTACCCGGCGCGGATGGCTTCCCGCATGGAACCTGTCGAAGCATTGCACAGCGCACAATAAAGGAGAATCAAAATGGAAGTCGCAAAATTAACAGATGTCACCCGCATCTATAAGATCGGGGAAGTCGAAACCCGCGCCCTGAACGGAGTCAGCATCACGATCAATGACGGTGAATTCACCTCGCTGGTCGGGCCCTCCGGCTCCGGCAAGACCACCCTTCTGCAACTCATCGGCTGCCTCGATCAGCCCACCTCAGGCAAGGTCGTCATCGCCGGGCAGGAAACCACCGGTCTCAGCCGCAACCAGCGCGCAGATTTAAGAAAAGGCACGATCGGGTTCGTGTTCCAATTCTTCGCCCTCATCCCCACGCTGACCGCCTACGAAAACGTGGAAATGCCGCTCCTGCTCAACGGCAGGAACGCGGCACAACGCAGGCAGCGCGTGATGGAATTGCTCGCGTCCGTTGGCATGACCGACCGGGCGAACAACCGCCCCGACCAGCTCTCCGGCGGACAACAACAACGCGTCGCCGTCGCCCGAGCGCTGGCTACTGACCCCAAGCTGATCCTCGCCGACGAACCCACCGCCAACCTCGATACCGAGAACGGCGAGCAGGTCATGGAGATCATGAAGAAGCTCAACAAGGATACCGGCACCACCTTCGTCTTTGCCACCCACGATCCGCGCGTCATAAAGTACGCCAGCCGTGTGGTGACATTGCAGGATGGCCTGATCGTGAAGGACAGCGACGGCAACGGAAAGTCATAGAGTGAAAATGAAGAAAATTTATATCACCCTCCTCATGGCACTGCTGTTATCGGCTTGTGCCTCAGCCACCTCGCCAACTCCCATCCCCACGATCGCCCTCGACGGCAGTCCGTCGAACGCGGATCAATCGAACACCGGGAACGAGGTCACCGCGTCCGCCATCATCGTCCCGGTCAAGGATGCGCAACTCTCGTTTCCCGCTGTCGGGCACGTGACCGAGGTCAACGCAAAGGTCGGCGACAGGGTCTCAGCCGGGGACGTGCTGGTGCGGATCGACACATCGCTCCTCGAGGCAAAGGTCAGGGAGGCGGAGGCGAATTTGGCGGTGGCAGAGATCCAGGTCCGGTATTTGAAGCGCATTGGGACGAATCAGGCGCATCTGGAAACTGCCGAAGCGGATGTCGAACGCGCCCAGGCTTTGCTCGATCTGGCAAAGGCGACGCTTGACTCTCAATCCACACTGGTCGCGCCGTTCGACGGCGTCATCGTCTCCGTTGACATCGCGCCCGCGGAAACCGTGACGCCCGGTCAGGTGGTGATCGTGCTGGCGGATCTCTCCCGTTATCAGATCGAAACCACCGACCTGAGCGAACGCGATGTGACGAAGGTGCAGACCGGACAACCGGCGACCGTGTTCATCGAGGCGCTGAACGGGGAATTCACCGGCAAGGTGATCGACATCGATCGCATCGGCTCCACGCTCGGCGGCGATGTGGTGTTCACCGTGACCATCGCGTTCGATCAACAGCCTCAGGGCTTGCTTTGGGGCATGAGCGCGGATGCCAGGATCCAGACCGACCAATGATGCAGGAGAACCGAATGAAAAGAGTCAACCGGTCAGCCATATTTTGTTTAACCATCATCCTGGCAATCCTGGTCAGCCCAACAGCCGCGGTCTTTGCATCGAACGGCAGCGCGCAGACCGGCAGCGTGATCGCTTCGGCGGTCGTGGTCCCGGCGCAGGTATCGCGCATGGGATTCATCATCTCGGCTCCGGTCAGCGAAGTGACCGTCAGGGAAGGTGACAGGGTTGAAGCCGGGCAGGCATTGATTGTATTGAACACGCCCGAACTCGAATATGCGGTCACCGCCGCCGATGCCGCCTACCGTTCCGCGGAGGCCTATGCCGAACTGCAACGCTACAAGCGCGTGAAGGATATCCGGAACGGGAGGATCTTTTGGGATGTTGTGCATCCCGAAGTAAGGCAACGCGCCGATGCACAAGCCCAGCAGGCGTTCAGCGCGCTGGAGATCGTCCAGGCAAACCTTGCCGAAAACACGTTGTACGCGCCATACGATGGCACGGTGGTCTCGGTCAATGTGATCCCCGGCGAGTTCGTGTCACAGGGACAGGCGGTGCTTGCGCTGGCGACACTGGATGACATGGTCATCGAAACAACCGACCTGAGCGAACGCGATGTCACAAAGGTCAGGGTCGGCGCGTCAGCCGATGTGTTCATCGAAGCGTTGAATGAAAATTTCAGCGGCAGGGTCATCAGCGTTTCCCCAAAGGCGGATATCGTCGGCGGGGATGTGGTCTTCAAAGTCACGGTCGCACTGGATGAGCAGCCACAGGGTCTGCTCTGGGGCATGACTGCGGAAGTAACCATCGGTGAATGAAAATCGATATGCGAAGACGCGGAGAGTTCCACTCTCCGCGTCTTTTTGATTCAGGGCTTTTGTGATTAAATCAAATCGCAAACAAAATCACACTGGAGAACAACATCCATGACACTTCCCACCAAGATCACCGTCATCGGCGCGGGTTCCGCATCGTTCGGCGAAAACACGCTCTCCGCGATCATTCGCTCGAAGAGACTCAAAGGCTCGGCGCTCGCGCTCGTGGACCGGAATGCTGCCAGCCTGGATATCATCCACCGGCTGGCAGACCGCCTTAATCGTGAATGGAGATCGGAAATGAACATTACCGCCCATTCACACCACGAGGAGGCGCTCGCAGGCTCGCAATTCGTCGTCAATGCCATCGAGGTTGGCGCGCGTGAAAATCTGTGGCAGCGCGACTTCGAGATCCCGTTGAAGTACGGCGTGCGCCAGCCGTACGCCGAGAACGGCGGACCCGGCGGCTTTGCCCATGCGGCACGCAACATCGGCCCGATCCTGCAGATCGCGCACGCCATGGAACAGGCTTGCCCCGAGGCGTGGTTCGTCAACTTCACCAACCCCATGATCCGCATTTGTGACGCGGTCAATCGTCACAGCAAGATCAAAGCCGTGGGGTTGTGTCATCAGATCTATCAGGGCTACAACATGGTCGGTGTTGCGCTTGCCAGGGATCTCGGCATTGAAATCCCCGAGGGGCTCACCGGCATGCACGCCGCGGTGGACCAGCATCCGCTTCAACATCGCATCAAGGAACAGATCGTCCCGCTTGTTGATATTCGCGCCGCGGGACTGAATCACTTCACGTGGATCCTTTCCATCCATGACCGGCGCACCGGCGAAGACCTTTATCCGTTATTCAGAAAACGCTTCTTCGAACTGGACCCGAAATTTGAGCCGCTCACGAGGGACGTTTTCTCAGCCTTCGGCTTGTTCCCCGTCCCCGGCGATACGCACTTATGCGAGTATCTGCCGTGGATGAGCGATCCTGCCACAAAGCCCTGGGAGAAATACAACATCCGTTTGTACGATTGGGATCTGTTTGCGAACGTCCGTGAATTTGAGCTCCATCGTTTGAACGAAATGGCAAACGGCGAAGCAACGATTGAATCCCTGCTCGATACGGATTCCGAAGGCGCGCTGGAAATGATCGAGAACGTTGCCGGCACAGGGAATCATTATCACCTCGCGGCGAACCTGCCGAATGCAGGGCAGATCGCCAATTTGCCATTGGGCGCAACCGTCGAAACGCCGGTGCAGGTAAACGGCGCAGGGATCCATCCCGTCCACGTAGGCGCGTTGCCCGAACCGATCGCCGAACTCTTGCGCAGGGAGATCACCGTCGCGCAGCTCTGCGTTGACTCCGCTGTGGAGGGTTCGCGCGAAAAAGCATTGCAGTGCCTCTTGCTCGATCCCGTGGTAAACGATATCGATGCCGCAGGAAAGATACTGGACGATTATTTGACCGAATACAGGGAATATCTTCCGCAATATTGGAAATGACAGCATACAAGTGACAGTCACCTTTGAGGTGACTGTCACTTTGGACAGGACATGAAAATCATCACACCTGAACCCGGGGACGAACATTTTATCCGTCAAGCCGCGCAATTACTGGTGGATGCCTTTCGCGAGCACTGGCCCGATGCCTGGCCCACGGTCGAAGAAGCGCTGAAAGAGGTCCATGAGATGCTTGAAGAGGGAAGAATATGTCGTGCGGCTGTGGATGAACACGGAAACCTGCTTGGCATTATCGGCGGGATCCCGGGATACGACGGTCACGTATGGGAACTGCATCCGCTGGCGGTGCAGCCATCCATGCAGGGCGGGGGAGTTGGACGCGCACTGGTCCAGGATTTTGAGGAGCAGGTTCGTCAACGCGGCGGACTGACGGTCACGCTGGGGACGGACGATGAGGACAACATGACCTCGTTGTCCAACATCGATCTGTATGAAAACACGTGGGAGAAGATTCGAACCATCCGCAACTTGAAACGGCATCCGTTTGAGTTCTATCAAAAACTGGGATATGTGATCACAGGCATTGTGCCGGATGCGAACGGCATCGGCAAGCCGGATATTCTGATGTCAAAGAAGGTCGGATAACGTCATTGCGAGGGCAAAGCCCGCAGCAATCCATCAACGATTGAGGATTGCTTTTATGAACTGCGCTTCGCCTCCGCACCAGTCCGCTCAGCGCGGTATCAATGCGTCTCCGTCACCTTGGTGATCGAACGCGGCTTTTCGGTATCGTAGCCTTTGACGGTCGTCAGGTGGCAGGCGAATAATTGAGCGGGGATGATGCCCACCAACGGAGTCAGCCATTCGGGAATCTGAGGCGGGAGCTGGATCGGCGATTGGGCAAGTGCCAGTGCGTCCGCATCATCCGAGATCAGGACCAGTTCCGCGTGATGTTGCTTGCGAAGACGCGTGAGCATTTCCGTCATCGAACCGTGCACCTTGCCATTCGGCGCAACGGCAAGGACCGGGAATCCGCCTTCGACCATCGCGATGGGACCATGCTGGAAGTCCGCCGAAGAATACGGTTCGGCAATGATGTAGGTGAGCTCCTTGAGCTTGAGCGCCCATTCGAAGGCGGTGGCATAGTTGAAACCGCGCCCCAACACCACACACTGATTCATATAACGATACCGCTGGGTCATTTGTGCGATGCGCTCATCGAGCTTGAGGACATAACGTGCCCACTCAGGGACAGAGGCAAGCTGCCTCCATTGCTCATCAGAATTGGACATCGCAGCAGATAACATGGCAATCGCCATGAGCTCCGTTGTATAGGTTTTTGTCGCCGCAACAGCCTTCTCGGGACCCGCCTGAATGTCGAGGACGAAATCAGCGGTTTTCGCCAGCGGCGAATCGGGGACGTTGGTGATGGCAAGCGTAAGGCAGTTCTGTTTGCGTCCCTCCTCCAGCACACTGACAATATCCGGCGATTGTCCGGATTGCGATACGCCGACGACCAGGGCGTTCTGCAAACGCGGCGGGCTTTGGTAATACGTAAACAATGAGGGTGTTGCCAGCGCAAGCGGAAGCTGGTTGTGCGCACCCCACAGATAATTTGCATATCTGCCTGCATTATCCGATGTGCCGCGCGCGGCAAGGAATGCATATTGCACATTCCGCGATTGAATCGCTTTCGCGATCCCGGTCACGGTCTGTTTTTGTTCATCCAGCAATGCGGAAAGTTTTTCCGGCTGTTCGAATATTTCAGAATGAAGTGTCATGATGTCCTCTTGTTCAATTCTACTGCCTCCTGCATCGAACTGTTAAGGTCGTTGATGAACAACCTCAAACATGTTGGCACGATCACCCGGTGTGATGATGCTTCATCGATATAAACATATCAATACATGCATCATCAACATCATTCAACTTATACATCATCAACAAAACACTTGCAAATTTTTAAGTTATTTATCATTATAAAAACCTTTACATATTTCAAATAATATAGATACAATCTATAAAGTTGTACATCATCATTACATTGATTCGATCGATGAAAAATTTTTATATCAGTGTAAACACATAAACATGAAACGTAAAAGCGATGTGCAACTCGATCAAGAAAAAAGCAATGCCAGTTCAATACATCTTGATCGAAACATAGAAAAGGACACGAAATGTATATCTGCGTATTATCAAGCGTTCCGGAAGATCCAAACGACAAGCCGTACGATCCTTCGCCGCACATGAATGGATTCAAGTGGAAGCATCATCTTGTGGATCCAGTCGATGTAAAAAAACAAATGACCGAGCTTGTCAATGAGGGCGTGGAGGTTTTCGTCAACCTGTGCGACGGCACACCCGACGACGCGCTCTCAGGGATCGGGCTGGTGCAGCTCATGGAAAAAATGGGACTTGCTTTTACAGGCGCCGATTCGAAGTTCTTCGATCCATCCCGCCAGGAAATGAAGGTCTATGCAAAGAAGGCAAATGTGCCCGCACCGAGCTGGGTGATGGTGGACCGCGTGGAGGATGTGGAACGCTCCGCAAAGAAACTGCGCTTCCCGGTCCTCGTCAAGCCTCCGCATGGATATGCCAGCATCGGCATCACGCGCAAATCACGCTGTGAGAACATCGATCAATTGAAGGAGCAGGTGGCGATCGAGATCCAGCAGTTCGGACGGGCACTCCTCGAAGAGTTCATCGAAGGACGCGAGTTCACCTGTCTCATTGCCGAGAATCCCGACGACCCGAAGAACCCCGTCACCTTCAAGCCGGTCGAGTTCATCTTCCCGGAAGGTGAAACCTTCAAGCATTATGATATGAAATGGGTCGATTACGAAAGGATGTCCGTTGCGCCGGTTGAGGATGCGCGCATCGAGAAGACCCTGCGCGAACAGACGGTCCGCATGTTCAAAGCCATGAACGGCAACGGCTATGCCCGCTGCGACTACCGCATGGACGCGGACGGTACGATCCACATGCTCGAGATCAATCCGAACTGCGGCATTTTCTATGCGCCGCATGAGCCGGGCTCCGCGGATTTCTCGCTGATCAAGGATCCCGTTTACGACCATCACAAGTTCCTGAACCTGATCATCCGCTCGGCGAAAAGGCGGCAGGAAAAATTGCTTGCGGCGCGCATGAGAAGGCGCCAGGTCAAAAAACAACGCACCGAACAAATGGCGTACGCCTAGTTCAGTGACCAGTCATCAGTAAACAGTAATCAGTGAGCGGACCCTGCGGTGTCCGCTCACTTGTTTATAATAAGCAGGCGACGGTCGCTTTGGAAGTGACCGCCTCGTCAACGGAGGAACCCATGCTCAATAAAAAGATCGCATTCATCGGTCCCGGCGTGATGGCGGAAGCCATGATCGCGGGGTTACTGCGCAAAAAACTCTCCAAGCCGGAAAACATCACGGCAGCGGGTCCGCGCGAGGGACGCGGGGTTGAATTACAAAAGAAATATGGCATCAAGACGACAACGGATAACGCCTCTGCCGCCTCACACGCGGACGTGGTGGTGCTTTCCGTCAAGCCGCAGCGTCTCAGTGAGGTGATGAAGGGGCTCAAAGGCATCCGCCCGGAGGCGTTGGTTCTGTCCATTATCGCGGGCGCAGGCATCAAGAAGATCGGGGCGGGGTTGAAGCACAAGGCGGTCGTGCGATCCATGCCAAACACACCGGGACAGATTGGCGAAGGGATCACGGTCTGGGCTTCATCGAAGGAAGTGACCGAAGAACAGCAGGAAATGACGCGTGCGATCCTCGGCGCGTTGGGCGAGGAAGTGTTCGTCGAAGATGAAAGTTATCTCGACATGGCAACGGCTCTTTCCGGGACCGGACCGGCTTACGTGTTCCTGTTCACTGAAGCCTTGATCGACGCTGGTGTCCACATGGGATTTCCGCGCCGCATCGCGGAACAGCTCGTTCTGCAAACCATCAAGGGATCAGCCTCATACTACAGTTATGCGGAACGACATCCCGCCACGCTGCGGAACCAGGTCACATCACCGGGTGGGACCTCCGCCGAGGCGTTGTATTACCTCGAAAAGGCAGGCTTCCGCACCGCGATCTCGCGGGCAGTCTGGGCGGCGTACCAGCGTTCATTGGAGTTGGGGAAGGAGAAGCAGGTCCATATCCCTGAAGGACATATTGACGAGGAATAGTCCCGCCCTGCCCGCAGGATGGGCAAATTAACAGTCATCTAAAATGGCATCCCATAAACCATTTGAAAACTTCACGACTGAATGGCTGACCGAAGCTTTAAGGGCAAGCGGATACCTGACACACGGCTCTGTAAACAACATACATTTGCAGCCGTTATCCGAAGTCCTATTTAGCGCGCCGAAGATCCGTAGATTGGAAATTGAATACTCCAAAGATGCAGTTGGTGATATCCCTGACAAAATCATTTTGAAACTCGCGCCGAAAGAAAAGGAATATTTTTTCTACGCACGCATCCTTGCAGTGATGGGGAATGTACCCGCTCCCCATTGTTATCTTGCTAAACAAAGTGATGATAAATCACAAGCCCTCTTTCTGCTTGAAGATCTATCCGACACGCATTTCCAAACGGAATGGCCCGTCCCGCCGTCACTTGAACTTTGTGAAACAGCAATTGATTGTCTCTCGTCAATCCATGCCTTTTGGTGGAATGACCGGCGTTTGGAATCAGAACTCCGTGCAAAGGTAACAAAAGGGAATTATTGGTCAGGTCGCATCAACGAAGCGATCAACAAACTTCCCGAGTTTCTCGATTTTATCGGTGACAGATTGTCTGCGGATCGGAAAAGGATTTACGAAAAGGTTCTCTCTTCCTCCAACCGGCATTGGATGCCTGACAGCGCAAGGAACGCCAGAACTTTCCTGCACGGTGACATCCATTTCTGGAATTTTTTGTTCCCAAAAGACCCGTCGAAACAGGAAATCTGCATCTTTGACTGGAACTCATGGGACATCGGTAAAGGGACGAATGATCTCGCCTACATGATGGGATTGCATTGGTATCCTGATTTGCGGCAGAGGCGCGAACGATCTCTTTTGAGGCGGTATCACAATAATCTTTTGAAGAAAGGCGTTTCAAACTATTCATGGGATGATTGCTGGCTCGATTATCGCGAGTCATGCATCATGAACCTGTTTATCCCCATCTGGCAATGGCAGCGTGGGGTATCATCCATCGTGTGGTGGTCTCATTTGGAGAGGAGTTTTTTGACGTTCGCGGAATTGAATTTGCTCGATCTTCTCCAGGCAGTATAATTTGGGGCGCAATTACGAATTACGAGTTACGCATCACACATCATGTCCCTCATCACTGTCTCCTCCCTCTCCAAATCCTTCGGCGCGGAAGACCTCTTCGCAGGCGTCACATTTTCGGTCGCGAAGGGCGCGCGGCTTGCCATCGTCGGTCCCAACGGCATCGGCAAGACGACTCTGCTGCGCATCCTCATCGGCGAAGAGGAACCCTCCGGCGGGACGATCACGCGCGCCAGGAACCTCCGTATCGGTTATCTCTCGCAGGAGGCGGACTTCGAACTCGAAGGCGTGTTGTGGGACGTGTGTCTCGAGCCGTTCGCGGACCTCATCCGCATGGCTGGCGAACTGAGAAAACTCGAAGATGAAATGTCAGACCCGATTAAACGGGAACAGGCATTGGTCCGGTATGGAAGCGTGCAACATGAGTTCGAGCGGCGCGGCGGATATCTGTATGAAGTCCAGATCAAGCAGGTGCTCACCGGTCTGGGATTCAGCGATTCCGATTATCACATGTCGCTCGATCATCTTTCAGGTGGACAGCGCACGCGCGCGCATCTGGCGCGTCTGTTGTTGTCGAATCCTGATCTATTGCTTCTCGATGAGCCGACCAACCATCTCGATATCAAGGCGGTCGAGTGGCTCGAAGGTTATCTGACGCAATGGGAAGGCGCGGCGATCATCGTCTCGCACGACCGTTATTTCCTCGACCATGCCTGCAACGCGCTGCTCGAAATGGCGGTCAGCGGATCGGAATATTATCGCGGCAATTACACCACCTATTTGAGCGAGCGCGAGAATCGCTGGGCGCATCGCGTGGAGGTCTTCGAGGCGGAACGCGAAAAGTTGATGAAGGATGTTGAATACATCAAGAAAAATATTTCGGGGCAGAACGTGCAGCAAGCCAAGGGCAAACTGCGGCGCTTGACGCGCGTGGTGCAGGCGATCGAACAGGTGGGCATGGATGCAGTGGTCAGTTCGAACTGGTCGCAGTTGGATGTGGAGACCACGACTTCGCCGTTCAGCGTGGAGGAAGCCGAGCGCCGTGTGCGTGCGCTTCGTCCGCCGCGCCGCGTCACACCCGACCTGCACCTGCATCTGCGCACGGCGAGTCGGTCCGGCGATCTGGTGATTCGCACGAAGGATCTGAAAGTTGGGTATCCCCCCGAAGACGGCCTGCCTGAAAAATTTTTGTTCTCCGCGCCCGATATTGAATTGAGACGCCTCGACTGCGCGGCGTTGATCGGACCAAACGGCGCGGGCAAATCGACGTTCCTCAAGACCATCCTCGGTTCCATCCCCCCGCTGGCTGGTGAGGCGACTCTGGGAGCGAGTCTGCACGTGGGCTATTTCGCGCAGGCGCACGAGGGACTCGACCCTGAGAAAACGGTCCTCGATGAGATCCTCGCCGCGTCTCCGGGCATGCTGCCGTACCAGGGACGCGACTATCTCGGCAAATATCTTTTCTCCGGCGATGACGTGTTCAAACTGGTCTCGATGCTCTCCGGCGGCGAACGCGGGCGTTTAGCCCTGGCAAAACTTGCATTGCAGGATACGAACTTGTTGTTGCTCGACGAACCGACCAATCATCTCGATATTCCCTCGCAGGAAGTGTTGCAATCGGTGCTGGATAACTACCAGGGCACGATCCTGTTGGTCACACATGACCGCTATCTCGTGGACGCGCTCGCAACCCAGATCTGGGAGATCGACCCGGACGAATCGCAAATGATCGCCTTCAACGGCACGTATTCACAGATGAAAGAGGAGCGTGAAAAAGAAGCGGCGCGTGAGATTGAAAGTAGGGGCGAGTCGGCGACTCGCCCGTACAAACCCGAACGTAAATCATCCTCAACGAAGGAAGAAAGAAGAAAGATGGCCCAGTTGCAGGAACTCGAAAACACCATCGCCGAACTCGAAGCGACTTTGGCGAATCTGTCCACGCAGTTGGAGAGTCCGTTCGTGAAGCCGGAGGAAGCCGGGAAGCTGGGACTCGAGTACGAACGCGTCCAGAGAGAGATGGATACGAAGTTGAATGAGTGGGAAAGGATGCAAGAGTAAAGTGCTATACTATTCCTAGACACGGGGGACATCCCTTTCCAAAAGGAGGCACACATGTCCTGGAAGAATCAACTGCGAAGCGACTCACTGCCGTGGCTGTTGGAATCCGAGAATCCCGGCATCCGTTATCTCGCGATGCGGGATCTGCTCGACCTTTCCCCTGACGACAAACAATTGAAAAAGGCGCGTAAACTGGCTCATAAAGAGGGTCCCATTGCGCATGTGCTCTCGAAGATGAACGAGGAGGGATGGTGGCAGAGGGCGGGGACGGGCTATGGTCCGAAGTACAAGTCCACGGTGTGGGCGTTGATATTGCTTGCACAGTTAGGCGCGTCGGTCAAGGAGGACAAACGCATCAAACTGGCGTGCAAGTATTATCTTGATGAGGCTTTGAACCCCGGCGGACAGATCTCCGCGATGACCAACAAGGCTCCCTCCGGGACGGTCGATTGCCTGCAAGGGAACATGCTCTGGTCGTTGATGACCTTGGGCTACTACGACCCTCGCATGGATCAAGCCTACGAATGGATGGCGCGCACGACCACGGGCGAGGGCGTCGCACCAATGAAGGACAAGCACGCCGAGGTCCGGTATTTCGCAGGGAAGTGCGGTCCCACCTTTGCATGCGGGGCGAACAACAAACTTCCGTGCGCCTGGGGCGGAGTCAAAGTTTTGCTGGCGCTGAGTCAACTACCGGCGGAGAAAAGAAGCGAATTGATCGACGGGGCGATCCGTCACGGCGTGGAATTCTTCTTCAGCGTGGATCCGTCCACAGCGGAGTATCCCAACGGCTGGGCGGCAAAGCCGAGCGGCAACTGGTGGAAGTTCGGCTTCCCCGTCTTTTACGTCACGGATATTTTACAGATCGCGGAGGCTCTGGTCGCGCTGGGTTACGGCAGGGACAAACGCTTGAAGAACACGCTCGAACTCATCCGCTCGAAGCAGGACGAGCAGGGACGCTGGCCGCTCGAATACAACTACGACGGCAAGACCTGGATGCGGTTCGGGAAGATGAAGGAACCTAACGAGTGGGTCACGCTGCGGGCATTGCGGGTGTTGAAGAATGCAAGCTGATTTGCCGGATTCGAGGCATTAGAAAACCATGTCAATGAGGCGGGAAATTTCGCAAACCGATAATCAAATGTTAGAATATCGCCAGCAGGCCAGTCAACCTTGAGGAGAGCGTGACATGGACAAACTTCAACCCGGGCAAATGCTCGGACCATACCGCATCATCGGTCAGATCGGCGAAGGGGGCATGGCAACCGTCTACAAGGCATATCAGGCGTCCATGGACAGGAACGTGGCGATCAAGGTCCTGCCGGGTCAACTGGCGGAGAGCGCCGAATTCACCCAACGCTTCCAGCAGGAGGCGCGCATCATCGCCAAACTCGAACATCCTCACATCCTGCCGGTCTTCGATTACGGCGAAAGCGAAGGCGTCACCTATCTCGTCATGCGCTATCTCGACGCGGGTACGCTGCGCGAAAGAATGGAATCAGGACGTCCGCTCCCGCTCGATGAGATCGACCGCCTCTTCACACAGCTCGCGGAGGCGTTGAGCTATGCCCACAGCTTTGGCATCGTCCATCGCGACCTCAAGCCGTCGAACGCCCTCATCGATTCACAGGGCAATCTTTTCCTCACCGATTTTGGCATTGCAAAACTGCTCGAAAGCGCCTCACCGCGCCTCACCCAAACCGACGCCATCATGGGCACACCCGCCTACATCAGCCCCGAACAGGCGCAGGCAACCGCGGTGGACCAGCGCTCCGATATTTATTCGCTTGGCATCATCCTTTATGAAATGGTCACGGGGCGCGTCCCGTATGTGGCGGAGACGCCGCTGGCGGTCATCCTCAAACACGTCAGCGATCCTCTGCCGCCGCCGTCCACCGTCAAGCCCGATGTGCCCGAAGCCATCGAACGGGTCGTCCTCAAGGCACTCGCCAAAAACCCCAACGACCGTTATACCTCCGTCTCCGAATTCCTTTCCGCCTGGAAGCAGGCATACGACGATTCAAGATCGACCGGACGCGCGCCCGAGACGGTCGCCGTGCAGTATGCCTCCGCAAAGACGCCTGCGGTTCCCGCCCACGGGACGCCTGATCCGGATATCCGTCAAAGTGTATCCACGCCGAAAGCCGAGACCAAATCCCGAGGCTGGGCTGGCTGGGCGGTGGGATGTCTCGTTGCCGCGTGCGCCATCCTTGGGCTGGCAGGGACCGCCATGCTCATCTTCAACCTGGGAGGCTCATCGAACGCCTCCCCCACTGCCACCTCCGCGCCAACCCGAACCGAGGCTCCGCCTCCCACGAACACCCCAATGCCCACACAGACCATCGCCCCCGTCACCGGTAAAACCCTCCTCGATGACGACTTCTCCGATGACAGCATCTGGGGCCTGCTCGATGAATCGACCGCCTCCATCGCCTATGAGGGTGAAAGACTGCGGATGAAGGTCTTCGAAAAGAACTGGCTGGTATGGAGCACACCGGACAGTGATTCCTATGAGAACGTCCATGCGGAAGTCACCGCCTATAACAACGACGGCGAAGCAACCACCGCGTTCGGCATCATCTGCTATCAACAGGAATCGACCTCATCCTATTATTATGCAGTGGTGACCCCGGGTGGAGAGTATGCGATTGCCAGAGCCGAGGAGGGAGAGACCGATGTCTTCCTCACCAACGATGACCAGTGGGGCTCTTCGGATATGATAGAAAACAACAATTCATCCTACCGCATCGCGCTGGAGTGCGGCAACGGGACCTTGTCCCTTTACGTGGACGGGGTATTGATCGACTCCGCCTCGGACGATTACTACACAAGCGGCTCATCCGGTCTCATCGTGTGGAGCGGGGAGAACGTCAGTTCCGCGGATGTGAGCTTTGACGATTTCCTGCTGCGTTCAATGAAATAACGAATCCACCTCCACAACGCCATGCCAGTTTGACAGGAGCGGGTAATTTGGTATAAGTATCCTGGAGGTGAATCATGTCCAGGATCGTATTCAGGGGAAAAACATACAACAGTGTCTTCGAAATGCCGAACGACATCCGCGAAGCATACCAGATCGAGAAACGCAAACGACCCGCCGAAACCAATGCCGCAAAGCCGCTTACTGACTTTGTCGAAATGTCGGATGAGATCCGCGAGATCTACGAACGGGCACTGGGAAACGTGGAGGAAAAATCCGCTTCGTCGCGCCCTCTGAGCGAATTGCCCAAAACGGAGGACATCTACCGCCAGTCCGCCCCGGCGCATATGAGGGACCTGCCGTCGGATGAAAGCGTCTATCGCAAATCCAAACCGCTCGCGCCGCCAACGCATCCCGCCATCGAACCCGAAAACGACCTGCGCCGGCTGGCACTGACGCTGTTCGTGGTCATCGTGCTCTCCGCGGTCGCGTTGTTCGTCATGCAGACCCTGAACTAACATCGCACACAGAAAACAGCCTGGATCCGTTTTGCTATAATCCAGCGGCATGAAATCGAACATCAAATTAATCCTGCTCTACGCTGTGACCGCGGGACTGATCGCCGCGCTGACAAGCCCCATCCCGGGAACGTCCCTGTTGTTGACGGGTCTGGAAGTGTTCATGGTGGTCCATCTAGCAAAGATGAACAGGTTCGAGCTCAGTCTGCAAAATATCGGTGTCTCTGCGGCGTTGATATGGGGCGTCTCAACCGTCCTGAAGGATGCAGGGGTGGAGCTTTTGCGCTTCGCGCCGGTCCTTGGCTGGGGCGCCGGCGTCATCGTCGCGAGTCTGTTTGTCTTCTTTTTGGGACTGCTCGCGAATATGTACTTTGGAAAATGACAGGCCGGAGCGTTTGCTCCGGTCTGTTTTCGATCGTCATCGTACTACAACGAATAACTTTCCCCCGGTTTCAAGATGACAACCCTGGTTTTTGTTTCCTTCTCCACGCGTGAAGCCCAGGAGTTCTCGTCCTGTGCAAGCAGTGGGAAGGTGTTATAGTGAATCGGGATGACAACTTTGGGTTGCAGGAACTTAACCGCCCGCAGGGCATCATCGGGTCCCATCGTGTAATTATCGCCGATGGGGATGACCGCCAGATCCAATCCCTCTTCACCGATCAATTTCATATCCCCGAACAGACCGGTATCCTGCGCCATGTAGATTTTCCTGCCATCGTTCGTTGTCAACAGGAAACCGGCAGGGTTGCCGCCGTTCGAGCCATCGGGCAGTGCCGAACCGTGGATGGCAAAGGTCAGTTTGAGATAACCGAAGGGATGTTTGTATCCGCCGCCGAGGTGTTGTCCGTGTGTCTTTTTAACGCCCTGCCTGGCGAACCAGTTGGCGATCTCGTCGTTGCTGATGACGGTTGCGCCGGTCCGTTTGGCGATGGCAACACCGTCGCCCACGTGGTCGCCGTGTCCGTGGCTGATGAGGATGTAGTCCGCTTCGACAGCCTCGGGGGAGGTGGAGGCGGCGGGATTCCCGCTGAAGTAGGGATCGACGATGAGTTTGTATCCGCCCGTTTCAAGCCCGAGGGTGGCATGTCCATACCAGGTGAGCCTGTTCGTCATGAAAGCCTCCTTTTATGGAAAAAACTTTCGTTAACTCAAGTATAGGCAAAATCCATTTCAAGTCAATCGCGGTTGGCAGGATGGAGAAAAAAATCTATAATCGACCCAACGACAAGGGAGACCACATGAAGCCTACCATCCGTCAACGAATCCGCTATCATTTCGACAATCTGATGTCGCGCGGCACGCCCGCCATGATCGGCATGTTGTTCGTGTTGTCGCTCGCCATTGTGACCATTTCCGGGCTGATCATTTCCATCTTCAAGTTCAGGCAGGCGCAGGACCCCACGCCGCTGCCCTTCGGCGAAGCCGCCTGGGAAAGCCTGATGCGCACGCTCGACCCCGGCACGATGGGACAGGATACGGGATCCGAGTTCCGCTTTGTGATGCTGTTCGTAACGCTTGGCGGAATTTTCATCGTCAGCGCGTTGATCGGTGTATTGAACAACGCCATCCAAAACCAGATGGAACGCCTGCGCAAGGGACGCTCGCGCGTGCTCGAATCGAACCACACGGTCGTGCTCGGCTGGTCGGCGCAGATCTTCACGATCCTCGACGAGTTGATGACCGCCAACGAGAATCAGCCCAAGGCGCGCATTGTGGTCCTGGCAGACAGGGACAAGGTGGAGATGGAGGATGAGATCCGGGACAGGATCAGGGTCCGCGGAAAGACGCGCATCATCTGCCGGAGCGGGGATCCCATCGACCCGAACGACCTCGAGATCGCAAGCCCGCATACCTCGAAATCCATCATCGTCCTGCCGCCCGAGAACAGCGACCCCGATACCGATGTCATCAAGACCGTGCTGGCGATCACCAACAACCCGAAACGCCATGAGAAACAGTACCACATCGTGGCACAGATCCGCAGACCGGAGAATCTTCCCATCCTCAGAATGATCGGGGAAAGGGACAACGTCCAGATCGTGTTCACCGAAGAGATCATCGCGCGCGTCGTGGCGCAGACCTCACGGCAATCCGGGCTTTCAGTGGTGTACACCGAACTGATGAACTTCAGCGGCGACGAGATCTACTTCAAATACGAGCCTGAACTTGTGGGGCGCACTTTCGGCGAGTCGTTGCTGATGTATGAGGATTCATGTGTGCTGGGACTTCGCAAAGCGGATGGGACGATCCTTTTCAGCCCGCCGATGGATTCGCTCATCGAAAGCGACGACAAGATCATTGCCCTCTCCGAAGACGACGACACGGTTCAACTCTCAATGTACGCGACCTCGCTCAACCCACGCCCGGGCTTGATCCCGATCAATGAACAGGTCATCCGCTCGAGCAGGAACCCGCAAAAACCCCGCCCGGAAAAATGTCTCATCCTTGGCTGGAACCGGAGCGGTTCGATCATCGTGCGCGAACTGGATAACTACGTGCCCAGGGGATCGCTGTTGACCATCGTGGCGGATATTTACGGGATCGAAAAACAACTCAAGGTGCAGGGCATCAAACTCAAAAATCAAAAGCTGGTCGTCAAGGAAGGCGAGACCGCCGACCGCGCCCTGCTCGATCAACTAAAAGTGGACGAATACAACCACGTCATAGTGCTGGCGTACAGCACGCTCGAACCGCAGGAAGCCGACGCGAAGACCCTCGTCACGCTCCTGCACCTGCGCGACATGGCGGGACACGATCCAACACCCTTCTCCATCGTCAGCGAGATGCTCGACATCCGCAACCGCGAACTCGCCGAGGTCACCCAGGTGGACGATTTCATCGTCAGCGAGCACCTCGTCAGTTTGATGCTGGCGCAATTTTCCGAGAACCCCGATCTGTTTCAGGTGTTCGAGGATATCTTCGATCCCGAGGGATCGGAGATCTATCTCAAACCGGTCAACGATTACGTGGAAACGGGAAAGCCCGTCAACTTTTACACCGTTGTGGATGCAGCGCGCCGCCGCGGTGAGACGGCAATCGGCTACCGCATCCTCTCCGAATCGAAGGATGCACGCAAATCCTATGGCGTGCACCCCAACCCGCGAAAATCGCAGGAAGTGATCTTCACGCCCGAAGATAAGGTGATCGTCATCGCGGAAGAACAGTAGGCGGCAACATTTCCCCGAATTGGTCCCCGGGTTTCCGAATAAAACCGGGGACTTTTACGTTAAGATAATGACAGGAGAAAAGGAAAACCCAACGGTGGCAACGGTTCAGACGGTCCATGAGACAGAGTTGGTCAAAAGTGCGCAAAACGGCGACCGGTCCGCGTTCGGTGAACTGGTCCGCGAACACGCACAGGGCGTGCTGAACGTTGTCCATCGCATGTGCGGGGACGCGCAACTGGCTGAGGACGCCGCCCAGGAGACCTTCATCCGAGCCTGGCAGAATCTTTCCTCATACCGCCCGCAAACTTCCCTGCGCAACTGGCTGTACCGCATCGCTGTCAACGCTGCCACGGACATGCTCCGCAAGGAGAAGCGCATCCTGCCCGACGATATCGATGACCTGCATCTGCCCGATGGAAGGCCCGGAGTCGAATCGCTTGTTTCGCAACAGGAAAGGATCACCATCGTGCAAAAGGCGATCCTCGCCCTACCGGAGGCAAGCCGGGCGGTGCTTGTGCTTAGAGAATACGAAGGGTTTTCGTATCAGGAGATTTCCTCGACCCTGGATGTGCCGGTCGGAACGGTCATGTCACGCTTGAATTATGCACGCAAGTTATTGAAAGAAAAACTGCAACCGCAATTGTCCTTACTGGAGGCTGAACATGTCTGACCATGTCACTGAATGGCTGAATGCCTATCTGGATGGCGAGTTGAGCGGCAGGCGGCTCCATCAGGTGGAGGAGCATCTCGCCGAATGTGAAACCTGCCAGTCGGAATTGGAGTCGTTGCAGGGATTGTCGGCGCTGTTGCAGGAGGTCCCGGCGGCGGAGTCCATCTCGCCGGAAAGGTTCGCCGCCCAGGTCAACCTGCGTCTGCCGCATCGCCCGGTCAAACGGACCCGGAACAGGATCATCGAAGTCGGCTGGTGGATGGTGCCGGTTGGGCTGCTGGCGGTGTGGATCTTCATCAGCACAGCCATCCTCGTCAGTGACATGGTCTCCGCGGCAAACAATATCGGTTTGCTGGATAATGGCACGGCTTTGTTGATTTCAGGCACAGCGGAAAATGCCGGATGGACCGCGGCGCTGGGACAATTCGGCATCCTGCAAGGAAACAGCCTGCACTGGGCTGAATTTACCGAGAGTTTTTCACGGAACGTATTGCCGCAATTCGCATGGCAGGTCTCGATCGCTCTGTTGTACCTGGCATGGATTGCGATCTGGTGGGCACGCCGAACCCGTCAGGGGCATGGCCAACTCCTCGAAGGCTGAGGCAGGCTCACGGTCTGGAAAGAAGCGAAAGACAACCATAACGTTCCGAAGGTTGTCGTGCGTCTTCGGTTCGTGTTCAAAAGAAACCTTCGGAACGATGTCAATAAGGAGAAACCAATGGATCCCGTAAAAATCTTGAAACGTGCATGGCACATCCTGTGGAGCTATCGTGCTCTGTGGGTATTTGGCTTGATACTGGCAATCGCCACCGCCGGTTCGGGTGGCGGAGGAGGCGGCAACAATGGGACCAGGTATCAGTTCGACAGCAATGAAACCCGGCAATTGCCGCTCCCTGAAGACTTCCGGCGCGGCATGGAGGAATTCACCCGCGAAATGGAACGGCTCTTTAATGAGGGCCCCCAGCATGTGGATTTCCCGCGCGAGCAACTGACCGCCCTGATCTGGATCGTCGTCGCCTTCACGCTGGTGATGATCGTACTGGGCATCATCGTGGCGATCGCGCGCTATGTGTCCGAGACCGCGGTCATCCGCATGGTGGATGAATATGAAAGCCGCGATACGAAGATGTCAGTCCGTGAGGGCTTCCGCATCGGCTGGTCGCGCACCTCGTGGCGGCTGTTCCTGATCAATCTGATCGTCAACCTTCCGGCGATCCTGCTGACGTTGATCCTGCTTTCCGCCGGCATCGGTATCTTCTTTGCGGTCGAAAACGGCAACCTGACCTTCAACGCATTCAGCATCATCACCCTGATCGGATTGGTGTTCCTGCTGATCTTCGTGGTCGCGATCCTGAGCATCTTCCTGCGATTACTCCGTCATTTCTTCTGGCGTGTCAGCGCCCTCGAAGACCTTGGCGTGCAGGAATCCCTCAGCCGCGGTTGGGCGTTGGTGCGTGAGAATTGGAAGAGCGTCGGCCTGATGTGGCTTGTGATGGTCGGTCTGGGCATTGCCTGGGCGATCGCGTCCATCATCCTGTTCATCATCACCATCCCAGTGGTGATCCTGACCGCCGCCATCGCGCTCCTCGTCTCTGCCATCCCCGCCCTGCTCCTGGTGGGCATCTTCAACCTGTTCCTCAGCAATGTGCTGGCATGGGTGCTGGGCATCGTCTTCGTACTGCCGCTGTTCTTCACCATCGCATTTTCGCCCTGGCTGTTGCTGGGAAGCTGGCAGACGGTCTTCACCTCCACGGTCTGGACGTTGACCTATCGTGAGATCAAAGCCCTGCCCGCGGTCGAAACGCCGGCGGAATTACCTGCCGCAAGTTAATCGCCTCATTCATGCAACGACCCTGCTTTTGCAGGGTCGTTGTCATTTAACGTTCGAAGAACGAAATACTTTCGATGTGATAGGTTTGCGGGAAGAGGTCGAACGGCGTGATTTCTCCTGGTTTGTAACCGCCACGGATGAGTCGCGCCGCGTCGCGCGCCAGCGTGGAAGGGTCGCACGAGACATATGCAATCAGGTTCGGATTCAATCTCAGGATGCCGTCCACGACAGCCTTATCCAAGCCTGCCCGCGGCGGGTCAACCAGGACGATATCCGGATTCGCTTCGAGATGCGGAATCACAGCCTCAGCCGCTCCCTCGTAAAGCTCCACGTTATCGAACTCATCCAGGTTGACAGCGAAATCCTCGCACGCGGATTCCGACGATTCGATCCCGATCACGCGTCCGCAGTTGGGGGCGAGGAACGCGCTGAAGAGCCCGACCCCGCAGTACACATCGAGAAGAGTGGTGGATCGGGTGATTGGTAATCGGGCAACCAGGTGCTCGACCATCTTACCCGCCATGACCGTATTCACCTGAAAGAACGACGCTGCAGAAACTTTGAAATCGCGGTCCAGCACGCGGAGGATGATATGGTCGTTCCCCGCCAGGACAACCGTATTTTCCTCATAGATATGCGCGACAGAGATGCCTGCTTCGATCGCCAATTCGGGCGCTTCGGGAAAATCAGATTCAAGGACGAGCATGAGATCTTCATCCGCCCCCGCGCGCAATGAGACGCGTTCGATATGCGTCCCAGGCTCGAATGCAAGTTGATGCCAGAATTCATCGATGGCGGATTCGGGGAGGTGGCATTCAGTGATCGGAATTACCCGATTGGAATGTGGCGCTTGAAATCCCAACCTGCTGTTTTCATCCAGGGAAAATTGCACGTGATTGCGATAATTCCACGGACTCGGGCACGCGACCATCGGCTTGACGGGCGGGTCTTCGACCTTGCCTATCCGTTGCAATTGATCGATAAGAATGTCCGTCTTTGCCTGTAACTGCTTCTCGTAAGACAGGTTTTGATAATGACAGCCGCCGCATTCGCCAAAGTGTTTGCATTTTGCTTTAATTCGATCCGGCGAGGGTTCGAGAATCTCAACGATTTCGCCGCGCGCGAAATTCTTCTTCTCCTCCGTCAACCTCACGCGGACTCTTTCGCCCGGCAACCCAAACGGGACAAAGACCGCGCGGCCATCGTCGAGGCGGCCCATTGCTTCGCCGCCGTAGGCAAATTTTTCGAGAACAAGCTCGTATTCAGCATTATCGTTGAAAAACATTGACGACAGCCTGCACGATCCTTGCAACTTGCAATGGAGATAAAACTCCCAAACGTTTCACCAGTCTCTGCTGAGATACAGATCGCACCTGTAACCCATCCGCAGCCGATGGTTTGCTCAAACCATTGTCATCATCCGGATCAATCCTCACCATCCAAGGCGCAGATGTATAACGATCCTTCCAATCTGTAAAAGGGACAATCACCTTTAGGGGTAATATCCCTATCAAATCACTGCTTATGATCACAACGGGACGCGTTTTTTTAATCTCTGATCCAACTGTGGGATCGAGGTTTACCAACCAAATCTCCCCTCTCTTCATAATTCTTCGTCCTCGAAGAGGAAGTCGTCAGCATCCAAGTCAGTGAACTCCGTCAGGTCGGGGTTGGCGTTGTAATCTGCTTGAAGCTCCCGCGCGGCCAGCAACATCCGACGTCTTTGGCGGAAACGTAATTCGCGCTCGATCATTTCCCGTACGATCTCTGAAATGCTACGATTTTCCTCTTCAGCGATCAGAGTTAGGATCTGGTGCTGTGATTTTTCAAGCAAAATCTGGGTTCTTTGGAGCTCCATACACACATCCTTTATGTGTAATATAATTACACATAATTATTACTCATAAAACAAAGTTAGTCAAGAATAAAAAGGGAAAGGCTGCTTGACAACCTTTCCCAAATATTCGACTTGAATAAACTTTTCCCTATTTCTTCAAATATTCTTCCATCGCGGCGAGCAGCTTCTCGATATCTTCCAATTGAGTCTCGCCCATGTGTGCGATGCGGAAGGTCGTTTCCTTAATGGGACCATATCCGCCTGCAATGCGCATTTCGCGTTGTTTAAGGAAGGCGTTCAGATCAGAGACGTTGATACCGCGTTCGTTCTTGATCGTGGTCACGGTCTGCGAGCGATAGCCTTCGGGCGCATACATCGCCAGGTCGTGTGCTTCCGCCCATTCCTGCACGCGCTTTGCCATCGCGGAATGACGCGCAAAGCGTTTCTCCAACCCCTCGGCAAGGATGCGGTCGAGTTGGAAATCGAGGGCAAAGATTAACGACATTGCCGGGGTCGCGGGGGAGGAATCCTTGTTGCGGTGTTTTTCCATGCGGGGCAGGTCAAAGTACCAGCCGCGGTTTGGAACCGATTCGGCTTTCTTCATGGCGCGGTCCGAGACGGCTCCCAATGCCAGACCGGGAGGCAGTGCCAGGCATTTCTGCGAGGAGGTGAGGACCATATCGAGTCCCCAGGCATCCATCTCGATCTTTGCGCCGCCAAGCGAGGAGACCGCGTCCACAAGGATCAGTGTGTCGGGCGCGACCGCGCGGACCGCCTCCGCAATTTCCTTGACGGGATTCTGCATCCCGGTGGAGGTCTCGTTGTGGACCACGGTCAGGGCTTCGAACCCGCCGCTTTTAACGGCATCCGCGATTCGGTCGGGAGAAGCGGGCGCGTCCCATTCGAAAGCGAGTTTCTCCGCGTCCTTTCCATTTGAAACGGCGACCTCATACCAGCGATCCGCAAACGCACCGTTGACCACCGAAAGCACGCGCTTCTCCACGAAGTTGCGGACGGCGGCTTCCTGCAATCCGGTGCCGGAGGACGATGTGAGGAAAACCCGATATGTTGTGTAAAAAAGTTGCTGCGCTTTTTCAGAGGCGCGGCGGTAGATGGCTTCGAATTCCTTGCTGCGATGGGGCAGCATGGGCGCGGTCTGCGCCTGCAGGACCTCGTCGGGGACATCCACGGGACCCGGGACAAACATGCGGGACATGAAAACCTCTTTCGGCGCGGACACCACGAAAATACGCGTGGAACCGGCGGCAGATATCTATCTCAGGAAGAACGAGAGTACGATCAATACAGCGATAAAGAAACCGGCAAGCGAACCGATCCGTTTCAGGTCGCGCCTGACATCGCTGTAATCGGGATTGAACTCGTTGCGGCTCGATGAGACCGCCATCTTTTTATTGCTCTTTGCCATTTGATACTCCTTAGTTTTGCAATCGCGCAAATACCACAATGCGCTCGTCATCAACAAGATATGGATAACACGAGATCAACGTCACCGTTGGGTTTCCCGTGGATGCCATCACTTCCACTGCGGTCGGCTCAACGATCGCAGTACGGTCCACAACATACACATATTGCCGCTGTTGTGTGTAAAGGATCACCTGGTCGCCGGGGGCGAGGCGGTCCAGGTAACGAAAGATCTCGCCATACACATCGTTATGCGCCGACAGGATCACATTTCCGTTCTGCCCGGGGTTGGCAGAGCCGACGTTCTGACCGACGCCCTTTTTGAGTTGCTCCCAGCCGTCACCCTGCACAACGGGCGCATCCACATCGATCGCGGGGATCTGGATCCGGATCGCCTGGTCGGGCGCGGCGGTCGGCACCGGGATGTTCGCCAGCGACTGCACCATGGGGCGCAGGTGCTCGGGGATCTCCGCATCGTTGGGCCGTGTATTTCCCTGCGCATCCGGCGGCAGGTGCCCGGATGGAAGGACAACCGCCACAACCAACGGCGTGGGCGTCAACGTTTCCTGCGCCAACGCGGAAGCGACCTCCTCGTTCAAGGCTTGCAGGACGCCAAATCCGCTGATGAGGACTCCGATGAGTCCCACCACCGCAAGGACCTCCACCGCCAAAAGGATCCGGTCCATGACCCGTCGGCGCTTCGAAACCGGGGCTTGGGGCTGGTCGCTGGTCCCCTCGAGCGTATCCACCACCGGGGCAATCGCTTCCAGTGTATCCGGCTCCACGGCAACCACGCGTCCTGTTCTTTTAAAGTGCTCGAGCCTCTCGCGCCGAGCACCGCGCCGTTTCTCGATCAACAGACGGCGCAACTCTTCAACAGACAGATCCTCGGGCGCTTTTCTTCTTGGCATGGCGAGGGGATTATACCGCAAGGATTCACGTACGAAGTCCCCTCGCGGGGGCATCAATATGAAAGGTTATTAATCCGTTTTCTGCCTGATTTTAATGGTAAGATTTAGAACAAACGTTTCATCCGTTAATCGTGACAACCGAAATGGAGAATGTGCAAATGGAAACCAGTCTTATTGACCATATCCACGAGGGTCTGACCGAAAAGAAGACCAGCCTCGAACAATGGCGTGAAACGACCACCGAACAGCAAAAAGAAACCTGCCTGTGCTCGGAGGACGAAGCCATTTTGAAGGAGCACTTGCATGTCATCGATAAGTCACTACAAAAGGTTGAGGCAGGCGTTCTGGGAGTCTGCGAAGTCTGCCACGGCAGAGTGGACGACGAACTCCTGATGATGGACTATACAGCCACGGTATGTCTCGGTCATTATACTGATACGGAATTGCGGCAGTTGGAGAGCGAACTGGAGTTGTCCCAGGTCATCCAGCGCGCGATCCTGCCGCAACGGATCCCTTCCATAGCAGGATTCGATATTGCGGCGTTCAGCCGTCCCGCCCAGATCGTCAGCGGGGATTACTTCGACTTCCTGCAATTCAAGGATGGGAATCACGGTCTCGTGGTCGCGGATGTGAGCGGGCATGGCGTCTCTGCCAGTATGCTGGTGACCAGCCTGCAGATGGCTTTCCATACCCTGACCTCCGAGAGCGCCTCCCCCACTGCTGTTCTGGAAAGGATCAACCACATCTACATCCACAACATCAACTTTTCGACTTTCGTGACCGTCTTTTTCGCCAGCCTCGATCCGATGGCGAAGAAGTTATCGTATGCAAATGCGGGTCATAACCCGCCATATATCCATCGCCGCTCCACCGGCGAGGATCTCTGGCTCAAACCGACCGGAGCCGCGATCGGGTTGATGGAATACTTCAATGTAAAGCCCGCCGAGGCGCAATTGATGCCCGGCGACATCCTAGTCATTTATACGGACGGCGTGACCGAGGCGATCAACCCACAAGCGGATGATCTGTTTGGCTATGACAGGCTGGCAGAGGTGGTACGCAACAACGAACATCAGTCTTCCGAGGCGATTGCCGGGAAGATCCGCCAGGCATTGAACGACTTCACGCAGGGGGCTTTGCTGGCAGACGATGTCACATTGGTGGTGTGCAAGGTGAATTGATCCCCTGAGTTGAGAGGTGGCAAACAGCCGTATTGCCAAAACCATCTCTCCTCGTTATAATACGAGTCCTTCGGGCGGGTAGCTCAGTTGGTTAGAGCACTGCTTTGACATAGCAGAGGTCGTAGGTTCGAGCCCTATCTCGCCCACAGATCAGCTAATAGCTTTCAGCGTTTAGCTATTAGCCACAAAACGCGATGACCGAGACGAGTACGTGGTCAGGTCCCTGACAGGGAGAAGAGATCGAAGATTGAGAATCTCTTCCAGGGAAAACCACAGAAAACCCCTCGCGAGCGTGAGACCCAAAGCTGTCAGCGGTTGGCTTTCAGCAAGTAAGTGGAACGGATGGCTCCGTTAGAGGCTGAAGAGATACTTCTCATGGTGGTCTCGATACAGGCGAGAAAAGCACCCGCCTGACCTGACCAGCGAGAGGAGTAAATCGGGTGGAACCGCGTGAATCAAATTCTCGCCCCGTGTTCGGGCGAGAATTTTTGTTTATAAGGAGGTCGCCATGACTACAGATGACACCACCATCACTCGTCGGCGGCTCGGAGGCAGGTTACCGCTTCTTCGGGTCGCGTGAAGTCCAATGTAGCGGTAGCAACCACAATCCAGGAAAGGAAGCGAAAAATGTCGCAACAAATTCAGGAAAAATACGAAGAGTCCCATCTCTATAAGATCCGCCACTCGGCCGCGCATGTCATGGCGCAGGCTGTGCTGGAGATGTTCCCGGAAGCCAAGTACACGATCGGGCCTCCGGTGGAGAACGGGTTTTATTATGACTTCGACCTGCCTCGCAATCTCACGCCCGAAGATCTCGAAAAGATCGAAAAACGGATGAGGCAGATCGTGCAGGGCAAACATGAGTTCAAGAAAACGGTCCTTTCAGCAGAAGAGGCGAAGAAGATCTTTGCTGACCAGCCGTATAAAATCGAGTTGATCGAGGGACTCGAACAAGGCGGTTTCGACGAGTATGGGAATCCGCTGAAGGAGAAGCCCGAGATCTCGATCTACCAGCACGATTCCTTCACGGACCTTTGCCGTGGTCCGCATGTGGAGAGCACGAAGGAAATCAAGCCGGATGCCTTCAAGTTGATGAACGTGGCGGGCGCGTATTGGCGCGGCGATGAGAACAACAAGATGCTGCAACGCATCTATGGCACAGCCTGGGAGAACGCCCAGCAATTGAAGGATTATCTCCACCAGTTGGAGGAGGCCAAGAAGCGTGACCATCGCAAACTGGGCAAGGAATTGGAGATCTTCATTTTTGATGATGAGGTCGGCCCGGGTCTGCCGTTGTGGCTGCCGAATGGCGGGATCATCATCGAAGAGTTGGAGAAACTCGCCAAGGAAATGGAAGAGAAGGCAGGCTATCAGCGCGTCCGCACGCCGGTCGTCTCGAAGGAAGACCTGTTCCTGCATTCAGGACATCTGCCTTATTATGCAGAAAGCATGTATCCGCCCATGGAACTCGAAGGCGTAAAGTATTACGTCAAGCCGATGAACTGCCCAATGCACCACAAGATCTTCGGATCGAAACTGCGCTCCTATCGCGATCTGCCGATCCGCCTGGCGGAATATGGCACGTGCTACCGTTATGAAAAATCAGGCGAATTGTTCGGCTTGATGCGCGTGCGCTCGATGCAAATGAACGACGCCCACATGTATGTGACGGAGGAACAGTTCGAACAGGAATTCCTGGCTGTGATCGATCTCTACCTCAAATACTTCGATTTGTTCGGCATCGAAAAATACGTGATGCGCTTCTCGAAACACAGCAAGGCGGGACTTGGCAAGAAATATGTGGACAACGAACGCCTGTGGAACAAGACGGAGGAGATGGTCCGGCGCGCCATGATCAACGGCGACGTGCCCTTTGTCGAAGTGGAGGATGAGGCGGCGTTCTACGGTCCCAAGATCGATGTGCAGATCTGGAGCGTGATCGGCCGCGAGTTTTCACTCGCCACGAACCAGGTTGACTTCGCCCAACCCGCGCGCTTCGACCTGAAATACACGAACAAGGACGGGCAGGAGGAAATGCCGCTTTGTATCCATCGCGCGCCGCTCTCCACGCACGAGCGCATGGTGGGGTTCCTGCTCGAACATTACGCGGGTAACTTCCCGGTCTGGCTCTCGCCCGAGCAGGTGCGGGTCATCCCGATCACGGACGGACAGAACGAATATGCCGAAAAGATCACGGCGCAGTTGCGCGAGAACGGGATCCGTTGTCACGCAGATTTGAGCGCCCAGCGCATGAACGCCAAGATCCGCTCAGCGCAGTTGATGAAGGTTCCGTACATGCTCGTCGTTGGCGATAACGAGATGAAGGCCGGGCAGGTTTCGCTGCGTGCAAGAGACGGGAGCCAGCAGAACAACATCCCGCTGGGTGACTTTATCGCACGCGCCAGGGACAGGATTGCCAGAAGGGCCGCGGAGTTGTAAAATAATATCAGGCCGTTGGCGGCGGAGGAGTCTTGATCGCCAACGGCCTATTTTATTGACGATTCACGGTCGCGCATGGTATCATCAGCCCGCAAAAAACCAGCCAAAGGCTGGTCAACTGTTTTGTAATAAAAGGAGAAGCTTATCAGCGCTACAGATTTTCGAGTAAATGAAGGCATCCGCGTGGCGGAGGTCCGCCTGATTGGGGCGGATGGCGGAAACGTCGGTGTTGTCCCCATCAAGCAAGCCCTGCAGATCGCCCGCGATGCCGAAATGGACCTTGTGGAGGTATCACCCAACGCCAACCCGCCCGTCTGCCGCGTGATGGACTTTGGCAAGTTCATCTATGAACGTGCCAAAAAGGAACGTGAAGCCAAGAGGGCGCAGACCAAGATCGAGGTCAAGGAGATCCGGTTGCGCCCAAAGACGAATGAAGCGCACCGCGGTTTCAAGGTGGAGGACGCCCGCCGCTGGCTGGAAAAAGGGAACAAAGTCCGCGTGACGATCAGGTTCCGGGGCCGCGAGATGGATTATCCTGAGATCGCCCTCGAAGACCTGAGAGAGATCGCCGAAGCGCTCTCGGATGTCAGCGTGGTGGAACAGGCTCCGCAGATGGAAGGTCGCACGATGCTCGTAGTGCTGGCACCCGCCAAAGGCGGAGGAAAAAAGAAGGATAAAGGCGAACAGGCTCCGGCTGAGAGTGAAGCGGCAGCCTAATCGCAGAGCAAGCCCCAAAGATTGTTGAAAGTCCGCGGGAGCAGTCAGTCCCGCGGTTTATTTTGTCCGAAAGGAGTGAACGATAATGCCTCGCAAAGCCAAAGCCGGCAAAATCAAACTGAAGACCCATAAGGCAACGTCCAAGCGTTTCCGCCTGACCGGCTCCGGTAAGGTTGTCCGCACCAAAGGCGGCAAGAGCCACCTGCGCCGACGCACATCCAAGCGCACCAAGGCGTTGTTGCCTGAAATGCTCGAAGTGAAGGGTCGCAAGATCATCAAGCGCATCAAGCGCCTTGCCCCCAACATGGAAGAGTAGCAGTCCGGGTTACCCCGCCTGCGAAGATCGTACCCAAATTTATTTGCGACTTTCGGGTGTACGCAACTGGCTTGAAAAGCCGACGCCCGCGAGTTTGCAGGAGAGATGAACAATGCGTGTAAAAGGAGGCCCTCAGGGCTACCGACGTCATAGGAAAGTTTTGAAGATCACAAAGGGACAGCGCGGCACCAAACACCGCCTGTTCCGGCGAGCCAACGAGGCAATGCTTAAAAGCCTGTGGTACGCGACCCGTGATCGCCGCGTGCGCAAGCGCGACCTCCGCAAGTTGTGGATCGCCCGCATCAACGCCGCAGCCCGCCTGAATGGCACCACCTACAGCAAACTGGTGGCGGCGCTCAAGAAGGCGAACATAGAGCTCAACCGCAAGATGCTGTCCGATATGGCAGTACGCGACCCGCAGGCATTTGCCGCAGTGGTCGCCAAAACGAAATAAATTTGCAGGGGCGACCCGACGGGTCGCCCCTGCGTGTTTAACGGGGGTACAATAATCGGATGAACACCGTTCTGAAAGAACAGGCCCTCCCCACCGGTCAAAGAATCCAGATCGTGCAAGGCGACATCACCATCGAAGATGCGGATGCGATCGTCAACGCGGCGAATGAGCATCTGCAACATGGAGGCGGCGCTGCATGGGCGATTTCAAAGAAAGGCGGACCTGCGATCCAAAAGGAATCGGACGATTGGATCCGAAAACATGGTCTGGTCTCCCACTCGCATCCCGCGTGGACCTCGGGCGGGCTCCTGCCTGCGAAATACGTGATCCACGCTGTGGGCCCGGTTTGGGGAAGCGGCGATGACGACAATAAATTGGCTGATGCAGTGACCGGGTCCCTGCGCGTTGCGGATGAATTGAAATGCACCACGGTTGCCATGCCCGCGATTTCGACTGGCATCTTCGGCTTCCCAAAGGAGCGCGCCGCAGGAATCATAATCTCTGCCGTTGAAAAATATTTCAAAGACAATGCATCCGACCTTATGCTGGTGAAACTG
>DIDP01000030.1 GCA_002418205.1 Anaerolineales bacterium UBA5797 | reverse complement strand
CTGGGCGTTCTCCTGCGTTGGGTTTATGCCGTTGCTGTGGATGTCATCCGGAACAACGCCTCCTGGTGTTTTGGCACATGGCTGGGCATTCTGCTCCGCCTTGCGATCGCTCTCGTGACCACCTTCTTCGTTTTCTCAGGGTATTGGCAAAAGGTCAAGGACCAGCCCGCCAGCATGCGCTTCTGGAATGCGCTGGCCTACGGCATTACCATGGACGTGATCGTGAGCGCCTGGCTGCCTTCCACTGGATGCTGATCGTGCAGTTCCTTAAAACAAAAGAGAGAAGCATTGCGGCTTCTCTCTTTTTGATCTTATAAGTTATTCGCTCTTCTTGTCGCTGTTCTTCGTTTCAGAAGGCTTGCTCTCACGCGATTCACTACCTGAAGGAGACCTGTGATCCGTGGCATAAAACCCCGAACCTTTAAAGATGATCTTGGTTGGGGTGATGACTTTCTTCAACGATTTCTTGCGGCACTCGGGGCAGGTCTTCAGGGGTGCATCCTGAAAGGATTGGTGGCGCTCAAATTGCACACCGCACGAGTCACAGCGATAGGTATAAACGGGCATGACTTACTCTCCTTCTTTCTAAACGCGTCGGGCATTATAGCGCGCACCCACCTCCATGACAAGGGAACTGGCGTATGAGTTCTGTTAACGGATCCCGCTATCATAGTTCACAGTGACCTGTGTGAATGACCCTTCCACCACTGTAACGGTCTGGTCTCCAGCAAATGGCAGGCGGTTCGGAGACTCGGGATGCAGGATATATTCACCCGGCGGAAGAGGGATCCTGAAACGACCCTCTTCATCCGTCTGGACCTGGACGATTCTTTCGCCGGTGAGGCTGTTGACCGTTAAAGCAGCCTGATACGGTTCATCCGGGCATTCCTCCCCTTCACGCACCACCGGGCACATCGGACCAATGAAGACCTGTCCTTCAATGCCGCTGTTGACAGGTGTGGGTGTATTGGGCGAGCAAGCCGCCAGAATCAGAATCGCGATTGCAAATACAACATTTCGCATGGTAACTCCTTTTTCTTGAGGACTCTCATGCGGAAGCAATTGTTCCCTATGGATTCGGTGTATGGGATGGCATGAGCTTCGGTGTCGGCGTATCGGTGGGCAGGTAGGTGGGGTCGCCATGCCAGGGCAGGAAGCGGGTGAACGTCTTTGCATCTTCACTGCTCTTGATCTCCACCCTTTGCAGATAGAAGAGATTCCATTTTCCCTGTGCGGGTGTGTACCCGCTTGCACCCATGGCGCCAATATAACCTGCAAATTGAACGTAATCCATGACCGAGTTATCATGGTAACCAAATGGATAGGCGAAGGTCAGGATCGGGATCCCGAGTCTCTCCTCGAGCGCTTTGCGCGAACCCACGGTCTCGTCACGAAGCTTGTCCGGATCGAGCTTTGTCAGGTCGAGGTGGTTCATGCTGTGACTCCCCACCTCCCAGCCTGTATTGTGCATCTCGAGGATCTGGTCCACATCCATGTACCCTTCCGTACCAATGTAGTTGGCAACCAGATATAGGACGCCCTTGAAACCATACCTCTGCATGATCGGATAGGCGGTTGTGTAATTATCCATGTGCCCATCGTCGAAAGTGATGATCAGCGGGCGCGGCGGGAGTTCGACGCCTGTCAGGATCGCCTGGACCAGCATGTCCGTTGTGATGCTTTCATATCCCCAATCATGCAATAACTTTATTTGTTCCTCGAATTTTTTGGGCGGTACGTAGTAGCGGCTGGAATTCGGGGAAACATCGATGTGGTGATAGAGCAGGATAGGAACCGTGACATCCCCCGGTCCCTGAGCGATCCATGTTTCGGTTGGGGTTGGGGAGGAGGTAAACGTTTCAGTGGGGGCAAGGGTCGGTGTAACGGTGGCAGTGACCGTTGGGGAAAGAGGCGTTGCCGTCGAAGCGGATGGTGCCTCGGCAGCCGCGATCCTTCCACAAGAAGCAATAAGAAAGACGGTCCCCAAAGTCAATATGAAAATTTTCTTCATTCGATTCCTAGAGGGGGTGGTTGAGGTCCCAGAGGATGCGCAGACCGTCGAGGGTCAGCCAGGGAGCGATGATCTGGATCACATCCGTTTCCTGCGCTACGATCTCCGCCAGCCCTCCTGTGGCAATGACCTTCATTTCCGGTCCCAGTTCCCGGCGAAATCGTTCGACCATGCCCTCCACCATGCTGACATACCCGAAGAGCAAACCCGATTGCATGGCATGGACGGTGTTGCGCCCGATGATTGAGGGCGGTCGTTGGAGGTCGATGCGCGGCAGTTTTGCGGCGTGAGTGAAAAGAGCCTCGGTTGCGAGGTTGATGCCGGCGGTGATCGCGCCGCCCAGATATTCGCCGGTCTTCGTGATGGCGTTGAATGTGGTGGCGGTGCCGAAGTCGATGACACATGCGGGTCCGCCGTACAGGTACATCACTGCAACGGCATCCGCGATGCGGTCGGCTCCGACGGCTCTCGGATCCTCGTATTTGACCTTGATGCCGGTCTTGATGCCTACATCCACAACGAACGGTTCCTGCTCGAGATATTCGCGGCAAGCCTGCATGACGCGGCTGGTCAATTGCGGAACCACCGAGGCAAGGCAGATCCCGGTCAATTCCTGTGTGGTACGGCTTGCGTTTTTCAACAGTCCCTGGAACTGCAAACCATATTCATCGGGCATGCGGGCGTGATCAGTGGCAAGCCGCCAGTGCGCGACCAGATTGTTGTCTTCATATAACCCCAATGTGAGATTTGTATTGCCGATGTCAATGGTAAGCAACATAGGAGTTTCCCGGAAGATAATGAAACGACTTCTGGATTTTACCACTCGTCATCTTCTATTTTCGGTCATGTTGATGATGTGATAGGGGAGATAAATTGCCTCTTGACTTTTTTCTGAAAACGTGGATAATAAACTCAGACTAGTTTGAAATTCAAACTAATATAAAAACCAAACTAGTCGGGAGTTTACGATGAGTAAAACCAAAGATTTCGACACCCTGAAACGAAAGGTATACCTGGCTTACCACCAGGATGGCATTCTGGATCTCACCGCCGCAGTGGTGCTTCTGGGCTTTGGCATCTTCATGTTGACCGGGAGTGTCGTGTTCCTGTCAATGGGTGCGATCTTTGCCGCACTCTACACCCTGATGAAACAACGTATCACCATCCCACGCTTCGGGTATGTGCGCTTTGAGCCTCAAGAGAAAACCGTGACGCAGTATTGGCTCCTTCTGGGGTTGGGTGTGATAGTATTGCTGGCATTCCTTGGCGGCAGCCTATTCCAAGGCAACATCTCACCCGAAATGCAGGCATTGAGGCAGCAGTATCACATGGTCTCCTTGAGCGCGATGCTGTTCGGGCTGCCCGCGCTGGCTGCGGCAGTATTCTTGGGCTTAAAACGCTTCTACCTGTACGCGTTTCTGGCAGTTGGGTTGCCCGCTCTGGGTGGCTGGTTGAACATTGAAACCTATGTTCCCATCCTTGCCATCGGATTTGTGATGCTGGTTGTCGGCATCGGATTGCTGTCTAGCTTCCTGAAGAAATACCCGGGAGGCGGAAATGACAACGGATAAGGATCTCCAACCGATCGCGGATCTTGACCGTGCCATCCATTCGCCCGCCCGTTTGATGATCCTGGCTTATCTGGGTGCGGTTGATAGCGCCGACTTCATCTTCCTGATGAACCAGGTTGGCTTGACGCGAGGAAACCTGTCGTCGCATCTCAAGCCGCTCGAGGAAGCCGGATACATCAGCATCAAGAAGGAGTTTGTGGATAAGGTGCCCCGCACGCTCATCAGTCTGACAAAAGAAGGGCGCGAAGCCATCCAAAACTATCGCGAGCAGATGCGTACGATCATAGACAAGTTGCTTGGCTGACAAGAAGAGCCGCCTGACCAGCATCAGGCGGCTCTTACTATCTCACGGCTTCGATGATCTCTGCGACCATATCGTATTTGTGGAACTGGGGCATGACGTACACGCCTCCCGCCCACGCCTTAAGTTGCTCCACCAATTCGACCGCGATCTCCACCCCGGCTTTGACTCCGTCTTCGCCCGCGGCTTCGATTCGTTTCCTCGTTTCCTCGGGGATGAATACGCCCGGCACTTCGTGATGCAAAAAGTTGGCATGCCTCACGCTGACCAGCGGTAGAACGCCTGCAAGGATCGGCTGATGTAGTTTGCCGTGCTTTGCTTCGTAGCCTTCCAAAATCCTTGGACCGTCATTTGGATTATAAACGGGCTGTGTCAGGAAGAAATCCGCGCCCGCCTTGACCTTGCGATGCAGGTTTTTGATCTCGGTGTCAATATCCGGCGGGCACAGGTTCAACGCCGCGCCGACAAAGAAATTCGTGGGTTGCCCGATGCTCGTACCGGAATGGTCCACACCGGCGTTGAATCCCTGCTTGATGAGCTTGATGAGACCCGACGGGACGAGGTCGTAGTTATCCATTGCTTCAGGGTAATCACCGATGGCGGTCGGGTCGCCCATCACCACAAATACGTTGCGAATGCCGAGCGCATGCGCGGCTAACAGATCGCCCTGCACGCGCAACAGGTTGCGTCCGCGGGTGGGGAAGTGCAGCGTAGTTTCAACCCCCACCTGGCGCTGTACCACATCACACACCGCCCAGGCGGACATGCGCATGCGCGCCATCGGGGAGTCGGCAACATTGATCACGTCCGCGCCCGCGTCGGCGAGGAGCGAAGCGCCCGCGATCAGCTTGTGGGTCGAGAGTCCGCGCGGCGGGTCCATTTCAACGGAGACCGCGAATCCGCCGGACGTCAATTTTTGGGCGAATTTCGTGGGCTGTTCCTGGGCGGTCTCAGAAAGTTCCTCCTGCGGCAGAATGACGATCTGTGATTGGTCGGAGTTGGACGCGGTATCCAGCGCCTTTCGCATCGCGGCAATATGTTGCGGGGTCGTGCCGCAGCATCCGCCGACGATGCACGCGCCCGTGTCGCGAAACAGGAGCGCGTAATCGCCGAAATATTCCGCATCCGCGGGATACATGATGCGCCCGCCAACCTGCTCGGGCCAGCCTGCGTTCGGCTTCACCCAAAACCTGCCATTGGGCACAGCCTGACCCATTTGCTTAAGTATGCGTAACAACTGCGCGGGTCCGCCGGAGCAATTGACACCGATCACATCGGTGCCTGCTTCATTCAGCACCCGCGCCACTTTCGTGGGATCATCGCCGAGCAGGGTGCGGTCATCACGCGTAAATGTGACCGACGCAACGACGGGCAGATTGCAGACTTTCCTTGCGGCTTTGATCGCTTCCCTGATCTCGTACAGATCGCTCATGGTCTCGATGACGATCAGATCCGCCCCCGCATCTGCGAGCGCTCCGATCTGCTCCGCGAACGCTTCACGCGCCTCCTCAAGCTGGACCCTCCCATAGGGAGCAATCCTCACTCCGAGCGGACCCACATCCCCCGCAACCAAAACGTCCTTGAACGACGCAGCAACGATGCGTTTTGCCAGGTCCACGCCGGCTTTGTTGATCTCGACCACATCATCCTGCAAACCGTGTTTCGAGAGTTTGAAGCGGTTCGCGCCGAACGTGTTGGTGATGATCAACTGCGCGCCTGCCTCGATGTACTCGCGATGGATCTCGGCAACCGCACTTGGATTGGTGATATTGAGCTCGTCGAAACACTTGTCGAACCCCACCCCGCGCGCGTGGAGCATCGTCCCCATCGCGCCGTCGGCGAGGAGGGTCTGGGAGGAAAGTAATTCTAAAAATTTATTCATAGGATGCTCCGTAGAGCGAAATGTTATCTCGCTTTACCTCATCAACTGTTCGACCCTGGACTCGCCAACGCTGTAATACTTCGCCTGCGAGTGATGCACAATGATCGCTGCCGTGGACTGTTCGGGGATTAGTTGATACGCCGGGCTCAGGCTCATGCCCAACTCGCTCGCCACAGCGGGTAACAACTCAAAGACCTTTGCATGGTCCTCCAACTCGGGGATCGCGGGATAACCCCATGAGTAACGTTTGCCTTGATTCTCCGGGATGCCCAGCTCGCGCCGAACGTGTTCGTGCAGGTAATTTGCGGTCGCCTCTGCGGATTGAACGGCCAGCCCGTGTGTGAAATAGGCTTCCGAATAATCGCCTTTTGCCTGCAAGGCATCGAATCGTTCCGTTGCCTCCTGCCCGACGGTCACAACCTGAAAAGCCACCACGTCCAGTTTGCCCGAATCGACCGGCGCAAAATAATCGGATAACGCCAGATGGTCATCATAAGGCTGACGCGGGAACGACAAACGCGTCAACTCGCTGGGCAAAGCGGAGTTTACAGTTTCAGGATCATAGATGATCAGATCATCGCCTTCCGATTGGCAGGGGAACAATCCATATACACCCTGCGGTTTCAACCATTTTTCACGCATGACCTGCTTTCTCATTCTGTCCAAGCGGGCGTCGAACTCCGCTTTGAGTTTGGTCCATTCATCGCCGTGAGTGTTCTTCGCACCCCAGGAGAGGCGATAAAGTTCGTTGAGACTGAGATGCTTCAGGACGATCTCCAGCGGCATGTTCTTGACGATGCGTTGTCCCCATTTCAGCGGATGCTGGATCGGTTCGGGCTGGACCTGGGAGCGGGTCGCCGTTTTACGATGCTCCGGCACCTGCGAGACGCGTCCCATTTCGACGTCCGCCTCCTTGCGGACGCGTGTCAGCAATTCCTCGCGTTGTTCAGGGGCGATAAGCCGGTCCATCGTTTCGAGTCCCTCGAACGCGTCCTTGCAATAGAAGACGCCCGGCTCATAATAATCTCCACTCTCGGTCTGGAGGATGCGCCTCCCGAAGCGGCGGTTGATCGCGGCGCCGCCAACCAGCACCGGGAATTTCAATCCGCGGCGGTGTAATTCATTCACGATCAAAGGCATTTGCTTGGATGTCGAAACCAGCAACGCCGAGAGTCCGATCGCGGTGGCGTTAACCTCGACAGCTTTTGTGATGATCGTCTCGGCAGGGACCTGCTTGCCGAGGTCGATCACGTCATAGCCGTTGTTGGAGAGGATCGTCTTGACGAGGTTCTTGCCGATGTCATGTACATCACCATAAACTGTCGCTACCACGACAAGTCCCTTACTCGTGCCTTCTTTCTTCTCTAGATAATTTTCCAAATGCGCGACGGATTTCTTCATCACCTCGGCGGATTGCAGCACGAACGGCAGGATCAATTCGCC
>DIDP01000051.1 GCA_002418205.1 Anaerolineales bacterium UBA5797 | reverse complement strand
TCAACTAGCATAAGACCCTAGTAATAATATGATAGCATAAACATGCGGGTCTGCGCAGAACAACGCCGAATTTTTTGACAGACTCGCATATCAGTCACCATACCAAGCAAGGAGAAATATTGCTCCCACCCCTGAAGAACGGGGAGGTCTTGCGCGGCCGCTACAAGATCCGCGAACGGATTGGTCAGGGCGGCATGGGCGCCATCTATCTTGCCGATGACACCCGCCTCAAGGGCCGCCAGTGCGCGTTGAAGGAAGTCGAATACGACCGCGCCCTCCCGGAAAATATACGCGATGAAGCCCGCGACCAGTTCCTGCGCGAGGCTACGGTTCTCGCGCGTCTCGACCACCCCAATCTTCCCAAAGTTTCAGATATCTTCTCGAACGGTCCGCGCGATTATCTGGTGATGGATTACGTCCCCGGCAAGGATCTGCGCACCTTGCTTTTGGAGGCGCGCAGGCAAAAGAAATTTTTGACCGAGAAGGAAGTTTTATCCTGGGCGGATCAAATTGCAAACGCGCTCACATTCCTGCACAGCCAGGAACCTCCCATTGTGCACCGCGACATCAAACCCAGCAACCTGAAACTCATGCCGCACGGCTTGATCAAACTTGTGGATTTCGGTCTGGTAAAGATCCTTGCACCCGAGGAAGTGACCATCACGATCATCCAGGGACAGGGCACCGCCCTCTACACCCCCCTCGAACAGTATGGCGGCAGTGACTCACATACCGACATCCGTTCGGACATTTACGCGTTCGGCGCAACGCTCTATCATCTGCTGACCAATGAGCCGCCGGCGGACGCGCGCAGCCGCTTCCTGCAGCCCGAAAACCTGGTCCCGTTACGACAGATCAATCCCGCCGTTTCAACCCGCACCGAACGTGCCGTCCTTTGGGCGATGTCCCTCCATCCGGATGAGCGACCGCACACGATTCATGAATTCAAGCAGGCACTGTTCGGCTATCGCGAATCCCCCACTCTGCCATTATCTCCGCGCGTTACGCGCAGAACATCCGTGATGGATTATCTCTCCCATTCCCCCGAAGCGACCCTCGCATGGAGCGCGACCGTCCTGTTGTTGCTCAGTCTGCTCGCGTCCCTTGTGCACTAAACCAGCGCATCCATATCCAGGCAACGATCACGCCCAATGCTTCCCCGGCAAATGTAAATAATAGAACACCGAACGCCCCACCCGACTCGGAGGCGATCCATGCCGTCGCGCGCGGAAAGCCCAGGGCAAGGTAGTTATACGCGCCGAACCCGCCGATCAATACGCACAACGCAAAACGCAGCCCCCAGCGCATCGACAGGATACGGCTCATTGCCCAGTAGGTCAGTACGGCGCTTCCAAAGACAGCCAGCAAGGCCATCAGCCAGACGCCGACTCTGGGATAGCCGTCGGGTGAGATCAGGTTGTTCTCAACGACAACGGTCGGCGTCGGAGAAATGACTTCAGGGGTTTCGGTTACGTTGGGCACCACCACGGTCACAGCCACACCCTCGCTGGTTGCATCGAATTGCAATACCTCTGAAATTACCGCGGGCTCACTGATCACCTTGACTTCGACCTTGCCCGGCTTGTCGATGGCAAATGATGCTTTCGCAATCCCGTCCACGGTGGTTGTCTCGACCTGCTGCAGAATAATCCCAGATTCATCACGGGTGGACATGGTAAACCGCACAACCGTCGCATCAGGGACGATATGTTGGTTGTGATCAAGGATCGGTCCCGCGCGAACCGAGATCGTATCTCCTATCCGATAGGACGGGACCTGTGTCGGTTCGGAGGTCACAGTTTCCACCACTTCTGTGGCGGGAACCTCGGGCTGGTCCAGCATCAAGGGGATCACCTGTTGCGGATCGGGTGAGGTTTGAATGATGAGATCGTATCCAACCGAGGGAATGGAGACCGGGGATTCTCCCTGCAAGGAAACCTGTTGGAACAACAGACGCGCGGCAACATCCACAAAGACCGGCTGTTTGCTGTAAAGCGCATAATATGCCGTGAGCTTGGAAATGTCGGTCGCGTCGAGATAGTACGGAGCCGTGAATGAGAACAGGATAATATTCTTGTTCCGGATCAGGTTCGGGCGTTCGGAAAAGAAGCGCCGGAGCGCATTCAGTTGTCCGCTGCCCACATCCGAAAGGGAGATTACGATCCAGGCGGCATTGCTCAAAGCGGATTCGATGTTCGTTTCGGTTAATCCATCGAGCATGAGCGGCAATTCACTCAATGGGAAGGAACTGAGGCGGCTGGCGAAGATCTGTCCGCTCCCCTCGGGACCATACAAACGCAGAACCGTCTTTTGGAATGAATCCACTGCCAGCGCGTCCTGTCCCGGACAGGTACTGCATTGCTGCATACGGATCGCGTCGGTCAGAAACACGATCCGTTCATTCTGCCCCGGAGGCGCAGGCAGCAAGGTGTTCAATTCCTGGGGATCGGGGCTGATCAAGGTGGCGGCATTGCGCGCAACATCGAACATGACCTGCTGGGAGGTGCCCACCCGGCTCAGGCCGCTTTCGGGCGCGACCACATTCGACAGGGTAAAACTTCCATAGATCTGGAACTTCTTGGCAAGGATCCTCGCAACCGCGGTATCCACCAGCCGGGCAAAGACCGGATCATTGCGGTATTCCTGTGAAAAAGATTCCAATATCCGCAGGGTCGCCGAGTAGGTATCATCAAGCTCCCCGGAGGTGATGTTCCCGAGATAAAGCAGATCGTTCCCGGCAAGGAACGCATCGCGCGCCACCAAACGGGGGGAAAAGTTTTCGCCGCTTTGCGAATAGAACTCATGCACTGCCTGGCTTCCCAGATCATCGCTGACGATCAGTCCACCGTTCGCCCGCCAGGTCGCGAGTTGAGGCAGGGCAAGGATCGCCGAAAGCGCCGACGCATCGAAACTCACCGGACGCGTGGTTGCCCGGATGTTGCCCTGGAAGCCCTGATACCGGATATGCGAGACGAGCAAGCCATCCACGATTGCTGTTGGGTCGGTGGGGCTTGTCACTGCGAAGAATGGAGGCAGTTCGATCTGCTTCAATTGCTCCAGCGACTTTCGCACCGTTGCCACCTCCTCCTCCGGCAAGCGGTCCGATCCGCCGCGCCCAGGGAAGTGCTTGGCGACCACCAACATGCGCCCGTTGCTGGCGGTATGCAAACCGTTCAAGTATGCCGACCCCATCTCACCCACCCAGAACGGATCGCCGCCAAAGACCCGCGTCCCGAGATCGCTTTGCGCATCCGGATCCGGCGATTCCACCACGTCCAGTGACGGACCCAGATACAGATTAAACCCGAGCGCCGATAGTTCGCGACCCGCCACCGAACCGACATCTGCAGCCAACTCCGTATTCCAGGTTGCACCGATCGCCATCAGCGTTGGCAATGCCGTCAAGCCGCTCAGGATCTGATCGCGCGGCGCGCCATCGCCTTCCTGTGAAATTCCAATAAACAGTGGAATATACCCGGGCTGTCCGGCCAATCCCTGCAACGGTGAAATTGTGGCATCCCATTCGATGGTCTGTAATTGCTCGATCAGCAGGCGGGCAGATGGGACCGTGTCCGGCGCGGCGACAAAATTATCATTGCCGGCGGTCAGGATCACGCCGCCGATATGGTGATTCATGATCAGATCATAGATCTCTGATTCCGCACTCGTATCCGTTCCACGGAACGTCACAAGGAACAATTGCCCCACGCGCTCTTCGGGCGACATCGAATTCAACAACGCCTGGACCTGCGCCGAAGGAGGCTGCGTCTGGGCGTCCGCGCCCATGACCGGAGTTAAAAAGGATGCAATGAATGCAAACAGGAGGATGATATGAAAGGAACGCCTTATGGACATACACTCCCCCCACCTGGACCCACGCATCGCCCTCGGACATCGACCTGTTCGCCGTTATGGATAAATTTCCCAGGCCCGATCCTCAACGGTCCCGATGCAACGCGAAAGGACAATATCATTGTGATTCCCCTCGCACCCGAACCGCCAACTGCGGATCGTCAGTGAAGATCCCGTCCACGCCCCAATCGAACAGGCGGCGCATGTCCTGCTCTGCGTTCACCGTCCATACATGGATTCGTCTCCCCAGGCGATGCACACGCTGCACCTGTTGATGAGTTGCATCCTTCAGGTTGGGATGCAGCGCCTGATAATTTCCGAAAGCAAACCCAAAGGAGCGCGCCCACGCGCCCAGCAATCCATTCAACGCCAGCAGCCCTCTCGGAACATCCGGCAGATACCCGCGCGTGCGTGAAAGATTCGACACAAAAAAGGATGAGAACAGCACCCGCTTTTGCAGCCCGAACCGCTTGACCAGCATGCAGACCGTTTCGACCAGATGGTCGCGCGGCGTGTTGTAGTTCGTCAACTCGACATTGATGAAGGTGCGTTTGCCAACGGTCTCGAAGACCTCTTCCAGTGTGGGGATCTTCTCCCCTTTATATTGCTCTGAAAAAAAACTGCCCGCATCGAGGGCGCGCAACTCTGCAAGGGTAATATCCTTCACATTCCCGTGCGCGCCGGTCGTACGATCCACGGTCGGGTCGTGGATGACGACCACGTGTCCGTCCGCGCTCAACTTGACATCCAGCTCGATCCCGTCAGCGCCCTGTGTCAATGCCAAATCGAACGCGGCAAGCGTATTCTCCGGCGCATGGGCGGATGCGCCGCGGTGGGCAAAAATAACAGGGCGGGTCAGTGATTCCAACATGATATAAAAACGAACGGATTACGCATGCCGGGGTTTTGATGCGTAATCCGTAATGCGCATGGATTCCCAAAAACTAAATATCGACAAAATATGCCTGCGCCGCGCGGTCGAGCATTTCGCGGGTCATGACCGGCGGGACGGAAAGGTAACTGGCAATATCAAGGATCTGGTCGCACAGATCGCGCGGATGCGAAGCGCGCAGTTTGCGCTTGCGCTTAATGTACCACTCCTGCAGGAGATAAGCCAACCCCTGATCGCTGTATTCGACCTTTTTATCGTGCGCAACGCGCTTGAAGATCTCGCGGTATTCCTCATACGAGGGATCGCCGATCTCGATTTTATGCCGCAGGCGGCGCAGGAAGGCTTCGTCCACGAGGTCTTTTGGCGGGAGATTGGTCGAGAACACGATCAAAACGTCGAACGGCACTTCAACTTTTCGTCCGTTATGAAGCGTGAGAAAATCCACGCGGTTCTCCAATGGGACGATCCAGCGGTTGAGCAGGTCACGCGGCCGCACCTGCTGGCGGCCGAAGTCGTCGATCAGTAGAATGCCGCCGTTGGCTTTCACCTGGAAGGGCGCTTCGTAAAATTTGTGGACGTCGTCATACACAAGGTCAAGCCCCTCAAGGGTCAACTCGCCGCCGACCACGATGAACGGACGGCGGATCTTCACCCAACGCGGGTCGCGCCGCGTGCTGGCGCGCAGGTTTCCCGTCCCGGCGGCAGAGGTGGAACCATCGGCTTCCGGGGCAAGCGTATGACTGACCGCGTCATAGACCTTGATCACCTGCCCATCAAGGTATAACGCAAACGGAACGTACATCGCCTGGCTCAGCACGAGGTTGCCAAAAGCCCGCGCCACGCTGGTCTTGCCGTTGCCGGGAGGCCCATACATAAAAATGGATGTGCCCGAATTCAGCGCGGGACCCAGCCGCTGAAAGGTGGCTTCCGAGATCACCAACTGTGAAAGGATCTGACGCATCGTGCGCGTCGTCACGGTCATGCGTCCGGTTTTCTGTTTGCGGATCGCTTCGTTATACACTTCAAATGGGACCGGTGCAGGACCGGCGTACTGACTTCTCTCCAACGCCTCACGCGCCCGGGTGATGCCTGCTCCCGTTATGCCGTAGGTATACGCCCCCTCGCCGAGTCCGCCCTGCGAGGATTTGACTTCGATCATTTTTTCACGCTTGAGGGCTTCAAGGATTCCGTCTGTCACACCCGCAAAGGGCAAAGCGATCAATTCCGCGATCTTGAAACCGCTCATATAACCCTGGGAGTACAGGATCTTTAACGCAAGGTCCTGCAACCACAGGGCGGAGAGACCGGTATCTTCAACAGAATTGATCGGCGGAGGGGTGAATAATGCCGTGCCAACCGAGGGCCGCGAAAGGGGATTTGTCATGGCACCTTCCAATGTGGGATTTTGTTCAAAATAAAATGTCTGAACACGCTCGAATTATACTGCTTCTTGGACCGATTTCCGCTTCAAACGGATTGCATATTCGTTGGGGAATATCGAATATAATCCGGCTACCATGAACCTATCTGTCATCATCCCCGTTTACAACGAAGCGAAGAACATCGAAGAGATCGTCAAACGCGTGCAAGCCACAAAACTTCCGCACGAGATCGTGATCGTCGATGACGGGTCCCGGGATGGCACGCGCGAGATCCTGCAAAAACTGGATCGCAGGAAAAAGGTCCGCGTGGTGTTGCACGAAATGAATCAGGGCAAGGGCGCGGCGGTCGTCACTGGCATGAGAGCCGCGAAAGGCGACGTCCTGCTGATTCAGGATGCCGATCTAGAATATCATCCGCGCGACTATCCCGTTCTGCTCCAGCCCATCAAGGATGGCGACGCGGACGTGGTCTACGGGTCGCGCTTCCTTGGCGGCCCGCACCGCGTCACAATGTTCTGGCATCAGGTCGCCAACAAGCTTTTGACCTTCATGACCAACATCCTGTACGATTCGATCCTGACCGACATGGAGACCGGCTACAAGGTCTTCCGCCGTGAAGTGATCGAAGGCATGAACATCCGCTCAAAAAGGTTCAACTTCGAGCCCGAATTCACTGCCAAGATCCTCAAACGCAAATACCGCATCTTCGAAGTGCCGATCTCCTTCAACCCGCGCGATTACTCGGACGGAAAAAAGATAAAGCTCAAGGACGCCTTCGAAGCGGTCTGGGCTTTGATCCGTTACAGGTTTGTCGATTGATGGCAGACTGGCAGGAAAAACTCGGCAACGAATTTGAACGGGCGGAACAGGCACGCGCCCTGGGCAACGAAGGGCAGGCTCGCGTTTGTGCACGGCGCGCCGCCGGGATCGTCGTTCGGGAATATCTGATCCAGCGCGGGATTCGCCCTCCGAGCGCCAGCGCCTACGATCTTTTGAACCTCCTCAAAGATGACCCGCATCTTTCCCCGGACTTGAGGCTGATCGCTGACCATTTGACCTTGCGCGTCACCGAGGAATTCAAACTCCCCGTGGATGCAGATCTCGTCGCCGAAGCCCGCGTTTTGTGTAATGAGTTGATAAAACAAATCAACCCCTGAACGAAAGATCGTCAGGGGTTGACTCATTCATCGCATATCACATGTGCTTTCTTCCCCAAAAATAGAAGAACGCCCGCGCAATTGTGATCAACAACAGCAACCCGGACATCACGCCCCCGAAGACAAGGAACATCTTTTTCCAATCGCGTAAACGCAGCGCGATCTCCTCGCGAGCCGGAATGTGGATCCTTTCACGCAGACGCTGGACAAGCTCTCCCGAAGGCTGGAACGGTCTCAAGGTCCCGGCAAGACGCGCTTCCAGGTTCTGCAGGTGTTCATCGGAGATGGTGGTTTTCCTACTTCTTGCCATTCTTTCCCTCTTGTTCTACTCAATCGGATAAAGGATCAGCCCAACGGTGCCGGGTCCGAGGTTCGCGGCGATCGAAATGGAGAGTTCGCCGATCATCGTTTCTTTATGATTGAACTGTTGTTTTGCCTGCTCGAGCAATCCCTCACCGGATTTCAGATCGCGCGCATGCACGACCGCCAGATAGACCGGTTTGTCGCCATACTCTTCCTTCGCCATCTCGATCACGCGGTCAAGCGCGGCCTTGCGGGTGCGGACGCGCTCCGCCATGCTCAAATCACCCTCCCGCAACACGGCGATGGGCTTGACGTTCAACACAGATGCCAGCGCGGCTTGAAGGGTCTTTACCCGCCCGGACATCTTGGCATATTCGAGCGTATCGAGCGTAAGGATGACGCGTATCTTGTACTTGATCGCTTCAAGATAATTGACGATCTCATCCACGCTTTTGCCTGCCAGTTCCATCTTGCGGGCTTCGCGGCACATCAAGCCGATGCCGAGTGAACCACAGGCGGAATCAACCGGGATGACCTTGAATTCGCCCTTTACCTCCTCCGCCGCGGCGACCGCAGAGGCATACGTGCCGGAAAGTTTTGCCGTGATGTGAATGGAGAGGATCGTATCGCCCTTCTGCGCGATCTTTCGATAGAATTCGACGAATTGGTGCGGCGAAGGTTGCGATGTTTTGGGGATGCGTTTGCTTTCATCCACAAGTTTATAGAAGCCCTCGTTATCGAGTTCCACGCCCTGCAGGTAGGATTTCTCCCCGAACAGGATGTTCACAGGGATCATGTCGATGCCATATTCCCCGCCCCACTCCGGTAAGATGTCTGCCGCACCGTCGGTCACAATTCGTAACATGGTTTTACTCTCCTTCGAGATTTATGTTTTGATCACCCAACTGGTCGCGCAACGCCAGGAGCGTCCGATGATAGAGGCTTTTTACGGCGCCTTCACTGCGTCCCATGATCTCGCCGATCTCCGCATTCGAGAGGTTCTCGACAAACTTGAGGATGAGGAGATGCTGTCGTTCCGGCGGCAGGCGTCGGATGAGTTTGAGAAGCGCATCCTGCTCCTGCGAACGGACAAGGTTCCGTTCCGGGTGATCGCCCTTCGTCGGCAGGACCGGCAGGTCATCCAGTGGGATCTCCTGCCTGCGGCTCCGGTCCCGGTGCCAGTTGGCAACCAGGTTGTGGGCGATGCGGTACAGCCACGCGGAAAACGGGACGCCGCGATCAGTGTAATTTTGAATGTGATTCATCGCCCTCTGGAACACACGGGCGGTGAGGTCCTCCGCATCGTGGAGGTTGCCCGTTCGGTAGTACACGTAGTTGAAAATGCGGTCGATGTAGCGCCCATACAGCTGACCGAATGCATCCCGGTCACCCTGTGAAGCGAGCGACAGCACCTCTTCCTCGTTGAACTCTATCTCCGGCACACGTTGGTCCTACCGGCAGGGTTAATACACATAACCCCAACGGATTTTAGAAGTTGCAGTGAGTATAACACGCAACATTTTAATTTCATTGTGATGCCGGAATCCTGAACCACAAGGGTGCGGTTGGTATAATAAAAGATTGTGATTTGCCGCAGCCACGGCTCGATCATAAATGAAACATATGTGCTATAATTGAGTTCCCGAGGAGAAACATGTCATCCAATTCCATCCGCGTGGTCGGCGCACGCGTGCATAATCTGAAGAACATCACTGTGGAGATTCCCCGCGACAAGTTCGTGGTCATCACGGGCTTATCCGGTTCGGGCAAGTCGTCGCTGGCGTTCGACACGATCTTTGCCGAGGGACAGCGCCGTTATGTGGAATCGCTCTCGGCATATGCGCGTCAGTTCATCGGACAGATGGACAAACCTGATGTGGATTACATCGACGGGCTATCCCCCGCCGTTTCGATCGACCAGAAGTCCACGAGTCACAACCCCCGTTCGACGGTTGGCACCGTTACCGAAATCTACGACTACATGAGGCTTCTGTTCGCGCGGGCCGGCATCCCGCACTGTCCGGTTTGCGGACGTGAGGTGGTCAAGCAATCGGCGCAGGAGATCGTGGACCGTATCGCGAACCTTCCCGAAGGCACACGCATTTTGATCCTTGCCCCGCTGGTACGCGGACGCAAAGGAACTTACCAGGCAGTTTTCGAGGAGATCCGCAAAGCTGGCTTCACCCGCGCCCGCGTGGATGGCTCCGTGCACTCGCTGGACGATGAGATCGAACTCGACCGATATAAACAACACACCATCGAGGCTGTTGTCGACCGTCTCGTCATTTCCCGCGAGGGCACAAAGGATGACCAGAAAGCCGCCCTCACGCGTCTGACCGACTCGGTGGAAACCGCACTCAAATTTGGCGAGGGATATATCACCGTCAGTCTCGTTGACAAAGGGGAGGTTATCCAATTCTCCGAACATCTCGCCTGCCCCGAACATGGGACCACCGTTTCAGAGGTGGAACCACGCACCTTCTCGTTCAATACGCCCCAGGGTGCCTGCCCGGATTGTCAGGGACTCGGCTCGAAACTCGAGATCGACCCGGACCGCGTCATCCCAGACCGCGACCTGTCCCTGAACGATGGAGCGATCGTCAGCCTTGAATGGGGACCGAAGGAGGAAGGCGGATATTACTGGCAGTCCCTGCAGGGTGCCTGCCGCACATTCAAGATCGATATGGACAAGCCTGTCCGCGAGTTGACCAAGGAACAGGTGGACATCATCCTGTACGGCACGGGCGACAAGCAGGTCCAGATGACATACAAGAATGCGAACGGGAACGAATTCAAGTTCTCGCGCGCGTTCGAGGGAGTGATCACCAATCTGGAAAGACGTTATCGCGAGACCAACTCGGAATACATGCGCGAAAAGATTTCAGAGTACATGTCCGACCGTCCCTGTCCGAGCTGCGGAGGCAAGCGCCTCAACCCGGCCGCGCTGGCTGTGACCGTGGACGATATCAACATCATTTCCGCCACATCCTGGCCCGTTCTGCAAACCCTGGATTGGGTCAAAAAACTCTCCGGCAGGAATTCCCCGCTGACATCGAAACAAAAAGCCATCGCGGAACGGGTGCTCAAGGAGATCCACGAACGCCTGACTTTTCTGGTCAATGTGGGATTGGACTACCTGACCCTCAACCGTTCGGCTGTGACGCTTTCAGGCGGTGAGGCGCAACGCATCCGTCTGGCAACGCAGGTCGGTTCGCGATTGGTCGGCGTGTTGTATGTGCTGGATGAGCCATCCATCGGTTTGCATCCGCGCGATAATTCAAGACTGCTCGATACGCTTAAAGGTCTGCGCGATCTTGGGAACACGGTTCTGGTCGTGGAACACGACGACGAAACGATCCGGGAAGCGGATTGGATCATTGACCTCGGCCCCGCTGCGGGTGAGCATGGCGGCAAGGTCATTGCAGAGGGAACGCCCAGGCAGATTTTGGAGCACCCAAAGTCATTGACGGGACAATATCTCTCGGGGCGGAAGCAGGTTGAAGTCCCGGAAAAGAGGCGTGAGGGGAACGGCAAGAGTCTCAAGATCGTCGGGGCGTCCGCCAATAATTTGAAAAACATCGATGTCAGCATCCCGCTTGGAAAGCTGGTCTGCATCACCGGCGTCAGCGGTTCGGGCAAATCCACGTTGATGAGCGACATCCTGTACAACGAGCTCGCCGCGCAGTTGATGGGCGCGCGGACCTCCGGCGGACCGCATGAGCGCATCGAAGGCGTGGAACAGCTCGACAAGATCATCAACATCGACCAGTCGCCCATCGGGCGCACCCCGCGCTCGAACCCCGGGACCTACACGGGCTTGTTCGATGAGATCAGAAAGTTATACGCCGAACTCCCCGAGAGCAAAGTGCGCGGCTATAAACCCGGACGTTTCTCGTTCAACGTGCATGGCGGGCGCTGTGAAGCCTGCCAGGGACAGGGCGAATTGCGGATCGAGATGCAATTTTTGCCCGATGTATATGTGCCCTGCGACATCTGTCACGGCAAACGCTTCAACCGCGAGACATTGCAGGTTTTGTTCCGCGATCAATATTCGATCGCCGATGTGCTCGATATGACCGTTGACCACGCCTTGACCGAGTTCAAGAATTATCCGCCGATGTTGAACAAGTTGAAGTTGCTGCAGGAGGTCGGGCTGGGATATATCCGTGTCGGTCAGCCAGCCACAACGCTTTCAGGCGGTGAGGCACAGCGCGTAAAACTTTCGAAGGAACTCTCCCGGCGCGCCACCGGTCGTACACTCTATGTGTTGGATGAGCCGTCCGTGGGCTTGCACGCCGCGGACGTGCACAAATTGATCGAGGTCCTGCAGAGACTCGTTGATTCGGGCAATTCCGTCCTGATCATCGAGCATAATCTCGACATCATCAAGGTCGCGGATTGGCTGATCGATCTGGGTCCTGAGGGCGGCGACCGCGGCGGCGAATTGATCGCCGAGGGAACCCCGGAACAGGTAATGAAGGTCAAAGGTTCCTATACGGGGAAATATTTGAAAGAGCACCTGAAATAACACGGCGGGAAAGCAGGCTGGCAGGTATAAATCCGCACACCTGTTTTCCCGTTTACGTGTATACTTGCAGACATCCCCCACACGACATCCATTTTTCAGGTAGAATTATTTCACCGCGCAGGTGGGATAATTCTCATTTGCCCGTGTCTTTCGCAAAAATAAGGAAAAGAAATGCTAAACCGTACCCCTCCTAATAAACCGAATACCACGAATGTGATCAAATCCTACCGCAAGCGCCGGTTGCAAAGAGGTCCTTTCCTCGTGTATGGCGCGGTCGGGTTGGTCATCCTTGGCGGGATCATGCTTGCAGTGTGGCTCACCGGGTCGAATAAGCCGCTCGGCGCGCTGTTCCCCACTGAGACATCCACCCCCACACTGACCCTCACGCCAACGAACACGGTAACGCCTTCGTTGACATCAACAGTCACGGAAACGCCAACGGAGACCTTAACCCCCACCCCATCCGGTCCCTTCCCCTACACAATCGTGGAAGGTGATACGCTTCCTGCGATCGCGGAACGCTTCAACCTTGGCGATGACGGCGTGCTTCTGATCATCGACTACAACCCCGCCATCCTCGAACAGGGCGGAATTTATTATGTCGGTCAGACGATCACGATTCCGCCTCCGGGAACCACCCGCGCCACCTCCACGCCCATCCCTGCCGACCTGCCGCGTGGCACACGGATCGAATACAGTGTCCTGCCCGGCGATACACTGGCTGGCATCGCCGCAAAATTCAACAGCCTGACCGAAGACATCATCACCGTTAACAAAATCGAGGATGCGAACGCCCTCAATGTTGGAGACGTGCTGCAAATCCCGGTCAACCTCGTGACGGCGACCGCCACGCTTCCACCCACGTCCACGCCTGTTACGCCAACCGTGGCCGGACAGCCAACCCAGGCAGCCACCACCCCATCCGCGCCCGGAACTGCGTCTGCGACCTGCGCGCCTGCAGGGAATACTGCATTCGTCAACGAACTTGTGAGCCTGATCAACAACGCGCGCACAAGCAACGGACTGCCCGCCCTAAGCGTGAACCAGAGACTGGTTTCCACTGCCAGCGAACACGCAACCGACATGATCTGCAACAATTACCTGAGCAGCGTCGGTCTGGATGGCTCCACACCGCAATCGCGCGCCGCGGCACAGGGATACACGGCATCGGTCATCGTGGAGAACATCTATGCCCTGCCTCCGGTCTTTGGCACGAACCCGCAGGTCGCGTTCGACTGGTGGATGAACAACACCGAGAGCCGCGCAAACATCCTGAATTCCCAAACCACCGAATTCGGCATTGCCTACGTCGAATCGGACGAGAGCCTGCTGGGCGCCTACTTTGTCATGGTTGCCGCCAAACCATAGTTTTTCTGGACAAATCAGAAAGCCTAAAGTAAAATAGCGCTCTTGCGGCGGCAAAGAGCCGCCATTCAAAAAAAGAAAGCTCCCGCTGAAGCGGGAGCTTCGACAGGAAATTTCGGAGGAAGACCTTGGCTAACATTAAGTCTCAGATCAAACGCAACCAGCAGAACGAAAAGCGTCGCCTGCGCAACCGCCTCGTGCGCGGTTCCGCCCGCACCGCTGTCAACAAGGCGCGCGCCGCTTTCGAAGCAAGCGCGCCGGACACAAAAGAGGCAGTATTGAAGGCGATCAGCGCCCTCGACAAAGCCGCTGAAAAAGGCGTGATCCACAAGAACAACGCCGCGCGCCGCAAGGCACGCTTGATGAAGAGACTCGCTTCGTTCACCGCTGTAGAAACACCCGAAGCGAAGAAATAAGATCGATCATAACCAACAGCGCAAATTGCGGGAGTCGAGAGGCTCCCGCTTTTGTTACCTGATATAATTTTTCCAATGTTCAAAGACATCCAGCAAACCATCGAAGCAAAGATCAGGGAATATTGCGCGGCGCACGATATCGCGCCCGCCGAACTCAAATGGACACCGATCCCCTTTTCGGGCGAATGGGGTACATCCACATCGTTCTTCCAGACCGCGGCAAACGAAGCACGCGCCGGCAAGGGGAACAAGGTGCCGGTGCCGCAGAGGGCTCAGGAAATCGCCGAGCAGGTCAAGGGTCATTTGGGAGGCGTGGAGGGCGTCAGCCACATCGAAGCGGTCAAAGGTTATCTCAACGTCTATTTCAGGACATCCGATTACGCCCGTCGGGTTGTGGAGGAAGTCATTTCATCCAAAAAAGATTTCGGCCGCGGTGAACCAAAAGACGAGCGGATCATGGTCGAATACGCCCAGCCGAACACCCACCATTCGTTCCACATAGGTCACGCGCGGACAACGCTGTTGGGCGAATCGCTGGCACGGATCGTGGAATTCGCCGGCTTTGACACCATCCGCGCGACCTATCCCGGCGACATCGGACTGGGGGTCATCACCATTTTATGGGCGTATGACAAGTTTTATAAGGGACAGGAACCCGACGGGATTCACGAGCGCGGGCAATGGCTGTTGAAAATCTACACGGAGGCGACGGCGCTGCTCGAACCGAAAGAGAACGAAACGCCGGAAGAGAAGGCAAGGCGCGAAGCCTACGATGCGGAACGCCGCGAGATGTATCGCAAATGGGATGCACACGATCCCTACGTACGCGAACTATGGCGCGTCACGCGCGAATGGAGTCTGGATGAATTCCGGGATATTCTGCGGATGCTGGACGTAACCATGGATGTCTGGTTCTACGAATCAGAAGTGGATGAACCATCCAAGGCAATCGTGGAAGAGTTGATCCAGAGAGGCATCGCCGAGGATGAACGCCCCCAGGGCGGACCGGTGATCGTCAAGATCGATGAGAAATTGGGGCTGACCAAGGAGAAATATCGCACCATGGTCATCCTACGGAACGATGGCACGTCGCTTTATTCGACCAAGGATCTGGCGCTGGCAAAACAGAAGATCGAGCAGTATCACGTTGACCGCTCGATCTATGTGGTGGACTTCCGCCAAAGCCTGCACTTCCAACAGGTGTTCAAGATTCTGGAACTGTGGGGTTTTCCGCAAGCCTCGAAGTGTTATCACCTCTCCTATGGATATGTCACCCTCCCGGAGGGAGCCATGTCGGCGCGGCGCGGGCGCGTGGTGTTGTTCAAGAATGTTTACGATGAAGCCATCAAGCGCGTGCTGGCAGTGGAATCGGAGCGGAGCGGGAACATCCCTGAAAACCAGCGCGAAGCGATCGCCAAGCAGATCGGTCTGGGCGCGCTTGCGTATTCGATGCTGTCTGTAGATAACAACAAGGACATCGTCTTCGATATGGATGAAGCCCTGTCTTTCGATGGGCGCACGGGGCCCTATATTCAGAACGCACACGTCCGGGCAAATTCCATTTTGAAGAAGGCAAATTTTCAACCTTCCAACCCCCAGCCTGCAACCTTCGACTACGAATTGACCAAACACGAGATCGAACTGATCGAGCAGATCTCGCGCTTCCCGGACGCAGTGCAACAGGCGGCGAACGAGTATCGCCCAATGGTGATGGCACAGTACGCCTACGATCTGGCGGACGCGTTCCACTCGTTCTATCATGCGGTGCCGGTCCTGCAGAGTGAGGACGAGGACATGCGGAACGCCCGCCTCAGTCTGGTCGCCGCCGCAAAGCAGACCATCGCCAACTCCCTGCGTCTGCTCGACATTCAAGCTCCCGATGTCATGTAGGAAACAGGCTGAACGTACCTTTACGTTTAGCCTGTTTTATTTAGAATCACAGGTGTAAATGTCACGGTGAGTAAAAACAGAGAGGCTCAAAACCAAAGCCGAGACTCTTTGGACACTGTCCTCAACGTGATTTTTAGTGATAGGAGAACCCTATGCCAATCAAAACTCTCATCATGGGCGCGGCAGGACGTGACTTCCATAACTTCAACATGTTCTTCCGCGGCAACAAGGACTATGAAGTCGTCGCGTTTACTGCGACCCAGATCCCGGACATCGAGGGACGCGTCTATCCGACCGAACTGGCTGGTGACCTGTACCCAAGCGGAATCCCCATCCGGGCAGAAGAGGAGTTGACCGAACTCATCAAGAAGCACGGTGTGGAACAGGTTGTTTTTGCATACAGCGACGTGCCGCATGAATACATCATGCACAAGGCAAGTATCGTCAACGCCGCGGGCGCGGATTTCCGCCTGATGGGCACGAAGTACACGCAGGTAAAGTCCACAAAGCCGGTTGTGTCAGTCTGTGCCGTTCGGACGGGATCAGGCAAAAGCCAGACAACGAGGCGTGTGTCCCTCATCCTCCGAGATATGGGTTACAAGGTTGCGGCGATCCGTCACCCAATGCCGTATGGCAACCTCGTCCGGCAGGAAGTACAGCGCTTCGCAGATTATGACGATCTCGATGAGCAGGAGTGCACCATCGAGGAACGCGAGGAATACGAACCTCACATCGACAACGGCGTGATCGTATATGCAGGCGTGGATTACACAAAGATCGTACGGCAGGCGGAGCAGGAAGTGGACATCGTGCTGTGGGACGGCGGCAATAACGACTTCCCGTTCTATGTCCCGGACCTGCAGATCGTTGTCGCAGACCCACACCGCCCCGGTCATGAGAGCACCTACCATCCTGGCGAAGTCAATGCTCGCATGGCAGATGTGTTCGTGCTGAACAAGGTGGATACTGCTGATCCTGAAAATGTGATCCGTTTGCGCGAGTCGCTCCGCAAATTAAACCCGAATGCGGTTCAGATCGAAGCCGCCTCTCCACTCTTTGTGGATGATCCCGACACCATTTTCGGAAAACGCGTTCTGGTCATCGAGGACGGCCCGACACTGACGCACGGCGAGATGGCATACGGCGCCGGCTATGTGGCCGCCCGTCGCTTTGGCGCGAAGGAAATCGTTGACCCGCGTCCGTTCGCGGTGAAATCCATCGCGGCAACATATGAAAAGTATCCGAAGACCGGACCCATCCTCCCGGCGATGGGCTACGGTGAAGCGCAGACCAAAGATCTGGAAGAGACCATCAACAAGTCCGACGTGGATATGGTCGTGATCGGCACCCCCATCGACCTGACGCGCGTCATCAAGATCAATAAGCCGCATCAGCGCGTGCGCTATGAGTTACAGGAGATCGGTCAGCCAACGTTGACGGATATTTTGATGAAGAAGTTCGGAAAGAAGAAATAAACGAAGGATTACGCAAAAAGAGTCGGGCTAACCATCGCCCGGCTCTTTTCGTTTTCAGATGTCATTCCACGCTCAAGACGCGCATCAACACCTTCCTTCGATGCGGACGGGAACGATGCTCGAATATGTAAATCCCCTGCCATTTTCCCAATGATAAATTCCCCGCATCAACCGGGACCGTGAGGCTGGTATCCGTTAACATCGCCCGGATGTGGGAAGTGGCATCGTCCGCGCCTTCAAGATCATGGGTGTACCAGTCATCTCCCTCGGGGACAAGTCGTTCCATGAATGTTTCCAGGTCAGCACGGGCGGTTGGATCCCAGTTTTCGCTTATGACCAGCGAGGCGCTGGTGTGCGGCAGGAAGAGAAAGCACATCCCTTCGCTCACATTCCAATTCTGCAATTGCGCGCGGAGGGTTCCAGTGATGTCGTACAGACCCTTGCCGCGGGTGGAGATTTCAAGTATGGTCTTGTGCCAGTTCATTACTGTTTCCTCTTCCCAAATCCAATAAAGCCCGCCAATAAAATCGAAAAACTGATCAACAATGCGGTAACAACCATGGCGTTTCCCTTGATCTGTTGGTTGAGAGGCATTATCGGCTGAGTGGCTGTGACGGTTGGTGTTTTTGTGAAGTATGGAATTGCCGTCGGGTAACTTGTCCCGGTGGATGTGGCAATGCCAACAGGAACATCGGTAACGGGCGCGGGTTGGGTGGCGCCCTTTCGGATGAGCAACTTCCAGCCGGGCGCGATCGTATCATCCGGTAGATTGTTCAAGCGTTTGAGTTCTGCAATGGTGGTGTGATATTGGATCGCAATCGACCACAGACTCTGTCCATATGCAACTTCGTGGACCACGTCGCCGTCCGGGCGGGCAGTGCTGATCACAACCGGGATGGAATATTGTGAAGGGTCCCCCGCATATTGTGTTGCTAACCCCATACAGGCGGACTGAGTCATCGGTATGCCGGTGAGAATATCATACGCCGTGGTCTGCATCTGACCGCTATTGGTTTTCAAGGCGGTCTCAAGCACAACATAGACCTGGTCACTGACCGCAACCGCCGCGCCAATGTCACTGCGGTTGGGCGACAGCATGGTATTGGTATGCTCTGCATCCCCCAACCAGGATGAAATCACTGTCTCAACAGTAGAAGCGGCAACCCAATTCTCTGAGCGATACCCATCCAAAGAGAGGTCACCCCAAAGCGGAAAGCCCATGAGCAGCAATTGCTGCCCGAGCGTCATCCCGCAGGGGCGCTGATGACCAACTGCGCCTTCAGACGCGGCGAGTGCATTTGCCTGTTGTGCAGCAACCTCCATCAGCACCGAATGGACAGTCAGCGCGTTGAGTCCATTTGAGAGGCGCAGGGCATTGACCGCGTTGATGATGTCCACGGGGGAGGGCACGGAGGGAGGTGGCGTAGTGGTGAACTGTTCGGATGCCTTGGCATGCGCAATCGATCCTGCGCCGAACGGAAATGCCAGGATCAGCGGGATCAAAATCACACATGAAACAAATAAGCGATGTATTTTCAGCATACAGAGTCTGCAAATATGTTACCAAATTTCTGAAATAAGCGATACCGGTGGATTTCCATGCGTTCGCTTATAATGTGGAAAATACCACTTGAAAAGGACGCTTTAGAAGATATGACAACCCTTGCACCAACCCTTTCACATCGTTACTTTCCCCGCACTGCAGAATGGATCCGCAGTTTGTTCCTTGTTATTCTTGGCAGTTTATTGCTGGCGGCTCTGGCACAGGTCGAGATCGTTTTGCCGTTTACGCCCGTACCAATCACCAGTCAGACCTTCGGTGTTCTACTCGTCGGTGCGGCATTGGGCTCGAAACGCGGTGCGGCTTCAATGGTGTTGTATATCACCGAAGGAGCTTTCGGGCTTCCCATCTTTGCCGGAGGCGCGTCGGGCTTCGGGATCCTTACCGGAGCGACGGCTGGTTATCTTGTGGGATTTATCGGGGCGGCATATGTTGTGGGCTGGCTGGCAGAACGCGGGTTGGAAAGAAGCGTCGGCACCTCGTTGATCCCCTTCATCGTTGGGACGATCGTCATCTACGCATGTGGCGTGACCTGGCTGGCGATCCTGCTGAATGATTTTAGCAGTGCGATCAACGCGGGTCTGCTTCCATTCCTTGTTGGGGATGCGATCAAATTGATGGCGGCTTCACTGGCGTTACCGACAGCCTGGAAATTTGTAAAATAGTTCAACCTGCTGACGTGCTGCGCTGCAGACTTACGGAAAATGTTGTTCCCTCGTTGATCACGCTTTCCACGCGAATGTTTCCTCCAAGCCCATCAACGATGGACTTTACTATGTAAAGCCCGATACCACTACCGGGGATCTCGGCAATGGTGACATTCTTTGCCCGGTAAAATCGTTCAAAGAGATAAGGTATGGCATCATGCGGAATTCCGACGCCACTGTCTTTGATATCCACGCGGACTTCCTTCTCTGTCTGAAATGCTTTTATGCCAACCGAACTGCCTTCCTTCGAAAATTTGGCGGCGTTATTGAGCAGGTTGATGAAGACCTGTTGCAACCCGCTGTTATCGCCCAACACATAAAGTGGTTCCTTCAGATCGCGCAGGTCCAGGCTGACCTTCCGCTTTGCGGCAATCGGCTTGACAGCCATGAGCGATTCCTTCAAGACCGGGACAAGGTCCATCGGCTTGACCTCCAGTTTCATCATTCCGCTTTCGAGCCGTCCTGCCATCAACAGACGGTCGATCAATATTTTCTGGCGGTTCAATTCGCTCTTGAGAGTGCGCCAATATTCATCCAGTTCTTCTGAAGTACCACCTTCCTGGATGAGTTCGGTCATGAGAATCGCAGAGGTAAGCGGAGTACGCAGTTCATGCGATGCACGATTAATAAAATCGGATTTCATTTCATTTAATTTGGCTTGCTCGGTAATATCACGGATGACGATCAACGCCTCGCTCGAACTTATTGGGTAGAGTCTGGATTCGTAAGTATTATTGCTATATGGGAGAGAAAATTCATCGACCAAGTGCGATGATGTGAACAACCCTTGATTTTCATCACCTATGATTTTATCGACGATCTCCTCAGGCCAGGTCTGGAACAGTTTCTTCCCTGAAATTACGTCACGATGGATATAAAGTGGATGGTCCGGCTTGGCGCTGTAATCCAGGATGACACCATCAAGGTCGATCCTGATCAGAAGATCGGGCAGCGCATCGAGGATAATCCTATTGCGCGCCTCATTCAGTTGAATCGTTTCCTCATAATTATTTCTCTGTAACGCCGATCCAATCAGGTTTGCGGCGGTCTGGGCAGCGTCGAATTCGGGCGGCGACCAGGGGAGGGCGCCACTCTCATCGAAGAATCCAAGAAACCTCCAGGAACCAGGATGCCCGTCGATGGGAACTGCAACAAAAGCAGGCTTTGATCTTGAACTTGAAACGATATGCTCCCTTTCGCTTCCAATAGGGAAATATCCGGTTTTGGTTTCAAGTAAATCTTTGAGAAATGGCCGGACAGCCAACGGAACATCCAGGGGGAGCAGATTTGCCTTATCCCATTTATATCGAATCCGGACAGGCGATTGATCCGAAAAGGTATCGACCTCAAATATGGCACAGCAGGAAACATCCATTGCCCTGCCAAGAGACTCGAGCACCTCCGGTATCTTGACCTCAATGTTGGAAGACCTCAACAATCTGGCCGCGGCATCACTAATAACAGAAAGGATCGCTGTATGCTTTCTCATGATCCTTTCCGCGATCTTCCTCTCCGAAATGTCACGAGCTATGCTCTGGATATAAGCAGGCTCGCCCGCATCCTTATAGACGACAGATGTGCTGATCTCAACCGGTAGCAGGGACCCGTCCCTGCGCTTCAATATCCGCTCATACAGGCTGGTGCCGTTACCGGTTACTGCTGCATGTCCCAAGGCATCATCCTGCGACATGATTTCACTGACCGGCTTGCCGATCAACTCATATTCCTCGTAACCCAACAAACTCAACGCCTGGTGGTTTGCAGCAATATAGCGGAAATCCAACCCGATAATGAACACACATTCCCCCGTCTGTTCGAACAGCGCGCGCCCATACAGGAACTCATCCCATTCCTTTTTACGCTTCTCTTTTTGTATCTCCTGTTTGATCACGGGCTTCATCAGCGGAATGGTCTTTTCATCCATAGGCAATCTCCCCTGACCCACGGGCAGGCAGGAAAGCCTGTACACAACAGCCTTGTGGACTGTCGATGATCGAAACCGTTCCGCCAAGGTTTGAAAATACGGCCCTTGCAATAGTCAGCCCGACGCCAAGCCCCTCGTATTTTCTGCTGTCTCCCTGATCGATCTGATAATATCGATCGAAGACTTGTTCGCGAAGTTCCGGAGGAATGCCCGGTCCTTCATCCTGCACAGCGATTTTAACACTCCCGTCGAGATCAGACACGACCGCCAAGTTCACCTGTCCGCCCTCCGGGCCGAACTTAAAGGCATTATCTACGAGGTGCACCAGAGCGTGTGTAAACTCACGGCGTGGTGCTCCCATCCCATCCTGCAGGGAAACCCTGGATGTAAATTTTAAATTCTTCGATGCATATCGTTCCAATCGCTTGCGAACAGGCAACAGGATGTGATTGTTTACGTCGATGCTCTGCCGTATGCTATTTAGATCGCCGTGGTCGATGTTTGTGAGCAGGATGAAATCTGTAACCAGAGATTCGAGGCGGTCAACATTTGAGAGCGCCATGCGTAGAAATCTGACCTGTTCCTCGGGATCATCAAACTTGTTATTAACGATCAATTCCAGCGGCATGATTATATTCGTTAAAGGTGTGCGCATTTCATGATGGAAATTCTGGAGGATTTCTTGTTTCAGCTTTTCCATGTCACGGCGGGCAACATCCCGCATCTCCTCCCGACCACGCTCCTGCGCCACCTTTACCCGACGCAGAACAGCTTCGATTCGCGCCAGCAATTCATCGGTCACAAAAGGCTTCGTGATGTAATCGTCCGCGCCATCACGGATTCCATTTACACGATCGTCCACTCCATTTCTGGCTGTCAAGAAGATGAAAGGGATGGCGGCAAGGCGTGGGTCCAGACTCATTAACCGGCGCAACTCAAATCCATTGGGTGGCGGCATCATCACATCTGAAAGGACCAGATCTGGCAGGATTTCTTTTGCCATCTGCATCCCTTCGGCTCCATCAGCCGCAGTGGCCACTTTGTACCCTTGACGCTTGATGCGCGCTGCCAGACCCAAACGAAGAGCTGGCTCATCGTCAATGATCAAGATTGTGGGTGTTTCGTTCATGCCTTACCGCCTTCCGAGGAGGTGAACCTCTGGCGCAAACTCTGGGTTGTGCCCATTGTTTTGCCTGTAATTTTGACATCATTGTTTACAAACATGATAAGGATATTTGCAAGCGAAATCAAATCGCCAGAGTTGAGCACGCACTGGTCGATCTTCCGTCCGTTGACAAACGTTCCGCTTGTGGACTGCTTGTCATACAATACATATCTATCTTCCTCATAAACGATCTCGGCGTGAAAACGGGATAAGAATTCCTCGTGAAAAACAAGGTCATTCTCAAGCTGACGGCCAAAGGTCGTGATCTTCTTCGTCAGGGGAATGATTTGTTTGTTGACGATCAGGAATGCACCCTGCTGATACTCGGAAAGATGACTTGAAATATCTGCTCTGTTCATGCATGTATGATATATCTTTCCATGGAGGTTATAAATACGGGTTTTCCCTACTTTTACCTGACAATTTAGTTAACTGCGATTGAGGCAATTATCCACTTTGAGGCAAATAGATAATGCCAATTTGAGCCGCAAAATTGTCCCAAAACATTGACGGGAATGCCTTATAGCATGAATAATTGATCGTGGTGATACATTGGATGAAGCCAAAACGACCTGACCATAAGTATTGGTGCCTGTCGCAGGATAATCCTCTCTAAACTTGGGCGGTTGACAAAGCGACTTTTAAAAATAAGGAGACCTGTACAGGTCTCCTTATTTTTAAAAGGACTTAATCCGGAATTCGTAACTGAGACCAAAAAGGCCAATGCCTAGATATGGCTTCAGTGTAAAACAATATTCTCTCTTTACGGAAGCATTGATATACCAAAAGCCTTACTCAAAAAAACGGCCATTTGCTCACGAGTGACATTTGTTTCCGGGCAGTATTGCCCACCGCCGCAACCAGAAGTAATCCCTTCTGATGCCAATTGTTTTATCCAGGCGGCCGCCCAATACGTTGTAGGGACATCAGAAAATCCAGTATCAATCCCTACAGCAGGTGGAGTGTATCCTGCCCCATGTACGCTTCGCAACAAGAACACCGCCATTTGAGCACGGGTAACAGCAACATCAGGACAATAGTAACCAATGGAACAACCACTCGTAATTCCCTCGGCGGCCAATTGTTTGATCCAAGCTGCTGCCCAATGATTCACAGGTACATCAAGAAATCCCGTATCAGCACCCACTGCTGGGGGTATATATGCGGAGCCATGTATCGACTTCAGCAAAAACACTGCCATTGCTGCACGATCCACACTAACTTTCGGACAATACAGTAAATCTGGGCTGGTGGCGCACCCTCCAGTTATACCGGCTGCATATATGCCTTCAATGTATTTCCAGAAACCATTATTGCCTAGTACATCGGCAAAATTTCTTATATGAAATGCCAATGCGCCACCCGGTGAAGAAACGGGGATAGAGCCGGGATTCTTCTGCAATACTTGGATGTAATAGGTTGTTCCATTGGTGACTTGCAAATTGATACTGGATTGTGAAACGCCGGTCGAATCATCATTGCAAATTACAGAATTTAGAGTTTCGTTGGCGTTTTTTGTCCAAACGGATATCACCGTATCATAATTTGTTCCGAATGTATCCAGGTAAATCTTCCGATTTGAAAGAGGCGTATACTTATACCAAACTGAGGAGAAGCCCAAAGCAGAACTGCAAACGTTTGTTGTACCTCCATCAATTGTTGCAGACGTTGTGCTTCCTACATTTTCATACGGGACACCCACAACATATGCGCCTGCAATAGTATCGTTCGCAGGACCTGATGCCGTTGTAAAAGACGACCATGCGCCACCATCACCGGTATAAACACCAGAGCTGTTCACGCCACGAACCTGCCAATAATAGGTGATATTTGCGCCAATTCCACTTAACAGGGTAACAAAGGTCTTATTACTTGTACTAACCCAGTTACTATCACAAATATTATTGTTCGTCGTATCAATACAATATGTATAGTCGGTTGCATTTGAACTAGCCTGCCAGACCAGTACAGGGGTTATTGATTGACCAGTCGCTCCGTTCAACGGCAAGGTCTTGGAAAATGAGCCAGGCGGGCTCTGGACTTTCGTAGTGAACGACCACCATGCCCCATTATTTGCATCCACTTTTGTATCATCATTTAATACGGCCTGAACCTGCCAATAATACTTTGTGCCGGCTTCCAAGGATGTTACATTAGCACTTTTTTCACTCCATGTGGTCGTCCACCCAACAGAAGAGTCACATTTTGAATTATCAGTCTTATCAATGCAATATCGATAACGTGACAAACCTGTCCCTGAATACGCCGCCCAGGTCAGGGTAACATTTGTATCAATATTGGTTGAATTATTTGCAGGCGAACTTTTACTCAGCGTACCCAGTGCCTGTTGCTCAGGAGAAACCCGGGAAACATCATCCGGCATGATGGTAACTGGATCGCTTTCCCATACAGTCAAGCAAGACGCATCTGATTCGGTCTTACATCCAAAAAACTCAATCTGCACAAATATGCCGGCGGGGTGGAAATAAATCGAAGATATACCGTTCGAATATGGTGTTGTGCTGACCTCTTCCCACCCGAGTTCGGCCAGGTTAATGGTCGAATAATACTCAGCGACTTCGTTAGAGAGGTCCAAACCGAATTCTTCAACAGCTCTAAATAAGTTTCCAGAAAGCGTGACATATTCACCGTTCACCAGGAAAGCGCGTTCTGCACCACCGTAATCCGTCCACAGCAGATCAGGAGACAAAGGAGCTTGAGGATTTTCTGATTGTGCATTAACAACCTCTCCCATCGGAACAAACAATGAAACTGCCAAAGCGAAAGTTACCAGCAGATTGAAGAACCGTTGGGGACTATCTAGCTTTTTTACAATCGTGTTCATGGTTATATCCTTTCTATTTTTCTTAGGACGCTACACTTATTGGCTGCCATTTTATGCTTTATGAACCTCCTTTGAAATCCTTTCTCCTTAATAGTGAACAGATGCAATTTCGAGCTACTCTCCACTAATATTTCAAGACGGTCTCTTTCTGCAGTTTGTTCCAGTAACGGGTAAGAAACCAGCTTCAATTTTATCCTGTATAATCAAATCTGATCAACACATTCAAATTATGTGAGAGTATATGTTCACTGACCAGGTAGAAATTTACGTTCGCTCAGGCAAAGGCGGCGATGGCATGATGCACTTTCACCGCGAGAAATTTGTGCCGCGCGGTGGCCCGGATGGCGGAGATGGCGGGAAAGGGGGAGATGTGATCCTTGAGGTAAAGCCGACACTCAACACATTGTCGTCTTTCCGCCCGAATCAAAAATTCAAAGCCGAGGATGGAGCCAGAGGCGGACCTTCACAAATGACAGGGCGAAATGGCAAGGACCTCATCATCCATGTTCCGCCTGGCACGGTCATTTTCGACGCGGATACGGGCGAACTACTTGGCGATTTGACCCATCCCGAACAGCAATTCATGGTATGCAAAGGCGGGCGCGGCGGACGCGGGAATCAACACTTTGCGACCTCCCGCAATCAGGCGCCGCGCACTGCCGAAAAGGGAGAACCGTACGAGGAAAAACGTCTCAAACTGGAATTGAAGCTGATCGCCGATATCGGACTGATCGGCGTCCCGAACGCGGGCAAATCCACCTTGCTCACCGCCATGACGAATGCCAAACCGAAGATCGCACCATATCCCTTTACCACGCTGGAACCGAATTTGGGTGTCGCTGAAATTGATGCAAATAACACGATTGTATTGGCTGATATTCCCGGATTGATCGAAGGTGCTTCACATGGGGCTGGACTCGGCCACGATTTCCTCCGCCACATCCAAAGGACACGCGTTCTGATCCATTTGCTGGATGGATTGTCTGAAGATCCGATCGCCGATTACAGTCAAATCAACTCGGAATTATCGCTCTTCGATCCAAATCTCGGGAAAAAGCCTCAGCTGGTGGTGCTTAATAAGGTGGATCAACCCGAGGTCCAGGCAAGATTCGGAGACATCCAAAAGAAATTCAAAAAGCTCAAAGTGGACTTGCTGTCCATATCCGCATTGGCGCGCACGAATACGCGTGATCTGTTGGTTAAGGCACATCAGAAACTGGCAGAGACGCCTCCTCGCGAGGAGACGGAACTCCCGATGCCCGTCCATAAGCCCAAAGAGGATCCGCGTGAATTTGTTGTTACCCGTGAAGGCGCACATGAGTGGCGCGTCAAAGGCACAGCCATCGAACGCGCCGCCAGGATGACCTATTGGGAGCATGATGGTTCCCTGCGGCGCTTTCAAAAGATCATAGAGACGCTCGGCATTGATGATGCGCTTCGCAAAGCCGGCGTGCAGGAAGGCGACACAGTAGCCATCGGCGAATTTGAACTGGAGTGGCAGGATTAGCATGGTGCCGCCAAGGCAACGCACTTTGATCCTGGGCTTGATCCTCCTCGGATTTATGATCGCCGGTTTTTTCGGTTTGCGCGCCCTGCATGCCTTCCGGGAATTTCGCAGGCACGGACCTCCCCCTCTTGAAGTTGTCTTCACCGAGCAGGCGCCTGAAACGGACGTGGAGTTGATCCGCGACTGGATGACCATTCCCTATATTTCAAAAACCTATCGCGTACCAGCAAGGGCGCTTTTCGAGGCTCTGGGGATTTCACCGAGAGGCAACGAGGACAAGAGTCTTGCACAACTGAATGAAGAATTTTTTCCACAGTCACCACAGATCGTTATCGAACTGGTCAAGGCGGTGATCCGTGCGGAGCGGGCTGTGCCAACGGGATTGCCTCCATTCCCTACAGTACCGCCGCCACTTACGGCTGTTCCACCGGTGGTTCCATAAGGCAGAAAATGACATGTCCGATTTTCTGCTGACACAGATCATAAATTACGGTGCTCCCATCCTTGGAATCATTGTGTTCATCGGCGCGCTCGGGGCTCCGTTTCCCGGAACTTTCATTGTGATCGCAGCCGGCGCCTTTGCCAAACAGGGACTCCTTACCTGGTACACAACCGGTCTCGTCGCTTTGATTTGTGTGGTGTTGGGGGACAGCCTGAGTTACGGCATGGGATTTTACGCGCGCGGACCAGTTCTGCGCCGCTTCCAAATGAGTGAGAGGTGGATACAAGCCGAAGCGACCTTCAAACGCTGGGGCGGCATGGCAGTGGTTTGGACACGATTCCTGCTCACCGGCATTGCAGTGCCGGTCAACCTGATCGCAGGCACCAGCGGATTTGGTTTTCGGCGTTTCTTTGTTTATGATCTTTTTGGTGAAGCGGTTTGGATCTTTGGATATGGCGGACTGGGTTATCTATTCGGTTCACAATGGGAGACAATCAGCGAAATCCTGAGCAATATCAGCGGACTGGCATTGGGGCTTTTCATTCTTGCAACAGGTATCTGGTTGGGAATAAGACGTCTTAAGACGGTCGAAGCCCGTAAAGCAAAAGTCCCTGAGGCATAACCCAGGGACTTTTCATTTCGTCCATGAACCTATTGCATCACTTCTTTTCGTCGCGGCTCATTGCATCCATCACTGCGACAGACGCGATCTGGACGATCGTGTTGACATCGTCACCCGTTTGCAGGACGTGAACCGGGGCGCCCACGCCCAGCAGGATCGGTCCGATCGCTTTGGCATTCCCCAGATGGTCGAGCAATTTATAGGCAATATTCGCGGATTCAAGCGAAGGGAAGACAAGCACGTTCGCATCTTTCACCGCGCTGAACGGATAGCGGCTTTCGACGATCTCCGCAACGACCGCGGTATCTGCCTGCATCTCACCGTCCACGACCAGGTCGGGGCGGCGGGCTTTGGTCAATTCAACGGCGCGTCGCACTTTGTCCGAGAGGGGATGCGGGGTGGAGCCAAAGTTCGAAAATGACAGGAAGGCAACCCTCGGGTCCAGTTCGAGGCGTTTGGCAAAATCCGCCGCGAGGCAGGCGATCTCTGCCAGGTCTTCCGCGGTCGGGTCGATATTGACCGTCGCGTCTGTGAAGAGATAGACCCGATCATCGATGATCATGAGGTACACACCGGCGGCACGCGCCGCTCCCTTGGCGGTGTGATGGATCTGCAACGAGGGGCGGATGACATCGGGATAATCGTATGTCAGACCCGAGACGAACGCATCCGCATCACCCATCCTGACCATCATGGGACCGAACACATTCGCATCACGAACCTTCTTGGTCGCGTCGTTGATCGTTACACCTTTGCGATTACGGAGCTCGTAATATGCTTTCGCGTACTTCTCCAGATCCTTGTATTGACGAGGATAGACAGTTTCAGGTTTGAATTCGAGCCCAAGCGTATCGATATGCTCCCGAATGACCTCCTCGCGCCCGATCAGGATGGGGGTGGCAATGCCCTCCTCCTTGATCTGGTACGCTGCGCGGATGACCTTCTGCTCCTCCCCTTCAGCAAATGCAACTCGCTTCTTCCCGCCGGAAGTGCGGGCTTTGTTCTGGAAGAAATAACGGACCTGCTCGCCCTTTCCCTGACGGAATGCAAGCTGTTCGCGGTATTCATCGATATCAATGGTCTTGCGTGCGAAGCCGGTCTTCATCGCCATTTCAGCAACGGCGGGAGCCTCCCACAACAGCACACGCGGATCGAGCGGTTTGGGAATGATGTATTCGCGCCCGAATTTGATGGCTTCACCGCCATACGCGCGGATGACCGAATCCGGCACATCCTCCTTCGCCAGCGCAGCGAGCGCCTTCGAGGCCGCGAATTTCATCTCCTCGTTGATGCCCTTCGCACGCACATCCAACGCGCCGCGGAAGATGAACGGGAAGCCCAGCACGTTGTTGACCTGGTTCACATAATCCGAACGACCGGTCGCGATGATGACATCCTTGCGCGCTTCGCGCGCCAGTTCCGGCTTGATCTCCGGATCGGGGTTCGCCATGGCAAAGATGATCGGATCGTCCGCCATGGATTTGACCATCTCGGGTGAAAGCACGTTCGCCACGGAAAGCCCGTAAAACACATCCGCACCTTTCACGGCATCGGCGAGCGTGCGTTGCCCCTTGTCTTCCACGGCAAGCAGTTCCTTGTATTTATTCATCCCCTCTTTGCGCCCCTTATAGACAACGCCTTTCGTATCCACAAGCATGATGTTCTCACGCTTCACACCCCAGCTGATCGCCAGTTCCGCGCACGAGATCGCCGAGGCGCCCGCACCTGAAATGACCAGGCGGATCTCTTCATGTTTCTTGCCCACGATCTCCAACGCGTTCGCCAGACCGGCAGAGGAGATGATCGCCGTTCCATGCTGATCGTCATGAAAGACCGGAATATCCAGCATCTTCTTAAGTTCTTCCTCAATGTAGAAACATTCCGGCGCTTTAATGTCCTCAAGGTTGATCCCGCCAAAGGTCGGTGAAATTGCCGCCACCACCTTGATGATCTCATCCGGATCATGCGAATTCACTTCGATATCGAAAACATCGATATCCGCGAACTTCTTGAACAGTACGCCCTTCCCCTCCATCACTGGCTTGCTTGCGAGCGCGCCGCGATCGCCAAGTCCCAGGATCGCAGTGCCGTTCGAAACCACGGCAACCAGATTCCCCTTGGATGTGTACTCATAAGCATCCGCCGGGTTTTTCTCGATCTCCAAAACAGGTTCCGCCACGCCCGGCGAATACGCCAGGCTCAGGTCGCGTTGGGTGTCCATGGGCTTGGTCGGCACGATCGCCACCTTGCCCGGTTTTCCCTTCAAACGATGATATTCAAGTGCGTCTTCACGCGTAAATTTTGCCATGAGGTCTCCTTTAGTAGGTACGATCGATTTTCAGCGGGGAAATTATTGCATAATTCATGCGAATTACCTAGTTCCATTTGTCACGATTTTAAATATATAACCCGCTTGTACGAAAATGCTACGGAAATCCAACGTTAACAAATCTTAAGAAAACAAGTATAATTATATAAATCCGCAAGGATCGAACTTACCAACTTCTGCCGCTTCCGCGGTCTGGCTGTATATAAACTCTGGTTATAAAGAGCAAGAACCTCCCCCGGTTTGGGAGTTATTTTGTGAAGTCGGATTAGGAAAATTTGCAAAAGTACTGGACTTCGCCCCCATCAACCTGTTCGCCATTCGTGACATAGTCTTCCGTCACGTGGTTTGACCCATCCCTCGCACGCTTCACGCGGGACCTTGGGTCTGCTCAACTTACCCAGACATTTCTCCCGCTCACGCGGGATCTTCGACAGCCGAGGCGCCGTTGGACGGTCCTTCGGCTGTGTGTGTTAATGAAAAAGATTACCGGCATAGAAGCGCAAAAGAAACGCTCCAATCGGGTGAACATATACCTCGATGGGGAGTTTGCCTTCGGGCTGGAACGGATCACAGCCGCCTGGCTGAGAATCGGCCAGGCGTTGGATGAAAAGAAGATTGAACAGTTGCAGGCTGAGGATGCGCGTGAACGGGCGATCCAACAGGCACTTCTTTACCTGAGTTATCGCGCCCGCTCCGAATCGGAAATCCGGCAGAATCTCCGCAAGCACGAGATTCCCGAAACGATCATCGAGGAGACCCTCGAGCGCCTGCGTTCGAATGGTCTCGCACACGACGGCAAATTTGCCCGGGCATGGGTGGAAAACAGAAGCACCTTCCGCCCGCGCAGCCGCCGAATGATGGAGCTCGAACTTCGCCAAAAAGGGCTTGAGGACGAGACCATCAGGTCCGCGCTCGATGAGGTGGACGATGAAGCGCTTGCTTATGAGGCTGCCCGGAAACGAGCGCCCCGGCTAAAAGATTTGGAATGGACCGGATTTCGCAAAAAACTATCTGAATTCCTTGCACGCCGTGGATTTTCCTACTCGACAGTTGCGCCTGTCGTGACACGGGTTTGGAATGAGATGCACATCGAGGAACAACATTACGAAGAAGAGGATTAGACATGAACCCAATCAACCTGATCATTGAAGCACTTGTATTGGTTGTAGGCGTTGCGGCTGGTTATTTATTCCATCGCTATCAGGCAGACCAACGGGCAAAGCAGCAACAGGAAAAGGCAGATACCATCCTGAAGGGGGCGAACGAGCAGGCCCGATTGATCGAAAGCCAGGCGCGCGAGAACGCGGTCAAGATCGTTCAGGCGGCAGAGGCTGAGATCAAGGAACGCCGCATTGAGTTGAGCAAGGAATCGGACCGGCTCGACAAACGCCGCTCCGAACTTGACAGTCGTGCAGACCGCCTCGAGCAACGGGAACAATCCGTCAACAAACGCCAGTCTCAGGTGGACAAGCGCGGCAATGAGATCGACAAGCTGTATGAAGAGCAGGTAAAACGCCTTGAACAGATCGCCGAAATGTCAACGGAGGATGCCAGGAAGGAACTCTTCGCCGCGGTCGAGAAGGAAGCGCGCGGAGACCAGGCCCGCATCATCCGCCAGATCGAAGCGGAGGCACGCGAGGAGGGTGAAAAGCGCGCCCGCAAACTGATCGCAGACGCAATCCAGCGCGTGGCATCCGAGCATGTTGCGGAGGTGACCCGCGCGGTCGTTGCCCTGCCGAACGAAGAAATGAAGGGACGCATCGTGGGGCGCAACGGACGCAACATCAAAGCCTTCGAACAAGCCGCCGGCGTGGATGTGATCGTGGACGATACGCCTGATTCCGTGACCGTTTCGTGCTTCGATTCCGTCCGCCGTGAGATCGGTCGCCGGGCGCTCGAAAAACTGATCCTGGATGGACGCATTCACCCAGCCCATATCGAAAAGGTTGTGCAGGATGAAACCAAAGCGGTCGAGAAGATCATCAACGAATCCGGTGAACAGGCTGCCTACGATGCAAATATCTCTGGATTGCATCCCGAGGTCCTGCGCATGATGGGACGTCTAAAATTCCGCACATCGTATGGACAAAACCAGCTTGCCCACGCGGTCGAGGTCTCGAAACTGGCAGGCATCCTGGCGGCGGAGATCGGTGCGAACGTCGAACTTTCCAAACAGGGTGGCTTCCTGCACGATATCGGTAAAGCCATGGACCATAACCAGGAAGGTACGCACGCCATGCTCGGCGCGGAGTTCTGCAAGCGGTATGGTGTGAACCCCAAGGTTGTGAATGCCATCGCATCCCATCACCATGAGGTGGAGCAGGAATCCGTTGAAGCGGTCATCGCCGAAGCGGCAGACGCCATTTCCGGTGCACGCCCCGGCGCGCGCCGTGAGGACCTCGAAGCCTACATCAAACGCATCCGCACTCTCGAAGAATTATCGACATCCTTTGATGGCGTCGAACAGGCATTCGCCATTCAAGCCGGGCGTGAAGTCCGCATCATCGTGAAGCCCGATAAGATCGATGATCTCACTTCGGCAAGACTCGCCCGCGACATCGCCAAAAAGATCGAAGAGACCATGCAATACCCCGGGCAGATCAAGGTAACCGTGATCCGCGAAACCCGGGCAACCGAATACGCAAAATGAGTCAAAAGGGATGGCGAAGTGCCATCCCTTTTTTGCAGTTAAATTGGGGGATCGTGCGAAGAAGGATGGGGATAAACATCGGGAAGGTAATCTGATGGTCAGATTCACTACGCGTCACCTAAAGAGATGATAAAAGCCATTCGAGCGGCGGGCAGGCAAAGGGTCCGCACAGAAGCGTATGGTTGTGATCCATCCATCCAACTGCCTGATAGGTGATGCATCCAACAGTAGGTTCGCAATTCATTTTGTTTGGTCCAAGAATTGAATCCAGTCACTAATGAATTTTTAAGATAATCGTAGCTTGACTTTGGATATGATATATGAAATAATGTAACCGGTTACAGTAACCGGTTACATTATATGAGCAGACGATCCACTTCCATCACCATTCGTGATGTGGCACGAAAAGCAGGCGTTTCAGTAGCCACTGTCAGCCGTTACATCAACCGCAATGCTCCGGTTTCATCGGAGGTTGCAAAACGACTGGAACAGGTTATGACGGAGTTGAATTATGTGCCGCATGCGGCGGCAAGACATCTGGCAAGTCGGAAAACGCGCGTGGTCGGATTGCTCCTGAATAACCTGCATAATGATTTCTTTGTACCCTTATTGAACGGTGTCGAAGCGGTGGTTAGAAAAAACGACTACAACCTGATCATTGCCACATACCATGCCAATATTCGAAATCAAACGGCTCCCCCCATTGGCCCTCATAACACTGACGGCATGCTGGTCTTTTCAGACGGGCTGACGGATGACGATCTGATTCGACTCCATATAACCAATTTCCCCATGGTTTTGGTTCACCGGACCTCCCCTGCCTCCGTTTCAATTCCCAGCGTTACCGTTGACAACATCGAAGTGACAAGGAAACTGATCGAGCACTTTATAAAAGTGCATGGTAAGAGGCGCATTTTGTTTTTACGGGGTCCGATCCACCAGGAGGACTCTGTATTACGTGAAAGAGCATATAGATCTGCATTACAAGCAAACGGGATACCAATCGACGAAGACCTGATCCTAAACGGGGAGTTCGAGCGCGATATCGCCTACGAAGCCATGAACGAATTTCTTGGAAACGAAGCACAAGTGGCGTTCGATGCAGTATTTACGGGCGATGATGATGCCGCAATCGGCGTGCTTAAATCCCTGCATGAGCATGGTATCCAGATCCCTGAGGAGGTTGCCGTCATAGGGTTCGATGATCTTGGGTTTGCTCCCTTCCTTAATCCTCCTCTCACAACCGTGCGGGCGCCAACCGAACAGGTGGGCAGGATTGCCACAGAACGCCTGTTTGGAATCTTAAACGATCATCCGTCCGATGAGGAGATCATCCTGCCGACGGATTTGATTATCCGTCGTTCATGTGGGTGTCAACAATGAAAATAAACCTGTTCATAAAAAGGAGGTGAAGTCCTTCCAAAATATTTACGACCATGCTCCAATAATTGTCAAACTCTAAAACCCCAATATGAGGAGAAATCTCACCATGAAGAAACTTTTGTATATTCTGTCTCTGTTGATCATCGCTTCGATGGTCCTGGCAGCTTGTGGTGGTGGCGCTGCTGCACCCACTTCGGCGCCTGCACAGAACGAGGCACCAGCAACTGAGCCGCCCGCCGCAACCGAGCCGCCTGCCGCAGAGGCAACCGAAGCACCAGCCGGTGAACCCACCGCGGTGCCCACTCCCACGATCCCTCCGCCAGTGCTGACCGAGGGTGAAGGCTGTGACCCGGCTGCGACACGGATAACCTGGTTCATTGGTCTTGGCGCAGGCAGTCAGCCGAACGATGTTGAGAAGGAAAAGGCCTGGGTGGACAAGTTCAATGCATCTCAGACGGAAGCCTGTGTGTTGATGAACGTGGTTTACAACACCGGTTCGAACTCGTACGATGCCCTGCGCGCCTTGATTGCCGGTGGAAATGCCCCCGACATCGTTGGACCGGTCGGCAAGGCTGGACGCGCCAACTTCCAGGGCGCCTGGGCCGACATCACCCCGTTGGCAGATGCGGCTGGCTTTGACCTGAGCGCTTATGACCCGAATCTGCTTGAGTTCACCAAGGACGAAGGCATTCTGGTCGGCATCCCGTTCGCCCTGTTCCCGTCGTTCATTTACTACAACAAGAAACTGTTCGACGAAGCTCAATTGCCCTATCCCCCTCATAAAGTCGGCGAGCAATATGATGGCAAGGAATGGAACTACGATACACTCCGCGAACTTTCGATGAAACTGACCGTGGACGCGAATGGCAATGATGCCACCAGCGCGGACTTCGATCCTGCCAACGTTGTTCAGTTCGGCTTCTACCCGCAGTGGACGGACGCACGCGGCATTGGCTCCCTCTTTGGCGGCGGCCTGCCCTATGACCCGGCCGATCCCACCAAGGCTGTCATTCCAGAGAACTGGGTCGCAGCCTGGAAGTGGTACTATAACGGCATGTGGACCGACCACTTCATCCCAACTTCCGATTACGCCAACAGCGACCAATTTGGCAAGGGCAATGTCTTTAGCTCCGGGAACCTGGCCATGTCCCAGGTGCATACCTGGTACACCTGCTGCTTCGATCTTTCAAAAACAAGCTGGGATATTGCTGTGATGCCGAGCTATAATGGGCAGATCACAGCCAAGCTCCATGGCGATACCTTCGCCATTATGCAAGACAGCAAGAATAAGGAAGTAGCTTTCAAGGTCTTGAGCCAGATGGTGGTGGCGCCAGAGCTGTATCAAATCTACGGCGGCATGCCGGCAAAAGTGGAAGACCGCCCGGCATTCTTTGCCTCCCTCGATGAGCGCTCAGCTCCGAACATGATCGACTGGAGCGTGGCTGAAGAGATGCTCAAGTACCCGGATCTCCCGAACCATGAGGCCTGGACGCCCAACCCGGCAGTTGTCAAGAACATCCTGGACACTTTCCGCACAACCATGGATCAAACACCGGACCTGAACCTGGATGAGGCTATAGCGCAGCTTAAGCTCGATCTTGAAGCTGCACTGAAGGATGCACAATAACCTTCATTCGAGTTATTCGATAGTACACCTCCCGGGTGTCACCTGTAACGGTGACACCCGGGAAAATTGGAGGAACCCTTATGTCCGCTGTCACCCAAACCAACATGACGTCTGCACGGTTACGTTCCCGGGTTTCCGCACACACTCGTAGGCAGTGGACCTGGGGCCTTTTGTTTCTGCTGCCCTGGATCATCGGTTTCTTTGCCTTTCAGCTACTCCCGATAGTATTCACTGTCTTCTTATCTTTTACCGATTATGCAGCCACGTCGGAATTTAAGCTGGGCAATTTCAATTTCGTTGGTTTCGAAAACTACCAACGCTTGTTGACCGATCAGATCGCCCTTCCCTCCATGGGCGTCACCCTCAAGTTTGCCCTTATCGGCATTCCCCTCGGTCTGGTCATTCCCCTGCTCATGGCATTGCTGGTAAATTCCCGGCGACTGATCGCTTCCAATATTTTCCGTACATTGTTCTACCTGCCGACCGTCATCCCTGTTGTCGCAGGAGCCATCATTTTTAATGGAGTCTTGAATTCCCAATCTGGCTGGCTTAATCTTTCGCTTAAAGCGTTGGGGGTGGCTGAGCCGCCGCGCTGGTTCTCGGATCCAGCCTGGGCAGGTTTTGCTCTCAACCTGTTAGCCATCTGGGCTGTGGGCAACGCAATGATCATTCTGCTGGCCGGTCTTCAGGGGGTGCCCACCGAGTTATACGAAGCCGCCACTGTGGATGGAGCCGGTCCGATCACACAGTTCTTCTACATCACCGTACCGATGATCTCACCCGTTATTTTTTATAACGTGACCATCGGCGTGATTGGAGCATTCCAGTACTTTGTCCCGGCGCTTTTGATCGGTGGAACGAACGGCAACCCGCAGGGATCGCTAATGTTCTTCCCGATGCATTTTTATCGTGAAGCATTTGTCTACAGCCATATGGGGTATGCCTCAGTGCTGGCGGTCATTATTTTTGTGGTGACCATGGCAGCCACCGGTGTATTATTCTACTTCGGCCAGCGCATGGTGTACTACGCCAGCGGCGAAGTTTCCTAGAGAGGAGAAACTCCCAATGGCAACAACATCCCTCACAAGCAGCTCGACCAACAAATCCATTTACAGACGCGTATGGTCCGTTGTACGCGAAATACTGGCCAGGCTTGGTGTGACCAGCCTAGGGCTCCTCATGCTCGCGATCTTTCTGCTGCCTCTGGCTTATGTGCTCTCCACATCCCTGAAACTGGATTCACAATTGACCACCCCCGGCGCGCCTTTGTGGCCGGCATCACCCTCCACTTACAACTATGAAGGGACCGACTATCCGCTCTACGACATTCCCACCGAGGATGGCGTTCGCCGGCTGGCACTGGTTGGTCCCCATCGCGAAGACAGCGACGTGGTCGATCCGGACCACCCGGAGCAGGGCGTATTCAATATTAAGGGTCGCTGGCGCACCTGGGATGCGGTCTATCGGTTCGATCCGACCCTGCAAAATTTCTACGATGCCTGGAGACAGGTCAATTTCCTGCGCCTGTTCCGCAACAGTCTATTGCTCTCCACCATCAGCACCATTGGTACGCTGATTGCCTGTATCCTCGTGGCGTATGGCTTCACCCGCTTCCAATTACCGGGCAAGAACATTCTGTTTGTCATTCTGATCTCTACGATCGTGCTCCCTCCACAGGCCACAATCGTTCCTCTCTACATCTTGTTCAACAAACTGGGATGGACGGGAACCTGGCTTCCGCTGCTGGTGCCGGCTTTCTTCGCCAACGCCTATGACGTATTTCTATTGCGGCAATATTTCATGAGCATCCCCAGGGAACTCGATGAGGCCGCCATGATCGACGGAGCCAACCCATTCCGTATCCTGGTCTCGATCATCATCCCTCAGGCAGTGCCTGCGATCACCGCCGTAACCATTTTCCACTTTTTCTTCGTATGGAACCAGTACTTTGAGCCGCTGGTATACCTCCTCGGCAAGGAGAAGTTGTACCCCATTTCTGTTGGTATCGGCGCCTTCGTTACCACGTTCGGCAATTACCCGGGTCGCTCCGCGGCTACCGCTGTGCTGGCAATGCTGCTGCCGGCAGTGATGTTCTTCCTTGCCCAACGCCAGTTCATGCAAGGTATCGTCGTTACAGGAGTTGAAAAGTAACATGCTCAAAGTTGCAGTGATTGGTGGTGGATCGACCTATACGCCCGAACTCGTCAACGGTTTTCTGGCGCGGGTGGACAAATTCCCCATCGATGAACTCTGGTTGATGGACATCGACGAGCAGAGGCTCAAGATCGTCGGTGGATTTGCCCAACGGATGGTCGAGGCGAAGGGGTCGCCCTTCAAAGTCATCCTCTCGACAAACCAGCGGGAATCCGTCAAGGATGCTTCGTACGTGACGACACAATTGCGCGTCGGACACATGGAAGCGCGTCGTCGCGACGAATATCTTGGTCTCCGTCATGGATTGATCGGTCAGGAGACGACCGGTGTCGGCGGAATGGCAAAAGCCTTGCGCACCATTCCTGTGATCCTAAAGATCGCCCAGGACATCAGGGAAGTTGCCAGGCCCGGCACCCTGTTGGTCAACTTCACAAACCCGGCGGGACTCGTCACACAAGCCCTGAGCAATTACGCCTCCGACGTTCCCTCCGTGGGCGTATGCAATGTGCCGATCACCACAAAAATGGGGATCATTGAAAAACTAAAGGAGGCAACCGGGAAAAAGATCGACCCCGATCACACAGAATTGAAAACGCTCGGCTTGAACCACCTTTCTTGGCACCGCGGCTTTACCGTCGAAGGCGAGGATGTCTGGCCTCAGGTCATTCAGGGATACATCGATGAGCTCAAAAAAGAGGAACATCCCGAATGGGAGCCGCGCACCATCGAAGTGCTGCGCATGATGCCAAATTACTACCTGCAATATTTCTATCACACGGATAAGAAATTGAAATCACAGGAGAACTGGCCTCCCTCCCGCGCTGAGGAAGTGATCGAGATCGAAAAGGATCTTTTGCGTGATTATGCCGATCCGGACCTCACCGAGCCTCCCGCCGACCTGATGAAACGCGGCGGCGCATACTACTCGACGGTTGCCACACAGTTGCTGAATGCGCATTACAACGATCTTGGGGAGACACATGTGGTCAACACAACCAACAACGGCGCGGTCAGGGAATGGCCTGCAGATTGGGTCCTGGAGATCCCATCCATTGTGAAGAAAAGCGGCATCACCCCCATCCCCACAGAGCCTCTCCCTCCCGCCTGTTTCGGCTTGATCTCCGCGGTGAAAGCCTATGAATTGCTGACCGTGGAAGCCGCCGTCCATGGGGACCGCGATGCGGCCTATCAGGCTTTGCTTGTGAATCCACTCGGGCCAAAAGCGGACAAAGTCCAGGCGGTGCTCGATGACATGCTGGAGACGCATCGGGAACATCTGCCCCAATTCTGGAATTAACCCGAAAAGAAAGGGGCGATCCAAACAGGTCGCCCCTTTATCAACTTACAGACATGCGATATTTTCTGGGCGCCGACCTCGGCGCAACAAAGACTCATGCACTGATCATGGATGAAACCGGTGTTGTGCTTGGTTTCGGCGAAAGCGGACCCGGGAATCATGAAACCGTCGGTTACGATGGCATGTTCGAGTCCATGCGTTCCAGCATGGAACAGGCACTGCAAGCCGCAGGTTTGATCAAAGCCGATATAACGGGAGCAGGCTTCGGCGTGGCTGGATACGACTGGTCATCGGAGTATGAAGTCACCGCCGAAACCATCGAGCGGCTTGGTTTGACCGCGCCGTATCGATTCGTCAACGATGCCGTGCCGGGACTTGTCGCCGGTTCAGACGAAGGCTGGGGCGTGGTCGTCGTTTCAGGGACCGGGTCCAACTGCCGCGGCTGGGACCGCGAACACCAACGCGAAGGTCGTGTATCAGGGCATGGCGTGATGATGGGCGAGGGCGCGGGGGCATCGGAACTCATCTTCCGCTGCATGCAACTCGTGGGATACGCCTGGAGCAAACGCGGACCCATGACCAGGCTTGCCGATGCGCTCATCGAATACGCGGGCGCAAAGGACCTGGAGGATTTGATCCGCGGCTATACGATGTACGAATACCAGATCGAAGCCGACGCCGCGCCGCTCGTTTTTCAGGTGGCAATGGGAGGCGACCGGGTTGCGAAAGAACTGATCCATTGGGCGGGCTGTGAACTCGGCGAAATGGCAAACGCCGTGATCCGCCAGTTGGGATTCGAGGAGTTATCCTTCGATGTGGTGCTGACCGGCAGCATGTTCGAAGGCGGACCCCTGCTGATCGAGCCGATGCGCCAGACCATATCCAATGTTGCGCCACACGCCCGGCTGACCCGGCTCAATGTTCCTCCGGTGACAGGCGCGGTGATGCTTGGCATGGAAGCCGCCGGGCTGCCGATCACGCCTTCCGTGCGCGCGATGTTAAAGAATACCGTCGGCTCCATACGGAATGAGGTGGCGAAGTGAACAGAGGAAAGGCATGAAACGACTCATTGTCAATTCGGACGATTATGGGCGCACACCCGACATTTCACGCGGCATCCGTGAAGCGCATCTCAACGGCGTGGTGACCTCCACCACCTGCATGATGAACATTCCCACCACCGCGGAGGATGTCAAAGTTGCGTTGCAGGAAACGCCAAACCTCGGGATGGGAGTCCATCTTGTTTTGACGATGGGCAAGCCGCTCTCGCCGCGTGAGGCGGTTGTCTCCACTGTGGACGAAAACGGGAACTTCTTCAAATACACGCCGTTCATCGAAAACATCCCAAACCTCAACCTGGACGAGGTCAAACTGGAATGGCGAGCGCAGATCGAACGTTTCATTGCCACGGCGGGACGGAAACCAACGCATCTCGATTCGCATCACCACTCCTCCTACTTCTCCCCGGAACTCTTCCGCGGCATGTTGGAACTGGCAAGGGAATATGACTGCGCGGTCCGCTATCCGTTCACCGATATATCCAGCGAGATCGAAGAAACCAGCAAACATGCTCCCGCACTGATGCAGGAATTCAAGCCGCGTCACCCGGATGTATTCATCGTGGACTTCTACGATGACGGCGCGACGCACGAACATTTGCTGGAGATCCTTGGCGGTATTCAGGAGGGGACCAACGAACTCATGTGCCATCCCGGTCACGTGGATGAAGCCTTCGCACAGGAATCTGTGTACAATTTTCAGCGCGCACGGGAATTGAAGATCCTCACCGATCCCGCGACAAAAAATGCCATACGAGCGAACGATATCGAATTGATCTCCTTCGCCGATTTATAAATTGCTTTTCGCTTTCCATTCACAAGGAGCCCCTCTTGTCCCGCATCGACGACCTCCTCTCTCAAATGACCCTCGAAGAAAAAATCTCCATGCTTGCCGCATCGGACCTGTGGTTCAGCACACCGGTCCCGCGCCTGAATATTCCCTTCTTCCACGTCGCGGACGGACCCAATGGCGTGCGCGGCGAGTGGAGCAAGATGTCGCCCACCTCCGCTGCGACGCCGGTTGGCATCGCCCTGGGCGCGACGTGGAATCCAAAACTGGTCGAGAAGATCGGCAACGTGCTTGCAGACGAGGTCAAAGCCAAGAACGCGAACATCCTGCTGGCGCCCACCGTCAACATCCACCGCACACCCATCGCGGGGCGCAACTTCGAATGTTTTTCCGAAGACCCGTATCTCAGCGGCATGATCGCATCCGCATACATCAAAGGATTGCAGGATAAAGGTGTCGGCGCGTGCATCAAACACTTTGTTGCCAACGATCAGGAATTCGAGCGCAACACCATCAGTTCCGAGGTCGATGAACGCACCCTGCGCGAGATCTATCTCGAACCGTTCCGGCTTGCGATCCGCAATTCAAACCCGTGGGCTGTGATGTCCGCCTACAACCGCATTAACGGAGTCTATGCCTGCCAGAACGATCACACGCTCAGGGAAATCCTCAAAGGCGAATGGAACTATGACGGCATTGTCGTGTCCGATTGGTTCGGCACTTATGATGAAGGCGTACCGGCAGGCGGATTGGATATCGAGTTCCCCGGTCCGGGACGTTGGATGTCGGCTGAGGTGGTGAAAATGGCGCTCGATAACGGAAACCTCTCCGAGCGCGATCTGAACGACAAGGTCCGGCGCCTGCTTATTGTCACCGAAAAGACAGGTCGATTTGAAAATCCAGATTTCCCGCCGGAACGTGCAGAGGATAAACCCGAACACCGCCGGGTCATCCGTGAGGCGGCGGGTGAGGCGATCGTCCTGTTGAAAAATGACGGCATACTGCCCTTGAAAAAAGCGAAGAGTATCGCGGTCATCGGTCCGTATGCCGCGACCGCACAGATTTTTGGCGGCGGCAGTTCCTCCGGGTTCGTCCCGCATTACACCGTCTCGCCGTTCGAGGGGATCAAAAAGCGCGCCGGGAAAAAGATCAAAGTGGAGACCGCGCCCGGATGCTTCATCTACCGGAACCTGCCTGCCCCTGCTCCTGAAACTTTATCCACCGCTGATGGGCGCATCGGACTCAGCCTGAGCCTGTTCAACGGGACCCAATTTTCAGGCGACCCTGTTTACACCTCCGTGACGACCCTGCCGCGCTTCGAGTGGTTCGATAACTCCATCCCGAACGTGGACCGCGAATCATTCTCGATGCGCCTGGAAGGATTCTTCACGCCCAAAGAAACCGGCACACATACGCTTGCATTGAGCGCGATCGGCTTGTGCAAACTTTATCTCGACGGAAAATTGATCCTTGACCATTCCTCCGAATCGTTGAATGGAAAACAGATCAGGACCGATCTCGAGCTCGAAGGCGGCAAACCTCATGCCATCAAACTCGAATACTCCTTCGAGGGGAAAGTGGATTTTCGCTCCGTTCAAATCGGTCACCAGCCGCCTTACACGAAGGACATGCTTGCCGAAGCCGTGAAACTGGCGAAACGATCGGATGTCGTCGTTTTGGTCGCAGGTTTGAACGATGAATGGGAAAAAGAAGGCGCCGACCGCGTCGATATGAAACTGCCCGGCGATCAGGATAAACTGATCCGCAAAATCGTCAAAGCCAACAAGAACACCATCGTCGTCTTGAACGCCGGTTCCGCGTTGGAAATGCCCTGGATCGACAAGGTCCCGGCGGTGTTGCAACTCTGGTATGACAGCCAGGAGCAGGGCAACGCCCTGGCAGATGTGCTGTTCGGCGATGTTAATCCGTCCGGCAAATTGCCCACCACCTTCCCCATCCGTTTGGAGGACAATCCCGCTTACATCAATTATCCCGGCGAGAACGGCAGGGTGAGATATGGTGAAGGCATCTTCGTCGGTTATCGTTACTATGACAGGAAGGATGTGGAACCTCTTTTCCCCTTCGGTCACGGGCTTTCATACACACGATTCAAATACAGCAACCTGCGCTCGAGCGCTGAATCCATCACGCCGGAGGACAAACTCAAGGTTGAAGTGGATGTGACGAATACCGGCAAGGTCGCGGGTAAGGAGATCGTGCAACTCTACGTGCGCGATGTCGAATCCACGTTTGCGCGGCCCGAGAAGGAACTCAAAGCCTTCGAGAAGATCGAGCTCAAGCCGAAGCAAACAAAGACCGTCACCTTCACGCTCGACCGTGAAGCCTTCTGGTATTTTGATACCGCCGAAAACGAATGGAGCACGGAGGCGGGCGAGTTCGAAATTTTGGTTGGCGCTTCCAGCCGCGACATCCGCTTAAAGGGAAAGGTCAAATTCATTTCCAGGAATACCGTTCGTCTGCATACAGGGCTGCCACTGCGCGTTCTGCTCGCGGATGAAAAAGGACACGCGGTGCTGGCACGCTACTTCAAGGATTGGCTGGATAGTCCCATGCTGGAAATGGGCATGGAAATGACGCTCGACCAGATCGCGGGCGCCGTGCCTGAACTGCTGACACCCGAACTGCTTGCCACCATCAACGAAGAACTGGCGTAGCTCGGAATTCATTCCGCAGCCACGTTCGGCAAACACAATTAATGACCAATTACGGACTCCCGTTCGCCTCGCTTGAGAACGATCATCTGCGCCTCGATTATTTGACAACCACCGGTCCGCGCATCGTGGGATTATACGTCAGCGGCGCGGACGGCAATTTGCTGGCGAGCACGCCCGAGGTCCATTGGGAGACGCCGCACGGGGAGTTTTATCTGCGCGGTGGGCATCGTCTATGGACCGCGCCGGAGGATCCGTTTTACACCTGTCCCGAGGAAGGGTTGCGCGTCACCAAAGACGATGAGGATGTGATATTAAGCAGCCCGGTGGATGCTTCGGGCATGAAAAAGGAGATCGCCATTCGCCTGGAGGCAAACCGCGTGCATCTCTGGCATCGCGTTACATGGCATGGGGAGCGGGCAGTCGAGCTGGCTCCGTGGGCGATCACGCAACTGCGGCTTGGCGGCATGGCGATCCTGCCGCTTTCGGAGTCGGGCGGCTTGCAGCCCAACCGCAATCTGGTGCTCTGGCCCTATACCCAAATCCATGACGAACGTTTGGAATTACACGAAGACATCGTTCTCCTGCACGGCAGAAAAGATGAACGGGCATGCAAGATCGGCAACCGGAACGATCATGGCTGGGTCGCCTGCGCTCTCGGAGATGCATTATTCGTCAAACGGTTCGGGATTCAGGAGGGCAAATTGACCGATTTGGGCTGTAATGTGGAAGCATATGTAAAGGACGTATGTATTGAACTCGAAACGCTTGGATCTCTGGAGACGTTGAATCCCGGTGAATCCGTGATGCACGAGGAAGTGTGGGAGGTATTCCCCGGCCAATACCCCGCGACGCTGGAAAGCGCCCGCAGGATCAAAATGCAATTAATACAAACCAATTCGAATGGAGCATAACAACATGGCAAACAGGATCATCTTCCCCGATCATTTTCTATGGGGCGCGGCGACCGCATCATACCAGATCGAAGGCGCGTGGAACAAACACGGCAAGGGTGAATCCATCTGGGACCGTTTTACGCATTCTCCCGGGAACATCCGGAACAACGACACGGGCGATGTGGCGGACGATCACTACCGTCTGTGGAAAAAAGATATCGCACTGATGAAAAAGCTCGGCTTGCAGGCCTATCGCTTCTCGATCTCGTGGCCCCGCATCCTCCCCACAGGGCGCGGCAAGGTCAATCAAAAGGGACTCGATTTCTACAATAAACTGGTGGACGCATTGCTCGAGGCAGGCATTACGCCGTTTGTCACGCTCTATCACTGGGATCTTCCACAGGTGCTGGAGGATGAGGGCGGCTGGGCGGTCCGTTCCACGGCCGAGACGTTTACGGATTACACCAATATCGTTTCACGCGCCCTCGGAGATCGCGTCAAGAATTGGATCACGCATAACGAACCGGCGGTCGTTGCATGGATGGGATATGAGACCGGCGTTCACGCGCCGGGGATCACTGATCCCGTTAAAGCGGTCAATACGGCGCATCATCTCCTGCTCTCGCATGGCTGGGCGGTGCCCGTGATCCGCAGGAACAGCCCCAATGCGGAAGTGGGCATCACGCTTAATATCAATTGGGTCATCCCCGCCTCCAACAGCAAAGCGGATCGGGATCTGGCGCGCCTGGAAGACGGCAAATGGGTCCGCTGGTTTGCCGATCCGGTGTATGGACGCGGTTACCCGTCCGATGTGGTGGAACATTTCAAAAAACAGGGTGCGCTTCCCCGCGGTTTGGAATTTGTAAAAGATGGCGATATGGATGTCATTGCCACATCGACGGACTTCATCGGCCTCAACTACTATCGTCGCGATGTCCTGCGCGCAAACACAGCGAACAACGAATCTCAACTTGTTTTCCCGCAGCCAAGGACTCCCGAAACCTGGACCGAAATGGATTGGGAGAATTTTCCCGACGGACTGACCGGCATTCTGGGGAGAGTCTATTTCGATTACACCCCGTTAAAGATTTACATCACCGAGAATGGCGCAAGTTACTCCACGCCGCCGGATGAAAAAGGGGGCGTCCCTGATGAACTGCGCATAAACTATCTGCGCACTCACCTCGCCGCCACGCATCGCGCCATTCAGGCGGGCGTGCCGCTGGCAGGGTATTTCGTCTGGTCACTGCTGGATAACTTCGAATGGGCGCGCGGCTACAGCCAACGCTTTGGAATCGTCTGGGTGGATTATGAGACACAGAGGCGCATCCTGAAGGACAGCGCCAAGTGGTACAAAGGTGTGATCAGGAAGAACGGGTTTTAGATCCGCAGGGTACTGCATGCCGTGCCCCTACAAATTTAAAACGCTCGGCTTCAACCCCAATTCATCGATCAGCGCGTTCAACTCCTCATCGGACAAACGCCTGCCCTTCCCCGCATACGCGGTCAACGCGGCTTCGAGCATGTTGGTGCCAAAGGAACGACCCTCATAACGCGGCGTGGTGGTGATGACCGTCTTTACACCGCGCTCTCTAAGCAATTCAATGTTCTCTTCGGTGGTCGTGTTGGTCACCACGGTCTTGCCGGAGAGATTCCCCGGCATGTACTTCCGCATGAACAGAAAATCGCCGGCGATCAGATCCGACCCTTCGAAGTATTTCACATATTTCGGCTTCTGTTCCGCTCCGCCACTGCCGTAGAAGATCATGGACATCGGGAAGTAACTGACGATCGGCAGCATGACTCGCGCGACCCGTTTGAAGGCCGGGATCCCATGGACCGGGATCGGTACGCCCAACGCGACCATCAAGTCTCCGAACACGGTTCTTTCTGCGACCTCCGAAACTGCCTCCGCCAAACCAAGCCGGTCCACAGCGACAGGGACAAACGCCTGTTTGAAATGGATATCGCCAAGCTGAGGTCGCGCCAACTCGAACACGCGTCGCTCGAGGGTATGTTTGAGGCCGCGGCCGTCGCAGAGCGGAGTCCGCGTCACACCGGAGACAAGTCTGAGGGCGGCGCGCAGCGGATATTCCCGCTTGTCGAGCCGCAGGTACAGATCCACACCGCCAACTCCGAAGGCATCCACTTTGCCATCCAGATCAAGATACATCTGGCGCGCCCTGGCAATATCGCCGTCCGTCCCGACGCGTTCGACCTGGATCCCCTCCCCACTGATGTTGATCACAACCTTTTTATCGCGCTTCGAACTCCCCAGACTGATGCTGACCGCACGTTTCATCTTGCCCTCCCGCAGCGCAAATTGCGCAGCTTGCGCTAAATACCTACAAACGGATTGTTCCTCTTCTCCTCCCCCACCGTTGTTCCAGGTCCGTGACCCGATAACAGACGCGTTTCATCCGGCAGGGTATAGACCTGTTCCCTGATGCTCTTTACGAGCGTATCCCAGTCGCCGCCGGGCAGATCGGTGCGGCCGACCGAACCGGCAAAGATCAGGTCGCCGCAAAAGCATACTTTTTCAGACGCCACATACAAAATACAGTGACCCGCGGTATGCCCCGGCGTAAAGCGGACCTCGAATTCGTTCGAGCCGAGTTTAAGTTTCATGTCATGGACAAAATCGATCGTCGGTTCGGGACCCGGATCGATATCGAAGCCGAAGAGCGCACCGCCTCCGCCTGCGCGCCACAACACATGATCGTTCGGATGCAGCGCCACCAACGGCAGGGGATTCAATGCATCCGCGATCGCGCCCGCGCCGCCGATATGATCGAAGTGGGCGTGCGTGTACCACAAGTGACCGATACGCCAGCCGCGCTTCTGCGCTTCAGCCAGAATGATCCCTCCATCCCAAGAAGGATCGATCACCGCGGCTTCCCGGGTCCCCGGGTCTGCGACCAGATAGGCGTTCGTCTGTGCAGGACCCAATGTGAAAGGTACGATCTCAAGCATGGACAAGCCTCCTCGGAAGGATAAAGCTGATGATAACGGAAACAGCGATCAGTCCCAGTGAGAGCGGGTAATTCGTCGCCGGGTCGATCTTGTACAGGTATCCAGCCAGGGGCGGAGTCAAAATGAAGATCACCGAGTTGACCGTTTCCATGACGCCATAGGTAAGCCCCATTTGCGAATCGTGGACGAGTTCGCGTGCCTGCGCCAATGCCAGCGGACGTGCGGCGCGGAATCCGCCCAACAGGAAATAACCCAGCGCCAGAACAGGCATGCTCGTGCCGCGCCAGATCAGCAACGCGAACGCCGCCACCATCGCCTGCGCCATGATGAATCCGGGATACGGCCTGGTGCGGCTCAAAAATATCGCGAGCAATGCATTCCCCAGCGCGCCGATCGTAAAGATGAACCCCGCACTCCCAAGCGAAAGCCCACGCACATCTTCAAGAAAATTCGGCGTGAGCGGCTGGGCGAGATACATGGCAAACACTGCAAATGCCACAATGGCAATATAACTTAACAAACGAAAATTTCCCAGCAGACCGGGCGGAGGTTTTTCAATGTCGAAGGAATCGACCGGCTGTTTCTGAATGAACAGAATGCAGACGGTCGAAATCGTAAACACCACGGCAGCAACAGAATACACCGTGCGCAACCCATGATGATCGCCGATCCAGCCGCCGGTCACAGGACCCAGCACCATGCCCGTATTGAACGTGGCGGTCGTCAGCGCAAGGGCAGTGGTCACGCTCCACCTGCCGCGCGCCGCGGTCACATAACTGCTCAGCGGCGATGCAACGAACGCCGTCAGACCATAGATCAGCATGCCAACCACGAAGGATGGCAACTCACGCGCCGACGCCATGATGACCGTCGCGGCGAGTCCCATGATCCACGCCGCGAACAGCAACGGTCTGCGCCCGATCCGGTCGGACAACTGCCCGGCAGGGATGTGCGTGATCGCCATCGCCGCGCCGAACGCGCCCAGGATCAAACCGATCTGCTGTTCGTCGCTGCCAAACGTTTTCAGATAGATGGGCTGGAAATAAAAGAACAAGCCTTCGCCGAAGCCCCACGTGAGCAGGGCAACGGCTACGAACAGGAGATTGCGATTCAAGCAACGCCTCCCACCTGCTGGATGAACGCAAGCGCCGACTCGAACACCTGTTGACGAGCCGCGTCACGCGTGACGACATGACTTGATCCCGTTATGTATAGTTTTGTTGTGTCTGATGCGTTCGTCAGGTCCGAATGGATCAACTCCATGTTTTCCGGGAGAACATATGTATCGTCTTTCGAGTGCATCAGCAACACCGGCACATTGACCTTCGGCAACGCCTCACGCATCTCCCCGAGTAACTTGTTCAACTCGCCGATCGAATACACCGGGTTTTGCGGATACGAGATATGATCCTTCCACGCTTCCTTATCGAACCAACTGGCGCCCGGTTCTTCGTCGCTCTTCGGCATAAACTGGACGATCCTGCTGATCCATTCGATATGCCGCAGGCGCGGGTCGTCAGGGAGTTTATAGGGTGTGGACATGGCAACCACACCGATCACACCCTGCAATCGTGTGGACATCAACAGTGCAAGGATACCGCCCATCGAAAGCCCGGCGAGAAAGATATGGCTCGTAATTCCGCGCAGCAGATGATAACCATCTTCAACGGAGGCGATCCAGTCCGTGTAGTGTGAACGGACCATGTCTTCGGGGCGCGTGGCGTGCCCGGCAAGCCGGACGCCGAGACAGGTAAATCCCGGTTGATTGAGATATTCCCCCATCCAGCGCATTTCCTTGGGCGTGCCTGTGAACCCATGGATCAACAGGCACGCGGGCTTCGAGCGGTCACCCAAAAGCAGGAAGGGTTCCGCGGTTGCGATGATCTGTGACATGTCATGAATTATAAGTCTATTGCCTGCTTTTCATCCACGCGGGGCGCAACGATGCAACTTTCTTATAAACAGGACAATCCTTGTCGTGCGCTCCCGGCAAATACCCCGTGGATAACAGGAACTCGTTCACGATCTCGCCGCCTGTGAAGACGAATGTCTTCCTGAACAGTTTCGTCCATTCTTCTTTTGTCAGCGGATGGTGCGCGTCCAGCCAGCCTTTGAAGGAACCATATTCCTTCCGCAATTCCAAAATCCTCTGCGCATTGACGATTGCCGCGTTCACTTTCAAGCGATTACGGATGATCCCCGCATCAGCAAGCAGACGGGCGCGGTCTTTTTCGGTGAACTTCGCCACTTTGGCAATATCAAAGCCGCGATAAGCCTCGCGGAAATTATCCGCCTTTTTCAGGATGGTGATCCATGAAAGTCCCGCCTGGTTGATCTCGAGGATGAGACGCTCGAAGAGCAGATTATCGTCGTTGAGAGGAAATCCGTACTGGGTATCGTGATACTCTTTATTGTAGTTGTCTTCAGGATGGGAATTGCAGTAGTCGCAGTAGGTGGTCATAGGGAATACCCTTCAAATTTCAATTCGGAGGATAGAACGGCTGTAAGCCTTTTATCGCGGGTCAGTACTGTCAATCCGGCAACCTTGCCAGTCGCAGAGATCAGGGCATCCATCCAGCCAAGACCCGACGAGGAATATTTTTGCATCCATGAACCAGCCAGCCGGGCGGCATCTGAATCGATCGGCAGAGATATAAACCGTTCCATCATCAGTTCGTGTCTCCCGGTTTCATCCGCGCGCAATCCGCGCCATAATTCTGCCTCCGTAATCACAGAGACATACGGCAACAATGTTTCATCCAGGATCGAGTCAAAGTATGGCTTGATCGCATTCCTTCCACGATAGATGTCGATCAGCGCGTTCGTATCGAACAGCAATTCGGACTGGTCAGCCATTCTTCCAATCGCTCTCCCACCTGGAGCGCCCTTCGTTCAGCCAATTGTCGGTGATGTCTGCGCGGTCTGCCCACAGGCCAAACACACTGCGTGTTAACTCAGCCTTTTTAGGTGACAACTTCACGCGCCGGGTTCGTTCATATTCGCGCACACTGAGTATGACGGCAACAGATTTTCCGTCGCGTTCGATGTAGATGGGCCCACCCGATTTAACGACCTCGCGTAAGACACGTCCAAAGCGGTTCTTGACCTCCGTGGCAGGCAGATATTTGATCGGCATATTTTCTCCTGTTAGCCATTTAAAATGGCTAATCTCATTGTACGCCAGCCGAACGATTTATGCAAGTTCGCGCAATTCAATTTCCATCACAGGCAAAATTCTTGGCTGACCTTCGACCTCCGATCTTCGTTCACCGATCTTGCGCATCCCCATTCTCTCATAAAAACCGAGGGCGTTCGGATCCGCTTCGAGCTGGAGGATCAGATATCCCTTTTGGCGCGAGCGGGACAGTGCATGGAGGAACAGCCGTCTGCCCACGCCCCGTCCAATGTATCCGGGGAGTACCCACAGGTTTTCGATCCAGGCGTTCCCATTCCTGTTCTGAATCGTATAAAACCCAACCGGGGCACCATCGGCTTCAGCAGCCCAGCTCTCGTTCTCCTCGAAATAATCGGGGGTAAAGGTCAGTTGCGGTCTCCAGATTTCCAGCCAATGTTCCGGGTAGTTCCAATGCCCTTTTGCAGAGAAAGCAATTTGTGAAGGTGCATCCGCCTCATCAGGATCAACGGGGCGAATTCTTGCGTTCATGCGGATCTGTTCCTGTTGGCGCCAAACCATTTTTTCAGATCGATCCTCAACCAGTCCGGGAACGACGCGACCAACAGGTAGGTAAAGCCCGGGACCAACAGCCAGTTGATGAACTCGTCCACAACAAATATCCTGTTGACCGGGTCTTTCAGCGGGATGAACGGCAGATCGAACTGCACGAGGAAGCCCCAGGCAGTAAGCAGAGTCACGAGCACCACCCCAATGGTGATCCACCGAAATTTTTTGTCTCTAATAAAAAGCCACTCGGACAGTTGAGGAATGACGAACGCCAGAAATGCGAGCCGGTAATCCCAATTGTTTCCAAGCAGGAACGTACCAACGTAAACGGAAGCGCCCATGCGAAAAGCTGCCAGGTTCCCAGCATACAAGCCCTCCAGCGGATTGGCTTCGCGGACAGCAATGATCCCGGCGATCAATACCAGGATTAAAGCCAATCCTTCGAACAAAACCTGCCATTGCCCATCAGACAGGGATAAGGGCGAAATTTCCTTCAGATAATCGCCCAGCCTGGTAAAGAGAACGAATGAGCCGTAGGATGCCCCATCCCCTCGCATGGTCGTATTCCACGCCGCGCTCTGACTGCGGAACGTCAGGACCCCATACACCAGCATAAACAGGATGCTGACAATCGCGAGCCGGTAAAATCTTTGTTTCGATTCCTTCAATACTGTTGTGATGCCGAATAGCGGAAACATCTTTACGATCGCGCCAAAGACGATCAGTGCCGCTGCAAGGTTCGCCGAATACCTGCTTGCAAGGACGATCATGGCGCAGATGAAAAATACAAACAGGTCTGCATTGCCTCTTTCGTATAAAAGCATGGATGCCGGGGAAAAGACCACCAAAAGCATCAGCAGCGCGCCCGGGATCGTGAGCTTTTGCGGGAACAAAATCACACCGGCAAAGTACAGAACAAACATGATAACGACGATCCAGACTGTGTCGTCTGTTGTAATGCCGGTATAAAAGAACAGCCTCCAGAACGCGGGATAGTTAAAGATGCGTTGACCGGGATCGTATGGGTTTTCAATCGTCGGCTCAAACCCGTGGCGGAAGGATTCCGCGCTGCCGGGGATCAACTGAAAATCGCGAAAGATGGGAGGATGGGCTCCAACACCCCACAACTCCCAGGTCTCTGAATACCCATACCCGGCGAACAACGCCCACAAGACAAGCCACATGAGAACAATCCCTGCGATCAGCAGGGACTTCCCCCTGTTCTCGCGGATGAACTCCGACACCACTACCCCACCACCCTGATCTCGCGCGGCATATCGGACAAAACCTCCGCACCACCTTTTGTGATCACCACATTATCTTCGATGCGCACGCCGTTGCGTTCCGGTAGATAGATCCCCGGTTCGACCGTGAACGCCATGCCGGGTTCGAGCAATTGCATGTTGTCGCCGCGCATGTACGGTTCCTCGTGACCCTCCATGCCGATGCCGTGACCGGTGCGATGTGTAAAGTATTTTCCGTAGCCCGACTTTTCGATCACCTCCCGCGCAGCTTTGTCCACATCCGCGCACGGGACACCGGGTTTCGCAGCCATGCGACCCGCGGCATTTGACTCCTGCACGATCTTGTGGATCTTCCGATATTCCTCATCCACCTCGCCCACTGCGAATGTGCGCGTCAGATCGGAGATATAGCCATCGTACGTCGCGCCCCAATCCACAACGAGCAGATCGCCCGCCTGTAATTTCCGTTCGGTCGGCGAGGCGTGGGGGTTGGCGGAATTCGGTCCGCCAGAGACGATGGGACTGAAAGGCATTTCAGGCTCGGAACCATGCTTGAGCAGTTGTGTCACCAGCTCGGACGACAACTCCTTTTCGGTCATGCCGATCTTGATGGACGGCAGAGTCGCTTCGAGGGCGGCTTGCGCGACCTTCACCGCCTTACGCATCGCTTCGACTTCGGCAGCATCCTTCCTCAACCGCAGCGCGGACAACACGTCGCTCGCATCGGGGAATTCCGCTTCGGGCGCGCCGGATTTCACGTAATGGAATTCCAGCAGACGCAGTTGGCGCGGCTCGACGCCGATCCGCTTCCCATCCAGACCGAGCGCCTGCACAGCCTTGCGAAAGGCATTCTCCCACTCTGACGGATTCTCCGGATAGGCAAACACCTGTAATTTATACGGCAGTGAGGCAACCTTCTGCAATTCCAGTTCGGGCAGCACAATGGCGGGATCCTGGTCCCTGGCGAAAAGCAGGACGACCGGTCGTTCCATCAAATGGAATCGCAAGCCGGTCAGATACGTCAGTGTGGGACCCGGATTCAGGATAACCGAATCAAGTTCGGATGTCAGAAGTGAGGCGTTGAGTTTGTCGAAGCGGGGATGGGTCATGGGGAGTCTCCATTGGTAGTTTTTGCAGCCCTGTCATGTCAAGTCTTGTCCTGCGTACAGCGAAGATTTCTCCTCGCTCCGCGCGTCGAAATAACAGGCCGCATCATGATTCCAAACGATGATTGCTTTTCGAGAAAAGGTATAGGATCCAATCCACAACCACGGGGAAGAGGGTATCGAATCCGGTGATGATGCGGAACCACCACGGAATGACCAGGCTGCGGCGCGGACGTTTCGCGACGCCCACCACGCGGCGGGCAACGTATTCGGATGTGAGGTGAGGGTATCTGAGTTTTTTGACACGTTCGCGTGAATGTGTGCGCTCAAGTTTCCTGCCAAACTCGGTCGCCGCCGGACCCGGATAGATGCCGCTCACCCGAATGCCAAACGGTCCCACTTCGCGCCGAAGCGCATCGGTGAAGGCGCGCAAGCCGTGTTTGCTGGCAGAATACGTGGTGATCAGCGGCGAGGCGATCAAGCCTCCCACAGAAACCATGTTGATGATGTGGCCTTCACCGCGTTTGAGCATGTGTGGGAGCACCGCGTGTGTGACCAGCATGGCGCCGGTCAGATTGACCTGGATGAGAGTTTCGATGTGACGTTCGGGGTTGAAATTCTCGAACCAATCGATGCCGCCAAACCCGGCGTTGTTGAAGAGGATGTCGATCCTGCCGTAGAAATCCAGCGCCGTCTGCACCATCACATTGATCTCGGCAAGTTGACTCACATCTGCCGGGACGGCGAGCGCCTCGCCGCCTCCGTTCTGGATCTCCGCCGCGAGTTCCTGCAACCGGTCCAGCCGGCGCGCGACCAGCACAACCCGGCAGCCTTCCTCGGCAAAAACACGTGCAGCATCCTCCCCAAACCCGGAGGAGGCGCCTGTGATAAGAACAACCTTGTTTTTCAGATCTACTGCCATGAGCCCTCGGTTGAAGGTTCAATGTTGAAGGTCGAAATCCGAAACCTTTGCCCTTCGACATGCAACCGGATCATTGCTCTTCTTCGTTCTGTTCCTCGGGTCTTTGTTTCTTCGGCTTGGGTGGCTCGATCACCACTTCGGAAGATAACGCGATCTTCAATACATCGTCCATGTGTTTGACCGGGATGATCTTCAATTCGGTCTTTGCGGCTTTGGGAAGGTCCACCAGGTCTTTGATGTTCTTTTCGGGCAACAGAACAGTTTTCAGTCCGGCGCGATGCGCAGCCAGAACCTTCTCACGCACGCCGCCGATCGGGAGCACGCGTCCGCGCAGGGTGATCTCGCCGGTCATGCCGACATGTTTGTATACGGGACGCCCCGTCAACGCAGAGACGATGGCGGTCGCCATTGTGATGCCCGCAGACGGACCATCCTTCGGTATGCCGCCTTCCGGCATGTGGACGTGGATGTCCATGCGCTCGAACACTTCCATGTCGATGTTCAATTGCGCGGCGCGCGACTTGATATAGGTCAATGCCGCCTGCCCGGATTCCTGCATCACATCGCCCATCTGCCCGGTCATCTGCAAACCGCCCTTGCCCTCCAGAACCGCGACCTCCACCGGCATGATCTCGCCGCCGTTCTCCGTCCATGCGAGGCTGGTCACCACACCGACCTCGTCCGAGCGCTCGGCCTCCGGCTGGAAGATCTGCTGCGGACCCAAAAATTTCTCGATGGAGTCGGCTGTGATCGTGGTGGGATATTTCTTCCCCTCCGCCTTCAATCGCGCGACCTTGCGGCAGACGCGCCCGATCTCGCGCTCCAGATTGCGGACACCCGCCTCGTAGGTATATTCGCGGATGATGCGCCGTATCGCGTCGGGCTCGAATTTGGGGCTGACCTCGTCCAATCCATTTTCTTCGATCTGACGCGGGACCAAATAACGGTTCGCGATCTCCAGCTTTTCCTCCTCGATATAACCGGGGAACTCGATCACTTCCATTCTATCGAGCAGCGCGGGCGGGATGCTGCCCAGCGAATTTGCGGTCGTCACGAACATGACCTTGGAAAGATCAAAGGGCAATTCAAGATAATGATCGCTGAAGGCGTTATTCTGCTCAGGGTCGAGCACCTCCAGCATTGCGGAGGCAGGATCGCCGCGGAAGTCGGAATACAACTTATCGATCTCATCCAGCATGAACAGCGGATTGGACGTGCCGGCGCGCTTCATGGTCTGGATGATGCGGCCGGGCAGCGCGCCGATGTACGTACGACGATGTCCGCGGATCTCGGCTTCGTCACGCACACCGCCCAGCGACACGCGCACGAACTTGCGTCCCAGCGCCTCGGCAATCGAACGCCCCAGCGAAGTCTTGCCAACGCCGGGAGGACCCACAAAGCACAGGATCGGCTGGCGTTCCTTCTTCGGTTTCAGGGAACGCACTGCAATGTATTCAAGGATTCGTTCCTTCGGTTTTTTCAAGCCGTAATGATCGCGTTCAAGGATCTTCGCCGCGTTCTTCACATCGAGATTATCCGGCGTGGAATTGGACCACGGCAATTCGACAATCCAATCGATGTAGGTACGGATGATGCCAACTTCCGGAGCCATGGGCGGCATCTGGTTGAGGCGTTCCAGCTCCCTAAGCGCCACCAACTTTGGTTCATCGGGCAGACTCACGGCTTCGATCTTTCGCTTCAATTCAGCGGCATCGCGCGTGAAGATATCGCCTTCGCCCAACTCGTTCTGGATCTGACGCATCTGTTCGCGCAAGTAGAACTCTCGCTGACTCTTATCCACTTCGTTCTGCACGCGGGAGTGAATCTCATCCTCCAGTTCGAGCACATCCACTTCCTGCGCAAGGATCTTGTTCAACGCCTGCAAACGTCCGCGCACATCGAGCAGCATCAACAGGCTCTGCTTGGCTTCATAGTTCAACGCCAGCGATGTGGCGATCATATCTGCCAGCCAGCCCGGCTCGGAAATGTTCATCGCAAACAAGTGTGCTTCTTCGGGGATCGTGCGGTCGAGTTGTACGCAACGATCGAACAGGTCAAGGGCTGAGCGCATGAGCGCCTGCGTTTGACGGTCGGCAGTTTGCGGTTCCGCGATGACGCGGGCTCGCACGATCAGGAAGGGCGCGTTGCGGACAAATTCCACCACCTCCACACGGCGGCGTCCCTGCACGAGCGAGGAGTGCGAGCCGTCCGGCATGGAAAGCAGGCGCCCCACCGCCATCTCCACACCGATGGGCAGAAAATCATCCACGCCAGGGTTATCCTTGTCAGGTTCCTTTTGCGTCAGGCCGATGACCGTCTGTTCCTTGCGCTGTGATTGCTCGACCGCCAGCAATGACCCTTCGCGCCCGATAAAGATCGGCGAGACCATGTGCGGGAAAATGATCAAGTCGCGCAGCGGCAGCACCGCGGCTTCAATGATGCCATCGGCATCCGGCTCGCGGTTGGGAATACGATACAACTCCTCCGTACGCTGCGAGAGGGTTAGATCGAAATTATCTTCTTCTTCGTTCCATTCTTTAGGGTGACTCATAGTTCCTCTGTCATTGCGGGCGACCACAACGAGCGAAGCAATCTCCTCTGCGACGTTGGAGATTGCTTCGGGTTAATGCCCTCGCAATGACGTATTTAGTTTATTCCATGCCCGCATCACTTCGGCTGTGACGAACATACTGCCAGCGGACAGGACAATGCTACCATCTTTTGCCGAGTTATCCAACGCCCGCGCCAATGCGGACTCGACCGGACTCGCCGCCTCATACGGGACCTCAGCCTGCTTCGCCAACTCGATAATCTGCTCCACCGACAACGCCCGCGGATGGTCGGCGCGTGTGATGATGAGCTTCCTGATCTTCGGTTTCATCTCCGCGAACATACCCGGGATGTTCTTATCCTCCGACGCGCCAAAGATGAGATAGACCTGCCTGCCGGGGAAATATTCATCGAACGTCTGCCGCAACTTGACGAACGAATCCTGATTATGCGCCGAGTCAAAGATCACGGGTGGATCGCGTCGCACAACTTCAAAGCGGGCACGCCATTTTACCTGAGAAAATCCTTTTTGGATGGCTTCATCGGAGAGTCCGATCCCGCTGGTCTTGAGGGCGGCATAGGCAGTCGCGGCGTTTTCGACTTGATGAGTGCCAAGTAAAGGAATCTGTAATTCAATAGGAATGCTTCGACCTCGTGGCGCTTTCAGCGTCACTCCGCTCAGCGCGATGGATAATGATTGTCCATCCAGTGTTGACTCGATCCTTTCGAACTTTACATCTTTACCCACCAATGTAAACTCACAACCCTTCAGTTTGGCTACGCGCTCCAAAACTTCGAGCGCTTCGTCCTTTTGCGGTGAGGAGACAACCGGTACGCCTTGTTTGATGATCCCTGCCTTCTCCCCCGCGATCTTCGCCAGCGTATCTCCCAATACCGCCATGTGATCGTAAGACAGCGAAGTAATCACCGACACCTTCGGCGCGACGACATTTGTCGCATCCAACCGCCCGCCCAGCCCGACTTCAATGACGGCGGCGTCGACTCCTTTTCGTGCAAATGCCAAAAAGCCAAGTGCGGTGGTGATTTCGAATGTTGTCAGCTTGGGAATCTTCGCCACAAAAGGCTTGATCTCCTCCACCAGTTCGACCATGAACTCATGCGAGATCGGCTCGCCATCGACTTGAATCCGCTCGCAGTAATCCAAGAGGTGTGGCGATGTGTATAGGCCGGTCTTGTAGCCTCCTGCCATCAATGCGGAGGCACACAACGCGCTGACCGAACCTTTGCCCTTCGTCCCTGCCACGTGGATGATGGGATACTGGCTTTGCGGATTTCCCAATGCATCCATCAACGCGAACATGCGGTCCAGATTGAACTCCGCCTTGGCAAGTTCGGAGGAATGTTTCAGGCTATAATCAACGAAAGAATAGAGATAATCAAGGGCTTTGTTGTATTCGACTTCGATGTCCATGCGAGGGATTGTAAATCGTAATTGGTAAAACGTAAATTGCAAGGTGTAATATGGAAACTTGTTTTATCTGCCGCAAACATATGGGACTGGAACCTGCTCCACCGGGTGGATATATTTACGAAACTGAGCATTGGATGGTCTGCCATGCGTCGGGGAAGCTGGGTCCGTTGGGGACATTGTTCATCGAGTCGAAACGCCATTTTCTCGATTACGCCGAAATGACGGAAGAAGAGTCCGCTTCGCTTGGGAGGGTTTTGAAGAAGGTCTTTTCCGCGCTTAGACAGAATATGGATGTGGAACGCATCTATCAGCTCACCACCATGGAAGGACAACCACACTTCCACTCGTGGCTCGTTCCGCGCGGAAAGGATGTCGCGGAACGAGGGTTAAAATTTCTTGCACGGGATGATTCCTGCAGTGACGAAGAGGCGGCATTGTTAGCAGACAAATTACGCAAATCAATGAAATGATATGCTTGGCACATTGACCTTTCATCTCCATATTCCAACCTGCAGTTCGCTCAAAGAAAAACGCGGGCGCATCAAGCCGCTCATCTCCCGCCTGCGCCGCGAGTTCAACGTTTCAGTGGCGGAGATGGACTTGCAGGATCAATGGCAGGAGGCAGTCATCGGCTGTGCGATGATCGGGAATGATCGTGCCTTCCTGCAATCTGCCTTGGGGAATGTGGCAAATTGGGTGCAAGCTCACTGGACGGATGGTGATGTGATCGAGCAGAGGATCAAAATCGTTTAGTTCGATCTGGGGTTATAAGGGTTGACGTTATAAACAGGAGGCAACTATGAAAATCGTGGTCATGGGCACCGGCGGTGTGGGCGGATATTACGGCGGCTTGCTGGCACAACAAAAGAATGACGTGACATTCATCGCGCGCGGCGCGCATCTGGAGGCGATCCGTAAGAACGGGTTGCAGGTCAAAAGCATCTTCGGCGATTTCGCAGTCGTCCCTGCAAAAGCGACGGACAACCCCGCCGATGCCGGGCATGCGGACCTTATCCTGTTCTGCACGAAAACCTACGACACCGATAAAGCAGCCGAAGCGGTGAAATCCGCAGTTGGACCTGAGACCGCAGTCCTCAGCCTGCAAAACGGGGTCGATGCCGTGGAGCGGATCGGAAAAGCTGTCGGGATGGAACATGTCATCGGCGGCGCGACCTGGCTCTCGTCCGCGGTGGAAGCGCCGGGCGTCATCAAACAGGTATCCCAGTTCCGGCGCATCGTCTTCGGCGAGTTGGATGGGTCGCGCTCGGAGCGCATCCAATCCATTCACGAGGTGTTGAAAAATACAGGAGTGACGGTTGAGGTCACGGAAGACATCCTTAAAATTTTGTGGACGAAGTTCGTTTTCATTTCCGCTGCCAGCAGTTTCGGGTCGCTGACGCGCCTGCCGATGGGCGATTACCGCTCCATCCCCGAGACTCGTGAGATGATCACCGGGCTGATGCGGGAGGTGGAAGCCGTGGCACGGGCACAGGAGATCGCGCTCGATGAGGATGTTGTCCAGAAATCGCTGGATTTCATGGACAATGCCGCGCCTCACATCAAAGCTTCGATGCAGCTCGATGTGGAAGGAGGGCGCAGGACGGAACTCGAATCGATGGTCGGCGTGATCGGGCGAAAGGGCCGCGAATGGAACGTCTCCACCCCCATTGCGGATTTCATCTACGCCTCTTTGCTGCCCGTTGAGTTGAAAGCGCGAAAAGGCAGTTCCAGTCCCTGACAGTTAAATTTATGAATTTTTTACAAAACAAGATTGACTTTCGACTGGTAGATTTGTAAAATATTTAGTACCATACCTTAGCGACGATTTACCGACAACCCTCGAACCCTGATAGTCCGTCCTTTTGAGGTTAACTATGTCGCTCCCGTCAAAAATCTCAAATATTCGAACCTCCGCCGAGATCGGACAATATATGATTTTGTCCGGTGAAGGGTACATCTAGCGCCAAAGAGCATTGGGTTGCTCTCTGGCGTTTTTATTTTACAGGAGCACGATCATGAGCAAGCCTTTACTGGTGGAGATCATCGCCTATGCCCCCACTGCCTTTTATCACTGTACGCACTGCGAGATCGCCTGGCAGGAGATGGGGAAATCCGGCCGCGTGCATGAGGAGCAATTGGAGAACAGCCTGCCGGAAGATCTGGCGCACGAGTATCAGGAGGTATCCGATTGGGTCAGGGAAATGTTCAGGGTGTATTGCGACGGCATCATCCTCAAGGTGATCGATGCGGCGTCCATCGAAGGTTTTTACAAGTCATTGAAATACAACGCCCGCCGCTATCCGGCAGTCATTGTCAACGGTAAATCTCGTTTCACCGGGAGCCAAAAACTGGCATCAGCAAGCGAGGAGATCGCCACCCAGTTGGCGAATCAGCCGGTGGAAGCGTGAACGCTCGCAGAGAGGAGGTTGATGGAAGGTAATTTACATTCTTCCCGGGCCAGAGGTGAGAGGAGAAATCATCCTGCTGGCGAACAGTCGTAAATCCGTGCATTTCGATCGATGCAACAGACAAAACGGAGGAATATGTTATGAATACTCTTTGGATCGTTGTACTTGCCGTGATCGTCATATATGCGGCATACAACTTCTATGCCAAAAAGATCGACAGGGAGATCATCCAAGCGGACGCCAAAAAGGCGACACCTGCAAAGATGTATATGGACGGTGTGGATTTCATGCCCACCAGCCGCAACGTGCTGTACGGCTATCACTTCAAATCCATTGCCGCCGCGGGACCGATCGTGGGTCCCATTACAGCCGCCAATCTTTGGGGCTGGGCACCATCGCTCGCATGGTTGTTGATCGGCGTTTCCTTCATCGGCTGGGTCAGCGATTACAGCGCCATCATGGTCGCGGTCCGAAACGACGGAAACAGTCTGAGCGCTGTCAGCCACAAACTGATCTCGCCGCGCACCCGCCCGATCCTGTTCACCTTCATCTTTTTCTACCTGATGCTGGTGGCTGGGGCTTTCATGGGCATCATGGCTGCCCTGCTTGTCGCCCGTGCAGATGTGCCTCTGGGAATCATCATGCTGGGAGTGATGGGCTTTCTGGCAGGCCAGATGCTGTATAAGTGGAAGATGGATCTGATCCTGGTGACGGTCATTGTGGTCGTTGTGACTCTTGCAGCAATGATGCTTGGTCCGTTCCGCGCCGTCAATGCAGAAGGCAAACTGGACCTCACCCAGGGTCCCGTCAGTTCCGCGATCATTGCCTTCAATGGAGCCATAAACAAGATCTCCGGCGATCAGGCGGTCATGGTTGTGACCGATCCGACCAATGCCGATCCGCGCATCCCCGCGCCGAACGCAGAGGGCGTACGTCCAACCACGGCAGTCTATAATGCCGATACCGGAGAGATCAAGACCATGCCTTCCTATCTCTTCTGGGCATTGTTCCTGCTGGTCTTTTCCTATCTGGCTGCCACACTTCCAATCTGGCGTTTCGCCCAACCTGTGAACTACATCGGCTTCTGGGTCACTTTGCTGACCATCGGCTTGAGCGCCCTCGGCGCGATACTTGCGCCATTCATCAAGCCGGAAGTTGGAGCTTTTGCACTGGAAGCGGTCAAATCACAGCCCTGGCTGCCCGCAGCGGGAAAAGCCTGGCAGCCACTCTGGCCCATGCTCTTTGTCACGATCGCCTGTGGATCCATCTCCGGCTGGCACGCGCTGATCGGTTCGATCGGCACTGCCCGCCAGTTGGAATATGAGACAGATGGCCTGCCGGTGGGCGGCGGAGCGATGTTCACGGAGAACACGCTCGCCTTGCTGGCATTGGTGGCTGTCTCCATCGCAGGGACCGGAGGCGGCGCGGGTCGATTTGCGGCTGGCGTCGGCAATCTGCTCAGTGTCATTTTTGGAAACAACTTCCTGACGTTTGGCACAGCCCTGGGCTTTGGCGCTTTCATGGTCATTGTGCTGACCGTGACTCAGCTGGTCTTCCGGGTGATGCGGGTGACGCTCTCCGAGTGGGCTGGCGAAGTCCTCCCGGTGTTGAAGAACATGCATGCCTCGACCATCGTCTCGATGTTCCTGACAATCCTGCTGGTTCTGACCGGCACGTGGGTGTATCTGTGGCAGTTGTTCGGCGCCGCCAACCAGTTGATGGCCGCGCTGAGCCTGCTGATCGTGACAGTCTGGCTGAGAGAGCAAAAGAAGAATCCAGCATACGCACTCTGGCCCACCCTGTTCATGTACTTCACCACACTGGCAGCCACCATTGTGACAGCACGCAACCTGTTCGTCACAATAGTACCGAAAGGCGGCGCGGCTGCCGGGGGCGCGTGGGCGATGATCATCATCGCCATCCTGCTGTTCATTACCGCCATCATCATCGGCTGGGATGGGTATAAAGCCTACCAGCGTTACACCAGATCCCCCGCCAAGAAGGCTGCTGCGGCGGCGGATTAACACTGTCCTTTAAAGAACTCAAGGGGAGATGCGAAAGTTTCACATCTCCCCTCGCGGTTGGCGATCACCGGATCAGTTTCGCTCGCCGATGGCGCGCCCGAAATTACTCAAGGACTGGAAGTACATTTTCGCATCGGTCCTGCCTGGGTCGGGGAACGGCAAATGGAGTTCCATGTTGGGCGCGGTCTTGCGCAGGCTGAGACGCAGAAAGCGCGGCGAAAGCGACTGCATTGGATCCGCCAGTTTGTCGAGGGTTTCCTGCGCCAGGCCGAGCAGCCCCTTGGGCGCCATGAGATGGAGATCGCGGTAGTCGGTTCCCTCCCAGCCACGTTTGGTCGCTTTTGCCAGAGCTTCGCGTCCGCTCCAGGTTTTTGGGTCAGCCAGTTCGAGGTCCAGAAGAGGAGGCGTGCTGAGGGCGGCGCGAAAGATCAGGACATCGTCGCGTCCCTGAAAAAACGCGATGATCGTCATCCAGAAGACATCGCGCGGCTTGAGGACCAGCAGTGTATCGAGACGCTGAAACGGGCGCTTTGCCTTCGCGATGCCCATCTCGGCAACAGAAGTACCCAGCCAGCGAAACGTGGTGCGTTGACCGATGAGCGGCAGACCATCCCGCATCCATTTTAGAATTTTGTCCCCGCGCCGCAGGTTGTAGATCATGCCGATGGCGAACCACCCCATGAAAACGGCGACGGCAATGATGACGATTGTTTGTGAGTTCAAGATGCACCTCGGTATCGACAGGTAGGCGTGAGTATAATATGAATGTTTCGAGTCAACCAGAAAAAAAGTCGTTTTGGCAGGCCGCGCGTGAATTTTTGTATGGTTTGTTCGGGATGGAATTCGCCGAGCACGCCCTGGAGATGCGTGCCAGCCTCGAGAGTCTTTTCATGCTCGGCACGGTGGGAGATATGATAGGCATGCCGGTCCTGCCGCCTTATTACAGTCTGCGTTTATTGCCCTATGTAATTCCTCATATTGAAACATGGAAACGCCGAGTCCTTCGTGAACGCGAATTCAGCGATGAGCATGATTATCACCTGGAGGGGCTGTAAATCACTCATCGTACTTGACCCCATAAAAGGAGCCTGACATGACAGAAGAAGAAAAGAAGAGTTTTTGGCAGAACATGAAGGAAATCCTGTACGGCATGGCTTCGCACGATATGAGCCGTTATGCCCTGCGGACGCGCGCCAGCATGGAGCATCTCTTCATCCTGATCACGATGGGAGACATGATCGGCGTACCGATCCTGCCGCCATATTACAGCCTGCGCCTGCTTCCGTATGTCGTGCCGCAAATCTCCACGTGGAAGCGGCGCCTGTTGCGCGAAAAAGACGTCTCTGATGCAATGTTCTAGGAGCCACGACGATGTCACTGAAAAAAATCTTTGATGAACATCCTGAACGGCGTTACATCATGTTCGGCGGCAAGGGCGGGTTGGGCAAAACCACCTTTTCTGCCGCCACCGCATACTGGCTTGCCAAACAGGGGAAAAAGGTGCTGGTCTTTTCCGTGGATCCGCAAGCCAGCCTTTCGGATATCTTCCAAAAGGATATCTTCGGCAAAGGTCCTGTGAAGATCATGGAAAACTTGTGGGCGCAGGAGATCGATGCCGACCAGCACATCAAAGCTTATCAGGGGGAAATTCGCAAGAAGATCCTCGACATGTACGGCTTTGAAGAAGTGCCCGATGAGATCGAGCAATATATCCAGGCGGCTTCGGCTGAACCTGCCATGGAGGAAAGCGCCATCTTCGACGCCGTGGTGGACATCGTGGTGGAGGGGAATTACGATTACTACATCTACGACCTTGTCCCGCTCGGTCATGCGCTCTATTACCTGAGCATGGCGAAGGTCTATGACGAATGGATCAACAAGATCACCAAACTGCGCGAAGAGATGCGCGAATACGAGGAAATGGTCTCGCGCTTGAAACGCGAGAAGGAAACGGAGGAGGACGCCATCCTCAATGAACTGCAATACATCCGCGGACGCATCAACGCTTCGTCCCAGATCCTGACCGACAAGGAGAAGACCGGCTTCTTCTTCGTGGTCATCCCCGAGGAAATGATCCTGATCGATACCGCCAAGGCGGCTGACCTGTTCGCAAAATTCGACGTGCCGATCATGGGGTATGTGGTCAACCGCGTCGTGCCGCGCGAACTGCTGGACCAGAACATCCCGCCCTATTTGAAGAACCGCATCGAAATGCAGGATAAATATCTCAAGCAGATCGATGAGACCTTCGGGAACCAGGTGGCTTCCCGCGTTCCCGAACTGGAACGCGATGTGACGGGGCTGGATATGATCCGCAAACTTTCCGAGATCATGTACGGTGAGTAGGAGGATGCCATGACAAACCAGATCGAAACCTCCATGCGAAAATATGTTGCCGACCATCAGCGCCTGCGCTACATTTTTTTTGGTGGCAAGGGCGGCGTCGGCAAGACCGTGATGGCAGGCGCGACCGCCATCTGGCTGGCAAAGCAGGGAAAGCGCGTGATGCTCGCCTCCACAAATCCCGTGCACAGCCTGAGCGGATCGTTGAGTCAGGATGTGTTCGGCAAGCCGACCCAGGTGGAGGGTGTGTCAAACCTGTGGGCGTATGAAATCGATACGAAGGAGACCATCGAACGGTCCAAGCAGGAGATCCGCGACAAGATCCAATGGTTCCTGAAATTCGCCGATATCTCCACCAAGGCGGAGGATTTCGTCGAGTCAGCCACGATGAACCCGGCTTTCGAAGAATCGGCGATGTTCGAGAACATGGTGGACCTGATGTTGAAGAATGATTACGATGTGTACGTCTTCGACACGGCGCCGACCGCCAATGCCCGCCGCCTGCTGGGCATGTCCAAGGTGTATTCGCTTTGGGTCAATAAAATGTTGAAGAGCCGCGAGGAAGCGCGGTCGCTGCGCGAACTGCTATCGTTCACCAAGAAGAAGGAAGCCGACCCCTTGATGGATTACCTCGTCTCGTTCCGCGATCGGATGGGCGAGGCGCAAAAACTGCTCACCGACGATCAGTTGACGGCGTTCTTCTTCGTGACGTTGGCAGAGGCGCTGCCCATTGCGGTCATTACGCGCTTCATCGGCTGGTTCCACGATTTCGGAATCCCCGTGGGCGGCGTGATCGT
>DIDP01000052.1 GCA_002418205.1 Anaerolineales bacterium UBA5797 | reverse complement strand
AAGTTCATAACACGCTCTAGAACGGGTCAACTCCATACCATCCTGACTTGTAAAAATTATCCCAATGTCTTGTCAATCATCTTTAGGTCTACGAGGTAACCACCATACCTTTGCATCTCGTTCTTCGCCGCTTGTGTGAAACCGCGGCGGGCAAAGAGCGCATAATGAACATTCCAGTCCCCCTTGCCATCCCAGATATCCTTCAACACAAGCGATGTCTTGTTCTCGATCAAGTCAAGTGCGATTTCCCGGCTTACAGTATCTTCCCCCCACTTGCACTCACCCAGGAGAATGTCGCGTGTTTTCCGATTTATCGCGACAACGTCCACCTGAGCACGACGGCTCCAGTGACTTCCCACGGACTCAGGCGTAAAGGGCAACTTCCCAGCCTTGCCCTGCGCAATCACCCAGCTTCTGGCAAGTTCCTCAAAGGCCGTACTTCCGATAAAGCCTCGCAGGTTTTGTCTCATGTTATCAATCACACGATCCGGGTCAACCGGAGAGGCGGATAGATAGGGTTCGAGAAAATGGAAATAGAATCGAAAATATGGATCGCTTAGGTGGTAACGACCACTGCGGGAGCGAGAGCGCTGTTCCCTATCCAGGGTTATGGGCAGACGGCGTTCCACCAAGCGCAGTTCCTGGAGGGTTTGCAAATAAAAGTTCACACTCGTACTTGGGAGAAAGGCCCGATCGCTGATCTCAGCCAGGGTATGAGCCCCGCTGCCAATCGCCTTGAGAATGGACAGGTAGCTGGCTGGTTCTCTGACCTCATCATACAGTAAGAACGCAGGCTCGGCCATGAATGTACTGCCCGGACTCATGATCACATTGCGGATGTTGCTAATCAAATCCAAATCTGGGTCCAGCCAGTTCAAATACGCCGGGATTCCGCCGATGATCGCGTATGCGGCAACGCGTTCAGCAGGATCCCATTTCGGAAAAAACTCTGTCAGACTGGAAAAAGGCAGCGGCTCGAGGTGCCATTGAGCGGTAATGCGCCCAAAGAGGGGAGACTGTTTGGAAAGCAGCGTTTCCATGGTATGGACATGCGACCCGCATAACGCGATGACAATCTCAGATTTCTGAAAATGTTGATCCCAGGCATTCTGTAACGCCGAGAGCATGGCAGAATCAGCATTTGCTGCATAGGGAAGTTCATCAAGGATCAATATCCTCCGCTTCCCCAGTAATTGAGAAGCAGCCGCGTCCCACAAGTCAGTCCAGGATCGATAGACTGGGGCAGCAGTTGCCGGCACGTTCAGTAACTTCCCAAAAAAATGGGCGCGTTGCTGGTTGGCGTTTTCCTTGACGGCTTCCCAGTATGTATATTCCAAGCCACTTTGCTCTACCCAGTGTAACAATAATTCTGACTTGCCAACTCGCCGTCTGCCATACATCAACACCAGTTGTGCAGGACCCGGGCGTTTGCGCGTTAGCATGCTGTTTAGAAAAGCGAGTTCCTGTTGGCGGTCAACGAACATGGTGGTCTCCAAAGTTATAGTTTTGACTATTATATCAAAGACTATAAAAACTGATGGACTCTCCTGGAGCGTGTTATGCACTTTGGCCCAAGAATGATAGACTTCGGGCATGGAAAAGCAAAGATATCCGAGTGACGTGACGGACGACGAATGGGCTTTCATAGCTCCTTACCTGACGCTGATGAAAGAAGAAGCACCGCAGCGCGAGTACTCGCTGCGGGAGGTCTTCAACGGCTTGCGTTGGATCGTGCGAGCAGGTGCGCCTTGGCGCTTCATGCCCAACGACCTGCCACCCTCTGGTATACGGTGTACCAACAATCGCAACGTTGGATTCGGGCTGGCGTATTTGAGGCGATGGTGAATGATCTGTGAGCTCTCCTGCGATTGTCCAAAGGGAGAAAGCTGAACCCATATGATATTCTCCAGACCGCGTAGTCAAATTATGAAATTTGACCAAGTTTTATCAGATTTCCCTTTTTTTCAACGAAATATGTCTATTTGATGAACGCGATATTGGGCGGTGGCTGCGATGATCGTTCCTTTCGTCGAGAGTGTATCGCGAAATTGGAGGCGTGGTTATAAAATTGCAGGTGCTGGAGACCAAAATGCCCCGCACGTGCGGGGCATTTTGATTTGAGTTTATATGCGAGAATCAGGCGAGGTCGAAGCGGTCCAGGTTCATGACCTTGTTCCAGGCTGCCACAAAGTCATGGACAAACTTCTCCTGCCCGTCCGAACATCCGTAGACCTCAGCCAGAGCGCGCAGTTCGGAGTTCGAACCAAAGACCAGGTCGACGCGGGTGCCGGTCCATTTCGGCGTGCCGGTCTTGCGGTCACTGCCCTCGAACAGGTCTTCCTCCTCAGAGACCGGTTTCCAAACGGTGCCCATATCGAGCAGGTTCACGAAGAAGTCGTTGGTCAGCGTTCCCGGGCGGTTGGTGAAGACACCATGTTTGGTCCCTCCGATGCTGGTGTTCAAGACGCGCATGCCGCCGACGAGGACCGTCATCTCAGGCGGGGTCAGCGTGAGCAGTTGGGCTTTATCCACCAGCAGTTCCTCGGCAGAGACGGAATATTTAGTCTTTTGGTAGTTGCGGAACCCGTCCGCGGCCGGTTCGAGCACGACAAAAGCGTCGATATCGGTCTGTTCCTGCGAGGCGTCCATGCGGCCGGGGATAAAGGGAACCGTCACATCGTAACCGGCATCCTTCGCGGCTTTTTCAACGCCTGCGCAGCCCGCCAAGACAATCAGGTCCGCAAGAGACACCTTCCTGCCGCCGGTTTGGGCACTGTTGAATTCGCTCTGGATGCCCTCGAGGGTCTTCAACACTTTCGCCAGTTGCTCCGGCTGGTTGACTTTCCAATCCTTTTGGGGAGCCAGGCGGATGCGGGCGCCGTTCGCCCCGCCGCGCATGTCGGAGCCGCGGAAGGTGGAGGCAGAGGCCCAGGCGGTCGAGACCAGCTCAGAGACAGAGAGACCGGATTTCAGAATCCTGCCCTTCAGGTTGGCGATATCCTTGTCGTCGATCAGTTCATGGTCAACGGCGGGAATCGGATCCTGCCAGATCAAGTCCTCCTTCGGGACCTCGGGACCGAGATAGCGGGACTTCGGTCCCATATCACGGTGTGTGAGTTTGAACCAGGCACGGGCGAAGGCATCTGCGAACTCGTCCGGGTTTTCGAGGAAATGCCGCGAGATCTTCTCGTAGACCGGGTCGAAGCGCAGGGAGAGGTCCGCGGTGGTCATCATCGGGCGGTGCTTCTTCAACGGGTCATGCGCGTCGACCACCATGTCCTCTTCGTCCACATCCTTTGCCAGCCACTGATGCGCGCCGGCCGGGCTTTTGACCAGTTCCCATTCGTACTTGAACAGGACCTTCAGGTAGCCCATATCCCATTGGGTGGGATTCGGCTTCCAGGCGCCTTCGGGACCGCCGCCGATCGTGTCGCCGCCCATGCCGCTGCCGAAGCTGCTCCTCCAGCCAAGCCCCATCTCCGCGAGACCGGCGGCTTCCGGTTCGGGACCCACGAGGGCTGGGTCCCCGGCACCGTGGGCTTTGCCAAAGGTGTGACCGCCCGCGACGAGGGCGACAGTTTCATAATCGTTCATGGCCATACGCGCAAAGGTCTCGCGCACGTCGCGTCCTGAGGCGACCGGGTCGGGGTTGCCGTTCGGGCCTTCAGGGTTCACATAGATCAGACCCATCTGCACGGCGGCAAGCGGGTTTTCGAGGTCCCGTTCGCCCGAGTAACGCTTATCGCCCAGCCAGGTATCCTCGGTACCCCAATAGATGTCCTTTTCCGGCTCCCAGATGTCCTGGCGCCCGCCGGCGAAACCGAAGGTCTTGAACCCCATCGATTCCAACGCGACATTGCCAGCCAGGATCATGAGATCCGCCCAGGAGATCCTCCTGCCGTATTTCTGCTTGACCGGCCAGAGCAGACGGCGCGCCTTGTCGAGGTTGATGTTGTCGGGCCAGCTGTTGAGAGGTGCGAAGCGTTGATTGCCGGTCCCCCCGCCGCCACGTCCGTCACCGGTGCGGTAGGTGCCCGCGCTGTGCCACGCCATGCGGATGAAGAGGCCCCCGTAGTGACCGTAATCCGCCGGCCACCAGTCCTGCGAGTCGGTCATCAGTGCATGGAGGTCTTTCTTCACAGCATCGAGGTCCAGACTCTTGAACTCTTCCACATAGTTGAAATCCCCGCCCATCGGATTCGATCTGGTCGAATGCTGGCGCAGAATATCCAGCCGCAACTGTTTCGGCCACCAGTCGCGGTTCGTCATCCCCCCGCCAGCTGTGTGATGCATTGGACACTTATTGTCAGACATTGTGTCATCTCCTTGTACTTGTTTTCGATACCCGTTTCAAATTGATTATATCGAACAAACCGTTGACTTATAAAGCTCTTAACTCGGTATAAGTTGAACGCCCTCCGTCTTTCGTGCCACGCACATGGTTGGTTCAACCGACAGAGGAGCCAGAGGGTAATTTCGTCGTCAATGCAAACTATGTGGCTGGTTCAATCGAGTTTTGCCAATGTAAATTTGATGGAGGCGATATTCGTCAGGCATTTGCGGATTTGGCACGCATCAATCCCGGCTGCTTTCATTTGCCAAAATCTCATTCCAATGGGATATGAAAACGCTCCGCTCACTACATCTCTCATCCTGCAAACCGGATATAGTGATTGCCAGCGTCACCGTCATGGCATGGTATGACTGGATACAAGCCGGAAGCAGGGATAAGCAAAGAGCATGAATGACGCCCTCGCCAAACAAGACCTGCAACACATCACAGACGCAGGTAATCGGGGAAAAAGACCCACAGCAAACCCCGGAGTCCCTTGCGGTCTCGTTGGGAGAGCCATTTTTCCAGATTGAATAACCCACAATCAGAAAAGATCATTTTTGAGCGATCGGTGAACCGTGCAGGATACCGATAAAGACCAATTCCTCGATCGCGCGGATGGAATGGTTCTCGCCCGAATCAAACATCAACAGTGTATTCGGACCGCAAATATGCTCGCTACCATCGCCACCGGCAAATGCGCCCTGACCTTTGAGAACAACCACAAAAAACGGCGTGCTGGGTGCATTATGTTCACGAATGGATTGGCCTGGCTTCAGTGTAAAGAGAATTGCCCGACCCTCTCTATCTGCATGGATGGGTTCCGCATGAGGATCTTTGTCTCCAAATTTCAGGTTTTCCAACAGGTTTGTAACTTTCATTGTTTCTTCCTTTCCCGGTTATTGTTTTTTTTCCAAATCATGGGGTGTATGAACAAAGGGATTTATAACGATCAAGTGGAATCCTCCTTCTCAGGGACCTGGTCCTGGTGAGGGGTACTGGAACGCTTACCGCTCAAAATTTTCGAGGGCTTTGGAAAGGTCACCCAGCCGGGTTCGAGGTCCTGTTCTTCGCGCAGCCGACCCAGGCGCGCTTCCATGACAGCCGAACGACCCAGATATCCCACCAATTTATGAGGAGATTGGCGTCCAACAACCGGCAATCGTCCTATGTCATTCCGTAACATCTTACTGACTGCATCATATAGCAATTCATCCGGATAGGTGACCACCGGTTCATCGTTACCGGCTTCAAGCACGGTCTCCTCCGTGTTCATGTTCTCTGCCAGAGTCTCGACGATATCACCCCAGGTGATGATCCCAACCAGATGAGCTTGATCCACAATGGGAAAGGCTTGATGGCGGATATATTCCGGGTCGCCGCGCGTGACGTGGTCGGCAAGTTCCCTGACCTTCATCGCGGGAACAATCGTTTTCACCTCTGCATCCATGACTTCGCCGACCCGCGTCTGTTGCAATACATCCGGTTCATATTCGAGGTGGATGTGCAAGCCGCGCCGCGCCAGTTTTTCGGTCATGATCGAGTTGCGCATCAGGAGGATTGCCACACCGTCCGCGAGCACGCAGACCAGCATGAGCGGCAGGATGGCGTTATAGTCACGCGTAATCTCGAACGCAAATATGATGAGCGTGAACGTGGCGCGCGCAGCCGACCCGAACACCGCCGCCATGCCCACCAACGCGCAGGCGGCAGGGGACAGATTCGCGCCAGGGACGATCCGATTGATGATCATCGCAAATGACCCGCCCAGAGCCGCTCCCGCCATGAACATCGGGGCGAGCAGTCCGCCCGATGTCCCGGAACCGAGCGAAATCACCAGTGCCAGACTCTTGAAGATCATGACAGACAACAGGACGTTCAATGCCAGCCGGGCATTCAAAATGTCCGAAATGGTTTCATAACCAACACCGATGACGCGTGGGAAGAAATAACCGAGGATGCCCAATCCGAGGGCGCCGATTGCCGGATACCACATCGAATCGAATGGGATGCGTTCGAACAGATCCTCGACCCAGTACAGCAAGTTGCTGAATCCGACTGCCGCCGCGCCGCACAGGAGTCCGAGCAGGATGTAATAGGGCAGGGCGCTCGGAATCCCGAAATCCACAACCGCGACCGAAAACATCGGACCCGCACCCATGAGCCAGAGGTGGATGGTCGTCGCCAGGGTGCTGGCAATGACAAGCGGTATGAACGAACGCGATTTGAACTCGAACAGCAACAATTCGATGGCAAGGATGACTGCCGCGATGGGTGTGCTAAAGGTGGCCGCCATTCCGGCTGCCGCACCGCATGCCAGCAGGACCTTCCGCTCAGAGGCGGTGGTATGGATTAACTGACCGATCAGCGAACCCAGCGCGCCTCCGGTTTGAATGATCGGTCCTTCCGCGCCGAAAGGACCTCCCGTGCCGATGGCAATGGCTGCCGAAAGCGGCTTGAGGATCGCCACACGCGGATGAATGCGGCTGCGATTGGTCAACACCGCCTCCATCGCCTCGGGGATCCCATGTCCCTTGATTTTCGATGACCCATACTTTGCCATCACGCCCACGATCAGCCCGCCGAGGACCGGTACGAGGATGATCCACGCGCCCAGCGGATTATCCTTCAGGCTTGGAAGGGTGAGAGCGAAACGCTGAAAGAAGACCAGGTTCGTGATGAACGAAATCAGCGAATAAAGACCGAAGGCGACCAAACCCGCCAGGATCCCGATCAACGCTGCCAAGAGCGAAATCAACAGGATGCGAAACCCTCCGGAGGAATTGACGTTGACATGCCTGTAATCCAGGCTGCTTCTCTCTACCATTTTCTGCTCCTCAAATGATTTGACCGGCAAATTATATATCGTATTACGATATAATTCAATGGTATCATTATTCTCGAATTAGAAATGAGGAGAGGCAATGGCGCGCATTACAAAAACAGAATATGAAAATTTAGCCGCTTTCCGTTTCTCTTTGCGGCGGTTCCTGCACTTCAGTGAGGAGGCTGCCGAATCCCTCGGTCTGACTCCCCAACAGCACCAGGTATTGCTATCGATCAAGGGCTTTCCGGGCCGCGACCGGGTCACCATCAAGGAACTGGCGGAACAGATGCAGATCCGCCATCAGAGTGCCGTCGGTCTGGCGGACCGGTTAACGGCGCAAGGTCTGCTAAGACGCGAACCGTCGCGCACCGACCGGCGGCAGGTCTACGTAACGCTCACCGCGAAGGGGCTGGCGATCCTCGAACAGTTATCCTCCATCCATAAGGAGGAACTGCGCCGCATCCTGCCTGAACTTCAGAAGCTGATCGAGCAATTATCGGCTGACCGAATCTCAGGCAGGGCGTAGAAACCTTCTGATAAAAAATCGGGTGCCATTACAACTCAAGCTTGCAAGGCATGTTTGGCAGTGTGCGCCGCGGACTCCATCGCCTCGAACATTTCCTGCGCAGCCTCGGGCGTCAGCCGCTGGTCAAGGATCGGCAGGTAGACCTCTTCCTCCTTGGCAAAATGGACTTTGACCAGTGCATGGACGCCATACAGCACGCGCCGCAGGGACTTGACCTGCGCAGACGTCGGCGCCTCGTTCGTCAAGCCATTTCGCAACGACTCCAGTTCCGTGATGTAGATGCCGACTTCAGCATGATCGCGGCTCATCGTTTTGGTGGCATCCGGGCTGCCAAGCACTTTTTGTACGACGGGATAAAGCGCTGCGTCCTCGGCTTCAGCATGAGGCTTGAGATGATGCGCCAGGAAGTCGTAGACTTCCTCCACGCCGCCGCGAATCTCATCGACGGATGCTTCGCCGATCAGTTCCGCAACCTGTCGAATGCGATCGACCTGCGGAAACAATTCCTTGTGTTCATCGCGCAATGGTTGAGTCAGGGTGTTCATGGTTTATCTCCTTCTTGGATGTGAGTTATTACACCCTGAATATATCCCCGCCCTCCCAAAACCTGTATGATTTGGATCAATTAACTGCACCCTACTTTGCCAGCTCTTCCAAACGCTTCATGTCTGTGAGGGTGACCCACTTGCGTCCTGATTTGACCAGCCCATCCTCCGCAAAACGACTCATCACCCGGCTGACCGTTTCCGTTGTGGACCCGGTCATTGCCGCCAGGTCCTGACGCGAGAACGGCAGCTGGATCAATACATCCTTTTCACGCGTTTCGCCGAGTTTCCCAGCCAGGCGTAACAGGGCGGACGCGATGCGTTGTTCCACCTCATAAGTGCTCAATTGTTTGACGATCTCCTGCGATTCCACCAACCGCCTGGATACCGCCTCCAGCACTTTGCGCGTCACGTCCGGGAACCCGGAAAGGATGCTTTCAAAATCTTCAGATGAAATTTGGAGGATACAGCAATCGGTCTGGGCGATGGCGGTCTCGGTATAAGTACTCCCGCCGAGCGCCGTCAGCGTACCGAAGTATTCGCCGCCGTGCAAAATATCCAACAGCACTTCACGCCCCGAAGCGGAACTGCGCACCAGTTTCACCTTCCCCATCGCCACGAGAAACAGATGCGTTGACTCATCGCCTTCGAAATAGATGCGCTCCCCGGCAGAGACTCCGCGGTCGTGGAATAACAGATTGATCCTTGCGATCGCTTCGGCGGGCAGGTGCTTGAAGAACGGCAAACGCCCGATGATCTTCAAGCGATAATCCGTCGAGCAAACATCGGGGTCCACCCATTCGAGCCGCACAGGAGATTTGGGGCGGGGCATGTTTCATCCTTTCATCGTCATTATACATCCCTGCTCACGTGATGAAAAAAGGTTGTGTAAAACCGACTTCGTTTGTAGAATGATGACATGAAACCGCATCGCTTTCCTCTGCCGTTCCTGTTCCTTTCCATCCTCGCCCTGCTTGCCGCACTCTGGGCGGGGCTGATGCGACTTGGCTGGGGACTGCCCGCGCCGACTCCCTCCCTCGCCCTCGCACATGGTCCATTGATGATCTCCGGATTCTTGGGGACTCTCATCACGCTCGAACGTGCCGTTGCACTGAAGCAAAAATGGATGTATATCCCTCCGCTTCTCGCGGGACTGGGGGGCTTACTCACGTTTCTGATTCAGACTCCGCCCCTCGGACCGATCCTGCTCACTCTCGCCAGCCTCGGCGGGGTTGCGATCCTGTTCGAGATCACGCGCCGTGAGATGGCGTTCCATACCCTCACCATGTTGCTTGGCATGTTGACATGGTTCGCAGGCAACCTGCTCTGGCTGTTCGGCTGGCAGATCTTTCAAGTTGTCTTTTTCTGGCAGGCATTTTTAGTGTTGACCATCACCGGCGAACGATTGGAATTGAGCCGGGTGCTGCGTCCTTCACGAGGACAGCAACTCCTGTTTGCAGCGATCATCCTGATTTTCCTCACGGGGACGATCGTTTCCGTATTCAGCATCCAGTTTGGAACGCGGACGACCGGCGCAGCATTGATCTTGATCGCGCTCTGGTCCATCCGCAACGACATCGCCTGGAGGAATCTCAGGCATAGGCTCCCCCTCACGCGCTACATTGCGTGGTGCCTCGCACTGGGATTTGTGTGGCTCGGCGTCGGCGGCGCATTAAGCCTGGGAGGTGGCGCGCAGTTTGCGGGTCCAGGATATGACGCGTTGCTGCATGCGGTCTTCATCGGCTTCGTCATCTCGATGATCTTCGGTCACGCGCCGATCATCTTCCCAGCCGTCCTGGGTGTGCCGATCAACTTCCAGCCTGCATTTTATGTCCAACTGATCCTGCTGCATGTTTCACTGGCACTGCGTGTGTCCGCCGATTACGCGGACCTGCATACGCTCCGGATGTGGGGTGGATTGTTGAACGAAATTGCCATTTTGCTGTTCATGGGAATGACCGTGCATTCTGTCCGTAAAAGTTTATTGGGAAAATAACCATGCCATTACTCACACGCACATTCATCAAAACGGGGATGGTCTGTTTGGCGCTTGCTCTGGTGCTCGGCATATTGCTGGCATTGGGCGTGACGAACGGATTGTTCCCCGTCTATATTCATCTGCTCGTCTTTGGCTGGCTGACGCAACTGATCTTCGGTGTCATCTTCTGGATGTTCCCAAAGTATTCAGTCAAGAAACCGCGCGGCAGTGAAGCCCTTGGCTGGTGGACGTATGCCCTGCTCAACATCGGTCTGCTCCTGCGGGCGGTTGCCGAACCGATCCAATCGACCCGGGCCAATCCACTCAGCGGATGGATGCTGGTGCTTTCGGCGATCCTTCAGTTTCTATCGGGATTGCTATTCGTGGTCAATAGTTGGGGACGCGTCAAGGAAAAGTAAATGCCTAAGTTGAGCGTCTGGTTTGTACGCGCATCGCTGCTATATCTTCTGCTGGGTTCATTGTTTGGCGCTCTGCTTCTCGCCCAAAAGGGGATCCCGTTCCATGCTGCGGTCTGGTATCTCTTTCCCCTTCACATGGAATTTTTGTTGGTGGGCTGGCTTATCCAGTTGGCGATGGGCGTTGCATTCTGGATCATCCCGCGCTTCAGCCAAGGCTCCTCACGCGGACCCGTGGGGCTGGTGTGGGTCTCCTTTGCCCTGCTCAACGCCGGGATCTTGATCACAGCGTTCCAATACTGGCTCCCCGATGCAGTTTTGATCGGGCGCATCGCTGAGGTCGTTGCAGGGATTCTGTTTGTCATCGGGTCCTGGCGGCGCGTCAAACCGCATGGAGTGATGTGACTACACATGAAATGAAAACTTGATTCGCCTGCACAGCACACAAAGATTACACTGACCTGATTTGCGCTGGCATTAGCGCCCGGTATGCCGTTGGGGTCAGGATAAATTCCCATCTTCGGCATGATCCCCTCATACACCGCAGTCGTTGATTTTGACGCCAGCACGAACTCGCGTTCTACGCGGCTGGCCTCGGGGTCGAGTTGCGGATCGGCAAAGGCTTCGAGCGGGACGCGCGACTCCCGAAACGAAAGCAGGAGAATGGACGCGAACACTCCCTTCGTCTCGAGCAGGTTGAGGATGAGGCAAAGGCTGGACAAGGTAGCCATGGTTGTTTTCCTTTGGCAACTTAATTCGATGTTCGCATTATTGCGTGTCTACCCCCCCTGATACTACCCTTCTCTTTGTTGAATGCTACAAAGAACAAACGAACCGGCGCGTGGCCTTTATCCGATTGACGATGGTGAATTCGATGTCAGCGAACGATACCGCGATTGCCCTGCAAAGAGAGAATCTCGAAAACGGACTCTACGCTCGATCCAAATAATGATTACCATCTATAGATCACGAAAGGGTCAAACGAGGATATTACAAATAGCATCTTGTAATTTTCCTGCTAATGATTAAAATGAATCTGATAAGGTGATTGGTTTATTTTAAAGTCCGGGATAGAAAATCGCAGATTTGGCCGTTCGATAACACGTTCGCCTCCAGGAGGTGTCCTGTCAGATTAATTATCATCAGCATGAAATTTCGATCGAAAATCCATTTCTACTTCCAGGAGGAAAACATGTTAAACAACCGTCTATTCAGACTATGTGCAGTGGTCATCATTGTAGTAATGATGCTTCCCACTTCGATGGCACAAGCTGGTTCCGGCCATCTGAACAATCAATCCAATTGTCCCCCATATGATCCCAGAATGGGTGATGACTTGGCTTTTCTGAGCCAACTGTCGCCGGAATGTCGAAGCGCATATCACAAGATCGGCTCACCGGAAGGACAGTCATCCTCTGGGATGCCGACTCCGCAATTCACAGGCGGACCGGATGGCTATGGATATACCTGGGATGACAGCCTTACCCCTTCGTGGATCGACACTTCTGCAGGTACGAACACGGGATTGAGTGATTGGGGTGGGGTTACAGGACCAATATCATTACCCTTCACCTTCAGATACTACGACAATGAGTACACCTCCCTATACATCACTTCCTTTGGATATATCGCCCTCGAAGATTCACCGTATTGGTGGGATCAGGATTATCTTCCATATCCCGATCAACCCAACACTGTAATTGCGCCGTATTGGACACCGACCTATATTCCGGTTGGCGCATGGGTGCACTATATGTCTGGAGGAACAGCGCCCAACCGCTATTTTGTTGTCGAGTGGCACAATTTGACTGGTGGATATTCTGGCGATCCCATCGGCAATAACGATAGTTACCTGTTCGAAGTCATCCTGCATGAGAATGGCAACATTGACTTCCAATATTCATCGATGGTAGTGAACAGCAACTGGTGGTGTGGAGTTGCCGGCATCGAGAACTCCACAGGATTGGATGGTCTGGCTTATGTTGATTTCTGTGACATTCCACCCTCATTCCTTGCTGTGAGATTCTTCCGACCCGCAACCGGATCCTTTATTGACGTAACCACCAGTTATTGGGCTTCTCAATACATTGAGCGGTTATACAATGCAGGGATCACAGGTGGGTGCGCTACATCTCCCCTCAAGTATTGTCCCGAGAATCAGGTAACCCGCGCCCAGATGGCGGTCTTCCTGCTCAAAGGCATCCACGGCTCATCCTACAATCCTCCCCCGGTAGGTGCCGGTACCGGTTTTGCCGATGTCCCCACCTCTTACTGGGCGGCGCCTTGGATCAAACAACTCGCTGCTGAAGGCGTCACCGGCGGCTGTGGCGGCGGCAACTTCTGCCCCGACAACCCTGTCACGCGTGCCCAGATGGCGGTCTTCCTTCTGAAGTCCAAACATGGGGTGGCTTACACACCTCCTGCCGCTACCGGTGTATTCGCGGATGTACCCGTCGGTTATTGGGCGGATAAGTGGATCGAGCAGTTGGCTACCGAAGCCATCACTGGCGGCTGCGGCGGGAGCAACTACTGCCCCGATAACCCGGTCACGCGTGCCCAGATGGCGGTCTTCCTCGTGAAAACCTTCAACCTTCCGTAAGTGAACAAGATTCGCCAGAAAAAATTTGAATTGGACAGGATAAAACCTGTCCAATTTTTTATCATAATTATTGCAAAAGTCGTAATGGGATTTTTGGGCTATCAGCCCGGCATCGAAAGGCTGGTAAAACATTATGGAAATGAATTCGCAAAATATCCGATTCAAAGACATGGAATAAATTCCCGGAGTAACCATGCACTGGAATGTTTCCGGCAATAAAAGCTTTACCGGTTTGCTGTTGGTCCTGCCTTTTGTGATATTGACATCAGGTTTTTTTCCAACGTCTCCAATGCAAAAAGGCGAAAACGGTCAGACCAGGTTTCAACGCTTCGATTTTTTAACAGCAACGTCGGGTTGGGTCCTGCTCGATCGACAGTTGTTCTGGACCTCTGATGCAGGTTCCAGTTGGGATGAAATAGGCCCATCGATCCCGCCTGATGCAAGTGTGAATGATATTGATCTCATTGATCCAGACACGGGGTGGCTGCTATGGACTACAACGAACCTGGATGGCAGTGCAAACTTCACCCTTGCACATACGAACGATCACGGAAAGTCCTGGGAGGTTATGGCGTTGGATTTGTTCGAATTAGGCGAGATCCCTGCCCAGGTCGAGGGAGCAACCATGGGGTGGTTCGATGCGCAGAGCGGGTGGATCGCCACCAGGCAATCCACCAGTTCCAATTTTAGTCTGGGCACACTCTTTGTAACATCCGATGGGGGAGACAGTTGGACTCGTTCCAAATTGCCTGTCGCAGATCGCGTGACCTTCCCTGAACCGCAAATTGGCTGGGCAGTTGGAGGGCCGACAGAAGACCAGATCTTCAATACGCAGGATGGCGGTTTAACGTGGCGGAAGATCAGCATTGACCTGCCATCAAACTCATCATCCACTGTCTATCAGCCATTCTATTCAAACGGACGGGGAATGCTGGTGGTGAAAAGCTCCGGTTCGAAAAACAGCCTGATAATTTCAACCACGGAAAGCCCCCTGGAAAGATGGAAGACCCAAGATCAGGTGCCACTAAACTCCGAGACGGGTATGATCGCACTTTCCATCCTCGATGCGAGGAATCTTGTGGCAACAATTCCCGGAACGAACTCCATCGTGCGCATGAGTGATGACAGACTCAGCGTAGTAGAGAACAAGGATGGGTCATCTGCCTCGGTCGTTGATCTGGATATGATCTCATTGGACGAGGGATGGGCAAGATCCGTAATGGCAGACTGTACAACCGTCTCATCCTCTGACGATGGATCTGCCTCCGTTTCCTGTACATCGTCCACCCGATTGCTTCATACGAATGACGGTGGAGTAACATGGCAAGCCCTTCAACTTCCGCTCACTGATACGAATTTCATTTCACCAGATGCATCCGAGGAAAATCGCTCATTTACAATGAACGCCCTTCCGAATTCCGGACGCACCGAGGTTTTCATCGGACAGGGATTCGACAAATGCGAGATCCCCACTCTTACAGAGTTACAGGCCTGGTGGGACAACAGCCCATACAAAACAGTGAATCTGTATATTGGCGGGATCAGCCGTGCGTGTTCGAATGAGGCATTGACATCATCCTACATCGAGCAGTTATATCATCAAGGCTGGAAGTTCATCCCAACATGGGTGGGTCCCCAGGCTCCGTGCACAAGCTATAACTATAAAATGAGCTACGATGCCACCATCGCGCATAATCAGGGAGTGGATGAGGCCGATCTCGCTGTGGAAAGGCTTGCAGAACTTGGATTAACCTTTCCGGATAAAACGGGGGCCGTCATCTATTACGATATCGAATATTACGGCACAAATACCGCCTGCAGAGAGGCGGTCAATGCATTTATGAATGGCTGGGTGTCACAAATTCGAGCTCGCGGAAACCTTGCAGGCGCCTACGGCTCCACACTGTGCGATACCGGTCTTAGTGATTTCTTTTATATTGAGAACCAGCCGGATGTCATCTGGCCCGCAAGGTGGTATCACAACCTTGGAGAAGGCTATTATGATCCCAATGCCACCGTATGGAACCTTGGGAAGTGCATATCCAATACCGCCTGGGCGGATCATCAACGCATCCGGCAATACGAAGGGGATCATTATGAAACCTGGGGCGATCTGACGCTTGGAATTGACAGTAATGTTTTGGAGGGCGTAGTGGCAATTCCCTATGTGCCCCCTATGGTGAAGAGCATTACCCGAACGGATGCAGACCCTACCAATGCAGATATTGTTGGATTCGCCATCACTTTTACAGAAACGATCTCGGGACTGGATACGGACGATCTAATTCCATCCACGACTGGATTAAGCGGAGCATCCATCACCAATGTTTCGGGGTCAAATCAAACATATCTAGTCACTGTTCATACCGGTTCTGGCAATGGAACCATCCGCCTGGACCTTGTGGATGATGACAGTATAAAGGATGCAGATAACCTGCCCCTCGGTGGGACTGGTACGGGCAATGGAAGCTTCACAATTGGCGAAGCTTATTCGATCGTCAAGGATACGACTTTTGCCGATGCACCCGTTGTCTATTGGGCATATAGTTACATTGAGCGGCTTTACAACGCCGGCATCACCGGCGGCTGTAGTATCAGTCCTCCTTTATATTGCCCAGAAAGCCCGGTCACCCGGGCACAGATGGCGGTCTTCCTGCTCAAAGGCATCCATGGCCCATCCTACAGTCCTCCTGCTGCAGGGAGCAGCACCGGCTTCGCCGATGTCCCCACCTCCTATTGGGCTGCCGCATGGATCAAACAACTCGCCGTCGAAGGCATCACTGGTGGTTGTGGAGGCGGAAACTTCTGCCCCGACACCTCCGTGACCCGTGCGCAGATGGCAGTCTTCCTCCTGAAGTCAAAACACGGTGTGGCTTACAACCCTCCTGCCGCGACCGGGGTATTCACGGATGTGCCGGTCGGCTACTGGGCGGACAAGTGGATCGAGCAGTTGGCTGCCGAGGGCATCACCGGCGGCTGCAGTCCCGGCATCTTCTGTCCTGATAACCCGGTCACGCGTGCCCAGATGGCGGTCTTCCTCGTCAAAACCTTCAACCTGCCGTAACGGACAACTGCTATATCAAAGGTACAAGTCACCAGGGAATATCCTTCCCTGGTGACTTGTACTTAATGCTTTCTCGGAAAAAAAGATTAACAGTACTATACCAGATCACTTTACAATGAATCGACTTTAGCTCCTTTTCATCCCCGGTTGCCTAAAAATGCCACGCCCATAGTACCTTGTGCACAACTGGCATGGTAGTATAATTTTCACATCGTCGTGGTCTTAGCCATTTTCAGGTTTGCCAGATCACACAAAGGGATGGATTAACGAGCAAACAGAAAGGAGTGGAAATTAAAAGTAAAGAATCTATGTCATCAATATTTAAAAAAAAGTAAAGCAAATATTATTATCGTTAAAAGTACAACCTCAAGAAGCCTACATGGAGAACATCATGAAAAACAAGATTTTAAGAACCTTAATATTTGTGATCTTGATGGCAACCACTGTGTTTACATCAAGGATTGATGTTGTAAAAGCCAGCCATCCGAACCAGGGTCCTGATCGGAGGCCACACATGGCGTCATCCAGGGATGTTAACCCTTATGCCATCACGTCACCTGTTACAGCGCAAGACCTTGCAGTTGCCATGGGCATTAATCCATCAGAAATAGTATCAGCCAGCCTGAACGGGAGTGACCCGGCTGGAGTGGGCATTGGCACATCTCCTCTGGGTGGTTTTTTCCCAAGGGAAGGAAGCACATTTGCTATCTTATCCACAGGGCTTGCCCAGAGTGCTGACACTCCAAATGACTCTAACAGTCTAAGCCACGTCCTTGATGGACTAAACAATGCCTCTGGGTATGACATGACCCAACTTGCGCTGACGCTTAAAGTGCCTTCAAACATAAATTGTGCAAATTTCGATTTTATTTTTTATTCTGAGGAATTCCCGGAATTTGTCGGTTCCATTTACAACGATACTTTTACAGCTGAAATTCCTCAAAATATTGCGTTAGATAGCAATGGAAACATAATTTCCATCAACACCGTCTACGGTGTTACCTCGGTCACTGGGACTACATACGATGGAGGCACAACACTATTGCGTGCACATGCACCAGTAACACCGGGAGGAACCCTTAACATCGTATTCACCATCCAAGATCTTGGCGACTCCATCTACGACTCAACCGTATTCCTGGACGAGTTCATTTGGAGTAACACAACACAATGCACCGAAGGTGCAAACAACTTCACAACGTTTTATGATGTACCAACCAACTATTGGGCTTGGAAATGGATTGATGATCTCTATGGTTCCGGTATTACCGGTGGCTGTATTTCTAATCCATTACAATATTGTCCGGAAAGCCCGGTCACCCGCGCTCAGATGGCGGTCTTCCTGCTCAGAGGCATCCATGGCCCATCCTACACTCCACCCGCTGTTGGAGGTAGTACCGGCTTCGCCGATGTCCCCACCTCCTATTGGGCTGCCGCATGGATCAAACAACTCGCCGCCGAAGGCATCACCGGTGGTTGTGGAGGCGGAAACTTCTGCCCCGACACCTCCGTGACCCGTGCTCAGATGGCAGTCTTCCTCCTGAAGTCCAAACACGGCGTGGCTTACAATCCTCCTGCCGCGACCGGGGTATTCACGGATGTGCCCGTCGGTTACTGGGCAGACAAGTGGATCGAACAGTTGTCTGCCGAGGGCATCACCGGCGGCTGCGGTCCCGGCATCTACTGTCCCGATAACCCGGTCACGCGTGCCCAGATGGCAGTCTTCCTCGTGAAGACCTTCAACCTGCCATAAATCAGCGCCTGGTAATCGAATCATAAACCGCCAGAGATCACCTCCCTGGCGGTTTATGATATATCCTTAAAAAGGACATTTTCTCAGATACACATGATGCACAATTCCATGAAATCAAACTTGAATTCCAATTGAAATATAGTATGATGAATCTGTCTCTTTGCCCGGTTTCAGATATTACAGATAAAACTTATTTTATATCCTGACATAATGCTCCAAAAGATGTCCATCTTAAGCAATGAGATTCTTTCTGCGCAAGGAGTCTTGAATGAAAACAAACTTTTTCGCCCTTGTAACCTTGCTCCTGATATTTTCCTTCCCGTTCAACCGAGCTAATGCATCACCACGGGACGCCATCGAAACAGCAGTTGGTCCCGGGACGTTGGAATTCGAACCAATCGCGTCAGGACTCTCGTTGCCTGTGGATATTGAGCATGCCGGTGATGGATCGAATCGTCTTTTCATTGTACTAAGGGGTGGCCGAATCGTCATTTATGATGGCAGCCAGATCTTACCCACCCCTTTTCTGGATATAACTTCCCTTGTGAATTCCGGGGGCGGCGAACAGGGCTTGCTGGGGATCGCCTTTCATCCAGATTATGAAACCAACGGATATTTCTATGTGAACTACACCAACAAGCCTGGCGGAGATACGGTCATTGCCCGCTATCAGGTAAGCACAAACCCCGATGTTGCAGACAACACGAGTGCATTCACCATACTCACCATAAGCCAGCCCTTTGAAAACCATAACGGCGGTCAACTAAAATTCGGACCCGACGGCTATCTCTATATCGGCATGGGCGATGGCGGAAGCGGCGGCGACCCGCAAAACCGCGCCCAGAGCCCCTCTTCTCTGCTCGGCAAAATCCTGCGCATTGATGTGAATAATGGCTCTCCGTATGGCATACCTGTAAGCAATCCGTTCATATCCAATCCCAATGTGGATGACGAAATCTGGGCATTTGGTTTGCGCAACCCCTGGCGATTCTCCTTCGACCGCCTGACCGGCGATCTCTTCGTTGCCGACGTGGGGCAAAATTCATGGGAGGAAGTCAATTATCAGCCGGCCTCCAGCACAGGCGGTGAGAACTACGGATGGTCATGTTATGAAGGATCGCATGATTACAACACAAACCGTGATTGCACGGCTTATGGCATTCTGACGTTCCCCGTTCTGGAATATCAACACGGAATAAATGACAGCAATGGCTGTTCCATCACAGGTGGATATATCTATCGCGGAAACAAATACCCGGCCTTGTATGGGAACTATCTATACGGCGATTTCTGCACAGGCAAGATCTGGGCTGCCGTGAAATCCGGTTCATCCTGGACATCAGACCTGGCCTCCGATACGAATTTCCTGATCACCACTTTTGGCGAAGATGAGGCAGGCGAGTTATATGTTGCATCCTACAGCAACGGTGCTATTTACCACATCGCGGCTTCCAGTTTTTCAGATGTACCTACAGTTTATTGGGCCTGGGATTATATCGAGAGACTTTACGCGTCCGGTATCACCACCGGCTGTGCCACCGCTCCGCTCCAATACTGTCCGGAAAGCCCGGTCACCCGCGCCCAGATGGCGGTCTTCCTTCTCAAAGGCATCTACGGCTCATCCTACACTCCACCTGCTGTAGGGAGCAGCACCGGCTTTGCCGATGTCCCCACCTCTTACTGGGCGGCGTCCTGGATCAAACAACTCGCAGTTGAAGGCATCACCGGTGGCTGTGGAGGCGGCAACTTCTGCCCCGACAACCCTGTCACCCGCGCCCAGATGGCGGTCTTCCTCCTGAAGTCAAAACATGGTGTGGCTTACAATCCTCCTGCCGCCACTGGAGTATTTACCGATGTGCCCATTGGTTATTGGGCGGATAAGTGGATCGAGCAGTTGGCTGCCGAGGGTATCACTGGTGGCTGCGGCGGGAGCAACTACTGCCCCGACACC
>DIDP01000089.1 GCA_002418205.1 Anaerolineales bacterium UBA5797 | reverse complement strand
AAAATCGGCATTGAAATTAGCCCTAAAACAACGTATACTGACATTGTCCATTTATTCCCAATTCGCCAAAGAAAGGATTTTCCATATGCACAAGCATCATCCGGTTAATTGTATTGTCCCGCCTCATATGCTGGAGGAGATCGCCAACAAGGGCACACAAACGCAAAGGAATCTGGCGATCAGCACGCTCAAGACATCCGAGCAGATGCGGGGCCAAAGGAGGGCGCTGGCGGATTTTACGGGCGCCGCGTTCCGGGTGGCGGCGGGAGGCAAGGAGCGGATCATCTATGACGCCAAGTATGGATCGTCCCTCCCGGGCACGCCAGTGAGGAACGAGGGCGACGGTCCCACGTCCGATGTGGCTGTCAACGAAGCCTATGACGGCAGCGGCGCGACCTATGACCTCTACAACGATGTTTACAGCAGGAACTCCATTGATGGAAATGGGATGCGTCTGGATTCCACCGTACACTACAAGAAGGGATACGACAACGCCTTCTGGAACGGTGAGCAGATGGTCTATGGCGATGGCGATGAGGACATGCCTCCAAGTGAACGCCTCTTCAACCGCTTCACCATCGCGATCGATGTCATCGGTCATGAGTTGACTCACGGCGTCACACAATATGAGGCAAAACTCGTATATTCCTATCAGCCCGGGGCGTTGAACGAATCGATGTCGGATGTTTTCGGATCCCTGGTCAAACAGCGCCAACTCAACCAGACCGCGGACCAGGCGGATTGGATCATCGGCGCAGGTCTGCTGACGGAAAATGTGAACGGGGTCGGCATCCGTTCCATGAAGGAACCAGGCACCGCTTATAACGATCCCGTTTTGGGCAAGGACCCGCAACCCGGTCACATGAAGGATTATGTCAATACGTTGAGTGATAACGGCGGTGTGCATATCAACTCCGGCATTCCCAACCACGCCTTTTATTTCGTTGCCATGGAACTTGGCGGATATGCATGGGAAAAAGCCGGGCAGATCTGGTACGTTACACTCAGGGATAAGCTCAGCGCAAATTCGCAGTTCCAGGATTGCGCCAACCTGACCTATCAGGTGGCTGAGGATTTGTTCGGAGTGGGCAGCCTTGAACAGCAGGCTGTCAAAAAAGGCTGGGCACAAGTGGGTATCGACATCGGCGGAGGTACCACACCACCGCCACAACCCGGTGGTGGTTGCCTGGAGTCGTTCCTGCGTCTTATCGGAGCCGCACCTGCGAAATAGAGGCGTCATGTCAATCAAACAGATCAAGTTCGAGCGTACCGGAGGATTCGCCGGCATCCGTCTCGCAGCAGAGATCGAAATGAACGATCTGCAGGAGGATCAAAAACGCGAGATCCTCGATCTGCTCGACGAAACGGATTTCAATGAACTGCCCGAAAAACTCTCCGGCAAAATGCCCGTTCCCGATGAATTCGTCTATTCCATCTCGGTGATATCCGATGAAAGGGAACATAGTGTGATCGCGGGCGAATCATCCCTGCCCGGGAATATGCAGCCCCTGATCGAAATCCTGGAACGCACGGCAAAGAGACAAATGCGAGGCAGCGTTTGACCGAAACAAAAACTCGGAGATGAAAACTCTCCGAGTTTTTTCAATTCCAACAAATCCAGTGTATTACCTGCATAAACTCTTCATAAGGAGCGCTCCGTGAGAAAAATCATCGGTCCCGATGTAAGTTTCTATCAAGACGACCCCGGCACGCCAAATGGAATCGACTTCACGAGGATGAACCACGTTGCAGATTTCGTTATCATTCGCGCGGGGCAAAATCTGTGGATCGACCCTGATTTCAAGGAAAATTGGCGCAACGCGAAAACCGCCGGGCTGCCGCGCGGTTCCTACTGGTTCTACGACAGCCGCGCCGACCCGATCCAACAGGCGAAACTGTGGGCGGACCTGATGAAGGATGACATGGGCGAACTGCCGCTCTTTGCCGATCTTGAAGAGGCTTACAAAGGCGAATTCGCCGGGTGGGGAAACTGGAAAAAATTCCTCGATCACCTCACCACGCTGGTGGGACAAAAAGAGATCGGCATCTATACCGCCTACTATTATTGGTCAGAGAATGCCCCCGTTCAAGCCGGTCAACTGGAATATTTCCATCGCTATCCGCTCTGGATCGCAAACTATGGCGTCGAAAAACCGCTGGTTCCCAAACCCTGGTCTTCAGACGAATGGATTTTCTGGCAATTCACTGCCATGGGCGATGGCATTTTGTATGGTGTGGAAAGCGCGGAGATCGACCTGAACTATTTCAATGGCGATGCCCAGGCGTTCGCGCAACGCTTCAACGTGCCCGTGCCCGAGGACCCGACCCCGCCCGAACCGACCGGTAAAAAATATGTGGTCAATACCGCGGCGTTATACATGCGGCGCGGACCGGGCACGAATTATGATGTTGTCGGATATCTTCAACGGAACGATATCGTGGAGGCGTTCGATGCCAACGCTGATGGAAGCTGGCTGTATGTGCGTCGGGAAAGCGATGGATTGATGGGATGGTGCTCGATCACCTACCTTGTCCGCATCAACGTTCCTCCCCCGCCCGGGCCTGATGAGCCGCCCGAGGAGCCGCCTCCACCCGATACAGGCGGGAAGCGCTACCGCGTCACAGCCGGAGCATTGTATGTGCGTGAGGGACCGGCATCCACGTACAAGGCTGTCGGATACCTCGTCAGAGATGATGTTGTCGAGGAATTGGAATCAGACCCCGGCGCAGGCTGGAAGCGTGTCCGGCGTCTTTCGGATCAGTTGACAGGCTGGTGTTCCGACAAATATCTTTTGCTCATCAGCAATCCGCCTCCGGATGGTCCGCCGGATGAACCGCCTCCGCCTCCCACCGGTGCTCGCTACAAAGTGACCGCTTCGCGTTTACACGTCCGGGCGGGACCCGGTACCAGTTTCAAGTCATTGGGGTATGTGGACCGTAATGAGGTGGTGGATGAACTCGAAACGAATGCGGATAAAAGCTGGATCAAGATTCGCAGGAGCGATGGCCTGATCGGTTGGTCGTCGGCAAGATACCTGGATGTGATCACGACTCCGCCTCCGCCGGACGACCAGCCTGGGACGCAATATCGCATCACCGCGACAAGACTGCATGTGCGCGAAGGACCTTCGACGAATTACAAATCTTTGGGCTATGTCCAACAAAACGAGGTCGTTGTGGCGATCGGCGCCAACGCGGACGAAAGCTGGAGACAGATCCGCCGGAGCGACGGACTGACCGGATGGTCATCGGCGCGGTACATGAAGCCTGTAAACCACTGACACAGAATAGAACACGCCTCCGTTTTTTCGGAGGCGTGTTCATCATTACGGCGAAGGCCAGGGAATGATCGCCGGTTCTGAAAACCCGTGCTTCTCGACCGTGTATAGCTTTCCCTCCGATGGAACGGGACAGCCTGCCTCATCCTTGACCGTGTAACTGGTCTGGTCCTGGCTGGGATACGAATCCGTCCACCATAGATAGGCTCCATCCTGACAAACGAATAATTCCAGCAGATAGCCGCGGTCGTCGTCCTTTGTCATTTTGACCTGATCCCAACTGATGATGACCCTGTCTCCATCCCGCACCGCGGTCACGTTCTTTGGCGGACCGTACATGTTGCTGCCGATGGATTGCAGGTTCAATTCCTTATAGGCGATCTGGGAAACATCCCCGACCACATCCACAACGGATGGGGCAACCCAGCAGAAATAGTTCAACTTGTCGAACTTGACGTACAACCATCTGCTGTAGATAAACCGCCCGCGGACGGTCCCGACATCGCCCGGATATAGATCCGCGGCGTGGAGATACGCCACCGAAGGACCATACCTGCAATGCGCCTGCTTGTTCACGGTCACCGTGGGGAAGGCATAGGTCGGGGTTGGCGAGATGGTGGGAGTCAGAGTCTCGGTGGGAGTGAATGTCATCGTGGGTGTGAGCGTTTGGGTGGGAGTGAACGTCAACGTGGGAGTGGAGGTCTCCGTCCAGGAGGCGGCGGTTGCCGTGAGAGCGGTGGCGGTAAGCGTAGCCTGTTGTTCAGGCGAAGGGGCACAAGCCGTCAGCAAAACGACAATGAGGATCGAGGTTCGAATCAGTTTCATTTATGGTCAATTCTCCGTATACTTTGCACACACCGGCAAAAACCGTCAGTGTGCTCTTATTTCAACTCTTCAAGCAGGGCAAGGATGTTCCTGCCCAAAGCCTCATTAGCATACCCGCCCTCCATGACCACCACAATAGGAAGTTCGAGGGATGCGATCCTTTTGCCGATTTCGGCGATGCCGTTCGTGGTCACTTTGACCGTTCCCAGCGGGTCCTCGGCGTAAATATCCATCCCGGCAGAGAGGACGAGATATGCGGGCTTAAACTCACCGATCAACCCAAGCGCCTGATCAAGTGTTGCGAGATAAGCCGCGTCGTCTGTGCCTTTATGGAGCGGAAAGTTATGGTGAAATCCAAGCCCCCTGCCCCGCCCGCGTTCTTCTTCAAAACCGATAAATGATGGATATTCAAAATCAGGGTCCGCATGAATGGAGATCGTCAGGACATCGTCGCGGTCAAAGAAGATATCCTGCGTGCCGTTCCCGGCGTGATAATCAATATCGAGTATGGCAACGCGTCCCTTCGCCGACAGCCAGTTTGCCGCAACTGCCGCGTTATTGATAAAGCAATAGCCGCCCGCATAATCCCTCCCGGCATGATGCCCCGGCGGGCGGCACAAAGCGAAGGCAGACTTTCCTCCCTCTGTAACAGCCTGCGCCGCGCTCAACGCACAATTTGCTGAAGCCAGCGCGGCTTCGTACGTCCCATCCACGATGCATGCGCTCAGGTCCATCATGTAGTAACCTGCGCGCCCCAAAAGCGATTTGGGTCTGCGCGGCTGGCGTCTCAGCGCGAAGGTGGCAGGCAGAAGCGTGGACTTATCCTCGGCATCGGAGGCAAGCCATTCGGTCCAGGCTGAGGTGAGAAAATCCAGATACTCCTGATCGTGCACAGCCGCGATCGGTTCGAGTCCAAAATCCGTCGGTGCAGAAATCTCCGCCCAATCCACGCCACGTAACGCCTTCAGAATGCGCTCCATGCGGTCGGGATTTTCAAGGTATGGCACGCGCAATCCGCCATCGAAAACTTCGAAAGGCGGATCATGCCGACGATGGATTTCAGAATAAAAGACCTTCATGGCGCCTCCGTAAGATGTCGCGTTGCAATTGTATCAATAGAACGGAGGACAGCATGGAACTATTCGAAGCGATACAAACAAGACATTCTTTGGCGAAATTAAAACAGGACCCGATACCGCGCGAAACGATCGAAAAATTATTGAGCGCGGCTGTACAGGCGCCGAACCACTATAAAGTGCGACCGTGGCGCTTCGTTGTTTTGACGGGTGAGGGACGCAACAAACTTGGGGAGGTGATGGCCGCTTCACAAATGGACCGTCAGCCTGATCTTCCGCAACAAGCCTTTGACAAAACCCGATCCCTGCCGCTCCGCGCGCCGCTCTTGATCGCGGTCGGAGTCGACAAACCGTCCGAACCGAAGGTGTTGGAGATCGAAAATGTTTGCGCAGTTTCAGCCGCATGTCAGAACATCCTGCTTGCCGCTCACGCCATGGGACTCGGCGCAAAATGGCGCACCGGCGAATGGGCACGCGACCCGAAAGTGAAAGAGTTTTTGGGCTTTGAAGCCGATCAACACATCGCTGGTTTTCTGTATATCGGTTACCCCGAATTCACACCGGACCCATCCGAAAGACCGACCTATGAGGACCGAACGGTCTGGTTGGACTGACAAAAGGAAGAGCGATGAAACAAAACTCATCGCTCTTCTTCGTTTAAAACTTACATGATTCTCTGCGCAACTATGGTTCACCAACCTTTACATGATCGAATTCAACGTTGACAGGCAATCCCTGCGGTGAGGAGACGGCAATCCCAACCAGACCGTTCATAAAATTGAATCTATTGTCAATGACCGTTCGCACAGGCACATCATTGACGAACAACGTGAGTTCGCTGTCGTTGCATACGGCAGAAAATGTATTGGTTGCCAGCCCTGTTTTGATGGCTGACGAACCGCCGGTGAATAAAAGGTTGTAGCCCGCCTTGACCGCGCCGGTGGAATCATAGGCTCCGATTTCATAAAATCCAGAGTTTGAAACCATGAACTCATACCAGCCGTTCTCGCTGTAACGGCATATCAGGCTGACCCCATTGGTATTGTTGCCGTTGTTGGTGAAGACCGCCTCCACTTGAACGTTTTCATAGGATGCCGTATTGTTTATTAGATAGACCCACGGTTTTTTATCGTCGCTTTGGCGGAGTTGAAAAGCCAGTTTACCGTCCACAAGAACGATATCCACCACGCTCTGGTCGCCTCGCGTGAAGAAAGGAGGATTCCATTGATCCAAATTCCCATCGAATTGTTCGGTAAAGAAAGGTTGGGCGGATGGCGCTGCTGTAGCTGCCTGTGTTGGCTGAGATTCCACCGGCGGTTCATTCGCTGCCATGCTTGAAATTTCCAGAGTGGGGACCTGGACCTCCGGCAATGGCTCCGCCTGGGATGTCTCTTCGACTGGCGCGGCTGGCGTGGGCAGCATTGCCCAGTAAAGCAACCCAATAAATCCGAGGATCACCAGGGATAAGGCAATGAACGTTATAACCTCCCCTCTGGTGACATTTTTCCCGTCGACTCTTTTCCTTCTGAACCAGACGAAAACAAACCCTGCGATCAACAAGATGGAAGCCACCGGGTAAGCCAGAATGGAAAGGATACGCACCCCCTCCGGTATCTGGGAAAATGGCTGGGTGTACAAATAGACCAAATATCCCACCGAGCCAAGGATCGTGACGCACAGCATCACGATCAGAAAGGATGCCCAGCCCCTGATCCCTCTCTCCTGCGCGACCGCCTGCGTCTCCACACCGATAAACCAGATGATCGCAAGCAGGGACGGCGTCAGGATCGCCGGCGCGGCAATGGAATCACCCCAGTAAAAGAAAACGTCCGATGTGTAAAAGGCACCGGCATAATAGGTTGCCCAAATTGCCAGACTTAAGGGCGAGAAATAATAGCACTGGGCGTAGAAACTCTCCCTCAACGAACTTTCACTGATCTCCGTACCCTTCTTGAACAGCGTTGTCGACAGCGCAAAGAACAAAGGAGGAAACAGCAATGCCAGCGCAAGGAAGATGGTGCTTTCCTCTGTGATCTGCTTTGTCAGGTCCGGTTTCTCCGATGTCTGACCCCTTTTGACATTCTCTCCAACGGTCGAAATCTTTTTGTTCGCATCGGCAGGCACATTAACGCGGATATAGTCGTAATAATATTCGACATCCTGCTCCTCAAAAGGGTCGAATTTTCTCACCTCCACATTCACGAAATAATCGCCCGGGTCCACAAATTCATATATGTACGAGTCCTTTGATACACGATAATTATTGTTCTGATATTCGATGATGAGATTCCTGTTATCGAATTCGTTATGAGGCACCCGCGAGTTGGGGATCTCTGTGTAGTTCAATCTGCCTTCCCCATCCACACCTTCGATCCTTTCAACATACCAGGTATATTCGTAGTAGATCCTGTCGGAACCGGATATCGAATTGGTCTCCGCTTCGAATTTGTAAAGGCGCGAGTTTGGGGATTCCTCGTACGCCGGGCTTCCAGTGATCGCCGTGTCAAAATCAGGCAGGAAATTAAAGACCACTGCCGGGAGCAGGGCAACCACCAGCAGGAGGATCACCGGGGAAATATTTTCGTCGAACGGAGATTCCTTCTGTGCCAGTTCCCCCTTCACATAACCGGGCACCCAGGTGGGATTCACCGTGACCTGCACGATCGTCTTGGGAATGAAAATGATCGCGAGCAGGAACTTGTATGCCAGTTTTTCAAACTCTTCCAACACATTGATGATCGTATTCATGGTTTTCTCCGTTTCTCAATCTCCGCCCGGCACAGGGTTTCCGGATGACATGCTTCCCTGATTTATCTGATAAACCCCCGCCGGGTATCGACGATACGGCTACTTTCCGAGCAGTTCCACCATCAGGTCCGGCCTGTCCGTGATGATCCCATCCACGCCCCACTCGATATATTGCTCCATCAAATCGGGGTCGTCCACCGTCCACGGCTCGACGTGGATATTTTTGGCGTGCGCCTCGCGGATGAACCGCCGCGTCATGATCGGGATGTTCATCGACTCCGACGGATCATACGGCGGCTGGATGGATTGATACTTCGGCGCGATCAGCCCGCTCAGAAAAACCTTTCCAAGCAATACGAACTTCGTCACTTCGCCGCGTGAGGCAGAGGTCGCCACTTCCGGGCAGGTGGCGCGGAATCTCTGCATGGCTTCATCGTGGAAGGAGGCGATCAGGACCCTGTCCTCCATTTTGTATTCGCGGATCAACCCGCACAACGGCACATCGATCGGGTTCTTCGTCAACTTGATCTCGATCACATATCGCATCTGCGGAAATTTTTGGAAGACCTCATCCAGCGCCGGGACCTGAATCCCCTGCCCGCGATACGGGAAGGTCTGTCCGCCGTCGTTCGACCAGTCATACGCCGCGTCCAGTTGTTTCAACTCATCAAGAGTCATATCTTCGATGAGACCCGTGCCATCGGTGGTGTCATCCACGGTCTCATCGTGCATCAGGACGATGCGGGAATCCCTCGTGATATGCGCGTCCATCTCAAGGACGTCTGCTCCCGTTTCGACGGCTTTTTCGAACGCGTACAGCGTGTCGCCGGGCCAGACGCCGTCACCGCCCTGATGGGCGATCACCAGCGGAGGGGTCACATCATCGTAATACGGATGTGATGGAGCATCGGGGGTAAGGATCAGAAGCAACACCAGTACGAACAGAAGTATGCCTGCAATAACACCGAACGATTTTTTCATGCGACTCTCTCCACGGGGAATTTTCTGCATTGTATCCTGTTTTGGAATCAAGGACTTAAATCATAATTGACACGCATCATCGTTTCACGTATAAGTGAAACAATCTATCCATTGGAGGCGCAAATGTATGCATTTCATTTTCTGGCTGAGGAGGGTCCGAACACGGAATTCACCTGGTTGTTGCTGGTTGCACTGGGATTTTTTCTTTTGGTGGTAATCGTCGGGTGGCTGACCAGTCGTCGAAACGGCGGGCAGGTCGAGTTCCCGCAGGAAGCGCATGGAGGTCATGCAGATGATCTCACTACATTGGAGGGTATCGGTCCGAAGGTTGCGAAAGTCCTGAACGAGTCCGGCATCCATTCGTTCACAGATCTGGCAAATGCAAATGCGGAGCATGTCCAAAAGACACTCGATGCGGCTGGTCTGCAAATGATGGACCCCTCGGGCTGGATCGAGCAGGCAAAACTTGCCGCCAAAGGCGATATGGAAGGCTTAAAGAAATTACAGGACGAACTCAAAGGCGGACGGAGAACCAAATAAGAGCGAGACCCGGCTGAGCCGGGTCTCTTTATTTTTCAGAACACGAGGTAACGCGCGGTGGCCATAAAGAACACCGCCAGAAGCAGCGTCCAGGTATTGACCGGTACGACCCATCCCTGCTGTTTCTGGACCGCGGCCAACTGCCCCGCCTGTTCGGGGGTCGGTTTGCCCTGAATCTGTGAGCCGAGAGCTGCGAGTTTTCGGTTGTTGGCGCCGTTCATAAAACCGGTAACAAACCCAACCAGCGCAAAGCCCGCGCCGATGCCAAAACCGATGCCCACGCTGGAATGCATCCACGGCGAGGAGAACCACTGCGAATCGATCCCGTACAGCCAGAAACCGGCGATCAGGGTGGCATACACACTCGCGTTCATCACCGAAGTAAATTTTGTGCGCGCCATGAAATGACCGGCAAACTGCCTGCCCGCATCACCTGTGGCGCGCAGTGTGGGACCGATAAAGAAATTCATCAGTAAAGCTGATCCAACCCAGAACACGCCGCCGATGATGTGGATCAACCGAAGTGCAAGTGTCAAATAATTCATCATTCTCTCCTTTGATAAAATGGGGTTATCTACATCCAACACCTCTGGAGTACAAACGATGCGAGCCATTTATGTTGACAAACACATCCCGCGCGTCCTTTTGACAAAAGCCATCGCGCCGCTCTGGAAGGATTTTGTCTGGACGCCTCTCTCCGCCGCCCGGGCTGGCTCGCTGGGCGAGGTGCCTTTGCCCGGTCCGCGCTGGATCCGCGTGAGGAATGAATCCTGCGGCATCTGCGCTTCAGACCTGTCGCTGTTGTTCGTCAAGGCAGATCCATCCGTGGCGCCCGCCGCGCTGCCGGGACTCTCCCGCTTTTACCTCGGGCATGAGACCGTCTCCGTGGTCACAGAAATCGGTCCTGGAGTGACGCGCTTCCGCGTCGGTGACCGCGTCCTCATGGACACTCACTTTGCAGGCGCGAACTGCGAAACGTTGGAGATCGAACCGAAGTGCAGACATTGCGCGGAGGAGGATTATCACTTCTGCACGAACAAATCGGAGGCGGGTCAGCGCGGCATCGGCGGCGGTTTCGGCGATACCATCGTCACACACGAGAGCGCCATGTATCCTGCCCCCGCGCACCTCACACAGGACCAGGCCGCCCTGTCTGAACCCATCTCCATTGCCGTGCATGGCGTTTTGAAGCATCCGCCCAAGCCGGGGGAGAAGGTGCTGGTCATCGGCGCGGGAATCATCGGGTTGCTGACCACCATGGTCATCAAGGCGTTCATCCCCGAAGCGGAGGTCACCACACTGGCGCGTTACCCGCATCAACAGGAAATGGCGGAACGGCTCGGCGCAGACCATATCCTCAAAGGTGAAGATTACTCCGCTGTGGCAAAACTGGCCAGCGGCAAATTCTTCTCCGCCCCGCTCAACAAGGGACTTGTGGTCGGCGGCTTCGACCTCATTTATGACTGCGTCGCCAATCCTCAAACGACCAACACCTCCCTGCGCTGGGTGAGGGCGGGCGGCACCGTGGTCATGGTGGGGTCGCACATGGCGCCCATGCCCAAGATCGACCTGACGCCCATCTGGTATCACAAAGTGACCCTGGTCGGCACATACGGCCATGGCATGAACGAATGGAACGGGGACCGCAAACACACCTACGAATGGGTCTTCGACGGCTTTGAGAAAGGCTTGCTCAACATCGACGGGCTTATCACGCACCGTTTCCCTTTCGAGGAATACAAACATGCCGTCGCATTGGCAAACGGTCACAAGGGGAAGCCAAAAGCGATCAAGGTGATGATGCAGGTATAAGTGGAACCCGAAGTTCTACTTCATCCTTACCAAGGCCGTTTTCGCCAGCGCGTGCAGTTCCCTGTCATTACGATTGGATGCGATCTCCTGCAAGGCAGGCAGCGCGCGCCGGTCTCCCAAATCCCCCAACGCGTGAATGACTTGTTTTTTCACTTCCCGTTCCGGGTCGTTCAACATCTCGAGCAGCACCACCGCAACGCGCGGATCTTTGATCTTCGACAGCGCGATGATGGAATGGATTCGGATCCACATCTCGGGATGATTCAACGCTTCCACCAGGACATCGAAGCTGGTCACGCCAAAATTGACCAGCGCCTCCGCTGAAGCCTCCCCCACATCATGATGCATGTCATAGAGCGCCATGCTCAAAGGGTCAATGGCGCGCGGATCGCCCAACCTGCCGAGCAGGCTTGCCGCGAATCTGCGGACGGCCCCCTCTTTGTCTCGTAATGCCTCGATCAATGGTTCGACTGCCGTGTCACCCATTTTTTCAATGGCACCCAAAAGTTCGCCTGCGGCATGTTCACGTTCATACCACCAATACGGGTCACGCAGGGCTTCCATGAGATAAGGCAATGCGGCAGGAAGTCCCGTATTCCCCAGAGCCTTTGCAGCCGCCTGGCGGACTTCGATCTTCGGGTCATCCAGCAGGATGTTCGCAATGTCATCGAATGTGGAGGGGTCCTTGAAGAAACTGAGACCCAGGCATGCTGCACCACGGACCTCATGTTCGGGATCCTTGAGGGCGAGCAATAATGGATCGACAGCCTGCCTGTCACCAATCCGACCCAGTGCAACGGCGGAGTGTGCCCTGACGGTATAGTATTCGCCCTTCAACGCGTCCAATAAAGCGGGCACGGCGACGCCATCCCTGCGGATGCCCAATACATCCGCGACCCTCGCGCGGATGAGGGGATGCGCTTCATGCAGAGTCTTGATCAGCGCGGGTGTGGCGGAAGGGATTCGGGCAAGTACCTGTTGATATAACGGAAGCAGGTTTTGGTCCCGGGTCTGAAGCGCCTCAATCAGAACCGGAACGGCGTCCGCGTCGAGCCGGATCAAATCCTGTACCACGCGGTCGCGTTTGGTCGCATCCGTCAACTGAACGATGAGACGTTTCGCTTCGCCTTGTCTGCCGCCGGTGAGCCATGACATGCTGTTATTTTACTTGGAATTGGATAGTCTTTGATAGAAAATCGGATGGAAAATCTCTGATATAATATTTTTTGGAGAGAGAGAGGAAAGCACATCGTGGCGCTTGCAGCGCCATGTATTTTGCCTGTACCCCGCCATTATTTTATTTGGAGCAACTGATGAAGAAAGAACAACTACTCGATTTGTATTACCAGATGGTGTTGATCCGCCGCGTGGAGGAACGCGGGGCGGAACTGTACCAGGCTGGCAAGATCGGCGGTTTCATGCACCTGTACATCGGGCAGGAAGCCGTCTCGACCGGGTTGATCGCGGCGCGCGAGCCGCGGGACCGCGTGATCACTGCCTATCGTGACCATGGCGTGGCGTTGAATTGCGGCATTTCCGCCGACCAGGTGATGGCGGAATTGCTGGGCAAGGCAACGGGCACGTCGAAAGGCAAAGGCGGTTCGATGCACATGGCAGATACCGAGAAGAACATGTGGGGCGGCCACGCCATCGTGGGCGGACACCTGCCCATCGCAGCGGGCCTCGCGCTTGGCGATCAATATGCCAAGAACGATAATGTCACCATTTGCATGTTCGGTGACGGCGCGACCAACATCGGCTATTTCCACGAAGCCGTCAACCTGTCTAAAGTTTGGAACCTGCCGGTGCTGTGGGTGTGCGAGAACAACCAGTACGGCATGNNCCAACATCGGCTATTTCCACGAGGCGTTGAACCTGGCAAAGACCTGGGGACTGCGCGTTCTTTGGGTCTGTGAGAACAATGTCTATGGCATGGGCACGTCTGTTGAGCGGGCTTCTGCCGTTTCCGAGATCCGTCAGAAGGCGGAAGGTTATGGCATGAAGAACTCCCGCGTGGAAGGCATGGACGTGATGAAGGTCCATGAAGCTGCGAAGGAAGCGCTTGATTTCGTCCGCAAGGAGAGCCAGCCTTACCTGCTCGAGGTGACCACCTACCGGTATCGCGGTCACTCGATGGGCGACCCTGAACGGTATCGCAAGGCAGAGGAAGTAAAGAAGTGGCAGGAAAGCGATCCGATCGGTATCTTTAACAAATACCTTTTGGACAAAAAAGTTGCCACCAAAAAGGCATTGGATGAGATCGAAGCCCGCGTGGAAGAGGAAGTTGCCAAGGCGGTCGAATTCGCCGAGACTTCTCCNNGAACCCGCGCTGGAAGAACTGTTTTCAGATCTTTACGCGGAAAACTAACCACAAAGGACACGAAGTAACACAAAGGAAAACCTTAGTGCTCCTTTGTGACCCTTCGTGGTGAAGGAATTAAAATGGCAAAAATTACTATGCGCGAGGCAATCTCGCAAGCCCTCATGGAAGAAATGGACCGTGATCCCGCCGTCTTTATCATGGGCGAGGAGGTCGGTGTCTGGGGCGGGACGTACGCCGTCACCAAAGGTTTTTACGATAAATATGGCGCAGACCGCGTCAAGGATACGCCCATCGCCGAGAATGCCATCATCGGCGCGGCGATCGGCGCGGCATTGGTCGGTCAACGCCCCATCGCCGAGTTGATGACCATCAACTTCGCCTTCTCCGCGATGGATTATGTCGTCAATCAGGCGCCGAAACTGCGCTATATGTTCGGCGGGCAGTTCCAGGTTCCGTTGGTGATCCGTGCGGTCGGCGGCGGTGGACGTCAGTTGGGCGCAACCCACTCCCAGACTCCCGATGCGATCTTTGCACACTTCCCCGGTCTAAAGGTCGTGTCGCCTGGGACGCCGGAAGATGCCAAGGGATTGTTGAAATCAGCCATTCGGTCGGATGATCCGGTACTTTTCATCGAGCACGCGACCATGTATCAGGTGCGCGGCGATGTCCCCGAGGAGGAATATCTCATCCCGATCGGCAAATCCAAAGTGCAGCGTGAAGGCAGCGACCTCACTATTGTCACCTACTGCAAGGGTCTTGAGCTTTCGATGAAGGCCGCAGACGAACTCGCCAAGGACGGCATCGAAGCCGAGATCGTTGACCTGCGCACGCTCCGTCCGCTCGACATGGAACCTGTGCTCGAGTCGTTCAAGAAAACCAACCGTGCCATCGTCGTCGAGGAAGGTTGGAAGTCCTACGGCGTCGGCAGTGAGATCGTCAGCCGCATCTATGAGGAAGCCTTCGATTATGTGGACGCGCCCATCCTGCGCGTCGCGCAAAAGGAAGTGCCGCTGCCGTACAACCGCACACTCGAACAAGCCGCATTGCCGCAAGTGCCCGACATTGTCGCCGCGGCAAAGGAGGTTTTGCGCTAATGGCTGAAACCATCAATATGCCCAAACTCGGCTTCGACATGGCGGAAGGCACGCTTGTCCGCTGGGTCAAGCAGATTGGCGAGAACATCAACAAGGGCGACGTGCTCGCCGAGATCGAAACCGATAAGGCCACCGTTGAAGTGGAATCACCCGCAAGCGGCGTTGTCCTTCAATTTATCGTGGATGAGGGATCGGTCGTTCCCGTCAATGCGCCGATCGCGGTCGTTGGAGAAAAAGGCGAAAAGGTGGAAGCGCCCGCCGCGGAAAGCGGAAAGCAGAAAACTGAGGAAAAAGCGGAGGAAAAGCCCGCTTCAAAAACAGACGAAAAGCCTGCTCCTGCCCCTCAAGCCTCCACCACGCCTGAAGACGACCGCATCAAGGCTTCGCCGCTGGCGAAGAAAATGGCGGAGGACAACAACCTGAATCTTGCGAACATCCAGGGCACGGGTCCCGGCGGGCGCGTGGTCAAGAAGGATGTGGAATCCGCATTAGCAAGCGGCCAGGCATCGGCGGTCAGCCGTCAACCTGCTGCACCTTCCTCGGTCGCTGCTTCGGGCGAGGATGAAACGGTGCAGCTCACCAAACTGCGCCAGGCGATCGCCCGCCGCATGGCTGAATCCAAGACCAGCGTCCCGCATTTTTACGTGACCCACGAATACAAAATGGACGCGGTCATGGCGATGCGCAAACAGGCAAACGAGTACCTGCCCGATAATGAAAAACTTTCGGTCAACGATTTCATCGTCAAAGCCGTGGCGCTGACCCTGAGACAGTTCCCGAATCTCAACGCCTCCTTTGGCGGGGACAAGGTGATCCGTCGCGGCAATATCAATATCGGCATTGCTGTCGCGGTGGAAGGCGGTCTGCTCACGGTGGTGAACAGGAACACCGATCAACAACTCCTGCGGGCTCTCTCGAGCGACATCAAACAAAAGGTCGCACGCGCCCGCGAGGGCAAGGTCAAGCCGGATGATATCGAAGGCTCGACCTTCTCCATTTCCAATATGGGTATGTACGATGTGGAGAACTTCGCTGCCATCATCAACCCGCCCGAAGCAGGGATCATCGCCGTGGGCTCTGCGCGTGAAGTGCCCGTGGTGGAAAACGGCGAGATCAAAACCGGCTGGCGCATGAAAGCCACCATCTCCGTTGACCATCGAGTCAGCGACGGTGCCGAAGCAGCGCAATTCATGCAGGCGCTTGCCGGGTTCCTTGAAAATCCGGTCAGGATGCTGGTGTAAACTTCACGGGTCGCGTATGATGCGCGACCCGTTTTTTCATGCTTCTATGAGAGCGGATTTGTCAAGAGTTTTTCATCAGGATAATTCTTCTAGATCGTCCTTGTGCAGGTCGCTTCCTTGAATCATTCGACGGACAAATTGCGTAATGGCCGTGAATGTGTTTTTTGAGTGAATAGCCTTTTCAATCGCACTCCACTTTCTGTTGGTTTCTCTTCCAATATTATTGGCAGCTTGGGGAAGTGGTGAGGAACTTGCCTCACACCAGCTTCTATCCGTGCCGGTCCCAGACCAGACACCTAATAGGGTATTCGCTCGAGGCGAGAAAAGCTTTTCAGGAGCGGCCCCATCTACACTTCGGTCCCCTTTCGGGAAACCCGCATGAGAAAACGGGCCGCTCTCACCAATTCAGAAGAAAAAACAGAAGCGGAGCAACGGTTGCGATCAAGCCGCTTTCAGTTGGGCGCCTTCCGGCAGGATGCCTTCTTCCACATAACGCCAGAGCGCAATCAACAGTTTGCGTGCTAGTGCCACAATCCCAATCCGTCGGACCCGGCTGCTGCCTTTCGCAAAACGCCTCTGGTACCAACGGCTCAGCGCGCTCTCCGGCTGGTTCCGCAACCAGGACCACGCAATCTCGATCGCCATCGCTCGCACCGGACGATTGCCTGCCTTACTGATCCCGCATTCCCGAGAGCTGTCGCCACTCTCGTATGGAGTGGGGGTCAAACCCGCCAGACTGCCCAGTTCCCGCCGATTGTGAAACCCGCGCCAGGAAAAAAACTCCATCACATACACCCAAGCGGAGTTCACCCCAATCCCTTTCAGCTGGAGTAAACAACGTATCTGGACAATGGCTGGATCCTGCGAGGTGCGCAAGACTTCCTGACGCATGACTTCGATCTGGTGAATTTGTGCTCGCACCAGCACCAGTCGTTCATACTCGCGCACGAGCAGGGTCTGCAAACCAGGTAGGATTGACGAACCATCCCATACCTTCACTGCTTTCAATTGCTCTAGAAAGTCTGTCTGCACTTCCATGACCAGCCCCTGGCTGATCAGGATCCCTTTCATGCGGTTGATGTGATGGGTCTGTTCGCGTTTCAAAGCTGTCAGTTCGCGGTGCATTTGGCGCTGATCTTCCTCGGCCACGCTCGGCACATGCACCACGCTCCATACTTTCGGCTCACCCTCATGGTACCGCACCAGCATGTTCAGCAATTTACCCACATCCAAGCGATCCGTCTTGGCTCGCCGAAAACGCCGATTGACCTCGATGCTGGCCGAGTCCACCACCAGGTTGTTCACCCCTTGCGCCTCCAGAAAACGATGTAGCCACATCCCGTCTCGTCCAGCTTCGTAACAACTGAACACGCCTGCTTCCTGCGGCAATCCGAAGCGCTCTTTCGCCAATGCGATCTCACGCATTAGCCCTTCCCGGTTGCGTGCTTTGAGAGTCCTCAACCGCGGTGCCTGTCCCAGCCCTACCGTGAAGCCCAGTTTCCACTCGGCTTGGCTCAATTCGAGCGCCAGGTACAGCTTCGATGAAACCGTAGTATCATTCGTTTGTCGGGTCGTTTTTGGATCCATAAGTTCCTCCTTTCTACCTAATTGGGAGCTTACCACACCTGCCGGTGTCCTTCGGGAGATTCGACTCGCTTGCTTTATCCAATCATATTATCTACACTGCCTGTATGACCATCCGTCTTCTCAACTGCTTCACGTGCAACGCCCGCTGGCCCAGCAAAATGAAAACCGGAACACTCTGCCTGTTGATCGAATCGGATCATGGTCTCATTCTCGTGGACACCGGCTTGGGCTTGCAGGATTATTCCCAGCCGACCGCGATCACAAGGTTGTTTCGCATCTTCACGGTCATGCCCTTCGATGCGGCCGAATCTGCAATACGCCGCCTGAGAGCACTGGGATACGAGCCTGGGTACGTGGAGCATATCGTCCTCTCCCACATGCATTTCGACCATTGCGGCGGGCTTCCCGATTTCCCTCACGCCAAAGTCCACGTGCACAAGCGCGAATACGACGCGTTCACGGATGGAAAGATCTTCCACTGGGACGAATATGCCTACGTCCCGCGAGACATTGCACACCAACCCAAATTCGTCCTTTACGAGAGGGTTGACTCGAAATGGTACGACTTCGATGCCATCCGTCTGCCATTCGAACCGGAGATGTATTTCATCCCGCTGTTCGGTCATTCGCGCGGACATTGCGGCGTGGCCATCAAGACTTCCAACGGCTGGTTCTTCCACGCGGCGGACGCGGGAGCGGTCTATAACGATCAAGCGCCCGCCTGGCTGATCCGATGGGCGCTCGGTCCGCACGATCCGCACCTGCGTACATTTATGAATTCACATCCCGAGATCCTTGTCACAAACAGTCATATGTTTCCTGATTTCTTTGAACGGTATCCGATCGTGATTTGATATTGATCTGCCTGCCGCTCTGATCACCCCTTACCGGGTTCCTTGAAAATCCGGTCAGGATGCTGGTGTAAAAGCAAACATCCGAAGTCAAATGGCTTCGGATGTTTGCTTTTACGGTAAATTACTGCACAACTTTCGATATTGTTCTCCGCCAAACAGGTTGCTCCATTGGGCTTCGGTGAAGTTCGCCGTCAGACGCGCGCACCCCGCCTGAACCAGATTGCTCGAATCGATCCTTTGGATCTGGGCAAGGTCCCAGAACTGGACCGCCTTGAGCGATGAGGTCCCCAGCGTTCTGCCATCGGCTGAATACGAGACGCCCGTCACCGCGCCGGCGTGAAGGATCCTTGATGTCTCTTTAACGGTGGAAGGATCAATGAGGAAAACGTTGTTGATCGTGCCAACAGCAAGTTGATCCTCCACCGGGTTGAACGCCAGCGAATACACTGCCTCCTTGCGGATGGAATCAACGAGTCTGAACACGCCGCTTTCATTTTTCCATACCTCGATGTTACCTGCCGAATTGCTCGAAGCCAGAAGCGACCCGTCTGCGTTGAATGCCAAAAGTTTGTGATCGCCGGGAGAGGCGATCTCGGCGATCTGCTCATTGTCCGCGTTCAGGATGATCACTTTATCCAACATGCCAAGCGCCATTACATCCGGCGCGGTGGCAATGGAGGTGATTTCCGCATCATAGTTGCCAAGCGTCCCAATTTTGGAACCGGTGGATACATCCCATGTTTCTGGAATGTCAGCCGCGCCGATGGTGATCAACCGGCTTCCATCCGGCGGGAACCCCAGCGCGTATTCCGAACCGGTCTCCTCAACTTTGACGGTGGTCAACCGGTTGGTCTCAAAATCATACAGGACCACGTTCCCCTGTTCGGAGGAAATGCCCACCCGCCTTGAATCCAAACTGAATACGATCTCACTGACATTTCCATCGAGGGTGATATTCGTATCCTGATCCGGGCGAAGCTTCAGCGTGGATAACTGCCCGGGTCGCAGCAACCAGACCCGGTTCCCGTCTGAGGCGGCGAGCCGGTTTCCATCCGGGCTGAACTGCACGTCCCCCGCAAATCCATCGAATTGCAGATAGTTGATCGGCGCGGGCATCACGGAGATGTCCCAGATGTTGACTTCGCCGGTCGAGTCTCCGGCAACCAGGTAATGCCCGTCCTTGCTGAAGCCGAGCACCGTCCCCTCCCCCTTGAGCGGGATCTGGAACATCTGCGTGCCTGTGGACGCATTCCAGACGCGCACGGTTCGATCCGCGCCGGTGGTCGCCAGCCATTGACCGTTCGCGCTGACCTTGACCTCCCGCACGAATCCATCCTGCGACATGCGCAAAAGTTCCCTGCCGTTCGCCGTATTCCAAAGCCTGATCCGCCGGTCGTCCGATACGGTTGCAAACCACGAACTATCCGGGCTGAAGGCAATATCCTCCACCCAGTTATCCTGCAGGAGGCGATACGCCTCCTTCCCGTTCGATGTGCGCGCCACAACCGCAACACTGTCCGCCCCGCCCGTGACCAGATACCGGCTGTCCGGGCTGAAGGCAAGCGACAGAACTTCGCCGCTATGCCGGCTGCTCGGAACGACCCCGGTCTCGCTCAAATTCCATAGAGACACATTGCCATCGCTGGAGCCTGCCGCAATGTATCTCCCGTTCGGGCTGAAGGATGCGATCTTCAATCGCCCAAACGCCTGCAGATCAAAGTTCCGTTTTCGCGCAGGTATATCGATGATCGTCACCCTGCCATCATCCCGCGTGACCGCCAGCCACTTCCCGTCCCGGCGGAAATCCACATCCCAGATGATGATCTCAAATTCATACGTGTCCTGGACGCTCCCGTTCTCCACGCTGATGATCTGGACCGTGCCCGAATCATCGCCGGTCGCGATCAACTTCCCATCGGGACTGAACACCGCGTCATTCACGGACCCGGGGCTGGTTGCGCAGAACAAATTTGCCCCATCCGACACCTTCCACACGCAAGCCGTCCCATCGGCGCTCCCTGTGACGAACAGATCGCCATCCGGGTTGAACTCCAACGAGTTCACGCCCGCCGAGTGATGCATCTGCATCACGGGGATCGGCAGCAGGCTGATATTCTTGCGCAGGATCTCAGCCGCTTCATCCGTCTGGGAGGTCTGCCAGGATGCGATCGCCAGCAGGGTGCTCGTGTAAAGCTCATCCGGCTGTGACTGATAGATCTGCGCCCGCGCCGCGCTCCTCTGCGCCTGGGCGATCTTCGCCTGTTCCTCCGCGAGTTTTTGATTCTTTTCTGCAAGCCTTTGATTCTCTTCCGCAAGACTCCTTTGCTTTTCAGCTTCCAATCGAGCGGCCACCGCCGCCTGCGCCTTTTCGGAGGCGAGGGCAGCCTGCGTTGAAGCGATCTTTGCGTTATCGCTTGCCCGGCGGGATTGAAAGATCGCGGCATACGTCAAAACCGCCATGATGGTCAGCGCAGCAATCGCAACGCCTGTCAGGGTGCGGCGGCGCCTTTCACTTTGTTCGCTGTGTTTGACGTAGGTCATTTGCAGGGGAGTCGGTTCCGGTTCCTTGTCGGTTGAAGCAGCCAGAGTGGTCCGGGCGCGGCGCAGGTCGGTGCCGCGCAAAAGCAGACTGGGTTCCTTCTCGCGATGCCATTCCAATGCACGCACCTGTAACCGGCTGTGAGCCTCCACCCACTCGAAATCCAACTCGATCGCGTCCTTGACCTTCGCCAGCCCTGTCTCATATTCATCGTCGTTTCGGATGAAGATCCAATTCAACTTGCGGATGGTGTCGTTCGCATCTTTCGGAGAGATCTCCCGGATGGCAACCGGGATAATGCGTTTGTTGTTCAACGCCGCACGACCGATCTCCACGCCGCAGACTTCCGATTTGACCGAATCCGGGCTGACGAGGAACAGGAACGCGTCCACCTGCTCTATGCCGCGGAAGATCTGTTCCAGCCAGTCTGAAGCCGGAGGGATATCCTCCCAATCCACCCAGACATCGTGCCCCATCTCGCTAAAAGCGCCGATGAGTTTTCGGGCGGTTGCGGAGTCTTTTCTGGAATAGGATACAAACAGTTTAGCCATACAATGCCTCTTCCACTCAAACTTAGTATATCAAATCAAAAAGAAAAGGATACTGCGCTAAAACATTTCCACCCCCGAAATCTCTTAAAGATACCCCGTTCACCTGCAGACCGAACTAGCGCGCCACGCCCTTGACCTGCCCCTCGATCTTGTCAGCCCAGGGATAGATCTCCGTCCCTTTTGCGGCTGCGCGTATGGCGGGATCGTCGGAGTAATGCCCGCGCTTTTCGGGTGGGATCAACGCCGCGATGTGACGCATGATCTCATGCCCTATCTCATCCAATTGGACGCGGCGTTCCGGTCCGTGCCCGTCCACTTTGAAGGGTCCGAACGGTTTGCCGATGTTGATCTGGATTCGGGCGCGTCGTCCACGCTTGAGGCTGGGAAAAACCTCGTTCATGCCGACCAGCCCGATGGGAAGGATCGAAGCGCCGGTCCGGGCTGCGAGATACGCCGTGCCGGGTCGCGCCGGTCGAAGGACGGTCGCCCAGTTGCCCGCTTCTGGGAATATCCCAAGAATGCCGCCCTGCGCGAGGATCCCTTCGGCGGCTTTGAGCGAATCCTTCGCACCCGTGCCGCGATACAACGGATGATAGCCCCACAACAATGGGATTATGCGCGTGGCAAGCGGCGCGTGGGGCATATCCGCCCCACCGACGAACTCGATCTCCCACGGCGCGACACGCACGAAACATACCGGGTCGACGAAACTGAAGTGGTTGCCCACCATGATAAGCGGACCGTTTTCGGGCAGGTTCTCCGCGCCGTTGACTTCAAGGCGGGTCAGCAAGCCAAATGCAGGAGCCGCCAGAAAGTGCAGGATCTTTCGGGTTAATTTTCGCCCCGGTGAAGTGAACTGTCTTTGTGTCATGGTTCAGTCGGCAGGAGCATACTCCAATGCGGCTTTGCGGGCGCGCTGGTCGCTGACGGTCAACAGTATTCCCAAGCCAACGACTAGGAACACCGCAATCGAAAGGATCCCCGCCCGTTGACCAACCTGTTCAGCCAGCAGCGTTTCCATTCCCCCGGCTTCGAGCTGCAAGGCAACGCCGGTGGCAAGCAAGCCATAGACTGTTGGTCCGATGAATGAGGAGGTCTTACCTGCGATGGCGAAGAAACTGTAAAACTCCGCGCTCTGTCCTTTCGGCGCAAAGACGCCCGTCATCGTGCGCGTCACCGCCTGAACGCCCGTCAACGCCAGTCCTGCCAGCGAGGCGATGATGAAGAACCCGACCAGGGTCTGGTTGAACAACATCCAGACCACCGCGCCGATCATCAGAACGAGCGATACGATCAAGGCGCGCATGAATCCAACGCGCTCACCGTAGATGCCGGAAAGATACGCGCCGAAGACGCTCGCAATCTGCACAATGATCATCAGGATGATGAGCTGGGTCTGGTTCATGCCATACAGGACCGCGCCGATGATCGCGGCGAAATCGAGCGCCATCACAATGCCATCGTTGAAGATCAGGAAGGCGATAATGAATTTCAGGAACTCATTGAAGTGTTTCACCGAACGGAACGTGCGTCCCAGGCGGCTGAATGCCAGCGTAAGATAATTCTTCCCCTCCGGGAGCGGTTTGCGTTCGCCGCGCTCCCTGACCCACAGAAATGTTGGAAGCGCCGAAACGAGGAAGAAGACCGCCGTGAACACAAAAGCGCCGCGCACCGGAAGGTCTGTGCCTTTGACCAACACAATGGCTGGCAGCACCAACAACAGACACAGGATGCCGCCCGCTGAACCGATCGCCCAGCCATTCGCAGAGACGCGCCCGATCTCGTCCGGCTCCGCCACTTCGGTCAAAAGCGAATTGTAGAAGACCTGTCCCGCCCGGTAACCGATCTCAGCCAGAATGAAGAAGAACATCCCCAGGAACACCTCGCCCTTCTGCACAAAGAACAACAAACCGGTAAAGATCCACGAAAGGGAGGAAAAGAAGAACAGGAACCTCTTCTTGAACGCCGAGTAATCCGCGATCACCGCCAGAATGGGAGAGATGATGGCGCTCACCAGCATGGCGATCCCGACGGAAATGCCCCATAACCGTGAGCCTTCCGCTCCGCCGACCACGGTCCCTTTGAAATACGCCGAATAGATCGCCAGCAACACCACGGCCGCATAGGCCGAATTTCCGAAATCATACAAATACCAACCCAACTGTGCGCGTTTTCGCTCTTTTTCCATGACCGGCTCCTGTTGATTTTTAGGAATTCTACCAATTTATATAACAACCGGGGTCACGTTTCGATTTGCTGAAAATCATATTCATCGCCTCACATCCAGGAGCCTTCGCATACTTTGATAGTATAATTTTTTCACCTCATGAAAGTTTCATCGAAAATTTCAAATGTCCTTGACCGCTTTCAGCCATCCGAGACGACGGTCCTCATTGGCACGGCAATCGTTGTCGGCATAGGGACCGGCTTTGGCGCAGTGGGGTTCATCAAATTGATCAACCTCATTCAAAACATGTTCTTCAATGGCGGAGAACAGATCCTTCCCTTTCTCGGACCCGCGCTGATCGTCATCATCCCAATGGTCGGCGGACTTCTCGCCGGACCGATCATTTCCTTTTTTGCCCACGAAGCAAAGGGACATGGCGTCCCTGAAGTGATGCAAGCCATCGCGTTGCACGGCGGGCGCATTCGTCCGCGCGTGGTCGTTGCGAAGATACTCGCGTCCTCGCTTTGTATTGGAAGCGGCGGTTCGGCAGGACGCGAAGGTCCCATCGTCCAGGTTGGAGCCGCGCTGGGTTCGTCCCTCGGTCAATGGCTGCGACTATCCGACAACCGTATCCGCAACCTGGTTGCATGCGGCGCGGCCGCGGGAATCGCCGCGACCTTTAACGCGCCCATCGCGGGTGTCATCTTCGCGATGGAGATCATCCTCGGGGAACTGCACCTTGGCGACCTCGGCAACGTGGTCGTCTCCGCGGTGACCGCCTCCACCATCGCCCGCATCTTTCTCGGCGACCAGCCCGCCTTCGCGATCACCGCCGATTATGGCATGCAGGCTCCCTGGGAACTTTTTCTTTACGTCCTGTTGGGCGCTTTTGCTGCTTTCGCCGCCGTCGGTTTTACCCGCATGTTGTACTGGTTCGAAGACCGCTTCGATGGATGGAACTTTCCCGACGCGCTGAAACCTGCAGTCGGCGGATTCCTGCTCGGCGTTCTCGCTCTTGCCTTCGGACTCTTCGCCTCCACCGGACCCTCAGCCGGGTCGCCGTTATCGAACAACCTTCCCTACATCTTTGGCGCCGGTTTCAACGTTATCGAAAATACCCTGCATGGAAACTTCCCGTTCTGGCTATTGTTCGGGTTGATCATCCTCAAGCCGCTTGCCACTTCCCTCACACTGGGATCAGGCAATTCCGGCGGCATCTTTGCCCCGGGTCTCTTCACGGGCGCGGTGTTGGGCGGTGCGCTTGGAAAACTCCTGATCATTCTGCTCCCAAATGCCTCCATCAACCCTGGCGCGTTCGCCATCGCAGGGATGGCAGCGGTCTTCGCTGGAGCGGCGCGCGCTCCCTTTACCGCGATCCTGATCGTCTTCGAGATGACAGACGACTACAGGATGATCGTCCCGCTTATGGCATCCGTTGTGACGAGCCTCGTCATTGCAGAACGACTGATGCGTGATTCGATCTACACGCTCAAACTAACGCGACGCGGCATCCGCATTCAACGCGGCCGCGATGTGGACGTGATGGAATCGGTGCTCATTGACGAGGTCATGGTCAGGGAACCGATCACCGTTTCGATGGATATGCCCATCACGGTCCTCGCTGAAAAATTCATCGAAACCGGACGGCATGGCTTCCCGGTGCTGGATGCGCGCGGAGATCTGTACGGCGTTGTATCACTGGAGGATTATCGCCGGGCTGTATCAGACGGGCACAAAAAAGCCGGTGAACTGAAGGTGGGAGAGATCACCACCCGCGACATCGTCACCGTATACCCCGATGAAACCGTGGGCTCGTCTCTGCGCCGCATGGCGCCGCGTGATATTTCGCGCCTGCCGGTGGTCGCACGTGAGGACCCCCGGAAACTGATCGGGATGGTACGCCGGAACGATATCGTGCGCGCCTACGAGGTCGGCGTGACGCGCCAGGAGGAAGGTCGCCTGCAGGCAAGCAGATTCCGCATCAAGGAAGTCAGCGGGTTCGAAAGCCTCGAGATGCGGGTCGAAGCCGGGTCGGTCAGCGCAGGAAAAAGATTGAGCGAGGTCCCATGGCCGCGCGAGGCGGTGGTGGTCTCCGTGCGGCGCGGCAAAAGGTCGATGATTCCGCGCGGCAGCCTGATCCTGCATGGCGGTGATGAGATCGTATTGCTCTCCGAGCGGAACGTCGCGGGAGAATTGCGAAAATTATGTCTCGCAAGTGAAAACAAAATAAAAACATCCTAAGATCACAATCAGGCGGAGAAAGTTCGATTCTTTCGGGGAAACCATCCCTGCCCTGCTTTGTGTTATAACTTTTTTGACTTATGGAAAAGAGAAACGATTTATGAAAACTTCCTGGTTGCGCTGGCTGGATCGTCATCAGATCTCCGATTCCGCTGTCCTGGGCACTGTCGCGGTCGGGCTTGGACTCGCCACAGGCATCGGCGTCTGGCTGTTCAAGGAGATGATCCTGCTGAGCCACAACTTCTTTTTGGAATGGCTCGGAGGCCTGCTCGAAACGTACGGCACATGGACGATCGCCATCGTCCCCATCCTTGGCGGACTGATCGTCGGCATCATCCAATTCAACTTCATCGGCGTGGAACGGTATCATGGTGTAGCCGGGATCATCGAATCCGTTGCCCTCTCCGGCGGGCGATTGCGATACTGGCGCACTCCCGCCAAGGCGCTTGCCTCTGCGGTTTCCATCGGCGCGGGCGCCTCCGTTGGACCGGAGGACCCGTCCGTGCAGATCGGCTCGAACCTCGGCTCCATGTTTGGATCGTTATTGAAGACCTCGGAGGAACGCGTCCGCACACTGGTTGCCGCGGGAGCCGCCGCGGGGGTTGCATCCGCCTTTAACGCGCCGATCGCGGGGGTCTTCTTCGCGGTGGAGATCATCCTTGGGGAGATCGGCACGAGCGCTCTCGGCATCGTTGTGCTTTCTTCGGTCATCGCCTCTGTGTTTACCCAGGCGGTCGCAGGGACACAACCGGCCTTCAGGGTCCCGGCGTATGCGTTCAGTACCCCATGGGAATTGCCCCTTTACTTTGTGCTGGGTCTGCTTGCCGGACCTCTTTCCGCCCTGTATGTCAAATTCCTGTACTGGTTCCAGGACTTCTTCCATAATTTGAAGATGCCGCGCTGGGGCAAACCTGCCATTGCCGGCGCGCTGGTAGGAATTGTCGGCATCTTTCTGCCCGAAATTTTCGGCGAGGGATATCATGTCATCGGGGATGTGCTGGGCGGCAGGACGGAGATCATCTGGCTGTTGTTCGCGTTGATGATCGGGAAACTCGTGATGACCCCTGTCAGCATCGGCGGCGGTTTCGCGGGCGGGGTGTTCGCGCCCGCGCTGTTCATCGGGGCGATGCTCGGCGGCGGATTTGGCCATCTGGCGCAAATGCTCCTCCCCGGCTTGAACATTTACCCGGCGGCGTTCGCGATGGTGGGGATGGCGGCGGTGCTCGCAGGGGCGGTCCATGCTCCTTTAACGGCGATCCTGCTCCTGTTCGAAATGACGCGTGACTATCGCATCATCCTGCCATTGATGTTCGCGGTGGTCATCAGCCTGTTGATCTCGCGTTACATCGAATCCGATTCGGTGTATATGCTGGGACTGGCGCGCAAGGGCATCCGCATCGAACGCGGACGGGACCTGGAGGTCCTCGAGCGGATCACGGTGGATGAGGTCATGACCGAATCGCCGCCGTTCCTGCGCGAGGACATGTCGGTGAAGGAAGCCATCGATTACATGACCGAACACCGCGTGCACGGTGTGCCCGTGCTCAACCGCAGGGGGGAACTTTACGGCATCGTCACGATGCACGATATGCGCGATTCGGATCTCGACCACAAGGAAAGGATCGGAGATGTCTGCGCGCGGGACCTGCTGGTGACCTATCCGGATGAAACGATTGGTGCGGCGTTGCGGCGCATGTCGGTGCGCGACATCGGGCGCATGCCCGTGGTTTCGCGCGAAAACCCGAAATTGCTGGTCGGCTTGCTCCGCCGTTCGGACGCGATCCGCGCCTATGATATTGCGTTGAAGCGTCACGCCCTGCTGCGGCATCGCGCCCAGCAGGCGCGGCTCGGCACGTTCAGCGGCGTGGATGTGCATGAGATCGCCATTCAACCCGGCGCCCAGTGTGACGGGCAGGCAGTGCGGGATGTGGAATGGCCGCGTGACTGCGTCATCGCCAGCATGCGCCGCGGCAGCAGGCTGTTCATTCCGCGCGGTGAAACGATCCTGAAGGCGGGTGATGTGCTGGTGTTCGTGGCGGAAGGGGAGGCGCGCAAGACGGTCGTGCAACTATGCCAAAAATAAAAGGCCACGCCTCGCGCGTGACCTTTTACACGTTGCACATCCAGATTCACTTGCGGTAAATCACATTGACATTGTGCTGTTGGGCTTTGAAGAACTCCGCCGCGAACTTTGCAGTATCCTGTGGGTCGTAGGGCGCGCAACTGAACACGTCCAGGTAGATGGCGCGGCTGGCATCTGCAAAATGTGCCGAGATGAGGGAAGTCTCGATGAGTTGCGTCATGCTGAATCCCTGCACGCGCGGCTCATCGCCGAAGAACACCACCTGGGTTTCTCCATAGCGGCGCATCTTGATGCGGTCGCAAAGGAGCACCACGAACTCGCGGATGGTGTCTGCGTTCTGCATGAGAGACAGGTCGCATTCATACAAATCAATCGCGGACGAGACGCCCCAGTATTCGGATTCCTCCTCCCTGCTTTCGATTGTCCTGGTTGGATTGTCCATCATTGATATAACTCTTTTCTAAAGAACTCCGGCAGGGCGAACGCCGCTTTGTGGATATCGGGATTGACGTACTTGTTCTCTCCGGGCGGATACGGAGTCTTCAATCCATTCTCCCATGGCGTATCCGAGACGTACATGAAACCGATCCCGCCGCCGGGGTAGGTGGGGATGTTGGCATAGTAATAGGCGGGATTCTTCGTCAATGCTTTGGCAGACTTGTAAATTTCCTTGATCAATTCAGTATCAAAGAAAGGTTGTTCGCATTGCGTTGCCGCGGCGCCGCCGGGCACAAGCGCACGGACGATGAGCTTATAGAACTCGTCTGAGAATAATCTCTCTGCCATGCCGATGGGATCGGTGGTATCGGAGATGATCACGTCGAATTGACCGGGGTTTTCCTCGAGGTAGCCAAAGGCGTCCCGGACGAGCAGCTTGGCGCGTGGATCAGACCACGGATCCCCGAAGGAGGCGGCGAAGTATTGGCGGGACAAATCCACCACGCGCTGGTCCAACTCACAGACCACCGCCTCTTCCACCGACGGATATCTGAGCACCTGCTGCAATGAGCCTCCGTCTCCCCCGCCCACGATCAACACGCGCTTCGGCTTTCCCACGGCGAGCATCGGCACATGGACGATCATCTCGTGATAACCCATGTTATCGCGTTCGGTCAACTGGATGATGCCGTCGAGGATCATCGCGTTGCCGAAGAATTCCGTTTCGACAAATTGCAGGTGTTGATATTGTGTCTGCTCATCCGCCAGAATGCGTTTGATGCGGATCCCCTTGCGATAGTAGGGATGCAGTTCCTCCGTGAACCAGATGCTCATAGGGTTTACACCGCCACCGCTAAAGCAGTTTCGATCTCGGCATCACGGTCGATCTTGCGCAGGGAAAAATTGTCGGCGCCAAACGACTCCTTGATGCGCATGATGAGCGGCATCATATCCTTGCCGATCGCGCAGGTAAAAAGGTCGATGGCGCAATAGCCATATTCGGGCCAGGCATGCAAACTTGCATGCGACTCTGCGAGGAGCAAAAAGCAGGTAAAGCCGTGCGGGCTGAACTTGTAAAAGCCCTCATCCACAACCGTCAAGCCGCTTTCACGTACGGCTTGCGCAAACAGCGAGTAGGCCCGCTCGCCATCCAGGAGGATCTCCTGGTTGCAGTTGGAGAGATCGAAAATAAAATGCTCTCCCAATTTCAAAGTCGCGTTCACTCACACCTCCGGGTGTTAAAAATATAAAGAACCCATTTGGAAACACGATCTTTTTACTTCAAGCCGATCCACAGGATGTGTGCCCTGAGTAACGGACGAAGCAGTTCCCAAATGCGCTCTATCGGGCGCATTTATACTATGGATCGTCAGAATGTCAATCTTTTCATGTCATAAATTTCCACCCAATCTGTCACTGATGGAGGGACCGATAGATCACCGCCTCGTCGTTTTCGAATACGATCTCATATTCGGTGGATGCGCGCAGCGCCGCTTCCAATATGCTGGGATGCGGCTCCACGTTCCCTTCACGCTGAGGGCTGATCCTGCGGATATAGACATAGTCATAATCCCATGACTCGATGCACGCAACATCTTGGTTCAGGCACGACTGCAATTGGGCGTATTTCCCCGCGCTGACAGGCAGGTTCTGCTGCGGAGTCCATTCGTGTCCCTGCACCGTTGCAAGGCTGACGCGCTCCGCCAGCACCGGGAACCACTCGGACAGCGGATCGATCAGCGACGTACCGCCGGTCAGCAGGATGAATTTCGCAGATGGATCGGTGTTCTCCTGGATCCAATTCATCGCCGCGCGTTCGCCGTTCAAAAGACGGAACTCGTATCCGTAAAAGGACGAGGCGATGAATCCCGCCATCAGCAAATAGGCGGATAATCCAAGCAATGTAAGGCGCGAAGTTTTGGAGGAAAAATCGGATTCGAACGGCGCGGCGTCGCCGAGTCCTTTCAGCGCTGATTCAAATCCTTTAACGGCGAGCAACACAAAGCCTGTGATCGAGACGACCAGTCCGCCGAGAGCAACCCATACGACCAGGAAAAATTTCCGCTGGCGGATGTCTCCGATCAAACCGAGCAAAGCGAATACCCCAACCACCGTCAACAAGATCTCACCCGCCAGATTGAATTGGATGCGGAACAGGAATTGCGATGCAAAACTGCGCGGATGCGCTGCAAGCACGGTCTGAAAAGTCTCGATGCCGTGTCGCTGCAAGACCGTGAACCACCAGGGCGAGGTCAATAGGAGGATCGCAACCGCGGCGATCAAAACATGAAACATGCCATTTCGTCCGCGCAGGAAAAACACCGCAAAGATCAAAACGGAGAACGCGGTGTGATAGGCGATCTCCGGGTGCATGAGCACGAGCATCGCAGAAAGAACGGACACATGAACGATATAACGCGCGTTGCGAGTCACAAAAAGACGATGCACAAATGCCAGCGCCAGAAATGCAAGTGCGATGGCAGGCGCGCGCGTGACGCCCCCGCCCATGATGAACCAGTCGAAACTCTTCGGGATGACCGCATAGAACAACGTCGCGACAGATGCTTTGAGGCGATCATCCGTTAATTCACACGCCAGAAAATAGAACGCGGGGATCGCCAGGGTCGAAAACAGCGCGGGCAAATAAGTGAACAGCACCAGCAATGGAATACCCATCAGGCTCTGGATCAACCCAACGAGATAAAACCCCAGCGGCGGATACGCAAACGGGATGTCTGCATTGTTATATGTGGTGTAATCCGGGAGCGCGAAACGATCCTCCTGCAGGTCGCGCGTCATTTGCAGGAACAACCCCCCGTCGTTGACCGGTCCCTGGGCGTTGAGCGGCGCCGCAAACCGGATCAACGCCCCGAACAGGATCGCGGTCAGAAGAATCAAAACTCCGAACTGTCCTTTTTGCATGGATGAATTTTACCTGCGAATGTGGTAAAACTTCCCCCGTGTACAGCCTCTACCTCCACATCCCGTTTTGCACACATCGCTGCGCCTATTGCGATTTCAACACATACGCCGGTCAGGAGGACATGATTCCCGCGTATGTGGAGGCGCTGTGCAAAGAAATTGATCACGTTGGAAGTCGCGCTGAGCGGAGCGCCAGCGGAGACAAAGCGCAAGCGCACACCATCTTTTTTGGCGGCGGGACTCCCTCGCTGCTTTCCCCGCCGCAATTTGATTCCATTTTCAAAAGCATTCGCGCCGCCTTTACTCTGACACCAGGCTGCGAGATCACCATCGAAGCCAACCCGGGGACAGTCTCATACGAGAACCTGCTCGAGTTGCGAAAGATCGGGATCAACCGCATCAGTTTTGGGGTCCAGTCTGCCAACGCGTTCGAGTTGCAGATGCTCGAGCGCGCCCACAACTTCTTCGATGTCATCGAAGCCGTGACCTCCGCCCGCAAAGCCGGTTTCGATAATTTGAATCTCGATCTCATCTACGGCTTGCCAGAGCAAACGCTTGACTCCTGGCAGACCACCGTCAACCGGATCCTTGACCTGCACCCCGAACATATCTCCGCCTATGCCCTGACCCTCGAACACGGCACACCATTTGGGAGATGGGCGTCAAAGGGATTGCTACCTCTTCCCGACCCCGATCTCGCCGCGGAGATGTATGAATGGCTAGGCGAAACGCTCGATGCGAACGGATATGTTCATTACGAAATCTCGAACTGGGCAAGGAGCAATTCAGAATTCGGAAATCAAAATTCAGAATTTATGTGTCAGCACAATCTGCAATACTGGCGCTCCCTGCCCTATCTTGCCTTTGGCGCGGGCGCACATGGATATGCCGATGGCTATCGGTACTCGAATGTGTTGCGCATCAAGACCTACATCGAACGAATGAACAATTACCCAATTCCCATTTCCCAATTCCCACTCTCCCCCGCGACTGTCAACCAGCATAAACAAACTTTAAAGGACGATATGTCCGAGTATATGCTGAACAACCTCCGGCTGGTACAGGCTGGGATCACGGAGGCAGATTTCAGGTCCCGATTTGGAAGCGGGCTGATGGAGGTGTATGGGAAAGAGATCGAGGGACTTATCCGTCTGGGATTGCTTGAACGGGATGGCGGGATCATCCGCCTGACACAGCGCGGGCGTCTGCTTGGCAATCAGGTATTCCTGCGGTTTGTGTAGAGGGGACAACTTCACGCCCAGCGGCTGGACTGTGCCATCAAATCCCCGCTGCCGCCTGGACAGCAAATAACAGATCGCCAGGGCGCTGGGTCGGACAACCCGCCTTCTCACTGATACGCCGACCTGCGTCCTCTACTCGATGGTAATGTCCTTGATGATATTAATCGCGTTCAATGTTCTGGGGAACCCTATCCAGGGCAGGCATTGCGTTACTGCCGAAAGGATCGTTTCGCGGCTGTTCCCAACTTTCAGGTTTCCAACTGCATGGGACCTGATCTGTCCCTCAGTATCGCCCAGGGCGCAAAGGACGCATAAAACCAGAAGTTCGCGGTCCTTCAAGTCGAGTCCGTCCCTTGTGTAGAAATCTCCAAAGCATAACTCGGTCAGGTACTTCGGGAGGTTCTCATGGTTCCCACCCGGCAGGCTTGACAGATTGCTCCTGATCCGGTCACCATAGATCGGGAACTGGATCGCCCTGCCTTTTTCGAATCGTTCATCGTCGGGAATGAGGTCTTCCGTTTCGAGCGGAAGCGAAACATGATGGTCGAGCAGGACCGTATTTACGGTTTGGAGCGCGACAGAAACCGCTGGGAACCCGATAAATGGCGCACATTGATACAAGGCTTCTTTCATCTCTCTCGGCTGGACGTCGACTTTCAGGGCGACAGTTGCCTGGCAGGACAATTCGGTTTGATCACCGATGGTCGTCAAGACCACAAGTGAGATGAGCAGCCGTTGCCTTAAGTCCAAGTTTCCCTGCTGGAAAATATCGCCATAGATAAATCTGCGGCTGATCTCTGTGAACTCCGGGTCGAGGCCGGTTTGCCCCAATTCGACCTTATCGAATAATTCGGTCAACTTTGCGTCAGTTCGATCCTTGCGATTCATATCAGCGCTCCAAATTTACGATCATCAAAAGGAGGGTGCGAGACGACCAACATTAGTTGCGCCGGGGCGAACGTGAATGGCGCGCATGATCTCGAATGCGCTGCGACAATCCCTGCCTGAACTCCTCATCCGTGAGCGCGCTCAAATTGCCTCCGGTGAAAAACGGATCATCAGTCACATCTTTGAGCACAAATGAGGGCATAACAAATCCGACAACTTCCATTTTATTCTCCAACTCCATTTCCGCCAAAACCAGGCCGTGATGGCGGTCCTCAAAAACGTCAATGCTCAATGAATGGTTTTTCGTTTTATATGGGTAGCGTATTTTCTTGAGAATCTTTGCTTCCAAAGATTCAAATCGGCTATATTCTGCTTCGCTGAGATAGATGTTGGTGATCGTAGCTTCATATACGCTTTGAGATTCCGTGCGATACTTTTGAGTGAGCTTGTAAACATCTTCACCGCTTGAGATGGATTTCATATGTCGTAAGCGCAGGCGCGTATCGGGAAAATAGCGGTCTGTTATGAGCCAACCCGTCTGGCCGTCAAGCAAACCATTCGGAATATCGCTTATCAAATATCTATATTCAAATTCCATGCAGGCATATTTACCAATTCGTTGCGATGTCATTCGGTACTCCATGGATGACCATTTGATTTCTACATCAGCCATTCAACGGTGTAAACCACCGGCTGGAGGGATGAGACTCGCCCACGAAATGGACAAGACCCCCAAGCCACGTACAAAGCCATTTTGGCGGCGCGAATCCAGCGTACACGTACGTGGAGCGTTGGGCAACTTTTTGGTGATCAAGTTCATCGTTCCTGAGAACCATCTCATATCTGTTTCTATCCACGCATCAGGAGTTTCCTGAAGCGCGCTCGTTCAGGAACAGAGTCAATTCCAATTCGCCGGGTGACTGACCATAGGAGGTCAATAGCACGGCAGCCTCGCTGCGGTGCTGCATGTTATGGAGGAGGGCAGCCAGCAGGAATTGCCACACAACACGCTCGCGTATCACACCGGGGATGACATAACGGATCACGCCGTTCAGTGTTCCCTCGGTCAATGTGTTGAGATAAGCCCGCATCTCCTGTTGTTCCATCGTCCAGCGCTCTTGCAAAGCGGCGAGTGTCGGAAAGGCATCTTCGTGAAGCTCGGTCGCATCATAAGCTGCATCGTCCGCCAGAGGGTCCTTGTAATACCCCTGGAGTGTGATCCGATCCTGCCACATGCTATCCAGCAAATGGACCATCGTTGCGCGCAATCCTCCGCGCCCGGTTCCAATGGAGGTCGGGGCGGCGTACTGCTCCGGACTCACTCTGGCACAGGCTGCCAGGATGCGCGCATCAGCCCAGTCATTGTATTCATACAGCAGCTTGATTTCATCGACTTTCATGGTGGTATCCTCTATCTACTAGGGTCTTATGCTAGTTGA
>DIDP01000042.1 GCA_002418205.1 Anaerolineales bacterium UBA5797 | reverse complement strand
TAATACATCTTTACGATGCCGTCTTATCACCATTAATTTTTTTTGTTAGGCTTTTTTCTAAGGCTAAGGTTACATTTACGGTCAATGGGCTGGATATTGTTTATTCTCGTCTTGGTTATCAGATATTTATGCCCTTTTTTTTAATGAAAGCAGATAAAATTATAGCTATTAGTCAATACACAATGGAACAATGTGTGATGCGGGGGATTCCAAAAGAAAAATTGATGGTAATTCCAGTGGGATATAATTTTAAGTCGATCGAGGTGTTGTCAGTTGAAAAACGGATTGCGACTATGTCAAAGTATGGAATTTCTTGGAGGGAGAAGAAGATTTTAATTACCGTGGGAAGGTTAGTGAAGCGAAAAGGACATGCTTGGTTTATTGAGCATGTATTAATAGAGTTACCGAAAGACTATATTTATCTGATTATAGGAGATGGTCCTGAGTTGAAATTATTGTCGAAGCTTGTGACTAAGTTGGATTTGATTGGGCGCGTTTATCTTTTAGGACGCGTTTCTGATGAGGAAAAAGGCAATCTTTATCAAATGGCAGATTTGTTTGTGATGCCAAATATTCATGTTGAAGGTGATCAGGAAGGATTCGGAATTGTTCTGTTAGAGGCAGGACAATATGGGTTGCCTGTTATAGCTTCTAATATAGAAGGAGTAAGAGATGCTGTATTAAATGGTAAATCTGGCATGCTTATTGATGAGAAGAACTCTATGGGCTTCATAGATTCAATTCTTAGATTTAATCCTGATAAATCCGCCATATTGCCTGCATTAAATTCTAAATTTAATTGGGATAAAGTGATAACAGCATATTTTGAGATGTTTCAGGATTTCAGTGTATGAGGCGTTGTTTGGAGTGAGCGAATGATAAAAAAGGACACTATTATAGTAACTTCAATTGGTAGAACTGGAACCGAGTTTTTTGCAAAGTTCTTTGCCGACATCATTCCAGATTGTACTTCCTTACACGAACCTGACATTGTTCAATTTGTTGGGGTTGAAAGCAGGATTCGGCAATTTATTCAGCAAATTCGACAAGCTGGTGCATGGCGAGTTTTATTTCTAAAACCATTTGGAAAATGGTCTCTTGTAAAACTTTCTGATGCTAGATTTTTAGGTGTAATGGACTATGCTCACGCAGTAAAAAAATTATATACCCAACGGGCAGCTTTTATTCAAAGCATGCCAGGTTCAGTATATGTTGAATCTAATATTGGATATTACGGATTGTCGGATATTGCTTCAAGTGTGTTTCAGAATCAACGAATTATTTATATCGTACGCGACGGGCGAGATTGGGTTAGATCCAGCATGAATTGGGGTGAGATCTATGGAAAGAGAGGACTTAGAAAGATATTTTCTCATATATGGCCAATTGCTAAAGATTTGCCTGATGACCCTCTAGCAGAGAAATGGGATACTCTTTCTAGGTTTGAAAAATTATGTTGGGTTTGGGCACGATTAAATGAATTCGCCCTAAATGCTTTAGACCAGAATCCGAATGCTCGAATGTTTAAATTTGAAGAGATTTTTTCTGGTGAGGAAAGGTATCAATATTTGGATGGGTTACTTCGATTTACTGCTGCTCTTCCGAGTATAAATACCATGGAATTGGGGAGAACTACCGGATGGTTAGAAAGAAGAATACATCAGAGCTCAGCTGAGTTTCCCGGATGGGAGGATTGGAGCTATCAGCAGAAAAGTCAATTTAAGGATACATGCGGCACTCTGATGGAAAGGCTGGGATACGATTTTTAAGAAACTTGACCCTATATTGGATGAACAATGAGATCTTCGCGTTTGCGGTTTATACTGTTGCTGCTTTTCACTGTGGGATTGGTTTTTGTCTTCATATATTATCTTTATGTCAATAGGGATAAGTATTTACAGCTTATTAATGTTTCTCCCTCCTCGGTATTTCTTCTCTTGGTTCTCTCCGTTATTTTTCCAGTGATTAATGGACAAATTAATGCCCTTTTATTCCAGGGCATGGGTGTACGACAATTCCCATATCAAGATGGTTTTCTTTTGGCTGCGATCTCTTCATTAGCAAACCAGCTACCGATCTCCGGTGGGATAGTTTCTAAGGCATTTTATTTAAAATATAAATATAATCTTTCATACACCAAATTTGCCAGCGCAACTTTGGCTTTGTTTATTTGTTTTGTCGCTGTCAATGGGCTTATTGGAACCATGATTCTGCTTTATTGGATCATGATCGCGAATGTTGTTGTCTCACCTTTATTACTGGGAGGATTTATTGTTATGTCTGCGTTTCTTTTACTTTTGTGGATACCTATAGATCGAATTAATATTCCAGGGAGCATTCGCAAGTGGACACGCCAAGCAATTGACGGGTGGTTATTGATAAGCGAAAATCCCTTGTTGGTAATAAAACTTGTTGGATTACAAACATGTCTAATGACTTTGTTAGCTATTCGTTATTGGATTGCATTTCATATGTTGTCTCAAGCTGTGGCTTTAAGCGAAGTAGTATTATTTGCATCTGCTTCAGTTTTGACACAGCTAGCCAGTTTTGTGCCGGGTGGATTGGGTATACGGGAGGCAATTGTCGGGGCGGTTGCTTCGGCGTTGGGGTTTGATCTAGGTGTAAGCATAGTTGCTGTTGGACTAGATCGCTTGATCTCAACTATAGTTATATTGATTGCTGGCGGAATCAGCACAGTTATTTTAGGAAAACAGCTGTCTGATGCCTCCCCAAAATCCGATGACACTACATAGACTGGTCTTCAGTCTTTTTACTTCCTCGTATACTTCTTCTGCCACTCGAATAACTTGTTCAGCGCCTCGATGGGGGAGAGGCTGTTCACGTCCACTTCCTTCAACTCGTCCAGCAAGGGGCTGGTCTCGGGAAATAACGACGCCTGCTGGGCGGCATGCGGGTTGATGCGCATGGCGCGCCCGGACGATTTCTCCAATTCTGCCATAATTTCGTTGGCGCGTTGAATCACCGGAGTTGGCAATCCTGCAAGCTGCGCCACGTGGATCCCGTACGACTTGTCCGCGCCGCCGGGCACGATCTTATGCAGGAACACGACCTTGTTGTCCGCTTCGCTGACCGCCACGTTGTAATTGCGCACGCCGGGCAGCAGCTCCGCCAGTTGGGTCAGTTCGTGATAATGCGTGGCAAACAACGTCTTCGCCCGCAGATGCGGATGGTTGTGGATGAACTCGATGATCCCCCAGGCGATCGACAAGCCGTCATACGTCGAAGTGCCGCGCCCGATCTCGTCCAGGATCAACAGCGAGCGCGCCGTGGCGTGATGCAAAATATTCGCAGCTTCGATCATCTCCACCATGAACGTGGACTGTCCCGCGTGGATCTCGTCCTGCGCACCGATGCGGGTGAAGATGCGGTCGATCAGACCGATCCGCGCCGAATCCGCCGGGACGAACGAACCGATCTGCGCCATCAACGCGATCAGCGCGGTCTGCCGCAAATACGTCGATTTGCCCGACATGTTCGGTCCGGTGATGACGCGCACAATCTCGCCTTTTTCGAAGATGACATCATTGGGGACGTAACGGTCGTTCTTCAATGTTTGTTCGACCACCGGATGCCGCCCCTCATGGATCTCCAGTTCGCTTCCTTCATGGACCTCGGGCCTGCAATAGCCACCCAAAGCCGCGACCTCGGCGAGAGCCGACAGCACATCCAGTTCTGCCAGCGCCCGCGCCGTTTCCAACAAGCGGAACGCGGACTTGGACAATAGCGCGCAGACCTCCTTGAACAGCCGCAATTCGATCTCGCGGATGCGTTCCTCGGCGTTCAACACCAGCGTTTCATACTCCTTCATCTCCGGTGTGATGAACCGTTCGGCGTTGACCAGCGTCTGCTTGCGGATGTAATGCTCGGGGGCTTTGTCCGCTGCGCCGCGCGAGATCTCGATGTAATAGCCAAAGACCTTGTTGTAACCAACTTTCAATGTCTTTATGCCCGTCTTCTCGCGTTCGACCGCTTCGAGATTGGCGATCCAATCGCGGGCGTGTTTCGAGGCGTCGATGACCGAATCCAGTTCCTGCGAATATCCGGCGCGGATGATGCCCGTGTTCTGCAGCGTGGACGGCGGATCATCGTCAATGGCGGACCCTAGCAGGGATAGCTCCTCGTCCGCGGGTGATAGTTTGGGGAGCGATTTGTCACTCCCTGCAACCTCGATGATCTCAGGCAGGCGTCCCAGCGTATCGCGCATGGCGACCAGATCACGCGGTTGTGCCTGTCCTGCCATCACGCGGTTGACCAGCCTCTCCAGGTCTGCCAGCGGTTTCAGCACATTGCGGATCTCGGCGCGTTTCATGCCATTATCGAAGAAATGCTGGACGCCATCCTGCCTGCGTTTGATCTTGTCCACGCTGAGCAGCGGCTGGCTGACCCACTGATGCATCAGGCGTTTGCCCATCGGTGTGACGGTTTGGTCGAGCGTGCCGAGCAGGGAGCCTTTGCGTTCGCCGCGCAGGGTCTCTTCGAGTTCGAGGTTGCGGCGCGTGGAGGCATCGAGCGTCATGAATTCGTTGATGCTGTACGAGCGCAGGCTGGTGAGCAGGGTCAACGAATCGGGCTGTGTCTCTTTGAGATATTGAAGGATCGCACCCGCGGAACGGATCGCCAGGCTGTGACCTTTGATGCCGAATCCCTCCAGCGTGGAAGCGTTGAAGTGAGTTAATAAAACCTCTTCGCACTTGCCGGGCTCGAATTTCCAGGCAGGGTACGAAGTGAGATGTCCTTCGATGCCGTTGTTCAACGATTGATTGTCAGGATACAGAATTTCTGCCGGATGTAAACGCGTCAGTTCGGCGCGCAGGGCTTCGAGTGGGAGTTCGGTAACGGCGAATTCTCCAGTGGTGATATCGGCGTATGAAACGGAAGCAGACCGCTCGTCAAGGATGACCGAGGCGAGGTAGTTGTTCGAGTCGCCGGGCAGGAGTCCCGGTTCGGTCACCGTCCCCGGAGTCACCACGCGCACAACTTTGCGCGGGACGAGTCCCTTGATCGGCGTATCCCCGACCTGTTCGCAGATGGCAACGTGATAGCCCTTTTCGATGAGGCGCGCCAGATAATTATCCACCGCGTGATACGGGATGCCCGCCAGCGGAACCCGCACGCCCTTGCCAATGGGGCGGGAGGTGAGCACGATGTCGAGTTCGCGCGAGGTGATCTCGGCATCCTCATCGAAGGTCTCATAAAAATCGCCGAGCCGAAAGAACAGGATCGTGTTCGGGTATTCGCGTTTGATATCGAGATATTGCTGTCGGCTGGGGGTGATGTCGTCTTTGGGCATGGGCTGATTTTACTATAGGATTATTTTACGAAAACCATTCCAATCACAATGATTCTGCGGCGCGATATTTATGGGCCTTTGGGTTGCGGTTCGAAGGTCGCGTTACGGATTGAATTGGTATAATCCCTCGTAACAAAATTGAAGATTGCTGCGTGGCATAAAGCGCCACTTGCAACGACGAAGGAGACTCATGTATAAACTTGTGTTGGTCCGTCATGGACAAAGTGTCTGGAACCTTGAGAACCGCTTTACGGGCTGGACGGATGTTGGACTCACCGAGCAGGGCAGGGCGGAGGCGCTTGAGGCCGGGAGGTTATTGAAACAGGAAGGTTACGTTTTCGACGTGGCATATACATCCGTGCTGCGGCGCGCCATCCTGACCTTGTGGATCGTTCTGGAGGAGATGAATCTCGAATGGATTCCCGTCACCAATGCCTGGCAGCTCAATGAGCGTCATTACGGCGCGCTGCAGGGATTGAACAAGGCGGAGATGGCGAAGAAGTTTGGCGAGGAGCAGGTGCATATCTGGCGACGCAGTTACGATGTGCCGCCGCCCGCATTGGAAGAGACGGACGAGCGTCACCCGAAATATGACCCGCGCTACGCCTCATTGACTCCCGAACAATTGCCAGCCACCGAATCGCTTAAGATCACCCTGGAACGTGTCCTGCCTTACTGGCATTCCGCGCTGACCCCGGTGATCAAATCCGGCAAGCGCGTCATCATTGCCGCGCACGGCAACAGCATCCGCGCGCTGGTGAAGTATCTCGATCATATTTCAGATGAGGATATTCCCGGGTTGAACATTCCCACGGGTCTGCCGCTGGTCTATGAACTCGACGACGATCTGAAGGCAATCAAAAGTTATTACCTTGGTGATCCCGAGGAAGCGGCAAAGAAGGCTGCGGCGGTGGCAAACCAGGGAAAGGCGAAGTAGCGATTCGTTTGACAGTTACGTGGAGACCAGTCAACAACAAATAACCTGCAAAAGCAGGTTATTTGTTGTTATCTTTTTTGGGCGGCTTTGGCGGTTTATTATCCTGCCCCGGAGGAGGCGGTTTATCTGTTTTAACCTGGCCGGGCGGTGTGCTGCCTGGCTTGGGCGTTGGCGCGACATTTCCACCCCCTCCTCCGCCTCCGCCGCCTCCACTTGAGGAGGCAGATGTCACGCTGATGAAGGTGGGCGTGCCGGTGCCGATATTCTGGATACCGACCGGTGAGAGAGGCATATCCGCCATGTGAAACGCCTGATCAAACGCGAGCTGCGCGCCGCTTTCCCCCGGCTGGATTTCGATCTTTCCGTCTCCATCGAGATCGATGCCGTTGAGCATCCGGTCTGCAAGCGCGACGGAGTCAACGATCTGTTGTTTGACATCGGACCCGGCTGGGGAATTCAGGATCTCCAGGATCAGGTCGCGCAACTGTGGTGTCCATTGCGCCAAATTCTGCATACTGACCTTTAGTCCCTCGCCGTATTCGACCATTTGAGTTGTCGCCCCGGGCGAGTTGACGGCGGCGTCCGCCTCGGTGAACACTGTTTGCAAATATCCCAGATGACTGCCATTCAATAGAAGCCCATAGCCATCGCTTGGGTCGGCAACTTCGCCGTCGTTGTTCCAGTCCTTGTTGTTGGGGCTCTGGTCACCGGAAATGACGTTCAGGATGGCTTCTGCATTTTGCAATGCCCGCGCCTGATTGCCGTTGTCCGAAGCCTTTTGCATTTCCTTCGCGAACTCTTCGATCATCTTGATGTTCGCATATAGTCCCTTGATCAGCGGGGATTCATCGGGCGTATCCGGGTAGGCTGACAGCAAATGACGCACATTGACCAGCCCTTCCTCGGGAAGGGTGAAGGCATAGACCACATTGCCGGTGGTCTGCGGGTCTTCATCCGGGTTGGGTTCGAGCGTGACCTCGACCGTGTCATACAGGGAGACGAGGTTGATACCCTGACCTTCCTTGAAGGTCAATTCGCCCTGGCCAATGTCGTTCAGTGACAGAATCCCGAGGCTGATACGCTCAGTTTCGTTCACCAGCCAGACCTCATAGTGATAACCATCGGGCGGGACCAGCATTGCATCCGCGATGAGCGAAGCCTGGTCAGCCATTGCAGTCCCATTTTGGAAATGCAACACGCCGGTGCGCCCAAGGATGATCGCCGGTGTGGGTGTCTGCGTGCGCGTGGAGGTTTCTGTGACAGGCGGGATGGTCATTGTTTCGGTCCGAGCCGCCGCGAATGGCGACCCGTTCGAGTTGAGGAAGACGAACGTGCCTATTGCAACCACTGTCACACCAGCAACCGCAGGGCGGATCCACCGCGCCAGGGGCGTCTGTTTCTTCCGGGCTGAGGCTCCGCCCGAAAGGATGCTGTCCGTATCGATGGTGGAGGGTCCCAGTGAGGCGAGGCTTTCCATCTGCATCGTGGCGGGGTTGATGTCCACAGCCGCGCCGAAGGCTTTGGCGAATTCCAACGGAGTCTGGAAGCGGTCGTTGACATCCTTGGCGAGGGCACGGTCGAGCACTTTTTGCATGAACGGTGAAAGACCGGGGATGGGCGCCGGAGGCTCGTTCACATGCTTGAGCAGAATGCTCATGGTGGTCTCGCCATCGAATGGCAGATGCCCCGAAAGGAGTTCATACAGGACGATGCCGAGCGAATAGACATCGGTGCGACCGTCGGTGGTTTCACCGCGAGCCTGTTCGGGACTCATATAAGCAGGCGTCCCGGCGGTCACACCCGTTGTCGTCTGGCGGCTGGAGTCCAGGAACCGGACCAGGCCAAAGTCCGTAAGAACCGGTTCGAAATCGTCCGGAAGCGGTTTACCGGCTTCGATCTGAGTCGTAGGGGAGATGAGCAGGATGTTCCCGGGTTTGATATCGCGGTGGATAATGCCGTTGTTGTGTGCGTATTGTAACGCGCTTGCCACGCCGAAGATCAGGCGGGCAACATGAGGCAGTTCGAGCCGTTCGTCATTTTGATGAAGGGTGTGAAGGTATTTCGACAACGATGGACCCTGGATGTATTCCATGACAAGGTAGGGGTCGTTGTCTGCCATGTCGAAATCGAAGACCTGCACGATGTTGGGGTGGCGAAGGTTCGCCACCACGCGCGCTTCGCGCTGGAAGCGGTCCAGCGCGTCGGAATGTTCCTCGCTTGGATTTCGCAGGATCTTGACAGCGACTTTGCGTTGGAGGGAGGTATGCGTGCCTAAATACACCTCTGCCACGCCCCCGCGCGCAAGCAGTGATTCGATTTGAACCTTGCCCAGGGTCTTGCCGACCCAATTACTGCTCATATTTGCATTATACCCAAATATAAGCAGTGATTCCTAACGCGGTTTACCTGCTGTGAATTTTATAACGAAGCGGGGCGAAATTTGCCGCGATTTTTACCCTTATGATCTGCCGGTCCCGACCAACGCGCTCTTGATCTGCTGGATGTGCGCCGCAAGGTGAAAGTCTGGCTGAAGCAGACCGAATCCGAAGCGGTAATAGCTGCCCTTGTTCGCGGCAAACTCAACGGGGATCAACTCGGTGTAGATCAGCAGTTCCTCGACCGTCCGGCGCAGCGCATAGAGCATCAGCTTGATGGATGGGTTCGCCCTGACCATCGCCTCGACCTGCGCGGTAACGTTGGTGCCGAAACCGTCCGAAGTCAATTCGTAGCCGTCGATCAGGCTCGTCAAAAAAGTGGCGTTGAACCGTTCCCCCTGCACAAGGTGAGCCACCACCTCCAGCGCGCTCCATTCGTTCGGCGCCGGGCGTTTCAGGGCTTGCTCGTCGGTGTAGCCGTCGAAACATTTTTCCAGTTTCGTCAGCGCCGATTCATACGCTGCGCGGGCTTTCCTGGCGAGTTCAGCGGGCTCGAACGGCACCTCCGGCATGTCGCGTTTGCTCAACGTCATGGTGACGGTCTTCTTCGCCGCGCCGCGATAATAGGTGACCTTGATCTTTTCGCCGCCTTTCTTTCCGGCGATCGCGTTCGGCAGACTGCCGGCATCATTTTTGATGGGATGTTCATCCATCCCAACGATGACGTCATCCTTTTGCAGACCGGCTCTTTCCGCCCCCATGCCTGCCGCTACATCATCGAGCCGGATCCCATCCCGCACGGGAACGCCCAAAGCCTTTGCCTGTTCCTCGGTGAAATCGCCGGGGACGATCCCCAGCATGGGGCGGTTCGCGATGCGCAGGTCGATGCCCGTCTCCAAAACGGATTTGAGATTCTCGAGGCTGTCCACCCAGTTTTGACGGAAGGTCTCCGCCATCTTTTTCCACCCGTTTTCTTCAGGGACGCGATGTTCGAGGCAGACCAAAGCGCCTCCGTCCTTTTCGGTAACGGTGACAGTCACCTCGGTTGGCGCAGGATCGATATTCGCAAACCAGCGGAATTTGATGCGTTTGTTTTCATCCAGTTCAAGGTAATGCCCGCTCGAGTAAAAATCCCCGCGCCACCACAGGTACATGCGCCCGCGCGGGTGAGGGTCTGCGGTTGCCACGTCGCACAGCCATTCGCGCAGGGCGGTGGCGTTGGTGAAGGCGCGGTAGGCGAGTCTAACCGGCGCCTGGACGAACGTCTCGGCAGTTACACTTGACATGGATTCTCCTTGCTGGTCTGGCGGTCTGTCCATTTATAAATGGAAAGCCGAGAAACTGCATCCTACTGGAGGGGGGATTATTTGGAACCATGCGACTATTTGAAAATCAAAAGCCGCGAACTCATATCCGCGGCCTGGTCTTTGGTTTTCGCGTCTTTACTTTTCGGTCCATTCCTTGCTATTGTGGTCTATGTTTTCTTTTCGGTTTCCATCAGGTGCTGCAGGCGGGTTAGGGCATATTTTTCGTACATGGCGAACAGGCGACACATGAATTTCGTGAGCCAGCCTGCGGAAGCGTCCGCGGGCTGGATGCTCAGATGCAGGCGCGTATTATCGTTCGATACTGCCTCGAACTTTGTTGTCTGTTGCATTCTTATATTGAAGGGGCGGATGCGATATTCGGATGTGTAATATTCGAAGGGATGCCAGTCGAGTATCGTTTCCAGAGTGTCTCCGATGCCGTGGTTGCAGTGATTGACCGCGCCGGAACCGGTCCGCCCGCCGAGCCGGGCGTGCGCCGTCCATTTGAGGATGTACCAGCGGGTGCGTTTCTCCGGGTCGTTGATCCATTGCCAGAGGGAGGTGGGGGATGCGGGAAATTCGAGCGCGAACGAGTATAAGGCTTCATTGGCGGTAATGAAAACGCGGCGATTCTCCAGCGTGGATTCGTACCGGGATTCGAGATTCAAGCCGAAGGTCCGGACAGAACCGCCGGGGATCTCAACGGAAAGAAGGTCTTCGGGATGAAGCCCAAGCTGGGACAGGCAGTCCTGTGTGAAGAGGGCGTATCCCCGCCAATCCTTTGCCTCTTTGACCGGTGCCTTCCATTCCCGTTTGCGGATGAAAAAGGGAGCCAGCCCGATGAGATCGAATTGTTTGTGGAATTCGGAGGGGATGTATTCGCCGAAATGGACGGCGAACTTCAGATCGAGATTGGATGCGTTGCGGCAGGCATTACAGCCACAGGTGCGGACGCGGCTGATCTGGAGGAGCTGGTCCTTGTAGGCTGTATAGGTGGATTCAAGAAGCTCGAACAGTGTTTCGCCACGCGTGATGCGTTCCTGAGGCGCGTACGCAAACACGGCATCGCCGTCGATTTGCGCAACGGTGAAAGTTGGGTTGAGTTTCGCGATGATGAACTCGAGCAGTTCCTGAATGATCTCGTTGGCATGCTCGATTTCGGATTCCATGACAAAGGGAACGACCCCGGAAATATCTGCCAGAAGCGGATAGCCGCGTTCGATGGATCGTCCGTTCATTGACCGGTTTTTGCACCTTCCTGTAGTTTTGAGTCGGCTATATAGTTTTCGATCTGCTCGAAGAAACTGTTCATCAACTTTCGAACCATGAATTTGCCCATAAGCCTGGTAAGCCAGCGCGGCATGCCCATGTCCGCTTTCCAGCGGCAGATAAACACGGAACCTTTTTTGTCCGGGAGCGGTTTGATCTCATATAAGTCGTACCACTTCTGATTTCCATCCACTCCATATTGAACGAAATAATCGAAGGGTTTCCAGTCGAGGATGGTGGTCTGGAGGGCGCCTTTGCCGTGTGCGCAATGATTGACCGCGCCAACCCCGTTGCGTCCGTTTGGACGTTTCAACGCTGACCAGGTGACTGCATTCTTAGCAAGGGCGTTGAGTGTTTCAGGGGATGTCAATATTTGCCAGAGTTCGATCTGGGGAATATCGAATTCATGAGCCACCGACAGATCGGCTTCCGCCTCTGAAATATAAAATTTTTGCGCTGCGATGATCGCCTCATAGCGCGGGATCAGGTTAATCGTGACCGTATCGATATCGCCAAGATGCTCATAAGTCTCGATCTGCCTGTGGACTTCATCCAGATCCAGCTTCATGCATTCCATGGCAGTCCTGGTGAACATGGCGTAAGCCTTCCAGCCGGTGTGTTCGAAGATGTGGTTCTTCATCAGGCGGTGGACGAGGTTCACGTCCGAGCCGACCAGTTCCCGAATCCCCGCCACATGCTGGACGATGAAGTTGCCGTGGTGGACGAAGAACTTTAACTCCAGCGACGGCATGGACTGGCAGGCGCGGCAGGAACAGGTGGTTGCCCGGTTGGATGTATCGCGCCGCTGACGGAATGCGACGTAGGTGCTTTCGACCAGTTCCAATAAAGTTTCCCCGCGCGGCACGGACGTTTCATCCACATAGGCGAAGACCGCGTCCCCTTCCAATTTGGAGATCGTGAGAAGGGACTGGAACCTGTCCAAGATCACTTCGAGCAGGTCGGTGAGGATCTCATGTGCGTGCTCAAGTTCCACCTTCGCGAGAAAGGATGTGTATCCGCTGATATCTGCAAGGACGAGATAACCGTGCCTGGATTGCTCTGACATTTCGTATTCCTTGATAAATTGGAGAAGGCTTGTCGCAATCAGTATAGCATGATAAATTCTGTTTTAGGGTTGAATTTGCCGTATAATTTGTAAATCCCGCCGGGGAATCCATGATGACAGGTACTGACCGTAAACTCCGCGTATTTCTTTGCCACGCCTCGCAGGATAAGCCTGTTGTCCGTGAGTTGTATCAGCGACTCCTCGCAGAAGGTTGGATCGATCCTTGGCTGGATGAGGAGAATTTGTTGCCGGGACAAGAATGGCGCTTGCATATTGAGGAGACGGTTGAAAGATCAGACATTGTTGTCATTTGCCTTTCCAATAACTCAGTAAATAAAGAGGGATTTGTTCAAAAAGAATTGCGATATGCAAGAGAGATTTCTTTGGAAAAACCAGAGGACACAATATTTCTGGTCCCATTGAGGCTGGAGAATTGCAATGTCCCACGCGGACTTAGATTTATTCAGTGGATTGATTACTTTGGTAAAGAAAAGGATAGTAATTACAGAAGCTTGCTTTCTTCTTTGAATCTTAGAAAAGAACAGGTAATAATTCGCGAAAAACAGGCAATTGTTCAAAAGCGAATTGCAGAGAATCTAATGCGCGTACAAAGTAATTCAGTTGATTCTCGAACAGAAACTGACGGAAATGTCGGTGCAGGTAACTTGGAGCAAATGCGAGCTGAATTGCGAGAATATAGCCGATTGGAAAATGAAATAAGAGCTCGTAGGGGTCAATTGGCTGGTGATGAGGCTATTATCCGTGAAGAAACTAAGTTATTACGTTCTTTAGAGAAGATTAACTCATCATTATCAGTAGATTCCGACGATTCGCTTGCAAATGATCTTTGGCAAACCATGCGCGCAGATCGAAAATATTTATTTATGTTTATTAGATTTGGTTCTCAAATTGCCTTGTTGACTATTGGAGCTTTTGTTGTATTAGGCTTGATTCGATTATCGTGGTTAGGATGGGTTATAGGTCTAATAGGTTTTTTCTATCTTGGATTCTTAATTGGGTTTGATGGTTTTGTAAAAAAACTAGCAATAACTCCTGATCTAAAAAAGAAATTACAGATCCAAAGTGAGAAACTCAAAAGATTAAAAAGCTCCTACGATCAAAAAAAGTCGCAACTTGAATAACCTTACTGCAAAGCTACAATTTTATTCTTGGATTATGAATTGTGAACCATGTACATTGCCAATCGCAACCCCGAATCTTCCTCTGCCATGCTTTACAAGCTACAACAAATCGGATGTCATAACGACATCCGATTTGTTGTTTTACTTCCCCAATCTCGCCCGTTCCTCCTCGATGACACTTTCCTCCAGTTTCTTGAAAAGCGGACCCGGTTGATTCAGTTTCCCTCCCGGTTTCAGGTCGCTGGGTTTCCAGTGGGACGAGATATTATCGCGTCCCACGCGGTAACGCAGCCCAGTATGCGTGCCGAGCGCGTCTTGAATCTCTTCAACGTACTGCTCGCCGAAGAGCGGAGTCTCATAGTCAAAGAAGCTGTTTAGCTTCTCGGAGGTGAACGGCAGGAAGGGGGAGAAGAGCACCTTGAGCGAGTCGATGGCTTTAAGGGCGGTGAAGACCGTCAACGCGGCGGAGTCTTTGTCCGCTTTGATGGCGGTCCACGGCGCGTTGACGTCGAGGTACTGGTTCACCGCGGTGGCGAGTTTCATCGCTTCACCGAGGGCAGACCGCAGGCGCACAGCTTCGAGTTCCGCGCCGACGGTGCTGAATCCGTTTTCGATGACGGCGAGCAGGTCGAGGTCCGCGCGGCGAAGCGCATTTTCATCCACAGGCGGGACATGCCCCTCCCAGTGTTTGTACGCGAACGATAACACGCGGTTGGCGAGGTTGCCCCAGGTCGCCACCAGCTCATTGTTATTGCGCGCCACGAACTCCGCCCAGTCCCAATCGCTGTCCTTGGCTTCGGGCATGTTGACGGTCAGGTAATAGCGCAGGGCGTCGGGATCATACCGCGTCAAGGCGTCGCGTCCCCACACAGCCCAATTGCGCGAACCGCTGATCTTCTTCCCTTCAAGGTTCATGAACTGGTTAGCAGGGATGTCGTAGGGAAGTGTGAGCGGGACCTCCTCGCCCGCGAAAATATCCATGAACGCGCCGCCCGCGCCCATCAGTTGCGCGGGCCATTGGGAGCAGTGGAAAAAGATGTTGTCCTTGCCGATGAAGTAGAACTGGCGCGCCGCGGGATTTGCCCACCACTCGCGCCACGCGTCCTTCTGACCCGATACCTGCGCCCACTCGATGGCAGCGGAGAGGTAGCCGATGACCGCTTCGAACCACACGTAGAGTTTTTTCTCCTCCCAGCCCGCCTCGTCCACCGGGACGGGGATGCCCCAATCGAGGTCGCGCGTGATGGAGCGCGGCTTGAGCCCCTCGGACTCGATCTTTGCCAATGACTCGCCGAGCACGGTGTCGCGCATGTAGCTGGAACGGTCCTGCAGGAACTTTTTGACATCGGGTTCGAGCTTCGAGAGATCGAGATAAAAATGTTCGGTCTCGCGCAATTCGAGTTTGCCGTCGCCCGTTTTCGCGCGCGGGTTGATGAGTTTCTCCGGTTCGAGCACGTTGCCGCAGTTGTCGCATTGATCGGAGCGCGCACCCTCGAAGCCGCAGATGTAGCACGTGCCTTCGACGTAGCGGTCAGGCAGGAAGCGTTTTGCGGCCGGGGAATACCATTGTTTGGATGTTTGCTTGAAGACGTACCCGTTCCTCTGCAATGCAAGGAATATGGCTTGCGACACCTTGAAATGGTTTTCGGTGTGCGTGGATGTAAAAAGATCGTACGAGATGCCAAATCCGCGGAACAGTTCGAGAAAGCCATCGTGGTAATTCTTGTACACATCCTCGACAGGCTTGCCCTCCTTGTCCGCTGCGATGGTGATGGGGGTGCCGTGCGAATCCGTGCCGCTGACCATGAGGACCCTGTTCCCTTTCAGGCGATGATAGCGCGCGACGATGTCACCGGGCAGGTGGGAGCCGGTGATGTTCCCTACGTGGATTTCGGCGTTGGCATAAGGCCAGGCAATGGCGATCAAAATATTTTCAGGCATTCGTGCCTCCAGTTCAAGTGTCGTTGCGAGGAGGTCTGGGCGGAACGAAGTCGAAGATCGACGAAGCAATCTCCTCGCAAGTTTATTTTTGTGGTTACATGAGATTGCTTCCAGTAGGTCGCAAAGACATGATATTTACAAACAAAAAGGCTGCCCGCGTCACTGGACAGCCCGTGTATCTCCGACAAAACGACCTAACGTGCTTTCCAGCCGCGGCTCGACATCTCCATCCGCATTCGCATGGACATGGTCAGTGTCACCATTGGGAAAGCAAATTTGAAATTCATGGCAGTAATTTTACTACAATAAATTCTTCAGGACGGAAAAAGGCGAATCTTCATCGTGCTGGCTGTGACCGCAATCTCTCACGTTCAAGTCCTGTCCGCATTCGATGCACAACCCCTTGCAATCCGGCGAATGCAGCGGGTTGATCGGGATCTCAAGCAGGGCATATTCCCGCAATAGTGGGGCAAGCTCGATCTGCGCGCTTTCCGGCAGCAACAGCCCCGACTCGCTGACCGATTTTTTATTGAAAGCGTAAAGCTCGGTCAACTCCCATTTAAGTTGATAGGGGAATTTCCTCAAACAACGCACACACTCAAGCATGATCTCGCCCTCGAAACTCCCCTGGACGACCAGTCCCTGCGGTGTGCGGCCGATCTGGACCGAGCCCGCAAAATGGGCAAGTTCCAGGTCTTCGCCAAGCACCGCCTTTTCGAACTCAAGCGGGATCTCGTGACTATAGCCAACCTCTTCATGGACAATGAAGCCGACGTTGATGCGGAATGGTTTACGTGGATTGGGCATGGGAATATGGACTTTGGAATCAGTCAGTTTGCGATTCTGAAACAGGTGCAGACTCCTGACTCCAAACTAGATTTTTCGATCGACGATGAACATCGCCAGATTTGCCAGCGCGTCCTTCTCAGGGGAGGCTGGCGCGACTTCCAATGTTCTTAGCGCGCGGCTGACAGCCTGGCGGGCTTCGTCCATGGCCTGGCGGATGGCAGCGCTCTGACGAATCCCATCTACAAGACGCTGTACGCGGTCCGTGTCTTTCCAACCGCCCTCGGGCAGGGACAGAACATCCTCGTTACCCGGGTTTGCCTCCGCAAAGTAAATGGCAGGCAGGGTGACGAGTCCGTTCAACAGGTCGGAGCCTATCGGCTTGCCGACCGCGGATTGCTCGCCGGTGAAATCGAGGATGTCATCCACGATCTGGAATGCCATGCCCACTTCATAGCCGAAGACCTTCATCGAGCCGCGTACATCCTCATCCTCGGTTGCCACCATCGCTGCTGCCAGCGCGGACATTTCAAAAAGGGAAGCGGTCTTGGCGTAGATACGCTCGTAGTAATTGTTCCGTTCGATGACGCCGCGTGCCGAGAACATTTGCGTCAATTCGCCGTTGACGATGGTCGCCAGCGTATCGGCAAAGAGTTTCATGAGCGGCAGGTAATCGGTCTCTGCGGCGAGTTTGGCAGCGCGTGCAAACAGGAAGTCGCCGGTCAGGACGGTCGCGGCGGGGGACCAGCGCGCGTTCAACGTGGGCATGCCTCGACGGAGCAACGCGCCGTCGATGAGGTCGTCGTGGACCAATGTTGCGGTGTGCAACAGTTCCACAGAGGCGCCGAGGGTGATGAGTTTTTCCTCGGGGGCACCCAGCATGTTCCCGACGAGCAGGCCCAGGGTCGGTCTGATGCGTTTGCCTCCCGCGGATAATAAATGTTCGAGGGCCGACCGTAGGTCCGGATGATGTTCCTCCCCGGCCTGGTCTCGAATCCGTTGTTCCACGAATTGAAGTTGATCCTGCACTGATGTGAAAAAAGTAACCGTGCTCAAACGTCAGCCTCCCCAACCGAACAGGGTGTTCGCGTTGCCACTGGTAATTTCAGCGACCTGTTCGCGGGTTGTCATGTGAATTTCTGCAATTTTATCAGCAATATGCGCCACGAATGCAGGTTCGTTGCGTTTGCCCCGATGCGGGACCGGCGTGAGGAAGGGTGCATCCGTTTCGATGAGAAGCCTCTCGAGCGGCAATTGGCGGATGATCCGGCGCTTTTCGTCCGCATTCTTGTATGTGACGGGTCCTGTCACGCCGATGTAGAAATTGTGGCGGATCGCCGTTTGTGCAGTCTCGAGAGTCCCATTGAAGGAATGCAGTACGCCTGGCTTCTTTGCCAGCAGATGATCTTGTGCCTGCAATCCCTGCTGCCATTCCGTGAGGATTGCAAGCAGGTCAACCGATGCCTGTCCAAGCCACGCGTCGTTTGCCTCGCGCATGTGGATGATAACCGGTTTATTGACCTGCTGGGCGAGTCGAAGTTGCTGTTTCAGAGCTTCGCGTTGTTTCGCCTGTTTGTCAGGTTCCTTGACCCAATAATAATCAAGCCCGATCTCGCCGATGGCAACGACCTTGTCGGTAGATTGTGCAAGTTGAAGAAGATTTTTGACGGATGTCCCATCCCAATGGTCCAGATCCGTTGGGTGGAAACCAACTGCCGCAAAAAGGTTTGGATGCGAACCTGCCAGTTGAATGACTGCCTTGCTCGATTCCAGTTCTAGGGCAGGGATGAGAATCTTTTCGACGCCGACTTCGCTGGCGCGTTGGATGACCGCGTCGCGGTCTTCATCAAACTTATTGAAGTAAAGGTGGCAATGTGTATCGGTCAACATAATCGGACAAAGATTGTGAAAATTATAACAGATAAACCGTCTTGCGGAATATGAACATGGTCACGGAAACGGATGTAGAACATCCTTAGAATGAAAAGTCCCGCGAGCATGATAGCGGGACTCGATTGTCTTCGGTTCTTGCTTGGAGACCAGACTCAATGTCCGGATTATTTTATTCCGGCAATTTTTAAGCCATCATCCAAAATTGCCTGCACTTTGTCTTGATGGGTGGTCTCACAATAGATGCGCATGATCGGCTCCGTGCCGCTGAAGCGGATGAGCAGCCAGCCGCCATCCTCGAGCTTGAACTGGAAACCATCCACAGTGACGAGGCCGGTCACTTTCAATCCACCGATCTCTTTCGGCCTGGCATCGATGATCATTTGTTCGCGGTTCTTACGGTCACCGCTGAAGGGGGTATCCACGCGGTCGTAGAAATGTTCACCGACTTTGTCGAACAGCATCTTGAGAAGTTCGGTGGGTTTCTTCCCGGTTTGCACCATGAAGTCGAGGAAGTACAGACCAGCCAGGATCCCATCTCGCTCTGGCACGTTGTCGCGGAAGGCATATCCGCCGCTTTCCTCGCCGCCGATAAGTGCATTGGTCTCGATCATTTTTGGAGCGACGTATTTAAATCCCACACCGGTCTCGTGAACGGGGACATTATAAAGTTTGCCAAGTTTATTGAGCATGGTGGTCGTCGAAAGCGTCTTGACGATGTCGCCGCGCTCACCGCGCACTTCGAGCAGGTATAACGCCAGCAGGGCATACACACGCAATTGGTTGATGAATTCCCCGTTCTCATCGCCGATGCCGCAGCGGTCCGCGTCACCGTCCGTGATGAGCAATACATCCGCCTTGTTTTCAACCGTCGCTTTCAGTCCAACGTCGATGTTCGGGCGGATCGGTTCCGGACGCTTCATTTCAGGAAAGGACGGGTTGCGTTCGTTATGGATCTCCATCACTTTGGTCTTGCCGCCTGCCAGTAATTTGGTGAACCAGCCCGCGCCGTTGCCCCACATCGGATCGACCATGATCGTAAAACCGGCATCCTTGATCTTTTGCAGGTCAACCAGTTTATGGATATGCTCCGTGTAGGCTTCAGCGGCATCAAAGTAGACGACTTTCTTATCTTTCAACGCATCCCGAAGTTCCGTACGCTTCACTTCCTCGACCGAGTCCGGGATCAGCGCTTCGATCCTCTTCAACCCCTCGGGATCGATCGCTCCGCCGTTCGGGTCGCGGACCTTGAAGCCGTTATCGGTGGGAGGGTTGTGAGAGGCTGTGATATTGACCGCGCCGCAAGCCTTTTTATCCACCACCGCGTATGCGATCACAGGGGTCGGCGTTGCGCCGTCCGTGAGGTAAACGTTCAATCCGTTGGCGGCAAGCACTTCCGCGGCAGATACGGCGAAGCCCTCCGATTGAAACCTTTTATCGTGTCCCACGATCACCCATTTCCCCGCATACCCCTGCTCGAGCAGATAAGATGCAAATCCCTGCGCGGCGCGGCGGACATTATCAAACGTATAATCCTCCGCGATCTCACCGCGCCAGCCGTCTGTGCCAAATTTGATTTGAAATGCCATGCTCTCTTCTCCCTTTTATAAATTGATACGGCGATTATAACATCCCCGATAATGAAGAACTCCGGCATATTTATAAACTGCAATTAAGTCGCATGACGCAAACTGGTCTCGACAAAAATGTTTAGCAAGTCTATACTAGGCAGACCAACATTAATGTGAGGATGCCATGACCAAACACATTGTGGTTGTTGCCGGAAATATCGGTGTAGGGAAAACATCGTTGACCGAGCGAATCGGCTCGCGGCTGGGGTGGTGGACCGGATACGAGTCCGTCACCGATAACCCCTACCTGGCAGATTTTTACGGGGACATGCGCTCCTGGTCCTTCCACCTGCAGATCTTTTTTCTGGGGCACCGGGCTGACCAATACCTTGAAGCAGTACATGACCCGCGCTCGGCGATCCTGGACCGCAGTATTTTCGAGGATTTCCACATCTTTGCGCGTGCGCTGCATCACATGGGTGATCTGGCGGAACGGGATTATCTTGCCTACCGCCGGCTATTCGATCTTGTCGTGCAGAGTTTGCCGCGCCCGAACCTGCTGATCTATCTCAAAGCGCCGGTGAACGTGCTGATGGATCGGATCCGCCGCCGTGCCCGCAACATGGAGACCGGAATCACGCCCGACTATTTGACCCTGCTCGATTCCTTCTATGACGAGTGGCTGGGCGCGTACGACACATGCCCGGTCATCACGATCCGAACGGACGATCTCGATTATGTCCACCAGCAGAAACATTTGGATACGGTCGTAAGCAGGATCCAGGACAAACTGGCGGGCAAGGAAGTCATGGAATTCCAGGAATGATGTGATATGCGGCATTATGCCCTTCGCAATTCGTGTACAATAGGTTTATAACGGAACTGAATCAGTTGAAAGCCCAATCCATGTCTGTAAACCTTCTTGCTCAAATCCCTTTTTTTACCGATCTGCCCATGGACGATCTTGATCGTCTCGTGGCTGAATTGGAAGTCGTAAATCTAAATTCCGGCGAAATCCTGTTTCAGGAAGGCGACCCGGGCGAACACCTGTATATCGTCGTCAAGGGCGAACTTGAGATCCTGATGGCGCCGAACACCGCCAATGAGTTGATCCTCAATATCATCCATGAAGGGGAGTACATTGGCGAGATGAGCCTCATCCAGCCCGGCGGACACCGCACAGCAAGCGCCCGCGCCCGCGGTGATGTCGTCACCTTGAGTATGAGTCGCACGCAGTTCAAAGACCTGCTGAAGCGGCATCCGCATCTGGCGAACGCCATGGTCAGGGTGTTGAGTCAGCGGTTGGATAATACCAACGTTGCCACCTTCCGTGACCTGACGGAGAAGAACCGGCAACTGCAGAAGGCTTATGATGAACTTAAAGCCGCGCAGGCGCAGTTGATCGAAAAGGAGCGCCTCGAACGGGAGCTTGAAGTTGCCGCCGATATCCAAATGTCGATCCTCCCGAGCATTTTGCCCGTACATGAAAAGTACGATTTTGGAGGGCGCATCCTTCCGGCGCGGCAGGTGGGGGGCGATTTTTACGATGTCTTCGACCTCGGCAACAATAAGTTTGGTGTGCTGATCGGTGATGTGGCGGATAAAGGCGTGCCTTCCGCGATCTTCATGGCGCGGGCGCACGCGCTCATCATCGCAGAAGCAGACAGTGCGACAAATCCCGGTGAAGTCTTGCGGATGGCGAACAAACATATCACCCGTCTGGAAAAATCCACGCAATTTGTCACCGCCCTGTACGGTGTCCTGGATACGGAAACCGGCAATTTTGCATACGCCCGCGCCGGGCATGAACCACCTTTGATGTTGCATCCTGATGGTATCGTCGAGCGGTTGCCGCATCAACCGGGGATGGCGCTTGGTCTTTGGGAAAACATCATGCTCGATGAATACACGGTCAAACTGGAAAGGGACTCCCTGCTGGTCATGTTCACGGATGGCATGACGGACTGCCGCAACCCCAAGGGTGAACCATTCGGATTGGAGCGCATCAAGGAGACAATGGTCAGCCTGAAGGAAAACTTTGCCCAAAGCGGATGTAATCTCTTGTTCGATACGCTCATGAAGTTCCAGAATGGTTCCAAGCAGGATGACGATGTAACACTGGTCGCGATCCACGCGCGATGAATAATTTTGATTTGATAACGAAGAGACCGGGTGAGTGAACCCGGTCTCTTATGTTTTGTTATGCCTTGTCCAATGCCTGGCGCAGATCTTCGATCAGATCTTCCTTATTTTCAACGCCCACTGATAAACGGACAAGCGACGGGTCGACGTCCAATTGCGAGCCAGCGACAGAAAGGTGGGTCATTGCGGCAGGGACTTCGATCAGGGATTCGACCCCACCGAGCGATTCGGCGAGGGTGAAGATCTTCGTCGCCTCCACCATGCGGATGGCGGATTCACGTCCGCCTTTGATGAGGAAGGAGATCATGCCGCCGCCGTTCTTCATCTGGTGCTTTGCGATCTTGAATTGAGGATGACTCTCATGGAAGGGATAGATCAGCTTATCAACCTTTGGGTGCTTCTCAAGGAACTGGACGATTGCCAGCGCGTTCTCAGCGTGCCTGTCCATGCGGAGGGGGAGGGTCTTGATGCCGCGCAGCACCAAAAAAGAATCCATTGGTCCGATCACCGCACCGACCGCGTTCTGCAGGAAATAAAGTTTTTCGGCGAGTTCCCTGTCCTTGACGATCACCGCGCCGCCGACCACATCGGAGTGTCCGCCGAGATATTTGGTCATCGAATGGACGACGATGTCCGCGCCGAGTTCCAGCGGACGCTGGAGATATGGCGTGGCAAAGGTATTATCCACAACCAGCAGGGGGCTGTTCGCATGTGCGTGGACAATGTCTGCCACGGCACGGATGTCCGTCACGCGGAGCAGGGGATTGGTGGGAGTCTCAAGCCAGACGAGGCGCGTTGACGGCGTCAAAGCTTCGGCGACGGATTCAGGATCGGTGGTGTCGGCAAATGTAAAGTCCAGTTTGAAGCGGCGGAGGACCATGTCGAATAACCGGAACGTGCCGCCGTACACGTCGTTGCCCGCCAGCACGTGCGAGTCCGAATCCAATAAACGGAGGACGGTGTCGGTGGCAGCCAGGCCGGAGGCGAAGGCAAGGCCGTATTGTCCGCTCTCGAGCGCAGCCAGACAATCCTGCAGAGCCTTGCGCGTGGGATTCATCGTGCGTGAATATTCATAGCCCTGACGGGGTTTGCCCACGCCATCCTGCATGTATGTGGATGTGAGATATACGGGCGTCATGACCGCGCCGTTGTTCGGGTCGGGTTCCTGTCCTGCGTGGATGGCCAGAGTTTCAAATTTCATTTATGCTCCTTTACCGGCAAATATGATCGACATCATACAGGAAGAATCTTATTCGGGCAATGCCATGATGTGAAGGCCGGGATCCGCCTGATTTCTTGGATAATACCTGGTTTGGTCTTATAATGCGGAAAATTTTTGGAGGAGGCGCTTAATGTCCGATGGGATCCTTGAGGTTCTTCGCCCGTATCTGAATGCCATACTTATCGGTTTTGGCGGATTTCTCGTTGCCTTTATTCTTTCGCAAGTGGTCAGCCGTGTGCTGGCGCGTTCGCTGGGACCGGTCTGGAGCCGGTTCATCGCGAGCCTGCTGGCGCTTGCGCTCGGAGCATGGACGATCAAGTTGATCCTGGACTCGACCGGCGCGGCGGGCTTGCTGGTCGTGATCGTTACGGCGATCACCGGCGCGTTCGCGATCGGGTCAGAGCGGATCGCCGGGGACCTTTTGGCTGGCATCGGCATCTTCGTTGGACGGACGTTCAGCGCTGGTGATTATGTGGTGATTGCCGGGCAGGAGGGCAGGGTTTCGAATATTTCGCTCTTTGTGACCACGCTCGAGACCGTGAACGGCGACGAGATCTACATCCGCAACGCGGAGGCATCAGGCGGGACGGTCATCAATTATTCTGCGCATCCGGGGCACCTGATTTCCGTAAAAGTCCCGCTGCCCGTTGACCAGGATCTGAATGTGGCTGTTGAGGCGATCCAGAATGTGGTGAAGGATTTTGCACCGGAACTTTCGGGTAAACCTTACCATGAGCCGACTGTCGTTGTGGAGACTGCCGAAGAAGGTTACTTCATCATCGAGGTGCGCGCCTACATGACCGAACGCCTGGATTCGGGTCCTGAGAAGACGCGCCTGTTCCTGCTCGCGGTGAATGCGATCAAGGAAGCGGGGTTAAGCCTGGGTCCTGTAGAATAAGGGCGCGACGTGTCTCGATATCGATCCATGCGCCAGACTCCGGAACGGACGAGGAGGCGCTCATCATTCCGTTTGCTCGTGGCAACTCTCCTCACCACAAGCATGGTGGCGACCGGAGGCTTTGGCGCGTTGCCCGACAATCCGGTCACGCAGGCGGTTCAGGAAGTGATCGGGGAGAACGCTCCTGAATCCCTGCTGGAGCAGATCAATTCCTATTTGGATCAACTTTCGGCTCCGACGATCGAGCCGCAATTCAATGAGACACGGAACCCGCCTCTTGATCTGGTGGGCTTGTTGATCGGTGACACGACATTTGAATCTTCTGACGGTTCGAGTCTTTCCATCACGGAGACGCCAACCGTTACCAGCACGCCCTTGATCACCGAGACGCCCTCTTCCACGCCTGCTCGGACCGCCACACTGACCGCAACGCCCACCTTCACACCATCACGGACCTTCACCCCGACATTCACACCCACCCGCACCTGCTCCAATCCGTCGACGATACCTGCGGTGACTACCTTCTATAACAGCTCGGCGCAGACCATTGAAGTGTATCTTGTCGATCCCACGTGCGCGCTAAAAATATACAGCACGCTTGGCCCGGAACAATCCGTTGTGCTGGATACGTTCATCGGACAACTCTGGTGGTTCATCGATACCCCCGCGGGACGCCTGATTGCCGATTATGTTGTTTCCTCCGCGAACGAATCCGTGGATGTCTCCACGGGCGCGGTTGTCGTTGCAACCGCCACACCGTCAACGCCCGACGCGCCGGCGCAGTTCACCGGTTTCACGATCAGCAACGTGGATATGACGGATGATGTAACTCAATTCGGCACTTCCATAACGCTGGAACCGGGGCAGGAGTTCTACGTCTCATATAGTTTCCGCGTGTTCAGCGATCCCTGTCCGGGGTGTGTCACGCAGTTGGTGACCGGGCTGGGCAGTCCGGGTACTCACGGAGGAACATGTGCCTATAACGGAGTCCCGGGTGTTTCTCCCGGAGTGACCGGCTCGGAGGCTGTCACGCTATATGCTCCCGAAGCTTCGGGTACATATCCTGTCGTCGTTGAATACCACTGGCAATATTCCTGCGGAGATGCGCTGACGTTCTATGGCACGGGCGGCGCGGTTCCTTCGCAAGTCATCGGACAGGTCACCGTTCCATAACCATTTGGAAATGACGTAACATATTAATCCTGATGGGCGTCTATTGTCTGTCAGGATTATTATTTATAGGAGTAAAAAGCATGAAAGAAACCAAAACAATTCTTGCCGTTCTTGCCCACCCCGACGACGAATCGTTCGGCTTGGGCGGTACGCTTGCCTTGTACGCGAAGAAAGGCTATGACGTCTATTATGTGTGTGCGACGCGCGGCGAAGAGGGCGCGGCGGACGAGGAGCATCTCAATGGCTTCAATGATCCGGCTGAAATGCGCACGGATGAATTGATGCGCGCTGCGAAGGTGTTGGGCTTGAAGGACGTCTTCCTTCTCGGCTACCGCGATTCAGGCATGCCGGGGACGGAAGCGAATAAACATCCAAATGCGCAGATCAACCATCCTGTTGAGGAGGTGGCTGGCAAGGTGGTTAAATATATTCGCGAACTAAAGCCGGATATTGTTCTAACGTTCGACCCGATCGGCGGATATAAACATCCCGACCACATTCACATTCAACGCGCTGCGACGCTTGCTTTCGAAAAAGCGGGCGACGCATCCTTCCACCCCGAAGCCGGGTCGCCGTTTAAGCCGCGTGCCCTCTACTATCACGTTTTTCCGAGCTGGTTCCTCAAATGGGCGACGAAGCTGATGCCGCTGTTCGGCAGGGACCCGCGCAAATGGGGTCGCAACAAGGACATCGATCTGACAGACCTGATCGCGGATTTTCCCGTGCACGTACGCGTTAACATTCGTCCCGTTTCAGAGATCAAACAGCAGGCAGGCGCACAACATGCCTCCCAGGGCGGCGGCATTACCACATCCCGCTGGACGCTGTTCGGTTTTATGAACTGGTTGCTGGGCGGTCATGAGGACTACATGCGCGCTTATCCGCCTGTGAACGGACGTTTCCAAAAGAAACGAGACCTGTTCGATGGTGTTTAAAGAAGTGACTGTCACTGACGAGTGACAGTCACTTCTTTAACGGAGGCTGAGATGAGTTGGTCAAGACTCTTACTATTTCTGCATATCATGAGTGCCATCATGCTCATCGGCGGGATCTTCGCCCGACAGGTCGTACGCGCCTATGCCAAGAACTCAACGGATGTGAAGATCATCTCTGAGTTATATAACGCAGCGGGGCGAATTGAGGCTGTGATGATCCGCCCGTTTAACGGTCTTGTGATCCTTTTCGGTGTGATCTATGCCTTGATGATCGGGGCGCCGATTTTTGGGTTCCTGCAGGGCGCAGAACAGAACTGGTTGTTGGTGACCAATATTCTGGTCTTGTTGATCCCCTTTCCCATCATCTTTTTCTTCATCCCGCGCGGAAAGATCTTCGAACCGATTATGCGGGACGCGCTGGCAAAGGGGCAGGTTACGCCTGAGTTGCGGGAACAGTTGCACGATCCGGCGATGAAGCGTATGCACCAGGTGGAGATGGCCGGGGTGGTGTTCGTCGTTATTTTGATGGTATTCAAGCCGTTCTAACCATATTTGCAGGAACCGTCCCTGCCAGACTCAGGCGCAGGAGAGTGGGACCGGGGAACCAATTCCGCTGTTTTTTCGTCTAATCATGGTGCGTTCAGGCGTGTTAGAATCCGGATATCCGATCCTATGACAGACACCATACAAAAACCACCCATGCGTCGATTCGATATTTCCCGATTCGTTTCCCTGCTGCTCCATCCGCGGCGGGCATTCACCACTATGGCAGCCGAGGGGAGCGCATCCTGGTCTGCGCCGATGCTGGTATTGACGGCCATGGCGATCCTGGCTGTGGTCGTTGGCGGATATTTCAAGACTCACGCCGCGATGATGGGCGAAGTGCAACTGCCTCCCGACTGGCAATACTGGACGCCGGAGATGCAGGAAAATTTTATGCAGGCTCAGCAGGCCACACAGGGAGCGGCGTTCGTGTACGTCATACCGATGTTTGGTTCGCTCATTGGTTTATGGCTGGGTTGGCTGATCCTTGCCGGTCTCCTGCATTTGGGTTCCACATTGTTGGGCGGACGCGGCTCCATGCAAAACGCGTTGACTGTTGTTGCATGGGCAAGCCTGCCCTTTGCCGTCCGTGATATTTTGCGGGTTGTGTTCATGCTGATCGCCGGTCATGCCATCGCAAGCCCGGGGCTTTCGGGATTTGTTGCCAATTCAGGCTTTCTCTCGCAGGTTCTTGCGAGGACAGATATCTTTCTGGTCTGGAGCATTGTTTTACTTGTGATCGGTTTCGCCATTGTGGATGGTCTGCCGCGCGGCAAAGCGTTTGCCAATGTCATGGTGGTGATCCTGCTGGTGTTGCTGGCGCAGGCAGGGGTCTCATCGCTTACCTCCAGCCTGGGCGGTTCAGCCGTTCAACGACCCTTCTTTTAATCCCCCTTCTCCTGAAAATGGAAAAGCCGTTCATTCGCGTCACCGGGTTGAAAAAACACTACCAGATGGGTGGTGCAACTGTCCGCGCGCTGGATGGTGTGGACCTTGAGATCATGCCAAATACGTTCACGGTGGTGATGGGCCCTTCCGGTTCAGGAAAGAGCACCTTGTTGTATTTGCTTGGTGGCCTGGATCGGGCGACCTCCGGTGAACTATCCGTGGGTGATCAGAGCCTCACTGGGATGGATGAAAATCAGCTCGCCCTGTTCCGCCGCCGTACGATGGGCTTTGTGTTCCAGTCGTTCAATCTGGTGCCCAGCATGACCGCATTGGAAAATGTGGCATTCCCGATGCAGTTTGCCGGTGTGACGTCCGCTCAACGCAGCCAGAAAGCCCGGCAATTATTGGAGCAGGTGGGGCTCAGCGACCGCGCCGATCACCGACCCACGGAACTTTCTGGCGGACAGCAGCAACGCGTTGCCATCGCCCGCGCGCTTGTAAATGATCCCAGTGTGATCCTTGCGGATGAGCCGACCGGCAACCTGGATACGTCCAGCGGCGCGGCAGTGATGCAGCTGCTTGCTGATCTGCACGGCTCCGGGCGGACGGTGCTGGTGGTAACCCACGACCCGCGGATGATGCGCTTTGCGACGCATCAGATCTACCTGCTCGATGGGCGGGTGGTCAGTGAGGCGGAATATCAATCCGCTGTGTTGGAATCGGTTCAGAATTGATCGAACCGCTCATAAAAAAACCGGGAGAAAAATGAAAACTTCCCTCTTTCGATTTGTGTCCCTTCTGATCTTGCTCGTGCTGATCATGGCGATGCTGCCGGTGCCCGCGTATGCCCAAACTCCCACTATTTCTGGAGTTGCGCCGCCTCAAATTTTCAACAACGTGGACAACATCATCACCATAACGGGAACGGACTTTGACTCAACGGCGCAGGTCTCATTGGGGGGTACTGCGCTATTACGTTTGACCCAAAGTCCCACTGAGTTGACCGCCTTGGTACCTGTCGGGTTTCCGGTGGGGAGTTACGACGTTACGGTGGCAACGAGTATTGGTCCTGTTTCCTGCCCTGCGCCTTGTGTTACTGTTTCTGCACCGGCCCCCACTGCCACCACTGCGCCGTTGCCATTTGTCCGCCCGCAATTCGTGATCAAGTCGTCCAGGACGAACGGGAGCGTCTCGACGAACAGCGAGTTCAAGTTGATCGTTGTGATCGATAATGCAGGCACCTCCGACGCCTACAGCACGCAGGCAGTGTTGACGTCCTCCGATCTTGTTCCTTTGAAGACCGGCGGCGTTGTTGCCCTGGGGACTGTCGCGGCTGGGAACAAGGCGGATTTCACCCAGAGTTTTCTGGTCACCGGCAATACCTATGGCGTGGGGGTTCTGACGGTTGATATGACAGTAACTTATTATGATGATGCGGGCATGACCTACTCGGACAAGTTCGCCCTTTCTGTGCCGACCAGCGGCGGAGGCTCCGGCGGGGTTGTGTATCCCACCTCCACGCCGACGGGAGTGAAGAGTTCGCAACTGGTGATCACGGACTATGCCGCGAGCATCGATCCGCTTCAGCCCGGGGAGCAGTTTGCTCTCACGATGACCGTGCAAAACATGGGGAACGAGAAGGCACAGCGCGTGACGATGATTGTCGGCGGCGGTTCGAGCGGGACGAGCGGCGGGACTCCGCAGCCAGGCGGCGTCTCGGGCGGCAGCGGTGAGTTCACCAACTTTGCGCCTGTCGGCGCATCGAACGTCCAATCGCTTGGCGACCTGCCGGCGGGCGGAGCGATCCAGGCGAAACAAAATTTGATCGTTAACGTCTCGACCAGCCCGGGCGCGTATCCCATGAAGGTCACTTTTTCTTATTTGAACGAGAAGGGCGAAGTGGTCAATGATGAGCAGGTGATCACGCTGCTTGTCTACAGCCTGCCGAATTTGGATGTCAGTTTCTATCGTCCGCCTGACCCGTTCTTTGTGGGGCAGCCGGGAGCCTTGCCGATCCAGATCGTCAACCTCGGTAAACGCTTGAGCGTTTTGGGCACCCTGAAGGTCACAGCGGCGAACGGGACGGTCGATAACGGGAGCAGTCTGATCGGGTCGCTCGACGCGGGCGGTTACTTCACGCTCGATTCGATGTTGATCCCGGACCAGTCCGGCACACTCACATTGACATTTACCATCGATTACACCGATGATTTCAACCAGCCTCGCACGATCACGCGCACCCTGGATGTCGAAGTGATGGAAGCGATGGAGGAACCGCCCATCGATCCATCTGCCGGAGGCGGTGGCGGAGGATTCCCGGTGGCGACCGAAGAGACCACGTTGCAGAAGATCTGGCGGTTTATTCTCGGTTTGTTTGGTTTGGATAGCTCTGCTCCTTCAGGCGGTGGAGGCGAGGTCCTGCCGCCTGGTGAAAACCCTGTGCAGGTTCAGCCGATCCCTGGAAAAGGATAGTTGTGAAGTTCTTCGACCTGCTTCGTTTGATCGTTGGGAATCTGAACCGCCGCAAAGCGCGCGTGGCATTGACCGCCATTGGCGTGGTGATCGGCACCGCGGCGGTGGTGGTGCTGGTTTCGCTGGCGATCGGGTTGCAGCGTAATGCCAATGAGCAATTGTTCGGCATCGGTGACCTGACGCAGATCCAGGTCAGCCCGACGTATGGCGAGGGACCGGTCGTTTCCGGTCCCGGCGGAGGTGGAGGTGGAGGCGGTGGATCAAGTCAGCAAAAATTGTTGACCAACCTTGCGCTGGATGAGATCCGGGCGATCCCCGGCGTGGAGTCGGTCATCCCGCGCGATTACCTGATGATGGGCGGTATGGTCAAATACCAGAAGATGGAAGGCTGGGGAAACATCATCGGTGTGGCGGTAAACAACCTCGATGTCCTGGGTGTGGAGGCGACCGAAGGAGATACCGCGTTGGGACGCGGCGTTGCCGTGATCGGGGTAATGGTGCCGAACAATTTCTACGATCCGCGCTGGCGTCCCGGGCAGGATCCGCCAGTGCCGCCCGATCTATATGGTCAACAGATCCAGTTGATCGTTTCGAAATACGATGCCGAGGGGAAGGAGACCCGCAAAAACATCACACTGCGCGTGGCTGGCGTCCTGAAGGAAACGCGCGGCGAATCGGACTGGACGATCTACATGCCGCTCGATGAGGTCAAGGCGCTCAACGAATGGTCCATGAACCGCCGTATCAACTACAACAAGGACGGTTACAGTCAGGTGATCGTTAAGGTGAGCGATGTGGATCAGGTGCTGGAAATCTCCGATCAGATCACGCAGATGGGGTTCCAGGCTTTCACGCCGCAGTCGTTTGTGCAGGGCATCAATAATTTTTACGTCATCCTGCAGGTGATCTTCGGCGGCGTCGGCGCGATCGCCCTGCTGGTCGCAGCCATCGGCATTGCCAACACCATGGCAATGTCCATCCTTGAGCGCACGCGTGAGATCGGCTTGATGAAGGCCGTTGGCGCCACCAACCGCGACGTGCTTTCGATCTTTCTGGGCGAAGCCGCCGGTATTGGCTTCGTCGGCGGGCTGGGAGGGGTCATCTTCGGCTGGCTGGCGGGACAGGGCATCAACGTGATCGCGATCGTTTACCTCGCCGGGCAGGCGGGGCAACAGGGCGGCGTTCCACCGAGTGTTGCCGTCTACACGCCGGTCTGGCTGCCTGTCTTTGCCCTCGTCTTTTCCACGTTCATTGGAATGGCTTCCGGACTGTATCCCGCCCTGCGCGCGGCCACCATGATCCCGGTGCTGGCGCTCAAATACGAGTAACGCTTCATTCGCCCCCGTATCTTGCCTCCGTTAAATAAACGTCTCCACATCTGGCGCTTGACTGCATAGAACACTCGTTCTATAATTGGTCTGTCGTTGTCCATTTTAGCCAAAGAGGAGATTGTCATGTCCAAAAGAAACGTTGTCCATGTTGAGATTCCCGCTGCAAACGTGGAAGCCGCAGGAAAGTTCTATCAGGAGCTGTTCGGCTGGAAACTCCAGCACGTGCCTGAGATGAACTACACCATGTGGGAGGATGGCAGTGGTTCCGGCGGAGGCTTTCCGCAGGTCTCCGATGAAAACCCTGCCGGGCAGGTGCTCGTGTACATCGATAGCGATGACATCGAAGCCGACCTGAAGAAAGTTGAAAACCTCGGCGGCAAGGTGCTCCACGCCAAAACCGAGATCCCACAGACCGGCTGGTTCGGCGTCTTTCAGGATCCCACCGGGAACGTGCTGGCGCTCTATACAAGCATGAACCCTGATTTCAACAAGTAAAAATTTCCGATACTACAGAGGCAGGTCTGGAACCTGCCTCTGTTTTTTATGCAGAGACAAGCGGTACAATCTACGCATGTCTCTGCCTCCTGATTTCGTCAACGAGTTACGTAAACATTTCACGGGGGATATCCGCCTCGATACTGCTTCCCGCATCCTCTATGCCACCGACGCTTCGATGTACCAGATCGAACCGCTCGGTGTCGCCATCCCCAAAACGCAGAGCGACCTCCAATCTGCGGTGGAGCTTGCCGCGAAATACAAGGTTCCCATCCTGCCGCGCGGCGCGGGATCGTCACTGGGTGGTCAGGCGATCGGCGAGGCCTTGATATTGGATTGCTCGCGCTGGCTGGATTCCATCATCGCGATCGATGCCGAAGCCCGCACCGCCACCGTTGAACCGGGCGTCGTTCTTTCCACGCTCAATGCTGCCTCCGCCAAATACGGCTTGACCTTCGGTCCCGACCCTGCCTCCGCGGAACGCGCCACGATGGGCGGTGTGATCGCCAATAACGCGACCGGCGCGCACTCGATCCTCTATGGCATGAGCGCGGACCATCTGGTTTCGGCGGATGTAATCCTTGCCGATAGCGCACTCGAAACGTGGGATGCGAGTTGCAGGTCAAAGTTATTGCCAACGATTCAGATCATCCGCGAACGATATTCCGATGCGATCAAGCATAACTATCCGCAGACCTGGCGGAACTCCTCCGGCTATCGCCTGAATTATCTTTTGCCGTGGAGCCCATCCGCGCCGCCGCAATGGATCGGCGAATATTATCCTGCAAACCTGAAGCCTGACATTTGGAATCTGGCGCCGTTGCTGGCGGGCAGTGAAGGGACTCTGGCGGTCATGCGCCGTGCGACGGTCAACCTTGTTCTGAAGCCAAAGCATACCATCCTGGGCGTGCTTGCCTATCAGAGCATCTCTGAGGCGTGTGATGATGTGCCGCGTCTGTTGGAGTTCGGTCCGAGCGCCGTGGAGTTGATCCCGCGGATGATCCTCGAGTTGGCGCGCACTGTCCCGGCGTATGCGCGTCAGATGGGATGGGTGGTCGGCACTTCGTCTCCGCTCGGTATGCCGGCAGCGTTGCTCGTCGTTGAGTTTAGCGGCGACCAGCCGTCGGCTTTGAAGGCGGCGGCGCTTCGACTGCGGAACAGTACCGCGCCGTCCCTCCGCTCAGCGCGGGTAGAGAATGAGATCTTGACCATCGCCGAGTCCAAAGAGGAGCAGGAGCGGATATGGAACATCCGCAAGATGGGATTGGGGATTTTGGATTCGCGTCCGCGGGCTGCCCGCCCGGCGGCTTTCATCGAGGATTGCGCCATCCCGGTTGAGAGACTCGGTGAGTTCGTGCGAGAGGTGGAGCGGATCATGTCTGCGCATGGGACCGAGGGCGGGATCTATGCCCACGCTTCGGCAGGCTGTTTGCACATCCGCCCGATATTGGACCTGCAGCGCGGTGCGGGTGTGCGGGCATTGCGGGGCATCGGCGAGCAGGTCTTTGCGCTGACGATGCGACTCGGCGGCTCGATGAGCAGCGAGCATGGCGATGGGATCGTTTCGGGGGAGTGGATCGAACGGACGTACGGCAGGGAAGTGACCGATGCCATGCGCATGCTGAAACGCGCGGCTGACCCCGATAATCTATTGAACCCGGGCAAGTTGTTCGACGCGCCGCCGATGGATACGCATTTGCGTTACGGTGAAGGGTATCAGGTGCAGGTGTGGGATCCATCCCTGCGCTTCGACCACGAACGCGGACTGGCTGGCGCGATCGAGCAATGCAATGGGCAGGGCGTCTGCCGCAAGACGAACGGGGTGATGTGTCCATCGTATCAGGCGACGAGGGATGAGATGCACTCGACGCGGGGCAGGGCGAACTTGTTGAGGGCGATGATCGCAACCGGAGGTGCAGCCGTCAATAGGGTGGGCGCTTCGTCGCTGACCGTGCCTGTTGCTCGCGATGACCTTGTGGGGTCGGTTGCGCAGGCGCTCGATCTTTGTCTCGCCTGCAAGGGCTGTAAAGCGGAATGTCCGAGCGGCGTGGATATGGCGAAACTGAAATATGAATTCGAATATCAATATTACAAATCGCACCGTCGACCGTTGCGGGATTACATCTTCGGATATTTCCATGTGGCGGCGGCGCTGGCGTCAGTGATCGCTCCGTTGTCGAATGCCCTAATGGGGGTACCGTTCCTCAAGAATATGCTGGCAAAGTCCCTGGGGATCACGAAGTATAGACCCTTCCCGAAGTTTGCAGGGAGGCGGGCAAAGGTGATTGCCTCGAAGAGGGCGGAGAAGGAAAAGATCATTTTCCTGAGCGATCCGTTCGCGCGTTACGTGGAACCGGAGGTCGAGCAGGCAGCGTTCGATGTGTTGTCCTTGTGCGGATATGAGGTCCGCGTGTTGCCGGTTCTCGGCGCGGGCGCGTCGCTGCTCTCGAAGGGATTTGTGGAGGCGGCGAAGCGTCACGCGGAGAAAGTGCTGGGCGCGCTGGACCAACTCGACCCGCAGCGTGAAGCGGTGATCGTCGGCATCGAACCGCCGGAGATCTATTGCCTGAAGAACGATTATGTCGATCTGCTTCCAGAGCGAAGGGAGGAGATCCTGCAGCGCGCGAGGAATGCCTGGTTTTTGGACGAGTTCCTCCTGCGCTCGGATGCGTTTCTTGCTCTGCGTGTAGACAGTAGGGAAGATGCCTATTGGGATAAGGATATCTCCACTTCAAATGCCAGTGTCACTTTAGAACATCCCATGTCCGGTGATGGTGCGAGAAAGGTCAAGTTCCAGCCGCACTGCCATCAGCGGGCTGAGGGATTGGCTGTAGATACCCTGCCAAGCGGGACAAATGCAACCGTGGATGTGCTGCGTCAATGCGGCTACGAAGTCGAAGTGCTGGATACCGGGTGCTGTGGCATGGCAGGGACGTTCGGGTATGAAGCCGAGCATTACGAGCTTTCGATGAGGGTGGGGGAGTTGAAGTTGTTTCCGGCGCTGCAGTCCATGGAGCGCAAAGACCGTGAGAGTGAACAACGAACCGAGGTGACTGCCTCAGGTGCGGCATGCAGGATGCAGATCATGCAGGGGACGGGGGTTGAGGCGGTGCATCCGGTGCTGCTGGTGCGGGACGCGCTGCTGCGTGGTGACATGGAATAGTGTTGCCTGCACACTGTTTACAAAAACCGCCAGACGTGCAAAGGATGCATATCTGGCGGTTCTGGATTCTGCTGCTTTAGAACGGGATCACTTCGATACCTTCAAATACGTGACTCCATCGAATTGCAGAGCGCACCATTTGCCGGGCTCCACTTCGACCCACACGCTCTTGGAGTGGAGCGATTTGCTCGTGAACTTTGCGCCCTTGTTCAATTGCCCGACGATGGAATACTCGATGCCGGGACCGTTGCGCAGGTTGAGCACTTCGTAAGTGACTTCAAGCTTGAGGTCCGGGAGCGAGACGTTGGCGGATGTGTCCGCGCCTGTGGATGTGTCGCCGGTCTCTGCTCCGCCGCCGGTGGTGAAATAGGGCATGGGGTCCACGTAGCCTTTGTAGGCGGGGTTCTCGCCGTCGATCTTCAATCCGAAGTGCAGGTGAGGCCCGGTGCTGGCGCCGGTATTGTTGCTGTAGCCGACCAGTTGCCCGGCTTTGACCTTTTGCCCGGCAGCCACCGCCGCGCTGGCGAGGTGGGCATAATAGGTGAAATAGTTCTTCGAGCCATCCTTGTGGGCGATCTTGATGTAATTCCCGTAGCCGCCGTTCTCGAACGATACCTGGGAGATGGTCCCGGCGGCAGCGGCGCTGACCTGCGTGCCGTTGGGGATGCCGTAATCGATGCCGTTGTGGCCGGGGAAGCCCCACTTTTTATAAATATCGGGGTTCTCGCCGAACAACTGGGTGATGGGACCACTGACCGGAACTGTCAATGTGATAGCCATTGCCGAACTCCTCTCTTGGGTTGGTCTGGATGCGAATATGATAACACTTATCCTGTTTCGATGCCATGAGGGACTGCACAGGGAATTTGCGACTCTCTTGTGCTACACTTCGATGGAGTGAGGCGGTTCGCGCGGACATCACGGGCTGGTCCCGTTATATCCGCAATGACCGTATCTCGATTTTTTCTCCCGGGTCAGGTGAGCATGCTGATATCCCGTCATGGACAAACGTTAAAGGTCTCTGCGATCATCCCTGCCTACAATGAAGCGAAGAATCTCCTGCGCGTGCTGGAGCCGTTGACGCAGGTCTCCGAGGTGACGGAGATCATCGTGGTGAGCGACGGTTCGACCGATGAGACCGCCCGGCTGGCGGGGAGCGTTGACGGCGTCAGCGTGTTGGAGCTGCCGCGCAATCTCGGTAAAACGGGAGCAGCCCTGAGGGGAGTCGTTGAAGCGCAGTATCCGGTCCTGCTGTTCTGCGATGCAGACCTGGTCAACCTGAAGCCATCGCACGTCTCCGATCTCATCCGGAAGTTTTGCGAAGGCTGGGACATGGTCATCATGGACAAGGGCAGTCAGCCGTGGGTCTTCCGCAGGCTGTTGCGCTCGGTGCCGGCGGTTTCGGGCACGCGCATTCTGGAGAAGCGGCATTTGCTGGAGGTGCCGTTCCGGGCAGGCGACCGCTTCCAGTTCGAGAACCGGATCAACGATCATTTTCTGGCGAACGGCTTGCGGATCGCGGTGAGCCCGGCGCCGGAGATCCACGATACGCGCAAGTTCATCAAGTACCCGTTCTGGCGAGGACTGGCGCTGGACGTGAAAGGCGGCTGGGAGGTGATGGCTTCGGACGGACCGGCGAGCATCCCGCGCAATTATGCGATGTTCCAGCGGATCTGGCGCATTGTGTATTCGAAGCAGGGTGAGGCGGATGGGGGCTGGGACAAGTGACTGTGACCTTGTGAACCTGCGCCTTGCTAATTCGCAAGGTTGACCCCCAAATGTGGACGAGCGGTTTGCGGGATTTGGGGATATTTGAAGCGAAGCGCGAGTATAGGCAGAGTATAGTTACAGTATAGTTACAGTATGCCCAGACCGGGGTTTTGGCGGATTCGGGCAGGTCCATATATGGGGGTGTTGGAGGATGCGCTACTTACCTCACCACAAAGAGCACAAAGGATTGCAGAGAATCGGAAGCAGGATTTTCGGTGAATGCATAGTCTTGCGCGCAGGGGAATTTGGCTGTATCCTTTGCCCCATCGGCACGTCGGGAAGATGAAAGGTCATTGATTGGGAAAGACGATATGCCCCATCGAATATCAGAAGAAGTCACCCGCAAGAAATTCATTGATACTTTGGCATCCTTTAACAGACAGATGGATGCTTTGAGGGGGAGGATGTCCGAGAGCGAGTGGCAGTTTGAAAGGCTGTTTGAGTCCCTGCTGGCGATGTGTTATTTACAACCAGGAGTCTAAGAAATGATAAGCAACATCCTTCCTGTTTTAATTGGCACATTGGTTGGTGGTTTTATTACCATATTAGGGTGGTATGCAAATTATTATTTCTCCCGCAGAAAAGAAACTGAAATTCGTAAACAAGAAATGCGGATACGGTTCCTTCAACAACAGATCGAAGAACTGTATGCTCCGTTATGGGCTTTGATTGAACAAAGCGAAATCATTTATGGGATAGCGTGCAAAAAATTGCCCATCAGGGATAACGGGAGAATGGACCGCGAAAAATTCACATCGAAAGACAACGAGATCTACGTATTTTTTAATGAAAATTATTTCCTGCCCATAAACTCAAAAATTACCGATCTCATTCAGAAAAAGATGCACCTTCTGTATAACGGCATTCTACCGGAGAGTTTTGATGACTTTATCCATCACCAAATCATGGGCGAATCCCTGTATCGTTTGTGGAAGGCAAAGAATATCGATTCGAGCGGAGTGAGAGGAAAGGGGTACCCCGCTACGTTTAAGGGCGACGTCAAATCCACTCTGAACCAACTCCGACAGGAATATCTGGATGAAACCACGATAATAACGAAATCGACCAACCGGCAGAGACGAAATGTGAGAAATACTTATATGGGTAATGTCAATTAATATCCCGCAATGTTTGCGCCGCGAATGGCTCGGCGCTGTGGTGACTGCCCAAATGGGCGTTGTCGCGCAGCAGAGGCACCACTCCCGTCGCTCTCTGCAGTGATCGATCCTTGCCTTGGAGAAACAAAAGATGTCAAAACAAAGAGTGGTTGTCACCGGCATGGGGGCTGTCTCTTCGCTCGGGGGTGTGGCTGAATTCTGGAAAAGCCTGCTGGCGGGGCGTTCAGGGATTCGTCGCATCAGCCGTTTCGATGCCACCTCCATGAAAACACAGGTGGCCGGTGAAGTGGATTTTGATCCTGTGACCTACGACATCCCTGCCAAGAATGCACGGCGGATGTCCCGCGCGTCTCAAATGGCGCTGGCAGCTGCCTCCCTGGCGATCGCCGATTCTGATCTGACGCTGGATGTGATCCGGGCGGAAAGTGAACGCAGCGGTGTTGTAGTAGGAACCGCCAATGCAGGGTTTGAGGTTCTGCTGGAAACCTCGCTGGATCATCGCCTCAAAGGCAGCCGCATCAACCCCACTGCCTTGATCAACGGTTTGCCGAACATGCCGGCTCATTACGTCAGTTCATATGCCGGCGCCGCAGGATCGTTCCATACCGTCTCTGCCACGTGTGCCAGCGGTACGCAATCCATCGGACTGGCGCTGGACCAGATCCGCGCGGGTCGGGCGGATCTCATGATCACAGGAGGCGTGGATACGCTCATCCATCCCGATGTGATGAAAGCTTTTGAGGCCATGACCGTCCTTGCCTGCAAATACGGGCAGGAGCCCGGGCGGGCGGCGCGTCCTTTTGACGCGGAGCGTGATGGTTTTGTCATGGGGGAAGGTTGCGGTATTCTCGTGCTGGAAAGCCTGGAGCATGCCCGGAGCCGCTCCGCTCGCGTATATGCGGAAGTCCTTGGGTATGCCACCTCCTCCGATGCCGGTCACAGCGCCGCCCCTGATTCGGAAGGCAGAGGCGCCGCCAATGCCATGCAGTGGGCGTTGGCAGATGCTGGTCGTTCTGAGGAAGAAGTGGATTACATTAACGCCCACGGCACAGGGACGGTGGTCAATGATTCGATGGAAACCAAGGCCATCAAGCACGTGTTTGGCGAGCGGGCGTATCACATCCCCATCAGCTCAACCAAGTCCATGATCGGTCACTGCATGGGAGGTTCGGGCGCGCTGGAGGCGATCGCGTGTGTAAAGTCGCTGGAAGCAGGCAGTATTCACCCGACCATCAATCTCGAAACGCCCGATCCCGAATGTGACCTTGATTATGTCCCCAACCAGGCGCGTCATGCAGACCTGCAAGTCGTCCTTTCGAACAGCTTCGGCCTGGGCGGGCAGAATGCCTGTCTCGTTTTGGGAAGATGTGCTGGATAATTCGAGAGGCGCTCATGTCTGGATTACACCCTCACTCACTCCAACACAACTTTTGGAGCAATGCCATCATGAAAAATGTTGACAACGTTATACTTGCCATCATCCACAATCTGGAAGACAAAACCAATTCTTGAGGAGCATTAGCCATGGCGAAGATCAACATCATTACGAAAGGACGATCCGGCACGATCCAGTACATTGAAGGCTCTCTGTTCAAAAAGAACACCTGTGAGTTCTATTGGGAATTCGGTGGCGCTGATACCGTTGCCATCATCTGGTTTCCGAAGGACGATGCCGAGTGGGACCGGAAATATCCCTGGGCAGCGGGGCGGCGCATGGAGATCGTCAATGCCATGGCAGAGGATGTACGCCGGAAACAAGCGCCATCATCCACCCTGAAGTGGGAGGATGGCACCGTGCTTTTAGTCAGCGGATAGGGTGACCATCCGAAAAGCCTATCGAGACAGCGAGTCCCTGCACGGACCCGCCGTATCGGTTAGAATATACCCATGACCTCTGAAAACGGCTACCTGCTTGTTGTGGAAGATGTCCCCGATATCCTGCGTCTGCTGGATGCGACCTTGAAGTTCAAAGGTTACCGGGTGGTCAAGGCGATGAACGGCGAGGAAGCCATGCTCGCCATCGAGAAGGAACTCCCCGCCCTGATCATCACAGACATCCTGATGCCCAAGATGGATGGCTTCAGCCTGGTGCACCGCCTGCGCCTGAACCCGAAGACCCGCGATATCCCGGTCATTTTTCTCTCGGCAACCTACGTGGCTCCCGAAGACAAGACGTTCGCCCTGACCATCGGCGTCACCAAGTTCATCGAAAAGCCCGTGGATATGGGCGAGTTCCTGCCCGTGATCGAGGGCTTGTTGAAGGATGGCGCTCCGCCCCCGGCAACACTCAATGAACATGATTTCTATGCCGGGTATCGCAAACGACTCGAGACCAAGTTGAAGCATAAGAACACGCAGATCGCCCGCGACGAAAAGCTGCTGCTGACCGTTTCGGAGGAGCAAAAGGCGTCGTTCAAGGCGTCACTGCGGCAGGCGGAAGCAGAACGGGATGAGATCGAGGCGCTGCTGGATGAGATCGAGGCCCGCCTGGAGCAGTTGGAAGCCGATTGATGTCCATGTCTTTGGAGTGACCGCAACGCAGTCCGTTTTGCGGCGAATGTCAAACCCCTCTTGAACTGAAAGGAGAAGCTGACATGAGTAGTTTCGGTAAAAAAGACAAAGGCAAAAAGGAAAACCGCAAGAAAGCCAAGCACAACCTGAAGGAGAAAAGGAAGCTCAAGCAGGAAAAACATCAAAAGCCGGGCTTTGTCATGCCCACCAAATAACCTCAAATCCCCTGATCGTGCCTTCACGGTCAGGGGCGTTTATTTTAATATCGCTTTTTCATCGCTGCGCTCCTCAGGATGAAGGCGAAAGGAAGATCATCAATGACCGATCTCAACCATGCCGCTTTTCAAACGCGCGCGGTCCATGCCGGGGAACGCGTAAAACAATCGGAGGCAACGCCCGTCACAACACCGATCCACGGTGCGGTGGGCTATCTGTATGACTCGATGGATGATATGGATGCCGTGCTCGGCAGTACGAAGCCGGGGCCGGTCTATTTGCGGTATGGAAGTCCCACCGTCGGGGCGTTCGAAGCGGCGGTTGCCAGCCTCGAAGGAGCGGAAGCCGCGCAGGCGTATTCCTCCGGGATGGCGGCGATCCATGCCGCTTTGTTGGGCTGCGGCGTCAAGGCGGGCGCATCTGTGGTTGCCGCGCTCGATCTGTACGGCGCGACCTATTCGCTGTTGCGCGGCCTGTTCTCCGCGCTGGGCGTGAACGTCCGCATGGTGAACGTCACGGACCTGGATGAGGTGGAGTCTGCGCTCAAGGAGACGAAGCCGGTCTGCCTGTTGGTCGAGACGATCTCGAACCCCCTGCTCAAAGTGGCGGATGTCCCCGCGCTTGCCGCGTTGGCGCACCAGTACGGAACAACGCTGTTGGTGGACAACACGTTTGCCTCGCCTTATCTGTTCAACCCGCTGGCACACGGGGCGGACTACGTGATCCACAGCGCCACGAAATACATCTCCGGTCATGGCGATGTGCTGGCGGGCGTGGTTGCGACGAATACCGCGAACAAATCAAAACTCTACGAATTGAATAAACTGACCGGCGGTGTGCTCGGTCCGTTCGAAGCATGGCTGGCATTGCGCGGCATCAAGACCCTGCCCTTGCGCATGCGCCAGCAATGCGAGAATGCCATGCGGGTTGCCGAATGGCTTGTGAATCATCCGCGCATCCGGCAGGTGATTTTTCCCGGTCTGCCGGAGCACCCGGGGCATGGGCTTGCAAAACGATTGTTCAATGGCAGGGGCTTCGGCGGAGTGCTTTCGTTCGAGATCGACGGCGCGGGGAAAGCGGAGGTCTTCCGCTTCATGGAGGCGCTGAAGATCTGCCTGCCCGCCACCACGCTGGGCGACATCTATTCGCTGGTGCTCCACCCGATGACCGCCTCCCACCGCAGCCTGACCCCGGAGGAACGGGCACGCGTCGGGATTCCCGATGGGCTGGTGAGGTTATCCACGGGCATCGAATCCGCTGACGATATCCTCGCGGACCTCGCTGCGGCGCTGAAAAATATCTAGCGTATTCCTCTCAGAAAGCCTTCCACGATCTGATTGAACTCGTCCGGCTTCTCGACGGTCACGGCATGGCGGGCATCCTCGATGACGACCAGGGTCGCATTTTGCATCTTTTTTGTGTACGCCTGCTTTTCCTCCAGCGGGAGATAATCCTCATCCGACGCCACCACCAGCACGGGACATTTAATCTCACCCAGCCGTGATTCAACATCCCAATTCAGGATGGCTTTCATTGTCATTCGATAGGCATGCGGATCGTTCTTCGACCAATGCTCCACAAACTGTTCCCGCAGTCCCTGCTGTTCGGGCTTGATGAATAGGATCCTGCTCAGCATTTTGCCGGTCTTATGCATGCCCAGCAGACCGAGCACGAGAAACCTGCGCCAGACCATGAAGTGTTCTTTCCAGGTTTCCACCCTCGTTTCGGGATAGCCATTCACCACCACCATGCTTTTGACATATTGAGGGAAATCCAGCGCCAACTGGAAGGCGATCATTCCGCCCATCGATATGCCCACCACATGGACCTGCCCGAGGTTCAGCGCCCCCAACAGAGCCGCCGCATCCTGTGCAAAGACGGGCAGACTGTAGCCGTCCTTCGGCTTGGACGACCGTCCGAAGCCGCGCACATCGTAGGTGATGACGGTATGGGATCTCTTGAAGTGTTCGACCTGAAACACCCAGTCCTGCGCGCTGGAGCCGTGCCCGTGGATCAATAACAGCGGCTCGCCCGCGCCGATGATCTCATAATGCAGATCGATATCGTTTACATGGATGGTTGACATGCTGTTGTCCGATCATCGATTGATGGACTGGCCGATTGCGTACGCCGCGATGCCGAACGCAACTGCCACATTGAACGATCTCTTCCCGCCGTGCATGGGGATGTGGAGGACCTCGTCGCTCAGGGCGAGCAGATCGGGGTCCACGCCGGTTACTTCGCTGCCGACGATCAGGACGATGCGATCTGCATTGCGAACTGAAACAACCTGGATGGGTTTCGCCCGTTCGGTTTCCTCCAATGCCAAAACCTGCCAGCCCTCCTTTTTCAGTCCGTGTGCAAGTTTGACCGCGTCCTTGTGATACGACCACGTCACGGTGTCCTCCGCGCCGAGGGAGGTCCTGGTCACCGCTTCGTTTTCGGGCGTTGGCGTGATTCCGCACAGATGCGCATACGAAAAACCGAACCCGTCTGCCGAGCGCAGGATCGAACCGACATTCCACGCCGAACGGATGTTATCGAGCAGGACGGCAAAGATGACATCTTTCGATCTGGCGGGAAGGTTGGAAGGACGGACCGGTCCGGGTTCAAGGACCAGCTCCCGGCTTAGGACGAGGCGGGTCTCTCCCATGCAGGCCGGGCAGCGCGTCCCGAAGGAATGTCCCTGCTTGAGCGGATAGCGGAGTCCGCATGAGTTGCATATTCTGATCTCGAATCCGTTTTGAGGCATGTCTGCATTATATAATACCCACGGTCACACACCTGCCCTGGCGGGCGGTTCCAGGGATTTGTGCTTCCCGCCTTTAAAAAAACGTAATTTGTGACCGAGTGCGGTATACATGCTACAATTTAAGAATGCATCGCGTGGTCCCTGAACTGATCGTGGAGAATTATCGAGCGGGGCGATACAGGGGAGAGTTCCCGGCTGTCGGCATGTTTTTGGATCTCTCGGGTTTTTCGACGATGACCGATGCGCTCATGCAACACGGGCAGCACGGCGCGGAGGTGCTTGCCAGTTTGATGCGCGGCGTATTCGACCCGCTGGTGAAGACCATCCTTGCCTATGGCGGCAAGATCGTAAGTTTCATGGGGGATGGGATCCTGGTGTTTTTTCCCATCACAGACGATGCCGGAGATGCGGCGCTGCGCGCCCTTGCCTCCGCATGGATCGTTCAACAAAACCTGCTGGAGAGATCCATGCAACAGACGGTCTATGGCAGGTTCGTGTTTTCCATCAAGATCGGTCTGTCGCTGGGTCCGGTTTCTTGGGGGATCCTGCGTTCGGAAAATGGAGGGCAGGCCACCTATTATTTTCGCGGTCCGGTAGTGGACGACTCGACGGCGGCGGAAAAGGAAGCCAGCGCGGGTGAGATCCTGCTTTCCGGCAAACTGCATGATGTGTTTGGCGAACTGGTCCGGACACGACCCAGCGGAACGTTTTACCGCTTCGATGCATTTCATGTCGACCTGCCCAGGCCTGTTCCATTGCAGTTGCCGCCGGTCGATCTCGAGGTCTCGAAGGTCTTCATGCCCGAAGATGTGATCCTTCGCGACGCGCGCGGTGAGTTCCGGCAGATCGTCAATTTATTTATGCGCTTTCCCGACCTGCCGGATGAGCGCCTGCGGACGTTCATGCGCCTGGCGTTCGAGTTGAAGAAGCGCTACGGGGGGTTGATCACCCGGCTTGATTTCGGCGACAAGGGGTGCAATCTGTTGATGCTGTGGGGCGCGCCGGTTGCCTACGAAAACGATATCGTCCGTGCCCTGAACTTTATCCTCGACCTGCAGGAGGATGTCGATTTTCCGGTCACTGCCGGTGTGACCTATTACATTGCCCACGCCGGTTATCTTGGCAGTGAATTGTGTGAGGACTATACCTGTTATGGCTGGGGGGTGAACCTGGCGTCGCGTTTCATGATGACCGCACCCGAAGGCGATGTCTGGGTGGATGAACGGATCGTAAGAAGACTATCGCGGCGCTTCGATTTCGATTACGTCGGCTCGCATGATTTCAAGGGCTTCGCCACCGAGCAAAAGGTCCATGTGCTGCGCGGACGGGGAGGGGGAACCGATCATATGTATCGCGGCGAAATGGTCGGGCGCGAGCAGGAGTTGCTTCGATTGAAGGAATTCGTGGAACCGTTGTGGCGGGGCGGGTTCACAGGCGTCCTGGCTGTGACGGGCGATGCCGGTATCGGCAAGAGCAGGCTGATCCGGGAGTTCATGCTGTTCGACGAGTTCGGCGGCGGGAGGGTCCTGCGCGCCATCTGCCCGACCGATCAGATCCTCAAACAATCGTTCAATCCCCTGCGGCGCTGGCTGTCGCGATATTTTGGCATTCCCTCACGTCAGAGCGTGGATGAACGCAAGCGGACGTTCAATGCAAAACTGGATGATTTGATCGCCTCCCTGCCGGACCCTGAACCTGCCCGCGAGCTGGACAGAGTCCGTTCCATCCTTGGCGGCCTGCTCGGCCTGGATTGGGAGGGTTCGCTTTTCAGCCAGTTGGATGCAGAAGGACGGTATAACAATACGATCCTGGCGCTGATCGCATTGATCAAAGCGGAGAGCATGATCCAGCCGCTATTGTTGTTCTTCGAGGATGTCCAGTTCATCGATCCCGATACCCGGGTCTTCCTTGCCCGCCTGAAACGCGCACTCGAATCTGATGGGGGAGGGCATCCGGTTGCCATTTTGTTTTCATCGCGTCCGGCGGGCATCCAGCCTTTTCTTGACGAGCATCTGATCGATCATTTCCTGGAACTTGAGGCGCTCTCTGCCACTGCACTTGCCAGCCTGGCGGAAAATCATCTTGGCGGTATCCCGTCCCCTGAACTTGTCCAGTTCCTTGAATCCCGCTCGGAGGGGAATCCCTATTTTGCAGAACAGATCCTTGCATATTTACAGGAGGAAAGCCTTCTTGAGTTGGGGAGGGCAGGCTGGGGGGTGACGCGGTCGATCCAGGAATCGTCCCTGCCCGCCGATATCCTCGTCCTGCTGGTCGCGCGTCTCGACCAGTTGCCCGCCGATGTCAAGGATGTCATCCTGACCGCCTCGGTCATGGGGCGGGAGTTCGATGTTCAGGCGCTTGCAGGCATGCTGAAGAAAGAGGGACAATTGGATCGGGAAATCCTAGAAGCGGAGCAGGCGGACATTTGGGTTGCCGCGGGTCCGTTCCGGTATGTCTTCACGCACGGGCTGTTGCGGGATGCCGCCTACGCCATGCAGGTCCGTGCCCGGCGGATGGAATTGCATGCCTCTGCAGTTGCAACACTGGAGGAGTTATACGCAGATGAACTGAAGAATCATTATGAGGAACTGGCTTATCACGCTGAAAATGCCGGTTCGGAGCAGAAGGCGCTCTTTTATCTCTGGAATGCCGGGAAAACGGCCGCCGACCTGTATCAGAACAATCAGGCAGTGGACTATCTCACCCGTGCCCTGGCATACGCTCCATTCGACGACCTGAAGACCCGGTTCGATATTTTTGTGGAACGGGTGGAGATCTTCGCCCGCATGGGCAAGCGCGATCTTCAACTAAAAGACCTAAATTCCCTTGAAAAACTGGCGAGTCACATGAATGACGCCGATTGCATTGCCCAAGTGGTCATGCTTCGTTCGGCATATCACTTTTTTGACGGCAATTATCATGAAGCCATCGAATGTGCGAAACGGGTCGAGGATTGCTCCGATGACCTGGCAAATTCTGAACTGGCACTTTACACCCACGTGGTTTGGGCTACAGCATTGCTGCATCTGGGCCATCTCGATCAGGCAATGGAGCATGGTCAAAAGACCCTGGAGCATGCCCAACGCGTCGGGAACAAAAAGGAACAATGCCGGATACTCAACGCCCTGGGCTGGATCGCGCTGGAGCAAAATAAACCGGAAGACGCCCGCCGGTGTCTTGATGAGGGATTGAAGATTGCCCACGAGATCAAGGAGCCGGGCATGGAATCGCGGGTGCTGAACCAGATTGCCAAGCTGGAAGGCGAGGTCAATGGGAATTATGCCCTCGCCCGCGAGTATTATGAAAAGGTCCACCAGATCGACCGCAAGATCGGTGATCGTTTCATGGAAAGTGTTGCCATGGCGAATCTGGGCTTTGCCGCCGGGATGCAGGGGGATTTTGAAGCAGCGCGTTCCTATTACGAACAATCATTGATTCTTGCCCGCGAGATCGGCAACCCGCAGCACGAAATCCCCACCCTTGTCAATTTAAGTGCCGTTGCGGGCGCCCAAAGGAAGGCTGACGATGCCTTGCGTTATGCACAGAAAGCCGTTGAACTGTCTCGCAAGTTTGCCGATCGGGTGATGGAGGGGTGGGGGATCCATTATCTTGGGCATGCCTATTTGCTGCTCGATCAAATCGGACTGGCGCAGCAAGCGTATCGCCGCTCAATCGAGATACGGAACGAGTTGGGGCAGATCTCCCTTTCCATGGAGCCGCTTGCCGGGTTGGTGGAATCCTATCTGAGAGTCAATGATATCGAATCTGCCGAGGTCGAAGCGGAAAAGATCCTCAAATTTCTCGAGAGCGGCGAACCCCTGAATGGCACTGACGAGCCTTTGCGGGTGTATTACACCTGTTATCGTTTCCTCGAAAGAAAAAATGATCCGCGCTCCAGGCTGATCCTTCAAGCCGCAGCCGATCTATTAAAAAGGCAGGTCTCCAACTTCAAGAGCGAAGCGGAACGCAGACGCTATATTGAAAACATCCCCTGGCGGCGGGCTTTGCATGAAGCCGCACAAACCAAACTGTCTTAAGGCGCGCCGCCCACGGCGGGGTCGCCGTCGGTCAATTCGAAGGAGTCGTTGGCAATGGGGCCGGTGTAATAGTATGGATCTCCGTTGCCATCGAAGATCACCAGCCGCGATCTTCCCATGTTGGAAATCCCCTGGATGGTCACTTTATAGCGCTGGTTGATGTATTGCCCGTTCTTTTTGATGGCGAAGTTGTTGAACCAGCGGATGGGGTTGCCATCGTACATGGTCGTCGGCAGGTCATCCACGCTGAGTTTCTCCACCTCGTAATCGCCGTTCTCCAGGACATCGATGTCAATGTCTATCTCGTTGTTTTTGTCCTTCTCGATCTTGAATTTTCCATTTCCCTGATTCTTTACCTTCCCCGGAACCGGTACCTTCTTTCGATTTGCCATTCTGTAATCCTCCTTTGAACCATCTGAATCATTATAATCAGCGAGGTGCGCACCATCATTTTCAACAAGCCTTTTGGCATGCTTTCGCAATTTTCAGATGAAGGGACGGGTCACCCCACCCTCAAACAGTCCATCGATGTCCCGGGTGTTTACGCGGCGGGGCGACTCGACCGCGATAGCGAGGGTCTGCTGCTGCTCACGGACGACGGCGCGCTGATCAACCGCCTGACCGACCCAAAACATCACATCGAGAAAACATATCTTGTGATGGTCGAGGGGGATCCCACGCCGGATAAATTGGCCCGGCTTGAAGCAGGGATTCAATTCAAGGAATACCGGACTTTACCAGCCAAAGCCCGCCTCATCCCGGACCCGGACCTGCCTCCGCGCTCCAAGCCTGTCACGCCCCACGGCCCCACCGCCTGGATCGAGATCAAATTGCGCGAAGGCAGGAAGCGCCAGATCAGGCACATGACGGCAGCTGTCGGACTGCCCACTTTGCGGCTGGTCCGTGTGGCAATCGGACCGATCGAGTTGGGCGATCTCAAGCCTGGGGAATGGCGTGAATTAGCATTGCATGAGATCAAGTCTCTGAAAAAGTAAAGCCTGTATAATCATTTCATGCATCATCGTTCTGTGACCATGTTTTTCATCCTGGTCATCATCCTGTTGCTGGCTTTGATCCTGCCTTCGCCCGCAAATGCAGATTCGGGATTTACACAGGATTTTGCCGGAACCCCCTACGACCTGATCGATGCCGTCAATGCCCTGCGCCTCTCGAACGGACTCGCCCCATACAGCATCAGCTCGATCCTGATGTCCACTGCCCAGGATCAGGCAAATTTTATGGCTGCCACCGGCACAGTGACTCATTCGGGCCCGGGCGGTATCGGGTTGACAGACCGCCTGCTGGCGGCGGGCTATCCGCTTGCTGGCGATCTGTCGCTGGGCGGATTCCGGGCGGAAAATATCACAGGCGGGAGCGAAGGCATGTCCGCGCAGGCGGCTGTCGATCGATGGACGGGTGACGCACCCCACTTGAACACGATGTTGTCTCCCAATTTGACGGAGATCGGCGCGGGAGTTGCCCTCGCGGGCGGCAGGGTTTATTACGTCATCGATGCTGCACGCCCCACGACCAGCGGCGAGCCTCAGGATGTGGCCGCGGCTGCGGGAGAGGGAGCAGTTATCCCTGCGGGCAAAGCGCCGATCCCTGTCGTCGCCCTCAGCACACCGAATGCCGAAGGCGATGTCATCCACGAGGTGATGGCTGGCCAGTCGTTGTGGCAGATCGCGATCGCCTATGATGTCAGGATCGATGACATCAAGCGGCTGAACCCCATCTTTGAAAATAACATTTATCCCGGAGATAAGCTGCTGATCAGAAGGGGGGTAATGCTGCCAACCGGGACGCCCACAAAATTTGCGATCCCCACCGTGACGGCTTCGACGACGCCAACAATCCGCCCTGTATTTACGCCAACCCGGCATTTGAACACTGCTGCCCCCTTATCTTCGCCGGTTGAACCGGATGCGCCACAGCACGGCAATACCATTGCGAACGTCATTGGCATTCTGGCAATTGCCATTTTGGGCGGCGGAGTGTTCGCATGGCTGGGCAGTTCAAGGCGGGAGTGAGCGGTTCGACATTCGGAAGAACATCATCAGAAGCAGGTTACAATCGCTTCTATATATAAGCTCGTCTTTTGATATACTTATGTTGTGATTGTTATCACAAACAGGAGATGCTTATATGAGCGAAATTCGAATTGATGCACTTCTGCCACAGGAGATGGCAACACGGGTGGAATATCTGGGTGTACGCAAGGCTGAGATGCCCTTTCTCAAGATGTTCATGCTGGCGATCCTTGCAGGGGCATTCATTTCATTGGGGGCGATCTTTGCGACGACTGCCGCCGCGGGGAGCATGGCGATCACTGATTCTGGCGGGGAGCTTGCTTTCTCGACCGGACTGCCGTATGGATGGAACAGGATCCTGGTGGGCCTGGTCTTCTGCCTCGGCTTGATCCTAGTCGTGGTCGGTGGGGCGGAGTTGTTCACGGGCAACAACCTGATCGTGATGGCGTGGGCGAACGGCAAAGTGACCGGGCGCGCGCTTTTGCGCAACTGGGCGATCGTCTATCTGGGGAACTTCATCGGCTCCATCGGCACGGTCATTCTGATGTTCTTCACGAAACAGTATACGTTTGGGGCGAACTCGGTGGGGATCGCCGCATTGAAGATCGGCGTGTCAAAGGTCGAGTTCACCTTCATTCAGGCTATGGCTCTGGGCATCCTGTGCAATGCGCTCGTTTGTCTGGCAGTCTGGCTGACATTCAGCGCCCGCAGCACGGTGGATAAGATCTTCGCCATCATCTTTCCCATCACGGCTTTTGTTGCCGCCGGTTTCGAGCACAGCGTTGCGAACATGTATTTCATCCCGTATGCGTTGTTCATCAAGGATTTTGACCCCGGCTATATTGCTGTCGTGGGCGACAAGGTTGCGAATCTTGATCTGTTGACCTGGCAGGCATTCATCATCAATAACCTGGTCCCGGTAACGATCGGGAACATCATCGGCGGGGCGGTGCTGGTCGCCGCAGTGTATTGGGCGATCTTCCTGCGTTCGAACAATTCATAAGGAAATCAAAGGAGAATCGAGATGAATATGAAGGCATACGTTTTGATCAAGATCCGGGCTGGCGATGTGAAGGATGTGGTCCGGCAGTTGCGGAGGACCGAGCATATCATCGAGGCGCACATGACCTTCGGTCCGTATGACGCGGTGGCTGTCATCGAGGCGGTCGATATCAGCGGTCTGGGGAGTCTGATCGCCTCTTCCATTCAACCCATCCCGGGCGTCGAGCAGACCCTGACCTGCATTGCCGTTGACGTCCAGTCTTGAACGTTTAAGAAAAAAACAAGGCGGTCGCTTATCCAGGGCCGCCTTGTATCCTGTTTGAAATTATCTTCTTACGGTAACCGGTATCTCAAGATGCGATTGTTGCCTGCATCCGTGACCCAGACGAACCCGAGTCTGTCCACGGCGACACCTGCCGCAAGACCGATCTCATCCGGGTTGCTGCCGAAGTCACCCCAGGTGCGGACAAATTCTCCGCTGGAGGTAAATTCGATCACGCGGTAGCTTTCCGGGTCGGTCACGAATACATGTTCGTCCGGGCTGACCGCGATCAGGGGCTTGTTATCGAGCGATTGGCCGAACCAGCCATTGACGTCCCATTGCAGAAGCGGGAAATAGAAATTGCCATCCTCGCTGGGGGTGAATGCCTGCACGCGTTGGTTCCACGTGTCCGTCACATAGACCGTTCCGCCTGGAGCAACGGCGACCCCGACCGGCTCGTCGAATTGACCCGGATCAAATCCCGCCGTCCCGAACTCAGAGAGGTAGTTCCCATCCTGGTCGAAAATGACGATGCGTTTGTTGCCGGTGTCCGCGACCAGCACATGACCGAAGTTGTCGACCGCGATGCCGCGCGGTCCCCAGAACGAACTGGCGGATTCGGGAAGGCCGGATACGGGCTGACCGTATTGTCCCCACATTTTGACCGGCTTCAAATCCTCCGTGAATTTTTGGATGCGGTGGTTCCAGGTATCGCTGACGTAGACCGATCCGTCGGGTCCCACGGCAAGGCCCCACGGTTCGTTGAACGTGCCGATCGGTGCATCGCTGGCAAACGCATCGGCGAAGGTCCCCACCTGATGCAACAGGCTGCCATCGGATGCGATGTGAAGGATGCGATGGTTGCGCGAGTCTGCAACATACAGGTCTGCCTGAAGCCCGACCGCGATCGCGCGCGGCGCATTCAGCCCGGGTGGGTAGCGATCTGATCCAAAGATCTGATCGGCGGGTAACAGGATCGCGCCCCCGGTGTACGGGTCCTTTGTGACCAGCGCTTCAGAGGGTCCCACGCCATAGTTCCAGATCTTCGAAGCCACATCCTTGCGGACGAATAATTTCATTTGGTCGGCAGGCTGCCAGGTGGTCAACGTCATGGCCGAACTACCGGTCGCCTGGGCGTATTTTGCGTAATCACGGTCGAACCAGATATCAAAGATGCCTTCGCGGATATCCGGATTTGTGATGGCGTTCAGAACGCGCGATCGATCGAGGTTGAAGTAGTCCTGGTTGGGCCACCACATGCGGATGTAATCGAACTCATAGAACTCATCGCCCAGCGCGGCATTGATTTTGTCGAAGTTCTTCTGATCGACGATCACTGCCACTGCCTCGCGCAAGGAACGCGTGGGGCTGTCGAAGGAGCGCAGGGCGGTGAAGTCGCGCAGGTACCAGACAAAGGGCCATGAAACGCCCGTATCCGGCGCGCTGGCATCGTAGGCGACAACGGCGTTCAACCCGCCCGCAGTGCGCTCGGAGATCTCCTCCACCTGCGACATCACTTCCTTGATGCCGGTCGCGCCGTGAGCATAGACGAGATATTCGGTGGCATCATCATAGTAGATGTAACTTGCCCGGAACGCCGTGCGCCCGGTCTGGATGACGAGCAACCCGAATACTGTGAGAGCCGCAAACTGCACCAGTACGCTGGTGCGCGGCAGGCGGGCGAGATAGACGATTCCGCCAATGCTCGCAAGCAGCGCCGCGAGCGCTGCTCCGAACCTCAGCCATTCGGCTACAGCCCCGGTGGTCACTACCGCGGGGTTGGAGGTCACCGACAGCAACGTGGCACCGTTGATGAAACTCGAGACCGTTGTGGCGACCACAAGAGCACAAAGCCCCACGATCCCGAGGCTGACCAGATCGTCCTTCATCAGGTAGGCGATCATGGCGCCAGTGATCAATGCAGTCACCAGTGGGAACAGGAAGGCGGAAGTCGCCTGCAACTGCGCAAGTTCGGTCCCCTGGAATGGCGGGTTGGTCCCGAACCACGATTTCAGCGTATTCATCAGCGCCAGCGCGAACACGCCGATCAGGAAAACCGTCAGCGCGGTGCGCCAGCGCGGCGCGTCTTCCTGCCAGCGTTCGATGAGCGCTTCGATGATCTGCCCGATCCCCCAACCGGTCAACAGCACCATGGGCCACGCCATGTGATAGGTGAGCCACGGCATGCGCTCTCCGGCCACGGTAAATGCCAGGATGCTCGTGATCACCCAGAAGACAAGCAGACCGAAGAAGGTCCCGAAATCGGATCCCTCCCCCGCTGGACCTTCCGCTTCATTCTCAGGGACGGCTGGTTTCCGCCCGAGCAATTTTTTCAAGCCCAATGCGATCGCCACCAGACTCCCGATGGCGGGCAGGAACTCATACATCGGGATCTGGACCAGCAGGTAGTAATATTCCGGCTGGCTGCCGCGCTCCACGCCCTGTTGTACCAGCCAGTACCCAAGCGACCCAAGCAGACCGGTGAAGAAGCCGGGGGCATTCGTAAAGACCGTGGTGTAGAAGATCGTGAAGGTTCCCCAAAATACGATGGCGTACTTCCACCAATCGCGGCTCCATAGCAGACCGACGACGATCGACATGGCGAAGAAGATTGCAACGAAAACGCCGATGATAGTCATGGCGCGCGTGTCCATTGTCGCAACGGATGCGGCGTCGGTGGGGATGATGACGTTGAGGCTGGACTCGAACCACTTGATGGGGAAGGGGACCAGCATGGGCAGCACGAACGTCATCAGGAGCATGATGATCTCGAAAGACCGTTCCCTGACCAGGTTGCCCCAGCCATAACCAATGACGAGGATGACCAGCGCCGCGATCAACACGACAAATGCCAGGGCGAACAATGCCGTTGAAACGGAGACCTGTGTCGGGGTGATAGGAGTCGCTATCCCGGTTGCAGGGTTGGCTGGCGCTGCCGTCTCCGTGCTGCTGATGACGTCCGCGTGACGGTTGATATATCCAAAAGCGGCGCCGACGCCCGCCAATAGCACAACCACAGCCAGCGCGCCAATGAACGCGCGATACAGCTTGTCCTTTTCCAGCCACGGCTCTCTTGTGATCCGCACGATGAAATGGATTCCCAGGAAGATCAGCGCTTGCGCGGTATAGATGAAGGCGGTTTCCTTGGATATGAAATGCAGGACCGTTGCGAGCGTGATGAAATACAGATATTTCTTTTCGCCGTTATCGAGATAGCGGAGGATCGAATACAGCAACAGGATCCCCGCAAAGCCTGCATAGGCTTCGTTGCGGACGTAGCGCCCGTAGTACAGCATGTACGGCGAGATGACCATCAGCAAACCTGCAACGAGCGCGCCCCATTTGCCCAGATAGCCCCGCCAGTACCAGATCATCCAGACCGTCGCAATGCTGAACAGCACCGCCGGGATGCGGGCGGTAAAGTCTGAGACCCCGAACAGGAAATAACTCAAAGCCAGGGCATGGAATTGGAACGGTCCATGCATCATGGGGGTGTGCTGATATCCCTGTCCGCGATACAGCAGCCAGGAGAAATAGGTATGCAGGCTTTCGTCGTGACTCATAACGCGTGTGCCGAGGTCATAGAACCTCGTAACAAGCGCCAGGATGATGATGCCTGCAAAGATGGCGATTTCATTCGTGATCGCCGGCAGGGCAGGGTGGATGGGTTTTTGAAGCCAGGTATTCTTTTCGGTTGTCATAAATTCTATTTTTCGTATAGTTGGAATTAGACGACTTATACTTCAATCTCAATGTTCTGACAAGTTCAGTCTCTTAAGATCTTATTAACGAACATCCTAACGTCTTTGCCTTGAGCCTGTCGGAGGGTTCTCGTGAATCCGGCTTGGTTATTGCCCAAACCTTCGAGGCATTGTGGAACATCATTTATTGATTCTTCTCTCGGGCCTGCGGGCAGCCTTTTAGTCAGTGCCGTGCGCGTAGCCACAAAAGACAATCTGTTCTTCCTGAATGCAAAGTTACCTAGGACAGCATCAAGGCTGAGGGGCGGGGGATGCTGTTCCAATGTTTCCTCAGCGTTGTTCGAGACACAACGACGATCTGCCCGATCTCTTCAGTATTATCAACGGACGAGGGATAAAAAGCCTTCACGCAGTCTCAGCAGATTGATTGAATTCACATCTTCGTGTAGCCACTAACCTCCAACCAATTCCTTCTTAAAATAAAAACACATAAAAAGAACTAACCGCCGGATCGACCAGCAAGTTGACCACACCCGGCGGCAATATCGATGCCCCGGCGCATGCGTATGGTACAGGGGATGCCAGCCTGCTCCAACGTCTCTTTGAACCGGATGGCGCTTTCCCGTGAAGTTGCCTGGCCTTTATAACCCTGGGTGGGGTTGAGGGGGATGGCATTGACGTGGCACAACAGCCCCTTGAGCCGCGCCGCCAGTTTCGCGGCAACCTCTGGCGTGTCGTTGACACCGTGGATGAGCGCCCATTCGAAGGTCACGCGGCGATGCGTCTTATCGATATAGTAGCGGCAGGCCTCGAGCACCTCGTCGATCTTGTAGCGCCTGTTGACCGGCATGATGGCAAGCCGCTCGTCGTCGTCCGCGGCGTGCAGGGAGATGGCGAGGTTGACCTGCCGCTTCTCGTCCGCGAAGCGCCGGATCTGCGGGACCAGACCCACCGTGGAGATGGTCATGCGGCGCGCCCCGAAGTTGAAACCATCCGCGTCGTTCAGGCGGTCGACGGCTGACATCATATTGTCGTAGTTGTGGAAGGGTTCGCCCATACCCATAAAGACGATGTTCGTGACGGTTTCGTTCGCGTCCTGCAACATGCGCGCGTAATACAGGACCTGCGCCACGATCTCGCCGCTGGTGAGATGACGCTTGAAACCCATCTGCCCGGTGGCGCAGAACACACATCCCATCGCGCAGCCTGCCTGCGTGGAGATGCACAGGGTGCGCCTTTTTTTTGAACCGCGAAGACCGCCAAGGTCGCCAAGCCCATCTTTTTCCTTTGCGCTCTTTGCGTGCTTTGCAGTGTAAGGAGATGGCTCGTCTGCCGGGTCGCCGTAGCGCATCAACACCGCTTCGATCAGGTTCCCATCCGGAAGTTCGAACAGCGTTTTGCGCGTATAACCGTCCGATGAGTCGAGGTAGATTTTTACCCTGAACGGTGTGAAGGTGAATTCCTCGGCGAGCTTTGTGCGCAGGGTATTGGGCAGATTGGTAAATTGCTCGGGCGAATGGTAGTAAAGCTTGTACAACCCCTGCCAGATCTGCTTCGCACGGTAGGCAGGCTCGCCCCACTCGTCGAGGAGTTCTGTAAAATCCTGCAGGTCGAGATCGTAGATCAGCCGGGGCATGGTCAACCGATCAGGGACGAAAGATCATCCGCGATGATGTCAATTTTCTTCTCCCACGCCTCCGCCTGCTCGCGCGTGGATACGCCGCTCAGCACCAGCGCGGTCGGGCAGCCCACCGCCTGACCGGCGGCAATGTCCGTTTCGAGGCGGTCGCCCACCACAAGGGTCTCTGCCCTGGTCGTGCCGAGTTTTTCCAGCGAGAGTTCCATCAAATAGGAAAACGGTTTGCCCGCCACGATCGGCTCGATGCCGGTGGCGGTTGTGATGATCGAAAGCCAGGCGCCCGACCCGGGGATCTCTCCGCGCGGGGTGGGGAAGGTCTTGTCGGTGTTGGTGGTATAGAACGGGATTCCGTTCCGCACAAGCAGGGCGGCTTCGGCGACCTTCTGGAAGTTGATGTCGCGGTCGATGCCCATGACGAAGACCTGCGCCTCGGTTGCGCGCTCGATGGGCAGGACCACAAATCCCTTTTCCTCCAGCGCCATCCGAACGCCGTTGCCGCCGATCATGAAGATCTTCGTCCCGGGTGGGTAGGTGCGTGCCAGCAGGAAGGCGATCCCCAGAGCGGAGGTCACCACCTGGGAGGCTTCCACCTCCACGCCGAAATCGCGCAGTTTCTGTTGATACTCTTCGGGGGTCTTTGTCCCGTTGTTGGTCGCAAAGACGAACTTCAACCCGCGTTCGCGGATGCGTTCGAATATGGCTGAGAGGTCGCCGATGGGTGCATCCGATTTCCAGAGCACACCGTCCATGTCGAGGATGAGGGCTTTGATGGTATCCGGTATCATTCTGCAAATTTCTTGATCAGGTATTTCAGCACAGGTTTGTCGATCCAGTTCGCATCGGGGTCGGCGCGTTCCTCGAAGTTCTCGTTGCCGATGAACTCGTTGAACGCAGTTTTGAAACTCTTCCTTTTCTTCAAATAGCCCTCCCGCGTGAGAATACCGGTGATCTGATCCAACACTTTGCCAGTGAGCGGGGTCCGTTCGCCCTCGGGGGTTTTGCCGAAATACAGTTCGTGCATTTCGAGCAGTTCGCCCAGCCGCAAAACGGGATCGGGGTGGTCGTCCACGCGGTAATCGATCCAGCGGTCCACGAAACCGCCGTAGCCACCCCTGGGTTTGACCACATAGATCGCCGCAGATTGGCGTCCGCGTTTGTCGCCTCCGGCGCGGTCACCGGCGAGCAGTGCGGCATGCAAGCGCCCCGGCAGGCTCCCCTTCGCTTTGAGGAACGCCTTCTCCATCGCAGGGACGACGCGTCCGCTTTTGAGGATGTTGCCCTGAATGGCGTAACCCTTCCCGGTCACGCCGCCAGCCCAAGGGAAACAGTCGTGCCCGGTAAACGTCGCCGAACCGCCGCGCGCATCCACCAGGCCCGCCTGCCTGAGTTCCTTGTCCGGATCGTCCTCCAGCAGACGGTTCAATGTCTCCTGCGCGGAGAGACCGGTCGCCAGGATCGCTAGGCCGCGCGGACCGTAGGAGGTGTTCGCAAACGATTGCGTTGCCACCGCGCCGACCTCCGCCTGCGCCCACGGGACGACCGCGCCCACCGCCGGGAACTTCGATGCAACGGCAACGCCGCAGGTCTGCTCGTCGTGGTCGCATGCGACAATTGAAAATGTCATTTCATTATCCTTTCGCGATGTGTGATTATATCGTAAAGCCGCACACAGAGTTTTTCTTTGATTTTCTGCGTGGTTCCGTATCTCGGTGGTTCAAAAGCGTTCAAGATGATCCTGGCTTCATGAGTTCGCTTCGCGAAGAACGCTCGCAATGACGGGTTGGGAGAAAGAATCAAAAAGCCCGCTTAACGATCAGCGGGCTTCACGATCCAACGATAAAACCAATAAACCGTCGAATTACTTGACCTTCTCCGGCACTTCCAGCACGTGGTCCACCAGGCCGTACTCCACCGCCTGCTTGGCTTCAAGGTAGTAGTCGCGGTCGCTGTCGCGTTCGATCACCTCGAGCGGTTGACCGGTGTGCTTGGACATGATGCCGAGCAGCAGGCTCTTCAGGCGCAATATCTGCTTCGCCTGGATCTCGATGTCGGTCGCCTGCCCCTGCGCGCCGCCCAGCGGTTGGTGCATGTGGATGGTGGCGTTGGGCAGGGCGTAGCGATGGCCCTTCGTCCCGGCAGCCAGCAACACGGTCCCGAAGGAGGCGGTCACACCCACGGCAAAGGTGCTGATCGGGTTGGGGATCATCTGCATCGTGTCATAGATCGCCAGCCCGGCGTAGATCTGTCCACCGGGGGAGTTGATGTACATCTGGATCTCCCGTTCGGGGTCCTCGTGGGTCAGGTACAGCAATTGCGCCACGATCACATTCGCGATCTGGTCATCGATTGGCGTGCCAAGGAAGATAATGCGCTCCTTGATCAAACGGGTAAATACATCGATGGACCGTTCGCCATAATTGGTCGATTCGATCACATACGGGGTCACATTTCGACTGGGCTCAATACGAGCACTCTTGAAGTTGGGGATCATCTTTGTCTCCTTGATGGTTCAGACAATGATACTCAGCCTGTGTTGGAATTATGTTAATTCTTTATCAGGCTTTCTTATTCGGATTTCGATTCCGCTTCGCCTTCGGACTTTGGTTCTGTCTCCGCTGTGGGGGCCTCTACCTCCGCCGCAGCAGGTTCCGTCTCCGCTTCCGCTTCGGCAGGTTGTGCCTCGGCTTGCGCGGCTTCGGCTGCCGCCTCGGCTTCGGCGGCGCGCTCCTCCGGTGACTTGTACTCGCCGACCGCGATGGACTTCAGCACGTCCAGCGCGTTGCGGGTGAGCACGCGGTTGGCGGATTCCATGGCGACCGCCTGGGCAAGCTGTTGCTGTCCCTTGCGCCCGCCGCGCACCTTGTTCAGGTCGAGCCCCTGCATGGTCAACGCGGACAGGGTGTTGTTGAACTCGGCATCCAGCGAGGCGTTATCCACTTCGAGTTTTTCGCGGCGCACGATCTCATCCAGGATGAGCGAACGCTCGAAGCGCTTTTTGGCAACCGGCTTGACTTCGTCTTCGATGAACTGTTCGCGGGTGGTGTTGCGCACCTTGAAATAGGTCTCCAGGTCCATGCCCTGCTGTGCCAGGCGCTGACCGAGGTCTTCCAGCACGTGCTCGCCTTCGTGGTCGAGCGAATGCTGGTGGTATTTGAAGGTGGCGCCTTCCTTGATCTTCTCGATCAGGTCGACGAAGAATTTATCGTCGTACTCGGTCTTGGAACGCGCTTCCACGTCCTTCCTGACGGCTTCCTTCAGTTCGGCGAGCGTTTCACCGGCGCCGGTGGTCTTCGCAAATTCGTCGTCCAGTTCGGGCAGGTTCACCGCGCGGACGGTCTTGACCGTCGCTTCCATCGTGACCTCTTTGCCCTTCAGTTCCTCCACGTCCCAATCCTCGGGGAAGGTGTGCTGGATGGTCTTCGTGTCGCCGGGCTTCATGCCGACGAGTTCCTTCGCAAAGCCGTTATAGGGCCATTCGGTATCGCGTTCCTCCTTGCGGACGAAGGCGGCAAACCCTTCACGGTTCATTTCAGGTGTCTCGGACTTGAGATCCACGAGCACGTAATCGCCCTCCTGCACTTCGCGTTCCACGTTCTCGGTGGTGGCGTACATTTGACGGAGGTCTTCGAGGGCTGCCTCCACTTCGCTTTCAGCGGGAGCAGACCACTCGTACGGCAGGCGAAGCGAGTGATAGTCGCCCAGGTCCACTTCGGGGGCGAGGGGCACGCGGAAGGTCAGCTTGGGCGGTTCGAGTGAGTCGATCGATTCCAGTGTGCCGGTGGCGCCGGGCTCCACCTCGGCTTCCTTGAGGATGTTCGAGTATTCGGCGTCGATGAAGAAGTCGACCGCCTGCTCGATGACCGCCTGCTCGCCGTAGTTGAGCACCACCATGTGATAGGGCGCCTTGCCCGGGCGGAAGCCGGGGATCTTGCCGCGCTCCGAGATCTTGCGGGCGGCGCGGCGCTTGTATTGCTCCATCTTTTCCGGTTCCACTTCAACCACTAATCTGGCTTCGTGGTTCTCTTCGATTATCTTTTCGATTTTCAATTTCGTAGTTCCCTTCGTTCGTTATTGTGTCTGACAGGAGGAGGTTGCTTCGCTCCCGTGGTCTCGAACCATCCCGTGAAAAGCACGCGGGACACTCGACCAGCGGCTGCCCGCAATGACATTACATACAATGGGGACGGAGGGAATCGAACCCTCACGCCTTTCGGCACGTGATCCTAAGTCACGCCTGTCTGCCAGTTCCAGCACGTCCCCGTGCTGTCGCCCCGGGTATTGACTCAGGGCAGATGCGGGCGGCGAAATTATACCGTAAGGTTTCGCACTTGCGCAAAAATTCCTGTGATTTCGTTGGTATAATCCCGCACCTGAACACCACAACTGGAGAAACCATTGTCCCGACTCATCAACCCCGACTCCGCCGGTAAAGACCGCACCCGTTTATCGAAAGCCATCGTGCTTGCCGTGCGTGAACTCGCCAAACAAAAGGACGTGACCGCCGAAGCCCGTGACCTGGCTGCCTTCATCGCGCTGGCCCTGCAGACCATCTCCGAAGGGATCGACGCCTCCGTTGCCGCCTGGGAGAAGCGCGGTTACTGGGTCAAAGCGGACCGCTTCCGCATGGATTGGATGTGGACCGGTCAATACGCCGAGAAGATGAAGACCGCCGTGCTGAACGATGAGTGGGGGACCATCGCGCAACTCATGCCGCAGATCGCCATGAAGTTCAGCAAGATACAGGTCAGTGACAATCACCGGCTGGGCAAGCCGTGGACCGGTGCGTTTGGAAGGCTTGCCCTGAGCGCGTCGAAACGCGAAGGATAAAGGATGGAGGAGGGGAAGTGAGTGGGCAAAGAAATACTCCAAGCATGCCCATGAGTTGTATCCAAATATCCATGATGAATAGGGCAACCACCTAAAAGAGGATTGATCGCCCGGTTCATCCCCACGTGTGTGGGGAATACGTTTGCATCGAACGTTACTGGTGTGGAAAACCAAAAACCGCCATCTGCTCTGGAAGGCGGTTTTCAATGAAATGATTTCCGGTTTCAATACCATTGCCAATTAGGCA
>DIDP01000017.1:4412-80648 GCA_002418205.1 Anaerolineales bacterium UBA5797 | reverse complement strand
CCGTCCGGCTTCGTAGCAACTCAACACCGTTGTCTCCTCCGACAAGCCAAACCGTACCTTGGCTTGTTCGATCTCACGCTTCAATCCTTTCAGGTTGCGGGCCTGAAGGTTCTTCAAGCGCGGCGCCTGTCCCAAACCAATCGTGAAGCCCAACTTCCATTCGCTCTCGCTTAACTCGAACGCCAGATACAACTTCCCTGAAACCGGTGTATCATTCCTCGTGCGGGTCGTTTTTGGAACCATACGTTCCTCCTTTCTTTCTCAATCGGAGCGTACCACATTCGCTGTGTCCTTCGGGAGAAACGACCCGCTTGCTTTTCTCGCCCATATTATCTATACTTGATCGAAATTCCATTACAAGGAACCATCCATGTCCATCAAGGAACAACACCAGGAACTCCTCAAGAAATACGCCGAAGCCATCGTGAAGGTCGGATTGAACCTGCGCAAGGGACAGCGCCTCATCATCACCAATGCAGTTGCACGCGGAGTGCCGCCCGCCGGGCGTGCTCTTGTCCATGAGGTGGCAAAAGCCGCCTACGCCGCCGGCGCCCGCTACGTGGACGTGATCTGGGGCGACGAAGAAATGCTGCGGATCCGCCTGCAAAACGCACCCGCCGATTCCTTCAGCGAATATCCAAAGTGGCATGTTAACGGAATCATGGACATGTTCGATAACGGCGATGCCCTGCTTTCCATCTATGCCAATGACCCGGATGTCTATGCCGGGCTGGACCCGGAACGCGTCGGTGCAATGCAAAAAAGCCACCTGGAGAATTACGTTCCCATCAATATCAAAGTCAGCCGCAACGCCATCAATTGGTGCATCGCGGCCTCCTCGGCGCCAGCCTGGGCGGCAAAGATATTCCCCGATCTGGCAATTGAAGATGCCGAAGACAAGTTATGGGATGCCATTTTCGATGCAACGCGCATCGATCAGCCCGATCCGATCGCGGCGTGGATGGATCATATCCAAAACCTGACCAAACGCGGCAAATACTTGCAGGCGAAGAAATATTCGGCGCTTCATTACAAAGCCCCCGGCACCGACCTGACCCTCGGCCTGCCACAGGGACATCGCTGGATCAGCGCCCGCATGCCCGCGGAAAACGGCATAGACTTCACCGCCAACATGCCCACCGAGGAAGTCTTCACCCTGCCGGATTGCCGCCGCGCCGAAGGGACGGTCGCCGCAACCTTCCCGCTCAGTTACGGCGGTTCTCTGATCGATGACTTCAGTGTCACCTTCAAGGAAGGCAAGATCGTCAAGGTCTCCGCAAAAAAGAACGAGACCATCCTGCAAAAACTGGTGGATACGGACGAAGGCTCAAAGAGACTTGGCGAGGTCGCCCTTGTCCCTGCCAGTTCGCCCATCGCCAAACGCGGACACCTCTTTTACAACACACTGTTCGACGAGAACGCATCCTGCCATATCGCCATTGGACGCGCCTACCGCTTCACCATCGCCGGAGGCGAGGAGCTGAACGATGAGGAATTTCTCGCCGCCGGAGGCAACGTCAGCCTCAACCATGTGGACTTTATGATCGGCTCGCCGCAAATGGATATCGACGGCATCAAGGACGATGGTACGCGCGAACCGGTCATGCGTCAGGGCGAATGGGCATTTGATGTGTAAAAACCCCTCGCACTGAGCGGAGAGCGGGCGATTGCCTGATCGTGGTCGAAGCGCCCATAACCGAAGCAACCTCAAAAAGAGCCTCCCGCGAGGCTCTTTCATTTTTAGAACATCTGTTATACTTTTGCGTTGCCAAAGGATTTTCACATGTCAACGAACAAATCAAGGTTTGCCTCCCTCACCGAGGGTCTGCCGCCCACCTATTGGTTGATCTGGACCGGCACGCTCATCAACCGTCTCGGCGGCTTCGTCATCCCCTTCCTCACCCTTTACCTCACAGCCCAACGCGAGATCCCCGTCAGCCAGGCAGCGCTGGTGGTGTCACTCTTCGGCGCGGGATCGTTCCTCGCCCAACTCACCGGAGGCGAACTGACCGACCGCCTCGGACGCCGACCTGTGATGTTGATGAGTTTTTTCATCACACCCATTTTCATGGTCATCCTGGGATTGGAACGCAATTTACTATTCATCTCGGTCTCCACTTTCATCGTCGGATTCTTCACCGACCTCTATCGACCCGCGGTCGGCGCGGCCATCGCGGACCTGGTTCCATCCGCAGCGCGGACACGCGCTTATGGATACAACTACTGGGCGATCAACCTCGGCGCGGCGGTCGCTCCGCTTCTCGCGGGACTGATCGCTGATTACAACTACCTGATCCTTTTCATCGCCGACGCCATAACCACCGCGGCATTCGGCTTGATCGTCCTCTTCGGCATCCGCGAAACCCGCCCGACAGAAGCGCACCACAGCACACATGCCACTGCAACCGAGCGCATGCAACAATTAAGGCAGGAGCCCATCCTGCTGGTCTTCTCATTGCTGGCTTTGTTCTTCGGCATGATCTACATGCAGGGAAATGTCACCCTGCCATTGGATATGCAGTCGCATGGGCTGGGTCCCCAGCAATACGGCGCGACCATCGCCGTGAACGGCTTCCTGATCATTCTGGTCACGATCCCTGTCAGCAATATGGCAGCCAGATGGCCGCGTTTCGAGACCATTGCCATATCGGCGGTCCTGCTCGGGCTTGGGTTCGGATTCACCGCGCTGGCTTCCAGACTGCCGTTGTTCATGTTGAGCGTCGCCATCTGGACGCTCGGAGAGATCGCTGCAACGGCGGTCGCGCCTGCCATCATCGCAGACCTTTCTCCTGTTGCATTGCGCGGTTTGTATCAAGGTATCTTCGGTTCTGCCTGGGGGCTGGCGTTCTTCATCGGTCCGCTTTCCGGCGGATGGATCTATGAGCATTTGGGGAGTAATACGCTCTGGCTTGGCTGCCTCATTTTGGGGATCGGGCTCGCCTTTGCCTATCTTGGGATGAGCAAACCGGCGAAACGCCGCATGGAACGGACACAATTGACGTCCAGCGATTGAAGCCGGTCAAGCGGAAAGGTATAATCCCAGCATGGCAGATGAAAAATCCCCTCTCGTCGAATTGGATGAGCTGCTTGCAGCGGAGTTCAGCTATATCGCCCAAACCGCGACCCAGGCGATGGAGGACCGCGCCCGGGTATCCTCGTTCTACCTGATCGCAGTCGGATCATTGATCGCAGCCCTGTTCGGGACACAACTCTTCGACCCCGAAAAGTTCACAGCGACTGTCAAATTCATGTTCAGCGGTGTCTTCTTTTTATTGACACTGCTTGGCACATCCACGGTCATGCAACTGGCACAATTGCGGTCCGCCTGGTACGAGTCCATGCTGGCGATGAATCAACTGAAGGATTTTGCCATGAACCAGAATCCCGAACTCAGCGCCGCCTTCCGTTGGAAGACCAGCACTCTCCCACCCAAATACAAAAGGGGCAGCGTCGCGTTCTATCAGGCGTTTGAAGTTTCGCTGATCGGCGGATTGATGTTCGGCGCTTCGACGTTCTTTTTACAAGAGGCGCTCGTTCCAGAAACCAGCCTCCTGACGTGGGTCATCAGCATCATGCTGGGCGGTCTGGCGGTCTTCGCTCAAATGGGCATCTACAAAAGAATGATGAAATGACATGCCGCGCAATTACACGAATCAATCTCCGACCGCGTTCCAAAGATTACCCGAATACAAACGCGGAGACGAATGGATCCGCGCCTTTCTCCATCAAGCGCAGGTGGGACACATCGCTTCAGCGCGGGACGGACAGCCGTTCCTGAACCCAAGCACGTTCTGGTTCGACGAGGAACATCACCAGATCATTTTTCACTCAAACGTCACGGGGAGAGTCCGCTCAAATATCGGGGACAACCCGAAGGTCTGTTTTGAAGCAAGCGAGATGGGGAGACTGCTCCCATCGAATATCGCGCTCGAATTCTCGCTCCAGTATCGAAGTGTGATCGTCTTCGGCACGGCAAGACTCGTCACAGACCCTGTCGAAGCGCGGCGCGTCCTGTATGGGCTCATCCGAAAATATTTTCCGAAGATGACGCCCGGCAGGGAATTCCGCAAGATCACCGACAGGGAATTGAAGCGGACGTCTGTTTATGCGATCCGGATCGAGGCGTGGAGCGGCAAGGAGAACTGGAAGGAGCGCGCCGATCAAAGCGAAGAATGGACGCCGCTCGCTGAGGAGTGGTTCGAGGATTAGCAACCTGGGAACGTGACCAGCGTAAGTGAAATGAAGTCTGTTTCACTGGAGGAACCATGTCTGAAAAAAAGTTTCGCACCGAAGAGTTTCGCGTGGACGGCGAGGAACTGCTCGCCAGGATCAAAAATCTGGTCAAAGAGGGAAATGTACGCCGCATCATCATCAAGAACAAGGAAGGCAAGGTCGTATTCGAGATCCCGCTGACGTTTGGTGTGGTGGGCGCGTTGATCGCCCCGCAGCTCGCCGCCATTGGAGCCATCGCGGCACTGCTCACCGAAGCAACCGTGGTCGTCGAAAAAGAAGAAAGTTAGCAAGAGACTTTTGCATTCTACGCAAAATGCCGGAACAATCCGGCAGCCATATCCGTTCCCATCTGCAAAAGGTCGATGCGGCGTTCCCCAAAATTTGACGGCTTTCGAACCGTTTGATTTTTCCGTTCGAAAGTGCTATAAATATTTTGGGGAACCGTCCGGCACATTAACAATCAGAACCTGGAAAAGGAGGCAGTATGGATCGTAATCTTGGACTGTGGATCGATCACAAGCAGGCGTATTTGATCTGGTATGACCGAAGGAAAGTGGAGGTCATACCATCCAACCTGGAACCGCGAACTCACTTTTCAGGAGGGACGCGGATCGGAGGCAGATACAACCAGAGAGTCGATTCGGAGTTACGATACAATGACCGCTACAAGAACCAATTAAGCAAATACTACCAACAGGTGATTTCCACCATCCAAAACGCGGACTCGATCTTCATCATGGGTCCCGGGGAAGCAAAACTGGAACTTGAAAAAGCGATAAAACGATACAAGGATCTTGCAAGAAAACTTTTAAAGGTGGAGACGGCAGACAAGATGACCAAAAATCAGATGGTCGCCTATGTGAGAGATTTCTTTTCGAAGAAATCGACAGAATAAATATCCGTGAATGGAAGAGCCGGTGGCTTTGTGCCACCGGCTCTTTTTGATTTAAGGATTGCCCATCATCGATCGAGCAACAAGATCAAACACCAAAGGGGTTTCTGGACTCCCTCAACGATTTGATCTTGAAGGCACTCTTCGTCCCGGGACTCGCATTTTATTTTTGCCATGTCCAGTCATGGATACCTTGATATTTCCTCCAGAAACCGTGCCTCCGATCGAATAGTTGTGCATCTCAGGGATCTGAAGCATAAAGATGTCTTTTGCACCGGGTCCTTCCCGATCATACACCTCCAGTATAAATGGGACGTTTGACACGCCGTTCACGGTCCCATATCCGGTGATCCGGGCATGGTTTCTGTCGATATAAAGTAATGTGAAGGAAGAAGCCTTCAGGCTTAGTTTTGCCTGGTGATCCATAAAAGTCAGGTTGCCGGAAGGATTCGCGGCGCCCCAGTCATAATGAACGACAAACCCAAAGGTGGCTTTCCCTTTTGATAGATCGATGTTCCCACCGCCGGTCACCTTGCCAGGAACGTTGGGATATGGTGTTGATGTATTTGTTGGAGTGCTGGTTGGTGTATTTGTAGGGGTGGCAGTAGGCGTAAAGGTTGAAGTGCTCGTCGGCGTCCGGGTGGGTGTGTTGGAGGCTGTCGAAGTAAAGGTCGGGGTGGCTGTTGGAGTGTTCGTAGGCGTGTTGGAGGCTGTCGATGTAAAAGTCGGAGTGTTTGTAGCGGTATTTGTCAGTGTCACTGAGGCTGTCGGCGTATAGGTCGGGGTATTGGTGGCAGTGTTGGTCGTGGTGTTGGTGGGAGTAAATGTCGAAGTATTCGTCGATGTAGGTGTGGGTGTGTCGGTTGCTGTCGGTGTGAACGTATCAGGAGGCTGCTGCAGCATTCGCCACAACTCACCTCCATCCACCATGTTCGATGTTCCGACGTAGAGTTGATTCATGAAATTCGCCATGGCGTTGCTTCCATTTGTGTTGGAGTTATTGCTGTCGCCAAAGCCATCCTGATTGACCTGTTCCCAAAGTGCGCCATCCGCTGTACGCCAGACCTCCATCCCAGTGACCGAGTTTTTTGCAGTCACGTAGAGTTGATTCTGGAAAACGTATACCGCATCGATCTTCCCGTTGTTCGGATCACCAAACCTCGGCGCAATCGCCTGCTCCCAGGTTGTCCCATCGCTGGTACGATAGAGCAGGGCGCCACTGACGGCATTTCCAGCACCCACATACATGTAACCGCCAAACACCGCCATGCCGCCGGTTGAGAGGGTATCTGCGTTACCGAAACCGTCACTCACGATGGTTGTCCAGGCGCCGAAATCGCCGCTGTAACTTTGCCAGATCTGCGCCGGCGACTCAGATTCGACGGCAGCATAGAATGCGCCATTGAATTCTGCAAGACCGGTAATGCTGGCAGGAGCAGTTCCCGGTATTTCGGGGGCAACTTGCATCCAGGAATTGTTGTCGCCTGTGAAACTTCGCCAGATCTGCGCGCCCGTGACCCGGTTCATGACGGCAGCGTAAATCATGCCATTGTAGACGGCCAGAACGGATACATCAACATTATCAGGATCACTAAAACCGGTGACATCCATTGGAGCCCAGATTGTTCCGTTCAGACTCCGCCATAACTGGCTGGCGTTCCGCCGACCGGTGCTTGCGTAAATCTGATTGTTAAAGACAACAAAATCAAGGATGGCAGAAGGTGCAATGTCGTGTGAGATGCCAAAGCCCGGCTGGGTGACGGCTGTCCAACTTACACCATCGAATGAGCGAAATATTTGCGCGCCATCAATGAGCACGGCAGGATCAATTGGATTGTAGGTACCGGCATACAGGTACCCATTGAAGGACTCCAATGCAGTCACTTCACCCGTCTGTGGATCACCAAAACCGTTGGCATTCACCTGCTCCCATGTGGGAATCGCCTGGGCAAGCCCTCTTGTTTTGTGGATATAAACCCGGCCTGCATCAGGCGCAGAGGCGGAAACACCGGAACCCCCTACAACTGTGACGAGTACCAAGATGGCAACAAAGAACATCTTACGATTCATCTTGCACTCCTTATGGAACTGCCTCAGAGTACAACGAAAACCCTGAAGCGTCTCCTTAAAACTTCGGACCAGGGTCTGAAGCAATATTTAAAAGTTTTTTGGGGAGGGATTGCTCCCTCCCCAAAGCGTATCAATCGGAAAACGGAAGTTAGGGTGCGGTTACGCTGGCTGTATTCGACCAGTCCGACTGAACCGTATCATTGAAGGCAAGGATCCGGTAATAGTAGGTCTTGCCGCGTGAAACCGTATCATTGAACATGTTGAGATCGGGTCCGATCGTGATGTTCGTCACTCCGAGCGTGAAATTGGAACTCTCCGCCCGCTGGATCAGGAAACCGGTCTCGTTATTGGAGTTATCTGCCCACTGCAAGGTGACCGTGGCTGTCTTGCGGTTCTTCACAACCACACTGCCGACCACCAGGTTGGATGGAGCATTTACCTTGTTGATGGATCCACCTTTGGAGTCGAGGGTCAGTGTTGGCCATCCACCTCCGGGCGGGATCTGGTTGAAAGCCGGGTTCGAGTAATCCCAGGTGTCGCCGACAACGTTGATCGCGTACACTTGATAGTAGTACGTGTTTCTGGTCTTGTCCTGGTAGGTTCTGGTACCCGTTCCCGGGCCGACCGTCAGGCGGTCAGACGGAACTGTAGCCAGGACACTCCATGGACCGGTGGGGCTGGAGGCGCGCTCGATGACAAAGGCTGTCTCGTTCCTCGAGTTGTCAACCCAGGTCACTGTATAACTCCGGTTGCCTCCGCTCCCGGACGCAATCGCACTTACGAAGGTTGGAGCGGCAGGCGCAACCCCGACCACCTGCGCATGCATCATATCCATTTCCTCGTGACTGAGGATATGACAGTGGAACACATACTCCCAGCCGAAGTTGACGTAGTGGTTGATGATATCGACCGGCTCGCCATCCGGGTTGAACGCCAGGAGCGGCAAGCCAAGCGCCTCGCGCTGGGTCGTGTTGGCGCCGTGCAGGTACATGCCCTCCGGCATGGACGGGTCGAGCAGGCGGATGCTGTTCGGCAAGCCTCCCCATGCAGCCGGCAGTTGCGGGATGATCGGCCGCAGGGCAACGATCGTATCCTCCAGCGGGCTGACGCGGACGGTATCCTTCCAACCGAGTTCGTTTGCTTCCGGCTTGCGGACGATCCCATCCCAGCCCACACGGTTGATGAGCTGAACATCATAGAGATGCCAGTGGATCGGGTGTGTATCAACGCCATTATGCGTAATCTTCCAGATCTGCGTTCCATCGTCGGCTGAAGCAATCGGAGTAACCTCCACACCCGGCGGCAATTCAACACCCTTGATGATCTCGTCGGGCGGGTATGTGTACGGGTGCAGGATCATATTCTGCAAGCCCGCCTGGGCATTGGGTGTCTCCACCCCCAGAAAGCCGCTCATACGCCCATATTCCAACTCAAATGCTTCGCCCATCTCATCCTGGATCATCTTCGGGCGCAAAGGCATGCTAAGCGTGGCGCCCAACAGTGTCTTGAATGTCAGGGATGTGTCGAAGATCTGCACCAGACCATCGTTGCTCTTGAAAGCAGTGCCATAAGCGCTGTTATAGGCGCCCTGCCCGACAATGATCGGGTTCTGTCCGTTCTCGAACACACCTGCTCCACCAAGGCTTGTGGCTTTGAAGGCGTTCGCAAGTGCCGCAAAGTCAAAGGCTGGCGCAGGCGTACCGGCGATCTTGATCTGCATGATGGTGCGGGTATTGGGACCATAACCGGGCAATGTCGTAGATGCACCGCCGGTATCGCGCAGGTCGGGGTTGCCGGTGTAATAGTCATAGCGTGGATCGCGGGCAGGGAATGCCGCCGGGGCATCGTTGTACAGGATCAGGGTCTGACCGGCAAACTGCGAGAAGTCCACGATCACATCATGACGTTCAGCTGGCGCGATCAACAAGGAATGTTGGTCCACGTTCCCGGCATTGAACACCGTTGGGTCTGTAACCCAGGTGGTCGGGTGGGCGGGGATAATCGCCGGTTCGGGCAGGAACCCGCCTTCGGTCGCAATCTCGATCCAGTCCGGACCTTCCGTTCCTGCCACAGGGGTTGGGAAGACACCAGCCGGGTCAGCCAGAGCCGCCGCGACCTCGGCAGGATTCAGGAATACCTCGGTACAGGCAACTCCTGTCGATTCTGCTGCAGGGTTTAGGTTGGCAGCGTCACAGATATTGCCGTTGGCATCGATCGCCTGATACAGCGACAGGTTGAAGAAGCGGTCGTTTGCTGCGTTCAGGATCCGGAACCGGTAGGCTTTCGGTTCCAGGGTGATCGTGGGATAAGCGGTGCCGTTTACGATGGGCGTGTCATTGAAGGATTCCATGCCCATCGAAAGGTACGGTGTGCCGGGCATCAGCGGCGGCTCGCACCATTGCAAATCGGGATCGCAGTTCGGATCATAGTACGGATTATCGATCGGTCCGTATTCGATATTGTTGGTGGGCGGCCAGAACCACGGTCCATACGCCCAACGGCCATAGTTGTTAACACCGGAAGCGTCACCTGGATTCTGCGCAGGCGAGTAGACATGCGGGACCCAAAGGCTGCCTTCACCACCCCAGCGGGCAGTATCCCAGGTCTCATCCTGAAGGGCAAGTTGAGCATCGCTCGGCACAAAGGTTTTGTCCTGAATGACCAACGGAATCGTCTCCGCAGCTCCGGGAATGAGACCGCCGTTCACCAATGCCTGCTCGGTGGCATCCGTAATGATATAGGGAGCAGCCTCACCGGCATACACATTGAGGCGGGTGATGCCCCAGGCATGGTCGTGATAGAACATCAAGCGGGCGCTTTGCTGGTTGGTGTAGAAGAAGGTCATCACACCGTCGGTCGGATTACCGCTGTCATTCATGTCAGGCACGGGTCGAACACTGACACCTTGTGGATAAGGTGTGTTCTCCCCTGCAGGCGTGATCCACTGATGCGGCGTACCGTCACTGATCCAGGGGCTGATGCCGCCATGCAGGTGCAGGGTGGCGCGGTTATCGGCAAAGCATAGACCCTGCGCAACCATCATGGATTTGTCGGGACCGCTGCACATCGGATTCAGCGGATCGACCATGCCGGGATTCGCCATCATCCACTCGTGACCGGCAGCAGTCATGCCTGAACCCATCACGGTTGAGTCAACCGGGATGAACAAATCGCCGCCCATTCCGGTGGGCAACAGGTTGTAGAATTTGATCCGCACCGGGCGATCCTTCTCGGTGACGATCGCGGCGCCCAGGTATTGCGGCGGATCGACACTAAAGAAACCGTTCCCCAGATCGTAATGGCTTCCCGTAACAACGGACGTTTCCAATTGGACGTAACCGCGAAGTTTGGTCGGGGGAAGATCCGTGTGCATCTGCTTCACATATTCGACCACCGCGATCTCATAATAATCCGACCCCGGATAGGTGGTTGTATCTGGAACAGCCACGGAAACATACTGGCCCAGATTGTTGACTGCGTCAGCACCAAGCCCCGGCAATTCATTGACGAATTTTCGGATGCCGCCAACAACCACTGTATTCGCGCCGGAAAGATCGATCATCTGCGCACCAAAGGAATAAGTGCGCGCCTGGGGGAAGACCGGGTATTCGGCGCCGCCCAAGGAGATGGTTGAATCCTGCAAGGGCTGAGTCGGAGCCGGGTAGCTCAGGATGTCAGAGCCGGAGCCTGTATCCACGGGAATGCCCTGTCCGTAAAATGCAAGCACATCTCCAGCCTGGACCGCAAGATTGGCAACGCTGAATCTGGCGACCTCGCCCAAAGCCGGGTCCGCCAGTGCCGGGATGGTGAGCAGACCGCTGTCGAACATCACGGTGTACTCATTCGGAGCGCCGGTCGGACGCAGCACGTAGGCATGGAACACATTGCCGGCAGAGGGGAACGGACTGCTGCCGGGGCTTGCCTGGTTCCATACTTGGAACGACTGAATCATGCCATCCGGCAGGCTTGCCGGCAGGACGACAAAGACCGGCGCCAGTTCTCCGACCCCAACCGGGAAGTCGGAGGCATACTGCCGGTCAACCAGTGGGTTGCCCACATCGATCAAGGCTCCCTCGATCGTGGGCAGCGGGCTGTTGGCATAGTTCGGATGGCTGAAGTAGTGAGGCGCACCGTTGATCAATGCATCTGCAGCCACTGCCTGGGCATCCACCATCATTAATGGATTCAACTCGCCCTTCTGTAACGCGCGAGCCGCGGCATCCTGCCGGTCCTTTTGCGTTATTTTCACCTTGTCGTTTTGGGGCGGTGGTGGGTTCTGCTTTTGCGCGCTGACCTGCCCGCCTCCAAACAGAAGCGATGCCATGAATATCGATGACATCAGGATATTGATTATTCTCTTGGCGTTCATTTCACACTCCTTTTTGAATGGAACGAATTATCGAAAACTCAAACAATCAACCATTCTTGCAAACGATGTTCTGACTATCCAACCTCCTTCCCAGGTGTGCAGTTCGATGAATTCTCAGGTTCAATAATTGACAACAGATCCCTGACCCCCCGAATGATTAGATTTTGTTTGCTGTACACCTGCGCCACATTATTCTCCAGGCTTAAAGTGACCACCCTGAAGCAGAGTCGCTCATTGATCAAGCGCAGAGGAAGTGAAGAATCCCCATTCACCCTGTCCATGCAGAGAATGACAACCTCCGGTCTTACGGCTTTTATTTTCCGGGTCAGGCTTCCAATATCACCATCGTTTGATACCCTGACCACCTCCCAGATTTTTCCGATTTCCAGAAACAGACTGACCGATTGTGAAAGCATATCCTCCCGCCCCCACAATACGGCTCTTCGTGTGAGGCGGGCTTCCGGGTCAGGTCTTTCCGGTTCGATCAGGGCGTTGAAGTTCATATTGAAAACCATATGGATCAAACAAGTCGATAAGCCTTATCTTAATGAAATCCCCATTGATTACCATCCTCCACCATCCATCAACAGGGATTAAAAAAAGACCATCCTTGGGATGGTCTTTTTGAGGGGAAATTAATCCCTGAATTAACCCTGCCTTACGAGACCGTGTTTCCTGGCATATTCCGCCGCTTCCTTGCGATCGGAGAGTCCGAGTTTATCCAAGATCGAATGAACATGATATTTCACTGTATTCTCAGAGACAACAAGATGGCTGGCAATCTCTGAATTACTGAACCCGGCGGCAAGCTCACGCAAAACATCCAACTCCCTGCGGGTAAGCGTTGGATCACCTTTATGAACAGGCGCCTCCGTACGGGCGAACTCCTCCATAACCCGCATGGTCATAGACCGGGACAACGCGCTCTCCCCCAGATAAACCGACTTGATGGTTGCAACCAGCTTCTTTGGTTGCATATTCTTCAAAAGATACCCTCTTGCCCCGCCGCGGATCGCGGCGAACAGGTTGTCATCCTCTTCCGACATGGTCAGAAAGATGATCTTGCAGTCCGGGAATTCCTCCACGATCCTGCGCGTCGCATCGACTCCGGTACCGTCCGGCAGTCCAAAATCCATCAACACGATATCGGGATTCAACGAACCGACCATCTCAACCGCCTCTTCCACGGTTCCAGCCTGGCCAACAACCTGAATCTCCGACTCCGAGCGGATGATCGCAACCAGGCCTTCGCGAAAAAGCACATGATCATCCACGACAACGACCCTGATGGGAGAGCGACCACCGTTATTCATACGGCACCTCAATCACAAGTCTCGTACCGGAGCCGACAGCCGAATGGACATTCAACGAACCGTTCAATAATCCAGCCCTCTCTTTCATAAATTTTAATCCGTAATGGCTTCCATATGGAACCTCAAATGGGTTAAACCCCTTCCCATCGTCAGTTATTGTCAGGTTAAGACAGCCATCCCCCCAGCCAATGACGATTGAAACCCGGCTGGCTTGCGCGTGTTTTTCGATATTGGTTAAAGCCTCCCTGAAAATATAGAACAACTGGCGCATACGTTTGGGCGCCATGACTTTTGGAGTCCCATCAGTGGAAAAATTGACCTCGATGCCCGACCGCTCCACAATCTGCTCTGCATAGCGGGAAAAGATCAGGAAAAGATCGGACGAATCCCCTGATTGAAGCACCGCCAGGGTCCCGCGTATCAGGTCATAGGATTCATTGGCCGCATCGGTCATTGTCTGCAATTCATTGAGCAATTCCGTCTTTTTTATCCTGCTTTTTCCAGATAGATATTCGAGCTTCATGCGCAGGAAGCCAATATTCTGCCCAATTGTGTCATGCAGATCACGGGCAATATCCAATTGCATGGTATGGATCGTTTCGGTGAGAATCCTTTCCTTCCGGTTTTGTTCCACAAGCTCCCTCTCTGCCTGCTTGCGCTGGGTTATATCGCGGTTGCTCACGCGACGCCCCAAATAACGTTCGTCCTCCCCAAACACCGGGCGGCAGATATGCTCAACCCAATGTTCCTCACCGCTGAGGGAAACGATGCGATATTCCACCTTTTCCACACCAGCCAGCATATCATGAACCAGTTCGTGATGCTTCTCATAGAAGTCGCGTTCGTCCGGGTGGGTTATGCGGATCAACAAATTCGGGTCTGCCATGAACTCTTCGGTCCCATAACCGGTAATGCGCTCACAGGAGGGGGACGTATAAATTATCCTGCCTTCAGGATCCAGCCACAATTCCCAGTCATAAGTCCAATTCGCGAGAGTTCGAAACTTTTCATCGCTTTCGCGCTGCGCATCAGCGGCTTGTTTTTGCTTGATGATATCCCAGGTAAAATCGGCCAGCGTGGACACAACCTCAACATCCCGCGAGGTGTAATTCTTCGGCTTGTTACCCATCCCCAGTACCGACATGATCTTTTCATCCCGCATGATCGGAACAGCCATCTCGCGGACAATTCGTGCATGCCCATCCGGCAGACCCTTGCGATCAGGCAGGGACGCATAATCATTATGGATCACCACCTTGCGTTGACGGACACAGTCCGCCCAGACGCCTGCCTTCTCCAGGGAATAATGACTTATGAGCCCTTCAACCTTGCATATATTTTGAATCGTATTTGTGGACCATGCCTGTAATTCTATTGTCTTTTGATCGGCCCCAACGAAATGAAAATAACCCGCCATACTCCCCGTCAGCGATTCGAGTTCATCCAGGGTGAATTGCAATAATTCAGCCAAAGTGTGTGTATTGGCATATTGTACGATCCGCAGGCGGGACTTTAAGACCCGTTCAACTTGATATCTCTGACTCACGTGTTGAAGGATCGGCCTGAAGGATAAGAAATACAGGATGGGGAAAACGATCACTGTCATAACGGTGGCATCGATCGCCACCTGCTGGTAATAAGGCATATGCCTGAAGGAATACACAACGATCATGGCGATGACTTCCGCCACGGCAATTCCAGTGACTGTGATAAGCAAAATGGATGCGGGGGAATATCTGCCCTGGATCCTTTTCAGGTCATCCTGTTGATACGGACCAGTTAACCCATTCAGCGCTCTGCCAGACGATTCCGATCTTTTGACCTTCGATTTCATTTTCATACCATTATTTCTTTGATTTCGATTGTCCACTCCAAACCGGATACCCACGTAACTTTATCCCTCAAATTTTAGCAAACTCAAAATTCGGGTGCAAGTAATGAATGTCACTCGATTTGTCCGAATTCAATATTACAATTTTGGCATCCCGGGACCATTTAACATTTCAGCGAGCATCCCGTCTTTTCAAGAAATCCATAACCCTTTCCAGCCATTCCTGCTCAAGTTCCTTATGGACGTTGTGCCCGGTCTTTTTGGGAATCCACAATTCGGCACCCGGGACGTTGCCCGCAATATATTGGGCATGTTCATCCGGCGCGTTGACCTTATCCTCCGCACCCATGATGACAAGCATTGGCACATTCACACGCGCCAATTCGGATGGCGAGTAATTTGGTTCGGAGATGATTTCCCTCATCGTCAACCACAAAAGGTCCTTCCAGTAATCCCGTCCATTGACTTCGCTGTGCAGCGCCATCATCTCGTCCCGCCAATCAGGCGCCTCACGCGCAACCCGATCAGGATCAAACACGATCGGCTCACGCTCGATCAGGTAGCGCGTCACATACGCATTTGCGGCCTGCACAACGCAGGTCTGGACGACATCCGGGTATTCCACTGCCATCACAAGCGCAACATTTCCTCCATTGCTATGACCGATGACGTGCGCCCGCTCGTATCCCATTGCATGGATGAACTCCGCCACATCGTCCGCCAGTTCCCTGAACGAATAACTCATGCGCGGGTTGTTCGACCTGCCATGTCCACGGCAATCGGGCGCGTAGACTCGGTACTCTTTTGCGAGGGCAGGGATGACGGAATCCCAATCGGTGTGGCTGTCAATCGTCGAACCGTGGACCAGAACGATGGGCGCGCGATGCGGTTGGTCATCCCCATGAACCTGATAATATATTTTGGCGTCGTTGATCTGGGTTGTTGGCATATCCCTATCTTACCGCCAGCCATATAAATCACCAAGCAGTTTGGTTTGGCAAGCCGTTGTATTTTAATATATCGTGTAGAATCGAGGAATAATGGATGCCCAAAATCAAGGGGCTTTGGAATGCCAGCTAACACAACTGTGTGTGCAATTCCCGTTTTGAATCCGCGCATGCTATACTAATCGATATGACACGGAGAATCACATGATCGATCCCACCCAACTTCCGATACTTTTGAAAGCCATTGATTTTGTCTTCGATGAAGGCCGCAAAATTCTGGCGGAGCGCCGCGAGCGAAGGAAAGCAGAAAACAAGGCAGAGGAAACCGGGGCGCAAAAGCCGGAACAGGAAGTGATCCCGCTTGAGCCTGAAAAGACTGTCGAGGTCAAGCAGGACCTGATTTCTTCAAAGGTGGATGAGCTTCTATGGCAAAGCCATGAAGCGGAGGTCGAACATCTGGTGAGGTTGTTGGAGACTTATTCCAGCAATTATCGGATTGCCAGGGAACAATATGCAAAATGGGGCAGCGCCCTCGTGCCTCCGATCGTGGTCAATAACATGGTTGAGGCGGAAAACGCCGTGATCGAAACCACCCAAAAACTCCAGAACCTTCTTTCGAAGATCTATAATAAAGACCTCCAATCTCCCGGGTAAAGGCAGGTACCGCATGGACAAGGAAGAAATTACCCATCTTGAAAGGATGATCGAACTTCATAAGAAGAACCTCTACATCCTCGAGGAGATGCTGGCAAAATATGGCGCGGATCAGCCTCTGCATCTGGTCAACAGCCTCACAATGGAGAAGGAGGCGATCGCCAGGTACACGAAACAGATCGACCAATTGACCTCCAGCTCCAAGGAGGTCGAAAGATCGAATTTGATGGCGAACCTGCCGCGGCGACCCTATTTTGTAGGCAGGGAAACAGAGATCGAGACCATCCTGCAATCCCTTCAGCCGAACAGCCGGACGTTCATCATTGGCATCGAGGGGATCGGCGGTGTGGGAAAGTCGGCGCTTGCCATCGAGGCGGCCTACCGGTGCATCGAGGCCGATCTGTTCGAATCGGTGATCTGGATCTCAGCCAAGGAATCCGTTCTGACGCTGCACGGGATCGAACCGATCATCCCGGAGGCAAAATCCCTTTCGGATATTCTGATCACGATCGGTACAAGTCTGGGAAATCCCACGATCGGGAATCTATCCATTCAGGACCAGATCCGGAGAGCCTATAACCTTCTGGCGAGACATACGACCCTGCTGGTGCTGGACAATTTCGAGTCCCTGTCGAAGTATGAGCAGCGCGACATCCTGGATTTCCTGCGCAAGTCACCCATCACACTTAAGATCATCGTCACCTCGCGTGAGAGGGTTGCCGAAGGACAGATCATCCGTTTGCGCGGATTGACCTTCGAGGAAAGCAGTGCGCTACTGGGGTGGGATGCCCAGCAGAAGAACATCCAGTTGACACAGGACCAGAGCAAATATCTGGTCGATCTGACGGGCGGTCTTCCGCTGGCTCTTTTATGGGTGCAGGGACAAATCGCCGTATTGGGGTATTCGGTGACACAGGTCTTGGATAAGTTGAGTCTGGATGCCGATATCCCCATTCTGCAATATTGTTTCAACCATAGCTGGAATCTGTTGCGTCACGGCAACAACAAGAAATTACTCTTCATCCTGGCAATGCACCCCGAAGCCGTTTCGAGAAATGCGCTAAAAGAGATCTCCGGCATAGATGACGACGACAGTTTCGACAGCGCGATCAGCGACCTTCTACAGTTGACGCTGGTCGAACATGAACCTGACCGGGATTATTTCAGCATCCTGCCTTTGACGCGTCGATTCATCCGCAGCCAATACGGGAGCGACCGAAAATTCATCAACCAGGCTGAATTAAAAACCGCCCAATATTACGGACGGCTGGTCGCACAGAAGAGCGGATTCAAGGAATGGCGCGGCTATGACGATTTGCTCCTGGACAGAAACAACATCCTCAGCGCGGCGCAGTGGTGTTACAAATCCATCCAGAAGAAATCCTCGCGTTCCAATGCGCTGACAAAGAAAGCCAGAGGCATCGCCGAGATCCTTGTCCAAATCGGCATCCAGTTCGGCAGCGTGTTATGGCAACGCGCCTTTTGGTATGACCGCCTGACCCTGGCGCACGCGGCTTTGGGAGCGGCAAAATTGTTGTCTGACTGGAAATCGGTCAGCACGTTCGCGAGGAATATTTCCTGGATCTACTTCTATCAGGGCGATCATCTCAGGGCGCTGCATTGGGCGGAAGAGTCGTTGTCTGCAACCACCAAAACCGAGGATGAATTATTGATCGCCGCCGCAAAGAGATCGCTGGGCACTGTTGAGCTGCGGCTTGGTCATTTTGATCGCTCCGAGGCACTATTGTTGGAAGTGCTCAACACAAGCGAGAAATTTGCCGATGATGATTATGGAATCTACAGCAAAGGTTTTGCCGAATATGGACTGGGAGAGCTCGAATACGAGCGTGGAAACAACCAGCGTGCCCGGGAATGGTATCAAAAGGCACTGGATACCTGGCAGGATCCTGTCCGCAAGGATCCGGTCCGACACATCAGCTACGCGCTTAACGGGCTGGGATTCGTTGCATTAAGGGAGAAAAAATATGAGGACGCAAAACAGTATTTCGAGCGGGGCATTCAATCCGCTGAGGAATTCGGCAGGGTGGACGAACTCGCCAAAGGGCAGCTCGGGTTGGCGTATGTTCATATGGATACAAAAACCGATCCGGAAACAGCCTTGATACTGGTCGATGAGGCGCTCGAGAGTTTTCAACAGCAAGGTATGCAATACGAAATCCAAAAAAGCCTGTCGCTTCGGGAGGAAATCCTGAAGGCGCGCTCCTGAGGGCAACACCATTACGCCAATGGACAACGAACTAAAGATTTTCCTGCAATCTTTCAAGGAATTGGAGAATCTATTCCAGGTGCTTCCGATCTCCGAAGCACAAATTCAGCAGTTAAAGAGTCGGCTTTCCGGCATCCTGAAGAATGCCAAAAATCTGGCTTTGTACGACTCGATCACTCATGCCTTGAACGCGCGCGCAGGGAAATGGCTGGTCCCCGCGGACCAGGTAAAGGGGCTGGCGAAGATCGACATCTACGATCTCAGGCAGGCAAACAGGGTGTATGGAGCCTTGGTGGTCGATGCAGAACTGCACAGACTTGCCTATCAATTCATGTCCATTTTCACGATGGATAAGGGGGATTTTGTCCGCAGAAATCCAGGCAGCGACGAATTCAGGATATTTTCCACCACAAAATCACCCCAGGAATTGAAATTCCTGCTGTCGAAACTGTATATCAACCAGGAACGGGACACATTGCTGACCTGGGATTACGGAACCGGGATGACAGAAACCGAGGCGGAAAACGAATTACAGAAACAGCGAAAATCCTTCCGCCCCATCGTCCTCCGGCAGACCATTCTGGAGAGTCACTCGGAAATTCCAAGGCGGATTGCGGAGAATAACAGTTATCAAAGTTGGAATGAGTTTAATATGCCCTATGAGGAGCTTAAGGATAAAATTTATAAACTAGATCTGCCCGCCACTTTGGAGCAGCAGATCGTCGAGCAGGTATCGATAACCAAGAGCATTGTGGAAAACATCGTCACCCGGGAGCCTCTGACCAGCCTACTCAACGGACTTGGCGCCATATGGTACCTGGAGGATGCCAGAATCCAGGCTGTGGCGCTGACGGACATGCTCAACATGCACGAAGGAAATTCCCGCTTTGGGGTCGCTGCAATCGACCAGGATCTCAAACGTTTTTCCAATCTGTTGTTGAAGCATTTCCCAAAATATGAAGGCTATCTGCTTTTCCGCTCCGAACGGGCAGGTGATGAGTTCAAGATCATCTCCACCGAGAGGAGCGCATCAGAACTGAGAGACAGGATTCATGCCGTCTGGCAGGCTGACCTGCATCAAGGATTGCTTGCCTGGAACTATGGTGTCGGTCTTAATGACAGTGAGGCACACGTTGACCTCTATCGCAACAGGATCAAGGAGACGGAAGTCATGGAAGTCTCAAATCTAAATGGAAAATCCACTTTTATCATTGTCCGTCCCGAGAATGAGGATTATTCAAGGTTGTTTGAGCTTTCAGAGGAAACCGCCCGGATAGCCGATGGCACACCGATCATTGATCTTCACCTGACCGTGCAGGCGATCAGGAACGTTGAGGATTTTGCGGCCTTGAAAAAGCGCCTTGAAGAGTACGCTTTAAATTTACGTCCCTTTGAAATCAAGGTAAGCAACATCGCCAGAATGAATGTCAACAATCAGCAGGGCAGGCTATGGTTGCTGGCGGAAAGAAACCCCATCCTGGAAAAGATGTACAACGATTTGAGCGCGATCGCATGCGAAATGGGATACGACAGCTATCCATATAAATCCGAGAACTGGCTGCCGCACATCAAGATCGTTGAATTGCCAGAGGACAAGTCAACGCGAATAAAGGACCCGACCTTTGGGGCAAAGGGAGAGGTCACTTTTACGGTCAGGCGTTTCGAATGGACGGTCCAGAGAGAGCCGGAACGGTGGGAGATGTTGGAGCAGTTCCAAATTCCGGAATGAGCGCATAATCCATACGGGTCTGGATAACATTCGTCATCTGAAACAACCCGTTGTACAAACGAGAACCTTGAATCATCGGGGAGGGAATTGCAGGTTTCTCAGGCCAGGGCGGCGGAATATTGGTAAAATAACAGCAATCGGCTTTTGATCCATCGATAAAAACTCATAATGGCAGTGTCCCAAACCGGAGGAGAAAATAGTCTCCAGAAGATTTTCATTTTCCCCTATTCATGATGAAATTGTGCTATTATCCATTAAATATAAAGATTGCCCGCTCAGCAGTGAGCCGCCCCGCTGGGAAATTGACGACCGCACACCAGACGCAAGGAACAGGAATAAAAGGTAAGGTGTAATGGCCACCATCCTCATAGTCGACTCCAGACCAGCCGACCGACAAATGTACGTCACACTTTTGGGTTCGTTTGGCCACCGTCTGCTCGAAGCCAACGACGGCAATGAGGCGCTGGAGCTGGCACGGACCGAACTTCCGGATCTGGTGATCACCGACATCATCATGCCAAACATGGACGGCTTTACGCTCGCCCGTCGCCTGCGCAGCGAGCCTCTCCTTGCCGGGGTTCCAGTGGTCTTTCAAACCGCCCATTACCTTGAAGCGGAAGTACGTCGGCTGGCGACGACCAGCGGCATCAAACATATCCTTGGAAAACCTGCCGAACCTCAGGAGATCCTGCGGGTTATACACGATGCCCTCAAACAACCGGTGGCGCCCTCCAAGCTCCCTCAAACCGGACAACTCCAACGCGAACATTTGCAACTCCTGGCAGATAAACTCTACGAAAAAAACGTGGAGTTGGAGAAAGCCAACGAACGGCTCCGCAACCTCTCGCTCACCGATGATCTGACCGGGTTGAATAATCGGCGCGGTTTCATGATCATGTCCAACGGGCTGTTGAAATTTGCCCGGCGCGCGGGGCATCCCTTGTGTCTTCTGTACATCGACATGGATTGCCTGAAACAGGTCAATGACGCCTATGGTCACGCCGAGGGAGATATCGCGCTGACTCATTTTGCCCACATCCTCACCGAGACCTTCCGCGATTCCGACGTGATCGCCCGCATGGGCGGTGACGAGTTTGCAGTCCTGACCATCGATGCGACCGAAAGCAATATCACCGGCATTCAAGCGCGCCTGCAAAGCAATGTGGATGCCCATAATCTAATAACCGTGCGCGGTTACGGGCTGTCCTTCAGCCTGGGGGTCATTCGGGTGGACCTGAATTCCACATTCACGGTCGAGGCACTGCTCGCCCAGGCAGATGCAGCAATGTACACCCACAAACAGCAGAGAAAACGCCCTGCCTGACCTTCTGCGCACAAATCGGCTGGATACAACTCCGCTCCCATTGCCGTCAAACCGGCTCTGCCCCGCCTCCCATATGGACCGTAAGCCTGTTCCCGTTAAATTCACCCGAATCTGACGCCGAGCCCGGTCTTGTGCCGCGATCACGCAAACTGCCTGAATGAGAGGTGGAATATAATGGAATGTGTCCATCCCATTTCACCGGCGAAAGGAACCCAATGAAATCCCACCGCAAAGAACTTTGGTTCAACATCCCCTCCCGGCGCGGATTCGTCAACATTACCCGCGAGGTTGAAACCGCCGTCCGTGAGAGCGGTATCAGGGATGGACTCGTGCTTGTGAATGCCATGCACATCTCGGCTTCGGTCTTCATTAACGACGACGAAGGCGGACTGCATCAGGATTACGAAAATTGGCTGGAGAAACTCGCCCCGCATGAACCGGTCAGCCAGTACCGCCACAACGATACCGGTGAGGACAATGCCGACGCACACATGAAGCGCCAGATCATGGGACGCGAAGTGGTTGTGGCGGTCACAAATGGTCAACTGGATTTTGGTCCGTGGGAGCAGATCTTTTATGGCGAGTTCGATGGCAGGCGAAGAAAACGCGTATTGATAAAGATAATCGGTGAATAAGGAGGTACGAATGAAATTAAATGGAAAGACGATCGCGACCCTGGTTGCTGAAGGTGTGGAAGACCTGGAATATTATGTCCCCATGATGCGGCTGCAGGAGGAAGGCGCAAAAGTATTGACCGCCGGGTTGAATACGAAACCGGTGACAGGCAAGAACGGATTGGTGATCACGCCGGATACCACCATCGAATCGCTGAAAGCAAATGACCTATACGCGCTCATCGTCCCCGGAGGATGGGCACCGGACAAACTCCGCAGATATGACGCCGTCAAGGACATCGTCCGCGAGATGGATGCTGCGGGTAAAGTCGTCGGGATCATCTGCCACGGCGGGCTGGTGGCAATTTCAGCAGGCATCATCCAAAAGGGACAGCGCGCCATCGGTTCCCTCGGCATCAAGGATGATCTCGTCAATGCGGGCGCGTTCTGGGTGGACGAAGCGGCGTTTCGGGAACGGAATCAGGTTTGGGGGCGGGTCGTTGCGGATATTCCCGATTTTTGCCGGGAACTGGTCAAGGCGTTGACGGAATAGTTGGAGGACCAATGGTGGATACCAAAGCAAAAGGTGAAATGCACGGGTGCATCGTCTGCGGAAATCTTTACCAGCTTCTCGTTGCATACGATGCGAACGGAAAATATATCGGCAGCAAGGTGATGAGCGCAGGCGGAAGGATTGTCGAGAATGCGAGTCGTCCGCTTGTGGCGTGTGAAAGACATACAGATGAGGAGATCAAAAGTGCGGTAGTCAGGGCGTATGGAGAAAGCTCCGACGAGGACGATCAATTCTGATCAATGACTGGAGACAAAATGGAAACTCGACGATTCGGACGCACGGGAAACATGAGCACGCTCGCCATTTTTGGCGCGGCGGCATTTTGGGAGATCTCGCAGGCAGATGCGGACAAAGTGATGGAACAGGTCATCGAAGCAGGTATCAATCATATTGACATCGCTCCATCGTATGGTCAGGCGGAGGAGCGCGTTGGTCCGTGGATGCCGCGTGAACGGCAGCGATTCTTCCTCGGCTGCAAGACGATGGAACGCACGAAACATGGCGCCTGGGATGAAATGCAGCGTTCGCTCAAACGACTTCAAACCGAAACCTTCGACCTGTATCAATGTCACGCCATCACAACGATGGAGGAATTGGATTCCATCACGATGAAAGGCGGCGCGTTGGATGCGCTCGTGGAGGCGCGTCGGGAAGGGTTGATCAAATTCATCGGCATCACAGGCCACGGGGTGGATGCGCCGAAGATCTACCTCGAAGCGTTGCGGCGGTTCGATTTTGATTCGGTCCTGTTCCCGCTGAATTTCGTCCAGATGGCAAATCCCGAGTTCCGGAAAAATGCGGATGATTTGGTCGCCGCCTGCAAGGCAAAGGATGTTGGTACCATGGTCATCAAGACCATCACGAAAGGACCGTGGGGTGAAAGACAGCATACTGCCAATACATGGTATGAGCCATTCGACCAGATGGACGAGATTCAAAAGGCGGTGAATTTCGCGCTTTCCTATGATGTGACCGGACTTTGCACGGCCGGCGATACCCGCATCCTGCCGCTGGTGATCAAAGCCTGCCAGAACTTCAAAAAGATGGGGGCTGATGAATTGGAGGAGACGATACGATCCGGTTCGCAATATGAACCATTGTTTGCATAGAAATTCGTTTTAAGACAAAAGGACAGGCTTTGTACCTGTCCTTTTGTCTTTTCACGTTACTCCTTATTGCGGGCATTCGTTGGAGTAATCCACCTGCTGCACGATCTTCTCACTGCGCCCCACCACACCGCCAAGTCTGCTGCTTCCGATAAACTGATAATCGAACCAGGCGTTCGGCTTGCGGAAATCGGCTTTGATGTCCTCGCCGGAAAAGACCAGCGTAAAGTTGCCATTCGCATCCGGGATCATCCGACCCGCATTCTGCCATTCAAAGACCGCGCCGGTGCCTTTATCCTGCACACGATAATAGAAGTCAACCTGTGTAATGTTGGAATCCGTGGGCGTCACGCTGAATGTGATCTGCTTGTAAAGCTGACAACGCAACGATAAATTATTCCCGGTCCGCGTCATGTTCACGAACCAGCCCGCTCCCAGCGTATTATCAGCCATGATGGGCGCATTATCATCGTTCACAACCTGGGCTGGCTCCGGTCCCTGTGGCGCGGGAGCCGCCTGAGTCGGTTCCACAACCACCGTGACAACAACCGGTTCGGGAGGCGGAGGCTGCGTTGGGACTTGTGTGGCTTCCACCACAACGGTTTGAACGATCACCACCGGCGTGGCGGTCGGCTCGGGCGGGGCGGCAACAGGCTGTTCAGTTGGAGCCGCAGGGGTGCTGCACGCGGCTAAAACTACGGCAAGCAATAAAAGTACAAACTTCTTCATTGGAACTTCTCCTTGTTTGAGTTTCCAAAATTCTATAACTCCCAAATGTATTTATCCATACAAAAGCACTTAACAGGTCTGAAAACCGGACAAATTTACCATTCCGTCGTGATTGTTGAGCGCCATTCAATATATCTGACAAACCTTGTTATAATTCCCGCCATGATGAACCCTGAACAGATCGAAAAAGAACTCGACCGCATCCTCTTAAAGGTGCAAAAACCCGGTCGATATGTCGGCGGCGAACTCAACATCACGCAAAAAGATTGGGACACGGTAAAAACCAAAGTCGCGCTCGTCTTCCCGGATATTTACGATATCGGCGTTTCGAACGTCGGATTGAAGATCCTCTACGATCAGATCAATCAGCGGGAGGATGCGCTGGCGGAACGCGCCTACGCGCCCTGGCTCGATATGGAGGACCTGATGCGCGAGCGCGGGATTCCGTTGTATGCGCTCGAATCAAAACAACCTTTGGCCTGCTTCGACCTCATCGGCTTTACCCTCCCTTATGAGACTCTCTACACCAACGCCCTCAATATCCTGGACCTCAGCGGAATCCCCGTCCGCTCCGAAGACCGCGACGCTAGTCACCCCATCATCATCGCCGGCGGACATTCCACGATGAACCCCGAGCCCATGCACGCCTTCATCGACGCGTTTGTCATCGGTGAGGGGGAGGAAGTCATTCACGATATTATCAATGTCATCATGTCGTTGCGAGCTCCGAAGGGTCAAAGCAATCTCCCTGCTGATGAGGGGATTGCTTCCCCCGCAAGGCGGGGTCGCAATGACATCCTCAGGGAACTGGCCAAAATCCCCGGCGTTTACGTCCCGCGCTTTTACGAAGCCTATTACCTCGAAGACGGCACAGTCTCGCACATCGAGCCAACCGTTGAAGATGCGCCCGCGGTCATCACCAAACGCATCGTCCCCAAGCTGCCTCCCCCACCGACAAAGTTCATCGTCCCCAATGTGGATATCGTCCATAACCGCGTATCGGTGGAGATCATGCGCGGATGCACGCGCGGGTGTCGATTCTGTCATGCGGGGATGATCACGCGTCCGGTCCGCGAAAGAAGCGTGGACGAAGTCCTGGAGGCGGCAGAAAAAGCGATCAAAAATTCCGGCTTCGAGGAGTTGGCGCTGCTGTCGCTGTCCTCGTCCGATTACACCAATGTGTTGGAATTGGTCACAAAGGTCGGAGAAAAATTCAGCGGCACACATCTCAAAGTGTCACTGCCTTCATTGCGCATCGAATCCGTTTCGATCGACCTGATGGAAAAGTTGAAAGACCGCCGCGCCGGAGGCTTTACGCTCGCGCCCGAGGCCGCCACCGAACGGATGCGGCGAATCATCAACAAATATATTCCCGACGAGGACATCATCAACACCACGCGCGAGATCTATCGCCGCGGCTGGTCAACAATCAAGCTGTATTTCATGATCGGGCATCCCAGCGAAACGCTGGAGGATGTGCAGGCGATCGCCGACCTGTGCAAGCGCGTGCTGGCGGAAGGGCGCAAAGTGATCGGGTGGAAGGCCAAACTGCACGCGGGTGTCAGCACGTTCGTGCCGAAATCGCAGACGCCATTCCAGTGGGTCTCGTGTGACACGCCCGAGCAGATCAAAGCCAAGCAGGAACTGCTCAAGCGCGAACTGTATCGCGATAAGAACATCAAACTCAGCCTGACGGATGCCGAGGATTCCTTCCTTGAGGCCTGGCTCTCGCGCGGCGACCGTCGCATGGCGGAGGTGGTGTATTCCGCCTGGAGGAAGGGCTCAAAGTTCGATGCCTGGCAGGAAGGCAAGAAGTACGACGCCTGGATGGAAGCCTTCGAGGAACACGGACTCGACCCGCTCTTTTACACGCACCGCCAGCGCCGCACAGATGAGGTCTTCCCGTGGGAGCATATCACTGCCGCGGTCCGCAAGAACTTCCTGTTCCAGGATTTCCGCATGTCGCTCGAGGGCGAGATCCGCGTGGACTGCCGCCTGAACTGTTTTGCGTGCGGCATCCTGCCGACCTTTGCCGGGATGCGACGCGAGAATCCCGGTGAGGGCTGGAAGTGCCCGGATGTGAAATCGCCCGCTCAAAAGAAAGTGACCGCAGCAGTAAACAATCACGAGTTGCCAGTGGTGGGAGATTAAAGAAGCGATGGTCAAATCCAATAAAGAGATCTTTCTTGCGCGTCTCATGAACGAACGCGACAGGTTCGAGTTGTTGCTCAACCGCGTCGGCTACACGCGCCGTATGACGTTGAAAGGCGTTGCCGGGAGACACTCCATCAAGGATATCATCGCGCATATCTGGGCATACGAGCAATACATTGCCGACCGCATGAACGAGATCCTGCATGGACAGTCCTATTCGCCGTGCAAGACCCAGACCGCCCTCGATGCGTTCCTGGACGAATTTGGTTATCCCGATTTCGGCTCCCCATTGCTGGACGATGACTCGCCCGGCGAATGGGTCATGGAAAAGCATGCGAACGTCTCGCTTGAAGATCTGGTGATGCAGGAGATCCAGGCGTTCGCTTCGATCATCTCCGCGCTTGAAGCCATGCCGGAGGAAATGATCACCCGGCACAATCTTTACAACCGCGTCACCAAACACACCTGTGAGCATTACCGCGAACATGCGCACGAGATCAGGCGCTGGCTGCGGGTCAACGGCATACAGATCAACTAAATGCGCATCCGGATCACGTTTTCAAAACAGGACGCTTTGCGCTACACAGGGCATCTCGACCTGCACAAGCTGTGGGAACGCGCCGCGCGCCGAGCCGAACTCCCATTGGCGTATTCGCAGGGCTTTCATCCGCAGCCCAAGATGAATATGGCGGCCGCGCTTCCGCTCGGGTTCTCGTCGCGTTGCGAAGTGCTGGACATGAAACTCGAACGCGACATCCCATTGGAAGGTTTGAAGGAAAAGTTGAACGCCACGATGCCATCAGGGTTACGGGTGCAGTTGATCGAAGAGGTGGATGAACGCGCGCCCGCCCTACAGACACAGGTGGTCTCAGCGGAGTATGAGGTCATTTTAACGGAGGCAGTGGACGGGTCCAAACTGAAGCGGAGGATCGATTCCGTTATGGAATCCGAATCCCTCCTCCGAATCCGCCGCAACAAGGAATATGACTTGCGTCCGCTTATCGAGGGGCTGGAAATGCAATCGGAGAATAAGATCAGCATGAGGCTATCTGCCCGCGAGGGCGCAACGGGGCGTCCGGACGAAGTGCTGGATGTTTTGGGAATCCCGGTTGAGGACGCGCGCGTGGAACGCACCGCCCTGAACTTTACAAGTTAATCCACAGCCGCTTCATTTTTGATATACAGGGTTTGAGTGGGGTATGCAAACTCGATGCCGTTCGCTTCGAACTCTCTCACAAGCGCAAGGTTGATGTTCTGCTGGATGTCCATGTAAATGTTGTAGTCAGCCGTAAGGACGTAATATACAACCTCGAAGATCATTGCAGAATCACCGAAGGATTGAAAGTGGGCACGGTCAAAACGCGTGGATGCCTGTGCCTCGATGGTTTCACGGATCATGCCGGGGATTTTTTCAAGCAATTGGTGGGATGTCTGATAGGTGACCCCGATGGAAAAGAGTACCCGCCGCTCGCCCATGCGTTTGTAATTGCGGATGCGGCTGTTGAGAAGATCGTTGTTCGCAAAGATCAACTGCTCACCCGACAGGCTGCGGACGCGGGTGGTCTTTAGACCAATGTTTTCCACCGTGCCGAGGTAATCGTCCACAATGATGAAATCGCCGATCACAAAGGGTTGGTCCAGCGCAATGGAGAGGGACGCGAACAGATCTGCCAGAATGTTTTGCACCGCCAGCGCCACCGCGATACTGCCAATGCCGAGACTGGCGATCAGGGTATCGACCTTGATCCCGGCGTTATCGAGCGCCAGCAAAAGGATGATGGAGAATAGAGCCAGCTTGATGAGAAAGGAGGCGGCGCGCAGGGTCGTCACATTCCCAGCCTCATCATCCAGGTGTTCCTCCTGATAACGTTGGATCAAACCGGTGACGAGTTCGTTTCCCCAGATCGCAATCTGGATCAGGACCGCGAAAAATGCGATCCGCCCCAGCCAATAGTCGGTCGTTTCGGGAAAGGTTAGAGCAAGGGAGCCAAAATAAAAAGCCAGGACCACCATCAGGTACAATTTCGTCTGCGAAAACACTTTGGCAAGGACATTATCCCAGCTGGTTTTGGTCCTGTCGGTCAGTTTGATAAAGCGGGCAATGAAGATCCGTTGGATGATCCATGCGACGACGGTGATGACAACCGTAATGATCAGGGCAACAAGCCAGTCCCGAAGGTTATTCCCAAAAATCATCCGATCCAAAAAGCTCATTCACACCTCCTGAAAGTGAAAATTCGAAAAAAACAGTATAAAACATAAACCCTCTGCATGCAAACAATGACTCAACGCGATGCAACCAACGAGGTTCTTGCATTTTGAAAAATAACCAGTACAATTCGGCAATGACCGGTTTCATCGATCAAATCGTTTTGGAGGAGTCATGGCTTTAATCGGAGCGTTCTTCTTTGGCTTTGTGCCGATGTTCCTGTTCGCGGCGTTCGTCAACTGGCTGGACCGCTATGAAAAGGAACCAAAACTTTTGCTGGGCGCGGCGTTCATTTGGGGTGTGGTGATCGCAGGCGGAGGCGCGTACATCCTGAACACTGCTGTGGGCATCGGCGTCTATTCGCTGACCGGTTCGGTGAACGCAGCGGATTTCAGCACCACGTCCATCGCGGCGCCGATCATCGAGGAGGCGTTGAAGGGACTTGCGGTGCTGGTGGTCTTCTTCCTGTTCCAGAATGAATTCGATTCCGTCCTCGACGGCATTGTCTACGGCGCCATCACAGCCATGGGCTTTGCAGCGATCGAAAACGTCCTTTACATCTACAGGAACGGATTCCAGGAGGCGGGCTGGGAGGGCTTCTGGACGCTGGTATTCATCCGCGTCGTTCTCGTCGGCTGGATGCACCCATTCTTCACGGCGTTTACCGGCATCGGGCTGGCGGTCGCGCGCATGAGCCGCAACCTCCTCGTGAAGATCATCGCCGTCCCTGCGGGATACACGATCGCCGTCCTCACGCATTCGTTCCATAACACCTTCAGCAGTCTGATCGGAGGCGGAGGCGGGTTCATCCTGGGCTTGATCGCCGATTACTTCGGCTACGCAGTCATGTTGGGATTCATCATCTGGATGATCGTCAATGAAAGGAACATCCTCAAGCGGAATCTGGTCGAGGAGGTCAGGAACGGATCGATCTCGCAACAGCAGTACAATACAGCCGTTTCGTTCTTCCAGACGAATGTGCATCTCGCGGCACTGACATCCGGGAGTTTCCGGTCCACGACCCGCTTTTATCAGGTTTTGGGAGAACTCGCCCACAAGAAGGAACAACTTGCCAGGATGGGTGAAGAGCGCGGGAACACGAAGATCATCGAGAGACTTCGGGCAGAGATGACACTACTCGCGCCGATGGCGAAGGCGTAGATATACCGTCATTGCGAGGAGCAGTGCCGTGTACTGTTCCTCGCAATGACAAAATCCCATCCCCGTGCGACAAGAAATCCATCTGTGATAAAATTCCGTCGCCCGCCCCCGTAGCTCAGTGGACAGAGCGTCGGCCTCCGGAGCCGAAGAGCACAGTTCGAGTCTGTGCGGGGGCGCCAGTTTGCACTCATATCGTTTCCCCAAAGGCAATCCGATTTGAACCGAAAACCATTGGACGCACGAGACAATCTCCGGATGTTTCGTGCCACCTTCAATCACCTGTTCATACCGGCAGAGGACCCGCGATACATTTACTATTTTCTTGGGATCGTTACACTCGCGGCAGTCGTCCTGAGATTGCTGGTCATCAACAATCCTATTGGCTACGATGAAGCCTATACGTTCATCAATTTTTCCTCCAGGCCGTTCAAGTTCATCCTTGCAGACTATCACGCGCCCAACAATCACATCCTCAATTCCCTCCTGATCGGAGTTGCATATCGGATTCTCGGAGACCACATCTGGATCGTCCGCGTGCCGGCATTTCTCGCAAGCGTCTTCAGCGTGCCGGCGGCTTACGTCACCGCCCGCAGGTTCTTCTCCGCGAGCCAATCCCTGGCTGTCTCTGCCGTACTGGCGACTTCCACCAGCCTGATCAACGAATCCGCCAACGGCCGCGGATATCCCATGATCCTGTTGTTTTCATTATTGCTGGCTAACTTCGCGGGGATCCTCGTCAGGCAACAAAGCCGGCCCGCTTTGATCGCCTATGCCATCACCGGTGCGTTGGGCTTTTACACCATCCCGATCTTTCTGTATCCAATGGCGGGAATTTCGCTATGGGTGGCGGCAACGTATCTGACCGAAGAACAGCCCTGGAATACCAAATGGGATAAACTGCGGGTCTTTCTCCTCGCCTGTGCTGTCTCCGCCATTTTGACCTTGATCCTGTATTCGCCCGTGATCCTTTTCGGCACCGGCTTCGAGTCCCTGGTCGGCAACAATATCGTCAAATCGCTGACGTGGCATGAGTTCGTGCAAAGCATCTCCCCGCGCATCACCAAAACATGGAGCGGGTGGATGGCACATCTCAGCCCGTTCATCCAGCAATTGTTCGTCGCGGGGTTTCTGCTTGCGGTGCTCTTTTACCGTAGGGTCTCCAACCAGAGGTTGCCGATGCAGATCATCCTGCTCGTGGCGATCGTCATTGTGTTGCCATTGCAGAGAGTGGCGCCATTACCAAGGGTATGGGGTTATCTCGAACTTTTCTTTCTGTTCTTTGCCGCGGCGGGAATAACCTGGCTGGCAAACCTGGTCTTCGGAAAGTTTTCCGCACCTCAACGAACAGAAACGATCGTCGCATCGATCATTCTTTTCCTGGTTCTTATCGTTTCCACAAATGTGATCGTGAAAACGCTCAGCCCGAAAGCCCTCGCCGACCGCACCATTGCACCCGAACAACTTGCGGCAGACTATCTGACTCAACACATCACTCCGAACGACACGATCATTGCAACCGCCCCGACAGACCTACAGACCGCCTATTACCTTAAAATAAATGGCGTGCCGTATGATGTCTTTTTTCAACGGGATCATCCCGTCAAAATCCAAAACGCCCTCGTCCTTGTCCGCAGTACCGAAAGGCGCGCCACGTTGCAGGCGGTTCTGGATTTCTACAATCTCACATCTTCGCTGGACTTGGAATCCGCCAGCATCGTCTTCGAATATGGACCGCTTCAAATTTATTCGATCCCAGCGCAATAACATGCGAATCATATTTCTTGTCATTACGCTGATCCTTTCCAGTTGCGGGGTCCGGGTCAGCGAGACGAACGCGGCGACAGAGACACCGTTCGTTGTGACCGCGACTCTTCCGTCCACCCTCACACCGCGCCCCTCGGAGACGCCGCTCCCGCCTCCTCCCCAGCCGACGGCTGTTCCCGTTGAAGGGACCACTTCCACGCAACTGAACGTGCGCGCCGAACCCTCCACCGCGAGCGAGGTGCTGGGCATCATCCCTGCGAACACGCGAGTCGAGATCGTCGGCAGGGATCCCGGCGAAAACTGGTGGCAGATCCTCTATCCCGAAGGGGTTGACGGAAGAGGCTGGGTGACCGCGCAATATGTCACAACGGCGGGCAGCCCCAAGGTCCCGGTGATTGGAGGCGCTGAGTCGGAGTCAGGGTCCGGCGCGAGCGCGATCGTCATCCAGCAATTGAACATCCGCAGTGGACCCGGGACCAGTTTCAATTCGCTCGGCATTCTCAACGCAGACGATGTGGTCACGCTGACGGGCAGGAACAGCACCGGTTCGTGGTTGCAGATCGAATACCCAGCCGGACCGGATGGCAGAGGTTGGGTGAATGCGGGTTTTGTGAAGGCATCCGGCGTGGAAGTTCTGCCGATCGTATCGGATGCGGGCGAGGTCATCGGCACGGGGACACCGGCGGATACTCCGCTGCCCCCCACCCCGACGGTCGTACCTGCCCCCCCGGATGACGACTCGGCTGAAAGTCCTGTAAAAACAGTAATATTTTACCGTGCGGGTACAAACACATTGATATACAATGGAGACGTTTCGACCCCTGTTGGAGACCCGGAAGACTGGATCGCAGTTACGCCATACAGCGAAAAGATCCTACTGGAGGTCTCCTGCTCGGGGAGTGACGTGCTCGTCGAACTGATGCAATCCGGGCAGCCCCTTGCGACGGTCAGTGAGATCCGTTGCGGTTCTCAACTGGTCGTCCCGGTCGAGTCGGACCAGGCTGTGCTGGTGCATGTCAGCGCTCTTGCAGATGGTCTGCAGAGTTATTCATCCTACACACTGAAGGTTTCAACCATTCAATGAAAAGTTTTTCGAACGAAGATGTGCGTTACCGCCCCGATGTCATCCGCATGAAATGGCGGATGGGCATGGCATATGGGATTGCGATCGGGTTATCCTTTGCCGCCGCCACCTGGGGCTTGGACGGTTATCAACTCAGCCAGGCACACGGCAGCCATCCGTGGCTAAAGTTCATCATCGGAGCCCTCATCTGCATGACCGTGGGAGGCGCGGCTGGCTGGCTGGTAGCCCGACTAGAGAAGACGATCCTGGCTTTGCCGATCTATCTGGGCGTATCCCTCCTGTTTTCATGGCTTACCCTTGCCCTGCCATTTCAGATCTTTCCGAAGGTTGTGGCGCTGATCGACCCCGAAACCGGGAGCATGTTGAACTACATTTTTTACGAGAACTTCAGTTCACGGTTTGCGATCGCCGCCGCCTGGGTGGCACTCTTCATCACACTGGCAGGCATTCTCCAGATCCCATTGACTGAGCCAGCTGCCTTTTCAACCTCCATCTTTGGCAGGCTCATGCCATTGGTGGTGTGCGCCGTTATCATGTTCATCAATGGGACGATCGTGGACACCTTGAACAACGAGCCGCTTCGTTCCGCCGTCCAGCAATTGAACCAGACCATACAATTCACGGTCGATCATCAGGGACAGGAAGTGGACAAGGCGCTCGCCCGTACCATGCGGATGTCTTCACTGCGGTCCGTGCTGGATGTGGTTGACCAGCCGCGACAGATCATTGTAGGAGGATATGACCCCTGGCTGGGACAGATCAATGTGCTCGTGCATTTCGGCGAGGCGTGGGTGGATTGCGTGGTCGTTTATAACCAGCCGAGTTTCTGCCAGTATGCCAAACAAGGCACACCATAAAATTTGGGCGTTTTTGAGCAATACGCAAAAGCGGCGAATGTCCATCTCATTCGTCGTTTTGCTTTAAGATGGCAATCCAACATTTGTGCCTCTTTGTACAAAACATCCTTTTATGGTAGAGTTAATGCAAAATTTCACGCTTTGCGAGGGTATTCCTGCATGAACGCTGAAAAAATCCCCGACATCATCATTGGACGTCTGCCGATCTACCTGCGTGCGTTGCAACGCCTGGCAGATCAGGGCATCCAAAACACTTCTTCGCAGGAATTGGGAGAGATCATCGGCATTTCCGCCGCGCAGATCCGCAAGGATATTTCTCAATTCGGAGAATTCGGCAAACAGGGGACGGGCTATTCGATCCCGTTCCTGATCGAGCGTTTGCGGGAAATCCTGAAACTGAACCGCGTCTGGGACGTGATCATCGTGGGCATGGGTGACATGGGACACGCGCTGGCGCGCTATAACGGATTTGTCAACCGCGGCTTCCAGGTGACGATGCTGTTCGACAACGACCCGGGCAAGGTGGGGCAGGTCGTGAACAACATCGAGATCTACAGCACCACCGCGCTGGTGGAAAAGGTCAGGCAGAACAGGATCAAAGTGGCAATGCTGACGGTCCCCGCCTCTGCGGCGCAGGAGGTTGCCGACCAACTCGTCAAGGCAGGCGTGAAGGCGATCCTCAACTACGCGCCGATCCATTTGAACGTGCCCGCGGATGTGCGCGTACAACACATCGATCCCGCCACGCATCTGCAGAGGATGACGTATTATTTGTAGGGAGCGGAAAGTTAGACATCGGGCTTCAGGATAATTTCCTGGAGCCTGTTTTTTTTCATCCTCATTATTTGGTTGGGATGGTAATTTAAATCGTAGTATTACGGTTGACTTTATCCAAAAAACTCATTTATAATTTTTTGCGAGCCCTAAACGAGGCGTAAAAAAAGAATCCACGCTCACTGTAGCGGCGACACGGCAAAGCCATGTTGAGGGTGGATAACATGCAAGGAGGTACATGATGATATTACACCACTTCGTTCATTAAACTACTGTCTCATTTTCCATTTATCAGCAAGCAGGTGCCATTCATGGGGATAAAAAAACAGCAGGCTACGACCACCCCATATTTGGAAACAATCCATTAACCAAGGAGGAACCATATGCGAAAAAATTCGTGGCTGAATCTAATTCTATTGGTGATTCTTATCCTGACAGCGTGTCAGTCTGCTCCGACAACGGATGCCCAACAAACTGAACAAAATTCCCCGCTCCCAACTTCTCAACCCGAATCTGCCATACCTGATCCAACAACAATTTCCCAGCAAAGCGACTCGGGGAAATCCATTGCAATCTTTGAAGCGCTGGAAACGGACACAGGACAAGAAGCGCTGAAATGGGCGAGGATGGCGGTCGAAGATTTCAATGCGTCAAGCAGCGTGAAAGTGACGCTGGTTGAAGTCGATACGGGAGGCTCCCCTGCAACCGTCTCGACCGGAGCCAACGAACTGGCAAGCAACCGTGATGTGCTCGCTGTCGTTGGTCTCGGGCTGGCAGGCGAAGCCATTACCGGTAACGTGATCCTTGACGCAGCCGGCCTGCCGGTAATTACAACCAGCGGAAATGCCCAACTTACACAACAAGGGTATCAAAACCTGTACCGTATTGCGCCTACTGACGACGGACAGGGTTCCGCGGCAGGCAGGTTTATTATGGAGGTCCTGAACGCATCAAAAATCTATCTACTCAGCCAACGTTCAACCAGCGGACCATATTTCGAAATGCTGAACACCACCTTTGAGCAGGCGGTGTCTGCAGGCGGTGGGACGATCGTTGGCAGGAATGAAATCTCTCCAGATACAATGGATGCGGGCATGCTGGCATCCGAAATCCAGGCGGCTGGAGCCGATGTGGTGTTCATGGGTTCCGGATCGCCTGAGCAGGTTGTGGAATTGTCAAAGGCTTTGCAGGGTGCGGCATTGATCGTTGCTCATTACGGTGCCGCAAACAGCACCCTGCTGGATACCGAGGGTGTATACGTTGTATCACGAGAACCGGCAATCCCATCCAAATTTTTGCAGCATTTCCAGAATCAACAGAGTGAATACAGCATGGATGGGGCATTGGTTTACGCCGCCACGAGGACCGCGCTGGAAGCCATCCAGCGTGCGATTGAGGCAGGCAATCCCACCCCCAGGGCAGTGCGTGACGAACTGGCAAAAATGAACCGGCAGTCTGATCTCCTGGGAATCCCAATTGCATTCGATGCAAATGGCGAACTCAACGATGCTCAGTTTTACGTTTTACAGGTGGAAAACGGCGAATTCAAAACCGTCTGGCCGTGATTGAAAAATGAAAAAAAGCATCGGAAAGAAAAACGGTCACGCAATTGCGTGACCGTTTCGTTTATTTACACCTGCGGCAGATTGCGCCGCAAGATATTATACATGGGCAGGGCTTTGACCGCCCCCTCCACCACACAGGTCAGCGGGTTATCCACGAGATAAGCGGGGATGCCAAGCGACTTGGTCAGCAGTTTATCCACACCGCGCAACAGCGCGCCGCCGCCGCATAACGCCACACCGCGGTCGATGATATCTGCCACAAGTTCGGGTGGTGTTTTCTCAAGGACGCGGCGCCCCGTTTCGATCACCAGTTTTAGCGGTTCCTGCAGGGCTTCGACGATCTCGCCCGTCGTCAGTGTGACCGGGCGCGGCAGACCGGTGACCTGGTCCTGTCCCTGCACCTCCATGCTGTTCTCGGTATCCTGCGGCACGGCGGCTCCGATCTTCATCTTGAGCTGTTCCGCCGTCACCTGTCCGATCACCACCCCATACTTCCTGCGCACATAATTGACGATGGCTTCATCGAGGTCCATGCCGCCGGCGCGCAAGGTCTCAGCCGAGACGATGCCATACATCGCCATGACCGCGGCTTCCGTGCAGCCGCCGCCGAGGGTGATGACCATGTTTCCGGATGGAGAATTAATCGGCAGGTCCACGCCGAGAGCCGCCGCCAGAGGCTGCTGGATCAGGGACGCTTCGCGGCTTCCCGCCTCCAAAACTGCCTCGTAGACCGCGCGTCGCTCCACGCTGGTCACTCCGTAAGGCACCGAGATCATCACGCGCGGACGGAAGATGCGCATCGAACCGCTGACGCGTTGGAGAAGATAGGAGAGAAGGGTTTCGGTGATCTCGTAATCGGCAATGACCCCGTTCTTCAGTGGACGCGCCACTTCGATGCTTTCGGGGACGCGCCCGTACATGTCCCGCGCCTCCTGCCCGACCGCGACCATTTTCTGATCGTCCACTTCGATGGCAACGATGGTGGGTTCATCCAACAACACCTGCGTGCCGTCGGCAAGACGGGTGAACATGGTTCCCAGATCAATGCCCAAATCTTTGGAAAATACGGCCACTATTCCTACAATTCTACTTTGATATTTCTCGAATGGAGAAAAACATTACATCGAAGAATCCTGCTCGGTGTAGGTATCACGTATCTTGCGATAGCGGCGAACCACATCGAGACGTAAATTGGAACGACGAAGCGCAGCTTCCATATTCAAATAGGCATCCGGCTGTTCTTCAGGTGAAATTTTTGCCAGGGCATCTTCCGCACGTTTCTTGGCAGCCTGGGCGCGGACCACATCGATCTCTTCGATATTTTCAGCCGCATCGGCAAGGATGGTCACAATATCCGGTTGAACTTCAGCCATGCCGCCGGCAACCGCGAATAATTTTTCGGTGCCCTGCTTACGTATTTTGATGACACCATATTTCAGAAGTGCCAATACAGGTGCATGGTGAGGGAGAATCCCCATCTCACCTGCCATGCCCGGCAGCAGGATAAAATCCACATCACCCTGAAAGACCGTGCGATCCTGCGAAACGATTTCACATCGAATGGTCATGCCAGTTATGCGCCTTTCGCAATCTTGTCCGCCTTTTCGCGGACGTCATCGATCGTGCCCGCCATCATGAACGCCTGCTCCGGAAGATCGTCGCACTTGCCGTCGAGAATCTCACGGAAGCCCTGAACGGTATCGTTCAGGGAAACATAGCGGCCTGAAATGCCTGTAAAGCGTTCTGCAACAAAGAACGGCTGCGAGAAGAAGCGTTCGATCTTGCGGGCGCGGGCAACGAGCAACTTGTCGTCTTCGCTCAGTTCATCGATACCGAGAATGGCAATGATATCCTGCAAATCCTTGTAACGCTGTAATACACGCTGTACTTCGCGGGCTGTCCGATAATGTTCTTCACCCACGATGTTGGGATCAAGAATTCGGGAGGTCGAACCGAGCGGATCCACAGCCGGGTAGATGCCTTTTTCCACAATGGAACGTTCGAGGGCAATGGTCGCATCCAGGTGCGTGAAGGTGGCCACGGGAGCGGGGTCGGAATAATCATCAGCAGGGACATACACCGCCTGCATGGATGTGATCGAACCCGTACGAGTGGATGTAATACGTTCCTGAAGTTCGCCCATTTCCGTAGCCAATGTGGGTTGATAACCCACAGCCGAGGGCATGCGTCCAAGCAAAGCGGACACCTCGGAACCAGACATCGAGAAACGGAAGATGTTATCGATGAAGAGCAATACATCCTTGCCCTGATCGCGGAAATATTCAGCCATTGAAAGCGCGGTCAAAGCCACACGCAAACGAACGCCGGAGGGCTCGTTCATCTGACCATACACCATCACGGTGTCTTTCATAACGCCGGACTCGAGCATTTCACGATAAAGCTGGGTACCTTCACGGGTACGCTCACCCACACCGGCAAATACCGAGTTGCCTTCGTGTTCCGTGGCAACCGAACGGATCAATTCCATGATGATAACGGTCTTGCCTGTGCCTGCGCCACCGAAAATGCCCGTCTTACCGCCCTTGGTAAAGGGAGCGATCAGGTCGATCACCTTCACACCGGTTTCGAAGATCTCGACGCGGGTGGATTGCTCATCGAACGGCGGCGCTCCACGATGAATCGGATAACGGATGGACGTTTCAACCGCGCCCTTCTCATCCACAGGTTTGCCAAGCACATTGAAGATGCGCCCCAATGTGGACGTCCCCACGGGGACAAGGATCGGAGCGCCGGTTGCAACCGCCGGAACGCCGCGCTGCAAGCCATCTGTGGAATCCATCGCCACTGTACGGACCCAATTATTGCCAATATGTTTTTGAACTTCAAGAACAAGCGGGGCTTTGCCGGGACGTTCAACCTGAATCGCCTCGAAAAGCTCGGGCACATCCCCCTCAGGGAATTCCACATCCACAACACCACCAAGTATTTGTACTACACGGCCGGTAACTTTTGCCATGATTTCCTCCAGAATTTTTACTGGGCAAGCGCTTCTGCGCCGCCCACAATGTCCAAGATGTCGTTCGTGATCGCCTGCTGGCGGACCTTGTTGTATTCCAACTGCAACGCGCCGACAAGTTCCTTCGCGTTATCTGTTGCATTGCGCATCGCGATCATGCGGGCTGCATGTTCACTGGCTTGTGATTCGAGCACAGCCTGATATACCTGCAACGCGGTGAAACGGGGAATCATTTCATCCAGAATATCCGTTTGATCGGGTTCATATTCATAAGCGGCTGCAGGTCCTTTTTGATGCTCGCCAAAATCCTCCACAAGCCCTTCACGCGTTTCGACCACCAGGGGAAGCAATTTCTTCATGGTGGTCTCCTGCCGCGCCATGCTCACGAAGTCTGTGTAGACCAAATAGACTTCATCCACATCGCCCTTCAAAAATTCATCGACAGCAAGGCGTCCAATTGCGGAAACCGCGCCAAATTTCGGGGTGGATGGTAGATTGCTAAAATCCGCCAATACCGGTTTACGGAGGCGCAGGAGCAGATCACGTCCCTTGCGCCCCACAGTGATGTATTTCACCGGGAGATGATATTTGTCGAAGCGCTTCAAGACATAACGAATGACGTTCGTGTTGTATGCACCCGCAAGTCCGCGGTCAGCGGTCATAACAATGACGAGCGCATTTTGGGGGTCGGTGCGCTCCGTCAATAACGGATGCAGGCTGATGTGTCCGGGTTGAGCCGTAATATGCGAAAGCACCTGCCATGCTTTGGTGGCATAGGAACGCGTCGCAGTCAGTGCCTGAATTGCCTTGCGAACCTTCGCCGCGCTGACAGCCTCCAGGGCGCGCGTCACCTGAGAGATGTTCTTTACACTTTTGATGCGAAGCCGCATCTCACGAGCGGATGCCATGGATTATGCCTGCCATCCGTGCGTAAACGCATCGAGCGCTTTCGTCAGGTTCTCGCGATTGTTGTCGGTGATCACCTTTTTCTCTGCAATATCCCTTCCAACTTCGGGATGGGAGGCTTCCATGAATTTGACGAGATCAGCCTGCCACTGCGACATTTTGCCAAGCGGCACATTGTCTGCAAAGCCGTTCGTCCCTGCAAACAGGGAGATGACCTGGTCGGACAAGGACATCGGTTGATATTGCGGCTGCTTGAGAATTTCCTGCATGCGCTGACCGCGGCCGAGCTGCTGCTGCGTGGCTTTATCAAGGTCGGAAGCCATCAAGGCAAATGCAGCCAGTTCACGATAAGCTGCCATGTCGAGTCGCAAACGACCCGCAACCTGTTTCATGGCTTTAGTCTGCGCATCCCCACCCACGCGGGATACAGAGATACCCACGTTCACAGCAGGACGGATACCCGCATTGAACAGATTGGTTTCCAGATAAATCTGACCATCCGTAATGGAGATCACGTTTGTCGGCACATAGGCTGAAACGTCGCCAAGCAATGTTTCAATGATCGGTAAAGCAGTTAAGGAGCCGCCGGTCCCGCTCACTTTTACAACCTTGTGATTATCAGCGTCAACCAGATGCTTGCGGGCTTCCTCGGCATCATCCTTCGATGTCGGACCGGAATAGACCCTGTCGTTTACAGCATCACTTGCAGAGGCTGTTTCACCGCTGAAATCCTTCTTTGTAATGACATACTTGTTTGCAAGGCGTGCAGCGCGTTCCAAAAGGCGGGAGTGCAGATAGAACACATCACCGGGATACGCCTCACGTCCAGGAGGGCGGCGCAGCAACAAGGAAACCTGACGATATGCCCATGCATGCTTGGAAAGATCATCATAGATGATGAGGGCATCGCGTCCCGTTTCCATGAACTCTTCACCGATGGCACAACCCGAATAGGGAGCAATATATTGGAGTGCCGCAGATTCATCCGCCGAGGCAACCACAATGATCGTATGTTCCATTGCGCCGTACCGCTCGAGGATACCCACGGTACGCGCGACGGCGGCCTTTTTCTGACCGATCGCCACATAGATACAAATAAGATCCTTGCCTTTTTGATTGATGATCGTGTCGATTGCGATGGCTGTCTTACCCGTCTGGCGGTCGCCGATGATCAATTCACGCTGACCACGTCCCACGGGGATCATCGCATCAATGGAAGTGATGCCGGTTTGAACAGGTGTATCCACATCCTGGCGTTGGATCACGCCCGGGGCAATGCGTTCAATCGGGCGGAAACCCTTTGTTGCAATGGGTCCCTTCCCATCGATGGGTTCGCCGAGCGCATTCACCACGCGTCCGATCAGGGCGTCCCCAACCGGAACGGAAGCAATCCGACCCGTAGCCCGCACCGTCATTCCTTCCACGATGCCGCCGTAGTCACCCATTACGATCACGCCTACACTGTCTTTTTCAAGGTTGAAAGCTGTTCCCATCACCCCGTTGGAAAACTGGACCAGTTCCTGCGCCTGAACGTTCGCCAATCCCTGCACACGAGCAATCCCATCTCCCGCCTCAAGCACAGTACCAATATCGCTGATATTGAGTTCCGGCTCAAATCCCTCGATCTGTTTTTGCAAATCACTTGTGATCTGCTTTATCAGGTCTGTCATGAATTCCTCCACGCCAAAATGTCGTTTAGTACAATAACCCGGATATTGGTTTATCCGGGTATGTGGTGTAATTTCTTCAATTGAGCCCTTCGTGAGGAGGAGCACAATCGGGCCAATGATACCTGAAAGGCTCATCATTGTCTAGTTACTTTTGTCTTTGTTCCTCATAACCCTTGCCAGAGACACAGGTTGTAATATACTAAATCACAAAACCAACGCTAAAAGGAGAGAGAAAATGTCGCTTCACGGAGAAGAATCGTCGCAGCCTCGCCGTATGAAAAGATATTGGAAGATCGCTGTTCTGGCAAATATCAAGGATGAATCCAAGCCCAAACCCGAGGGGGTTCCTCCTGATGCCTTTGCTGATTTTGACCACATCGAGACCGTGGATGCGATTCGTTCCGCCCTCGAAACTGACGGCCATCAAACGGTCTTCATCCAGGCTGACACCGACCTTCCCTATGCCCTCAAGGAGGTAAAACCGGATATCTGCTTTAATATCGCTGAAGGTCTCGGTGGCGACGCACGGGAAGCACAGGTCCCCGCACTGCTGGAAATGCTTCGCATCCCATATACCGGCTCGCGCGTATTGACCAATGGCATCTCCCTCGACAAAACCCTGACCAAACGCATCTGGCGCGACCGGCGCCTGCCCGTCGCCCCCTTTCAGGAATTCAGCGCCGAAAACGATCCACTGCGCCCGGAATTGAAATTTCCCCTCTTTGTCAAACCCGCCCGCGAAGGGACCGGCATGGGCGTGGACACCAGGGCCATCGTTAAGAACGAAAAAGAAATGCGCGAAAGAATCGCCTATATCGTAAACACCTATCAACAACCTGCCCTCGTTGAAACATTCCTGCCGGGGCGCGAATTTACCGTGGGAATCTTAGGTCGAACTGATTCCAAAAAATATTCCCGCCACCCGGAATGGTACGAAAAGGACGGCTTCCACCGTTTCCCGGTCCTCGAACTGGATATGAGGCGTTCCGTCACCCCAAATGTGTACAGCCAGGCATCGAAATCCAAGGAAGTGGGAGAGGAAGGTGCGCCGGATTATGTCTGCCCGGCAGATATCGACCCGGAACTCGATAAAAAGCTCAAACACTTTGCCCTGCGTGCCCATCAACTCCTCTACGCGCTGGATGTTTCCCGCACTGATATTCGCCTCGACGACGAGGGAAACCCCCGTCTCTTGGAAATCAATACCCTGCCCGGGCTCACTCCCAATTACAGCGATCTCTGCCTGCAAAGCGCTGCGGAAGGCATACGGTATGAAGACTTGATTCTGGAAATACTATACCTCGGCGCTTCACGTTGGGGAATGATTGAAGCCCGGGAGTCGCTTATTGAACCAACTCGAAAAAAATAACAAAAACGAGCCTTCCATTTTATGGAAGGCTCATTCATTCATATTCAAAAACCTGCTCATGAAGAAACAATTTTGATGTTGAATCGTTGTTCAGGGATTGCTTTGCGCAGGCTCTGCCACAACGGCAGGAACATCTCCACCCCTCGCGATGTAGTGATATCGCCCAGGTCAAGAATTTCCCTCCATCCAAACCAATCGCGAAGTATCATAACAACGGTCGCCTTGGCTTCGATATCGTTCCCGCTGACAAAGACCTGCGTTCTCTCGATCAGTTTTGTTGGTTCGACCATGACGTTTGTGTTCACTGTATTGAGAGTCTTTACGACCTTTGTATCAGGGAACATGCGTTGAATTTGTTCACCCAGGGAGTCGGTATTACAAACGGTCAACGTCCACGGATCGGTGGCTTTGTTCAGAGGATTGGATGTATCGATCAGGATCTTCCCCTTCAGGTTTTCGGCACCAGCCATTCGCAACGCATCCAGAGAAGCAGGACCCAATGTGCAGTTGAAAATGATCTCACCAAACGATGCAGCGTTCATAAATGTGCCGTACAAGGCATTATGACCCTCCTCCTTTGCCCAGGCAACTGCCTTGGGATTCGCCTCATCCCGCGAACCCATCATTACATCATGTCCGAGTTGTACCAGCTTGGAAGCAATCGTCTGTCCTGTAACTCCCGTGCCCAAAACGCCAATCTTCATAAGATAAACTCCTTTTAGAGTGCGGTGATGTTATGAACCTTTCAATTGTAGTCCCAAGTGGCATCAAACGGAAGTCTTACCGGATTCATGCCCGTTAGAAACCGCCGCAGAAGCCTGCTTCGTCATCTTTGTCTTCAGCCATTTCAAGCGAAAAGTCTCCTCACGTTCGCGTTCCTCCAGCGAGCTGACAATGAATTCGATCTGATGTTTATACTGCGGGATGAAGATATGTTGGAGCGCATTCACGCGTCGCTGGGTTTTGCGCAACTCATTCGCAAGACGCCATACAGCCGCAGTCAACATCGAAAGCTGTGGGATGCGTAGAAGCACTTCGCGGAATGCATCACTGGCTTCATCGAGTGCCGCCGAGGTATCGCCGGGACTGTACGGAAGTTTTGGCGGCTCACCGCGCGCCTCGATCTCTGGAATTGCCACGCCCATGATGCCGCGCAGACGCAAGTGTACGTCCACTGTCTTGTCCACCGCGAGTGAAGCCCATTCCACATGGTCAGAACCCATCACGAGACGCGCCTTTTCCATCGCATCATAGGCGGTCTCCAGTAAAGCCCATACTTCCTTCTGAAGTGCATCGGCTTCTTTTGCCACACGGACCAATTCGCCGGTCAGGGCTTCGCGTTTGCGGTCGAGGATTTCGTACCCTTCTTTCGCAAACCGCAGTTCCTTCTTCAGGCGAATCAGGTTCGTGCGGGTGGGAGCAATGTTAACTTGAGGCATCTTCACCCTTGTAGTATTGTGCGATCTCGTCGAGTGTGACGCGGGTAAGTTCCTGCTTCGGGAGCATGGAGAGAAGCTTCCATCCGATTTCCAGCGTCCTCTCGATGGTACGATTTTCAGTGAAACTCTGGTTGACAAATTCGCGTTCGAAAGCGCGTCCGAACTGAAGATACTTCTGATCCACCTCAGTAAGCTCCTCCTCACCGATCACGGACGCCAGCGCCCGCACATCCTGCGTCTTGGCGTATGCAGCGTAGAGCTGTGCGCCCCAACGCGGATGATCGTCGCGCGTGCGGTTCTTTCCGATACCATCCTTCATCAAGCGCGAAAGACTCGGCAAAACAGCCACAGGTGGGTAGATGCCCGCAAAGTTTAATTCGCGTCCCAATACGATCTGACCCTCGGTGATGTAACCGGTCAGGTCTGGCATCGGATGGGTGATATCATCGTTCGGCATCGTCAGGATCGGGATCTGCGTGATCGATCCTTTACTGGTGCGGATGCGGCCGGTTCGTTCGTACATGGAGGCGAGGTCGCTGTACAAGTAGCCCGGATACCCCTTACGGCTTGGCACTTCGCCACGCACGTTCGAGATCTGACGCAGAGCTTCACCGTAGTTGGTCATATCGGTAAGCACAACCAATACGTGCATCTCACGCTCGTAGGCAAGGTACTCTGCCAGGGTCAACGCCGCGCGCGGGGTGACGATACGTTCGACCGGGGGATCGTCCGCAAGGTTGAGGAACATCGCCACACGGGTCAGCGCTCCGCTTTCGGTGAAGGAACGGCGGAAGTAATCTGCCACATCGTTCTTCACGCCCATCGCCGCGAACACGATGGCGAACTCTTCACCTTCAGTCTGGGGCGCGCCCGCCACTTTACCCAAAGTTGCCTGACGCACAATTTGTGCCGCGAGTTGATCGTGCGGCATACCTGCGCCGGAGAACAATGGGAGTTTCTGACCGCGTAGAAGTGTGTTCACGCCATCGATGGTGGAAATGCCGGTTTGAATGTAGTCACGCGGATAGATACGCGCGGTCGGGTTGATCGGCAGACCGTTCACATCCATGTAGCGGTCTGTCAGCGGCTCAGGACCACCATCAATGGGGCTGCCCAAGCCATCGAAAATACGCCCAAGCATTTCTTCGGCAACTGGAATGTGCAGGGTGCCACCTAAAAAGCGCACACGAGTACCATCGATCGAAAGACCGGTGGAGCCCGAAAACACCTGCACCACGGCAAACCCCTCACCCACTTCCAGCACACGTCCACGGCGGAGTTCGCCACGCGGATCCTGTATCTCAACCACCTCGTCATAACTGACGTTCGCCGCGCCCTCCACAACGATGATCGGACCTTCTATCCGCCTGACGCCGAGGACTTCCTGTCCGCCTTGTACTGTTATTTCACTCATGATCTGTACTCCGCATCCAATCGACCCATTTGCTGGTCGATCTGTTTTTGAATGTCGTCGAACTTGTGCATTTCCTCATTCGTAATGGTGGACTTGGCACGAATGATGGTATCCACCACCGGCAGGTCATGGATTAGATTGATCGGCGCGCCGCGCTTTACGATTGCCATACCGCGCTCGTGGAAGTACAACACCAGTTCAAGCAGGCGGATCTGTTTTTCGATCGATGAATACGCATCCACAGCTTCGGTGGCGTTCTGTTGCAGGATACCCTCGCGAATGAGACGGGTGGTTTCAAGGATCATCCGCTCCGTGTATGGGAGCGCATCCGGGCCAACCAATTTTACGATCTGAGACAGGCGGCTCTCTTCGCTCAATAATTCCATTGCCCGGTTACGCATGGACAGCCAGTCCTTGCCGACCTTTTCGCGCCACCACGCAGCGACATCCTCGATATATTCGCTGTAACTATCCAGCCAGTTGATGGCAGGAAAGTGACGGGCGGAGGCAAGTGATTTATCCAACGCCCAGAAACAACGGATGTAACGCTTGGTGTGCTGGGTCACCGGCTCAGAAAAGTCACCGCCTGGAGGCGAAACCGCCCCAACGATGGAAACCGAGCCTTGTGAACCGTTCAGGTTATTGACATAACCAGCACGCTCATAGAATTCAGCCAGACGACCTGCGAGATAGGCAGGATAACCTTCCTCTGCGGGCATCTCCTCGAGACGACCGGAAACTTCGCGCAGCGCCTCCGCCCAACGGGAGGTTGAATCTGCCATCAACGCCACGTGGTAGCCCATATCCCGGTAATATTCGGCGATGGTGATGCCGGTGTAGATGCTGGCCTCGCGCGCCGCAACGGGCATGTTGGAGGTATTCGCTATCAGCACCGTGCGTTCCATTAAGGGGCGACCAGTTCTCGGGTCGACAAGATGCGGAAATTCCTGAAGTACCTCCGTCATTTCATTGCCGCGTTCACCGCATCCGATGTAGACGATGACCTCCGCATCCGCATACTTCGCAATGCTGTGCTGAGTAACGGTTTTGCCTGAACCGAACGGACCCGGGATGCCTGCTGCTCCACCTTTGGCAACCGGGAAGAACGTATCGAGAATTCTTTGACCGGTGATCAGCGGGGTATTTGCCCCGCGCCTGTTCACAAAGGGTCGTGCACGACGGACAGGCCAGCGTTGAAGCATGGTGACGCTTTTCTCTTCCTTGCCCATCCTCAATTTTGCAATCGGTTCGTCAACGGTATATTCACCCACGGGTGCAATCCACGTGATCGTACCAGAGTCATCGGGGTTGAGCATAATGCGATGCTCGAATGTTTCGGTCTCCATTACGGTACCCAGGATCACGCCACCCTTGACCTCGTCACCGGTTTTCACCTTGGGAGTGAATTTCCATTTCTTCTCGCGGCTGATCGAATCGAAGCGGGCACCGCGCTGAATGAACGAACCCATTGCCTCCTCGATCAACGGAAGCGGACGCTGCACGCCGTCATAAATGCTTTGAATCAAACCCGGTCCAAGTTCCACCGAAAGAGGCAGCCCCGTGCCATAGATCGGTGCGCCGGTTTGCATGCCGGCAGTTTCCTCATACACTTGAACCGTTATCTGGTCTCCTTCAAGACCGATCACCTCACCCACAAGCCGGTCTGCACCCACTTCAACAAGTTCAAGCATGCCCACATTGCGGGAGCCGCGGGCACGCACAACAGGGCCGCTGATCCAGGTTATCGTACCGACTTGTTCGCTCATACCTTTTCTCCCATCAGCATTTTGTAAACAGAGGAGCGCAGGGAACCGTGCAGACGATCCAAACGGGTTTCGAGCGTATTGTCGTAATGCAACTTTCCACCCGCCGCATTGACGACAACACCCGTGCCTTCCTCAAGTTTTTCACCAAATGTAAATTTTCCGTTGAGTTCCCTGGAGAGGACATCCAGTTTCAATGCTTTCTGTGTAGTTTCATCCGCCCGCACCTCGGCTTCGCCCGCCTTCAAATGTGTCAGTGCCTCACGCGCCAGCATCATGGCGATCTCGCCGTAGTCCGAACGAGCCTTTACTGAACTCAATTGTTCTCGTGCCTTTTCAAACACTTCATTCAAGAGCTTTTCGCGTTGTTCCAATTGCATGGAACGCGCTTTCAATTGGGATGTGGCAGAGGACTGACTGCGAAGACGGTCTGCATCCTCTTTGGCCCGGGCAAGGATTTCCTTACGGTCAGACTCCGCTTCCTGCTGGGCGCGCTTTCGAATGGCATCTGCCTTCTCCCGCGCCTCAGCCTGCAATTGTTCCGCCTCCTGCCGCGCCTCCACCATGATGGCACGTGCAAGCAATTCAATATCTTCTTCTACAGATTTCATGGCACTCATTTCAATCCTTTTCCTTGCATCGTATTCCGACAGACAGGGCTACAGCTTGATCCCTATCGCCCGCAGCACGATATCGCCAAGTGAAGGCTGCCCCTCCGGAACACCACCTCGAGATGGAATTTCCACCACCAGCGGAACCGTGCTCCGCAGATTCAGGTATTCCATGCGGGCCGGGATCAGCGCAGCCATATCCTGCGTCACCAACACAATGCCAACATCCTTGTCAGCTTGTGCATCGTCCAATGCCTGATTCACCTCGTCGGCAGTGGTGGCGATCTTTCCTCCCACACCTGCCAGTGAGAAACCCAGCACCGCATCAGGATGACCGATAACCAGAATCTTCATCTGCTATCCTTCTCCTCCAAAATGAGGTCAGGGAAGAATAAGGAAGGAAATAATCAAACCGTAGATGGCAATACCTTCCGAAAGACCCACGAAGATCAATGCACGTCCAAAGGACTCAGGCTTTTCAGCTGTGGCGCCCACGGCCGCCGCCCCCGCATTACCCACCGCAATACCAGCGCCGATACATGCCAACCCCGTGGATAGCGCTGCAGCGAGAGTCGCGTACTGATCGAACGTGCCGCCATCCTGAGCCATGCCAGCCGCCATTACAGATGAAGGTGAAGCGAGCCAGACCATGATCAATCCTGCTGCAAACATGCCCACCAGGAAATTGAATCCTGTCAACCCATTGACGACGCGGGATACTGCTTGAGCAGGGCTGGCTTTTCCATTTTGGAGCAAATACACTACTGCAGGTATTACCGGGATCAAACCAACCAAGACAGCGAAAACTAAGAACATTGTTTATCTCCTTTTAGTTAGATGGATGTTTTTATGCACGATGATCAATAGGCTTCACAATTTCAGGATTACGCATCCTTCTGAGATGACTTCAACTGAAGCGGCTCGAATTGCATGCCGCCGCCGTGGAAGAACTTGCCGAGAATTTCATAGTAGTGCAAACGCATGGTCTGTATGCCGACGATCAAGCCTTCAAAACCGATGATGAATAGATTGCCAAGGATGATGGTGATCCAAAAGCCCAGGGTGGGCTTCTCACCAGCCAGTGAAAAGATGGCAAGGCTCAAACCGCCGTGCGCCACCGCAAACGCCCCCACACGGATGAACGATAGCGTATTGCTGAGCATGCTGATGACCGTTTCGATCAGGTCCATAAGAGACTGAATGAGGAACATCATGAACCCGCCAAATCCCTTGCCTTCGATCAAAGTATGTCCTTCCACCATATTCCGGAAGAAACCACCGAACATCACGAAGACACCGAAGACGATCAACAGGGTAGTAAATGGCAGTGGCAACGAATTGATGGCAACCGCAACTTTTGGGGCAAGCGCTGTATCTCCCAAAAACGAACCGAGCATCGCGAGAAAGCTGATATAGAAGAGGAATGCGGCGATGCCGGAATGACCAAAGAGCAGGTGCGCCCACTCTCTTGTACGTATGCTGTTGAGCATGCCAAGCAAAAAACCGATCATCAGGATCACAATACCGGCATCAATGGCAATACTCAGAACGCTCAAAATGTTTTCCATCGGGCTGATCCACACCGGCTCGAAGTGGAAGTGAAGATACTCCTCCACCAAATGTCCTTCAAACCCAAAGATGCTTCCATACAAGTAACCGAAAATCGCCGCCGACGCGCCGCAATAGGCAATGAGCAATCCCAGGCTCTGCATACCTTTCATAAAGATTTTATTATGCATGAGGATGCCCAACACCATCATGACCAGGCCCTGCCCCAGGTCACCGAACATCGCACCGTATAAGAGCGGGAAGGTGAACGCCATTAATAAGGTCGGGTCGAGCTCACCGTAACTGGGATGACCATATGTGCCCACCAGCATTTGGATCGGTTTGAGCCATTTGCTTTGTGCCAAGGCGACAGGAACGTTGGCATGGTGACCGGAACGGCTCGTCCGCGTCGTTTCGATCAGGATCTCACGCGAGGCCTCCTTGAGCCTCGTCGTCAATTCCTCCAGATCAGCTGTCGGCACCCAACCCACCACCACATACGTGTGACGTAGTTGCCCAAAACGGACGATCGCATCCGCCATGACGCGGCTGATGTGAACCTCCCAAAGCAACTCTTGCAATTCGGCCTTATGTGATTCACCGTGTTTGACAAGATCCGCTTCCAGGCCAGAAATTTTCTGCTTTGAAGATTCGATTTCCCTCCTCAACTTCTCGGTGATCTTTTCGGGGGTCCCGCTGAATTCTTCAGGCAGGCTCAATGAGTTGAGATACGCACTTTTTGCAGCGCGTTCCAGAACATCCGAATTTCTCTTCGAACCCAGAATCCAAACAACCGGCTTTTGTGCATCTTCGCGCAGGATGAAAAATACGTGTGGAACCCGCAAAAGACTGGTTCGTAGTCGGCTGATATTCGCGGCCGGGACGATGCCCAAAATGGAATGCATGAAAGTGGGTTTCCGCAAGGCATCCACTTCCACATTGACATCTGCGATCGGTTCCAACTGACGGAGTTGACTCTCCAGCAATTCGAGCCGCTTCCTTTCATCCGATAACTGGTCGGTGATCGCCCTGACCTCCTCCTCGATCTGATCCACCTTTGGGCGCACAGCCTCCAGGTCCACCATTGACCCGATTTCAGCCCGGGTGGGATATTCCTCCGCCAAACCTACATTCTGGAAGATGGACTGGATCCGGCGTTCCAAATTCGAATATTGCCCGGCGTTATCCTGCCATGTATTCGGACCCAGACCTTCCACCCCCAGATTCGCGCTGTCGACCTGATGGAAGACCCCGTAACCGCTCAAAGCCTTCGTCACAGCCACAAGGTCCTTGGAAGGTATGATCAGCTCAACTTCAGACATTTCCTTTGGAAAAAACATGGCGTCTCCGATTTATAGTTTCCCATCCCGGTGAGGGGATGGCGTTTACTGTATCAAAGTCGTTTTCAACAACAAGGGACGATAACTTTCATCCGAAAGATTCGACGACTTGGCTTCGATCAAGACAACCAGATCCTGGATCTCAAAGTCACTGAGCAACAGATATGCAAGCGGAAGACCGATGTGGAATGGGTATCCGATGAATGCCGAAACGCACTGGATCATCACCTGTTGCTTGAGTAAATATTCCAGTTTGGGCAGACCAGCCTGAGGTCGCTCGAGAAGCGCATTCACATCAGAGATGGCCGGGTAGATGCGTGAGACGGTGGCGGCTATATCTGCACCTGCCGCAATGGAACGTACATCTTCATCGCGAACCCGGTAGCCAAAAGGCAGTGTGTAATTGATCAATTCCTCTTCTGAAAGATCATGATAGATCTTGTAACGGATCACCCACATCAAATTATTGAGATCCAGGAGGGAGCCGATTAACCTGCCGCCCATTTCGCGATCCCTGCCTTTGAGATTCTTGACCTCACTCCAGATGTGACGCCAGTAATCGAGATCCAACGCCACTTCCAACGGAAAGAGATTTTGCTCGGCAGAAAAGCGCTTCATGGCAAAAGACATGGTTGATTCGTACGGCGTACCGTCCAGCAGTTCCACTGCCGAGGCGATGCTCCCCGATTCCACCATCGCCTGGGCAGGGATGGTGGAAAATGAACCCAAGGGGAAGAGCACATCGTGGACGCGATCCCACGCGGTATCGCTGGATCCCCATGATGAAACTGTTTGAATGCTGCGTAATACGGCTTTGAGATTCCCCACTTCAAAATAACGGAAGAGTTGTCTTATCAGGGAGCGTGATTGTTCCGGGGCCTGCTGGACTACACTGGAATATGAATCTGCCAGCCTTTTTCTGATCTGCAAAATGACACGGCGCGATGTCAGTTCATTTTCCCTAAGGCTCGATAGATATTTTCCATAGGCTGTGCTTTTCAGCCCGCTGACGAGCGCAGGGAGATCAGGCGATTCGCTCAACCGGGCCATATCCTGGGGTGTAAGCAAATCAGCGTACATTGCCCGCACCTTTGCGCTGATCGCCGCGTAACCAGATGAACCACTAGCCATGGGCTACGCTGCTCTGCCGATCACACGTTCCACAACGAAGGCAACCGCCTTATCGAAGTTCTCCTTTGCAGACGCTTCCAAACCACTGTTCCCGGATGCTTCGTCTGACTCGGTTTGCGCGGATGCATCATTCGATTTCGCGCTCTCAACCATTCTGCGCGCTTCTTCCTGTGCATCAGTTCTGGCTTTGGTGATGATTGCCTGCGCTTCCTGTTCGGCTTTTGCAGGAATCTCCTGGGCATCCTGTTTTGCCTTTTCCAATATTTCCTGCGCCTGCTTCTCGATCTCAAGTACCTGCTGAATGTGTTTCTCGTTCATGACGGTTTCACCTCACTCAGTACCTGTATATATTGCATGCACTATTGTAAAGTAAAAATACCCGACAATCAAGGTCTGATTTATATTCGAATAAGTTGGATGAATTTTGATGAGGGGATATAACACAAAATCCGATCACATCATCCACACAATGTCTCCACAATTCCACAACTGTATATTTACATCTCTTCACTATACTGTACTTGTTGCGGTTCCTGCTGTAACAGGAGTGTACTTATATTACTCAAAGCATCCCCAGCCTCACAAACGATCGCCGGTTGACAAAATCAAACTGCCATTGTGAGAAAAGGGAATTTGATTGTTACTGCCAGTGGATCAGGCACGCTTGCCGAACAGATAGCGGGGAGTTTTTTGTGAGGCCCGAGGGTGGCGCGCCAGGTGGAGGTCCCGGAGGAGGCGGGTTCAATAACGATTAGAAACTCGATCCGGAGAAGATCGTAACAGTCCAGAAGCGTCGCACTGAAAACGGCGACAATGCGTCCCGTGCTTTCGGCACCTTGACGCCTCTCATCGAACCGCTCGTTAAACTCCTGCAGGAAAAAGTTGGCTCTTAATCAAGAGATTGGTATACTGAAAACCGGAAGGCTGAACAATGGCAAAAACCATCATGGTCGTGGATGACGAAAGGCGGCTGGTCTCGCTGGTCGAAAGCTATCTGACACAGGAAGGCTTTCGCGTGGTGAGCGCATTCAACGGCAGGGAAGCGCTGACCGTTGCCCAAAAAGAAAAACCCGACCTGATCGTCCTCGATGTCATGATGCCGGAAATGGACGGTTACGAGTTCATGCGCAGGCATCGCGCAGAGGGCAATACACCGATCATCCTGCTTACTGCCCGCGTGGATGACGAAGAAAAGGTGATCGGTCTCGAGGTGGGCGCCGATGATTACATGACCAAGCCGTTCCGCCCGCGCGAACTGGTGGCGCGAGTGCGCGCCGTCCTGCGGCGGGTGGGGGAAAAGGAACCGGCTGCAAAGGTCTTGAAAGCCGCGGATATCACCCTTGACCGCGACAGCCGAACGGTACAGGTGGCAGATGATTTCGTTGACCTCACTCCCTCCGAATTCGACATCCTGGCCGCGCTTATATCCACACCCGGCAGGGTATATTCGCGGCTCGACCTTTTGGACATTATTCAAGGTGTCCGGTATGAAGGCTACGAGCGCACCATAGACACACACATCAAAAACCTGCGCGGCAAGATCGAGAGATCTCCACGCGCGCCAAAGTATATCGAGACCGTTTACGGCGTTGGATATAGGTTCAAGAGGGATTGAGTCTCATGCGTTCCCTAACCACCAAACTTATGATTGCGTTCCTGAGCATTGGGGTGGTCAGCGTGGCGGTCATCTTCATCACAGCCCGCTGGAACACGCGGCAGGAATTCATCAACTTTCTTTCCGACCAGAGCCAAAGCAATATCGTTACGATCCTTGCAAGCTATCACAAGCAGAACGGCTCATGGACCGGGGTGGAGATTGTTTTTGTTCCGAGCAACGATCACACGCCTCCCGGAAACCCGGCGGGATCCGGCAATGGAAATCGCTTTATGCCGTTCATACTTACCGATAAGAACGGATACGTGATCGTTCCCAATGGAAAATTCAAGCCCGGAGATAGAATCCCCCAGGAAGAACTTGAAATTGGCACACCGATCACCGAGAACGGCGAAGTGGTCGGCATCCTTGTGCCAGTGCGCGTGCCCTTCGAAGGGAATCCGCGCGAACTGGAATTCATCGAACGCACCAACCTCATTTTGCTCTACGGCGCACTGATCGGAGCGGTCATCGCCCTCTTTTTGGGCATATTCCTTTCGCGCACCATCACCCGCCCCATCCGCGAATTGACCCAAGCCACCCACGCGGTTTCGGATGGCGACCTGTCGCAACAGGTCCCCGTCCGCACGAAGGATGAACTGGGGGAACTTGCCCGGGCATTCAACAAAATGAGCGCGGAACTTTCGCGCTCCGTCAACGCACGCAAGCAGATGACCGCGGACATCGCCCATGAACTCCGCACTCCCTTAAGCCTGATCCTCGGACATGCAGAAGCCGTGCACGATGGCGTGCTCAAGCCGACGCGCAAGAACTTCGAGATCATCCGCGAGGAAGCCGCGCGCCTTGAACATCTTGTCAATGACCTGCGCACCCTGTCGCTGGCAGATGCCGGTGAACTCTCCATCAACCTGCAGACCGTCGAACCGGGAGCGCTTCTTCAGGAGATTGCATCGCTCTACCAATACCAGACCCGGAAAAAGAACATCGCTCTCGAACTGGACGTTGCCGCGAATCTTCCCACGCTCGAGGCTGATCCCGGACGATTGACCCAGGTTCTCACGAACATTCTCGACAATGCCCTGCGTCACACCCCTGATGGCGGTCGGATCGTACTCTCCGCAAAACAAATGGGAGATATGATCGAACTTGCCATTCAAGATAGTGGACCAGGCATTCCCGATGGAAACGTAGACCGCATCTTCGAGCGTTTCTATCGCACGGATTCATCCCGTCAGCGCGAGGATGGCGGCTCGGGGTTGGGGCTTGCCATCGCCAGGTCCATTGTTCAGGCGCACGGCGGACAGGTATCGGCTGAGTCGGAGGCGGGAAAAGGTCTCAAGATCGTCATTGCACTGCCAAAGCATCCCTGAGAAAAAAAACACAATTTCCCCACACTTTTTATACAGCAGGTTTACACCTGCGTGCTATAGTTTTACAAATCAGTGAAAGGAAATTCAGATATGAAAAAAGCGCTTCTAATTACCCTGAGTGTGATCGTGGTTCTGGGTTTGTTCGCCGGGGTGGGGCTTGTCGGCTACCGATTCGGCTTCAGCCAGGGACTACAGACCTCCGCAAACGGTCCCGCGAGATTCGGCGATCGTTTTCCACAATTCGACAGACCACTTCAGCCGCGCCTGTACGACCGGGATTTCAATCGCGGCTTCCCACCCGGTCACCCGCTCATGATGCAACGCGGCAGATTTGGGTTCTTCGCGCCGCTGGCATTCCTCTGGCGCATTGCCGTCATCGGGCTGGTCATCTGGTTTGCCTACTGGCTCTTCACCAGGAGCGGCTGGCAGATCACGCGTCGACAAACCCAAAAAACCGATGCAGACTCCACCGAACAGGCGGGTAATTAAAATCTCCTCTTATACGTCTGATAACAAACCAAAGACATGAGACCCTGGAATTTCCGGGGTCTCATCACAAATAAGAGGAGATAGGCATGGATTTTTTCAACCGGCTGTTCGTCGCGCTGACCGAACTGCACCCCACCCACCCGATGTTCGTACATTTCCCCATTGCGCTCACCGGTGCGGCATTTCTGTTCATCCTGCTCGCCTATTGGTGGAATAGTTCTGCTTTCGAACAAGCCGCCTTCGCAAACATCGCCCTCGCCGCGTTCAGCACGATCTTCGCCGGCATCACCGGTCTGATGGACAATATCAAAAACTATGTCGGAGACGCGCCCAATGCAGGCACGAAGATCATACTTGCCGTCGTCCTTTTCATCCTTACCACCGGCATTAGCCTCGTCCGTTACCGCAACCCTGAAATGTTCCGGAAAGGCAACCGGGTTTTCTACATTGCTTCATATGGCTTGAGCTTCGCGATCGCCCTTGTGCTTGCATTTTTGGGCGGCGTCATCCTGTATGGTTTCTAGGAGAGTAAAAACATGAATTCATTGAAAGCCAAAATTATCATTCCCATCCTGCTCATCGGACTTTTATCCGCCTGTGGGAGCGGATCTGCGGGTACGCCCGCTTCATCCCCAACCGATGAAATTGTTTCCGTTACCGAAGCCCCATCCAACCCTCAACCTGCCACCGATACCCCGCCAACCGATACCGCCCAACCCACCGAGGTCCCAACCGAAGAACCGACCCTCGAACCCGCTCCTGCAACAGTGAGCTTTGCGAACGATATCGTTCCCATCCTGCAAAGCCGCTGCCTGAACTGCCACGGCGGTGAAAGGATCGAAGAGGGATTAAAAGTCAACACGCATGCCGATCTCATGGCTGGCTCAGACAACGGCCTAGTGATCATCCCAGGCGATGCCAGCAACAGCCTGTTCGTTGAATTGATCGTCAACAACAAAATGCCCAAACGCGGACCCAAGTTGACCCCGCCTCAAGTCCAATTGATCATAGACTGGATCAACCAGGGCGCGTTGGATAACTGAGAGTTCAGATCGATGAAAAAAGGCATGGCACATTCGAGAGCCATGCCTTTAATTTCTGGTATAATCCGCGTCGCTCAACCGGGAGAGGTCGCGTAGTCTGGCTTAGCGCGCACGCTTGGAAAGCGTGTAACCCACAAAGGTTCGCGGGTTCGAATCCCGCCCTCTCCGCTGAAAAACGTTTCACTTGTCGTGAGGCGTTTTTTGTTTAAGTTTCATCATCCAATCAACAACATTTTTAAGATTTACGGACAAGCATCCATGTACAGAAACTTGCGACACTCCTCCTCGGTCAATGAGCGCGTCAATCGTGATTTGGCCAGCACGACCAGATCATCGATACGCAATGTGTATTTACGGATTGTTCCATCGGCTCCAGCAGTAGCCAATTGATTCCCATCCGGGCTGAACGCTACGCCAAATACATTGCTGGCGTTGCCATACAAACTGGTGAGTTCTTCGTCTGTGTTCACATTCCATACCTTGGCAAGCCGGTCGAAACTGGCTGAGGCAAGATGTGTACCATCTTTGCTAAACGCGATGCGCAACACCAGTCCCGCGTGGCCCGTCAAAACGCGAATCTTATTACCCGTATTCACATCCCAAAGTTGGATGTTCCCATCCTGGTGACCGGCTGCCAGCAGGCTGCCATCGGGACTGATCGCTACGCTGTAAATCTCGATTCCATCACTGAAAAAATATCGTATTTCCTGACCGGTCACAGAATCCCACTCCGTGACAAATTTTTCGTCGGCTCCGGTATAGACTCTTTTTCCATCCGGGCTGAAGGTTATACTGGTTATAGTTGTTGCAGGTGGATGAACATTGAGAGTCAGTGTATCCTGATTTGTCAAATCCCATATCTTTGCAGTTCCATCCCATGAGGCGCTTGCCAGTCGTTTTCCATCCGGGCTGAACGCAAGTTCAACCGCCATTGATTTGTGAGCATTGAGACTGTTCACAATCTCTCCGCTCTGGCTGTCCCAGATGATTATCCTTCCCGCCATATTCCCTGCTGCGATCAGCTTACCGTCCGGACTAAAAGCAACACTGATGAGTCCATCGGCTACATCCTCTCCTCCGGAAATGGAAAGTAGCAATGCTCCCGATGATGCATCCCAGACCTTGACGGTTCCATCCACGCTGGCAGAGGCGAGACGATTTCCGTCCGGGCTGTAGACTACTTTCCAAACGATGCCTGTGTGCCCGGGTATCGTCATCAATTCCCCGCCCGGAGTGGCGTCCCAAATCCGCAGGCTGCCATCATATGCTCCAGTGATTATCCGTTTGCCATCCGGGCTGCCATCCACGCTGATCACGGTACTGTTCGGACCCGCAAGCAGGAGCACCTGCTGACCAGTCAATGGATCCCAGATACGGGTGGTGCCATCCTGACTGGCGGTGGCATACCTGCCGTCCGCCAGAAAGTCAATATCATACATACCGGATTGGCGCGGCGGGCTGGAAACAATCTCCCCCGTTCCTGTATCCCACACTTTGATACCGCCATCTTCGCTTGCCGCTGCCAGGTATTTCCCATCCATGCTGAAACTGAGTGCGTGGATGATACCTCCCAATTCACGGGAGAATAATTCCGTACCCCGTTTTGCATCCCAAACCCGCACAGTCCCCTCATCTCCTCCATTTGCAATTAATTTTCCATCCGGACTGTAATCAATGGCTTTGGGTGGCAGTGTCTCAGCAGCCATGAGAGAAAGGACTTTGCTGGATGTGCCGATATCCCAAATTGTTGAGGCACCATCCATGTTTGCCGTTGCTATATATTTTCCATCCGGGCTGAAACTGATCTGCCCCACACCAACGTTGTAACCCGCCACACCCTCCTGCGATCCACCGGATAAGATGGTGATGATCTCTCCACTTGGAACATCCCATAGGACCACCTGGGTCGAGTATGCCCCTGCCAGGATGCTCCCGTCCGGGCTGAAAACAACACAGGCACCAAAATCATCCACCCCAACCAGCGTATGCAGTAACTCTCCAGTATCCGCGTCCCATAATTTGACATCCTGATGGAGGCTCATCGTTGCGATCATCCTGCCATCCGGACTATAGGCTACGCCCGGAACTCCGCCAGAAGAAACGAATATATTCTTCAACAGATGCATCTCAGGAATGGATTGGTGCAATGCGTTGCGCGCCTCCAGGGTGTCGTATACATCCAACGCCTTTAATGCCAGTAACGCGCTCCGTTCCGGATCGACCTCAAGATTGTTGACCGCCGCTGCGGACAACTCACGCGAGGTGGCAAGTTTGTTGGACAGAATGGTCCTCTGCCAGAATATGCCTGAAACCAGCGCAAGTATGCCTGCCAGTATGAAGGCTGCGGTCAAAAAGACCGCACGTTGCCGCAAGCGTTTATTCGACAGAGACTGTTCCTCTGCGCGTGCTTTTTCGGTCTCCGCCAGTTTCTGCGCGGACTCCAGTTCACGCTGACGCTGTGCCTCATGTTCGGCAGATTCTTTTTCCATAAGCGATTTTGATTCATCGAGAAATGAACGCTCCAACAGGTTCAACTCGTTCGCATGTTCAGCCGCCCATTCGAGCGCCTGCGCCAGCCGCGCTCCACGATACAACATGCTGTGGTCGCGTTGTGAGGCATCCCATTCCTGCGCGGTCACCGTAAGGTGACGATGGAGACGCAATCCCTCGCGGTTCTCTTCCAGCCAGTTACGCAAGGTGGGCCATTCACGGATGAGCGCTTCGTGCGCCACCTCTGCCACATCCTGATCGGTGGTGATCAAGCGCGCATCCGCCAGGGTTGACAATACTTCGCGGACAACATCCCGGTCTTCCTGTCTGGAAACCAATTCGTCCAGGCCAACTCTCCGGCGGGTGTCGGCGGTCAAGGAATCTCCGCCCAGTTCGGTCAGGCGCAGGAAGATCTGGCGGGCGATGCCGCGCTGTCGTTGATCCAATTTGTCGTAGAAGACGGTCTCGGCAGTTTCAGCGATGGCGCCGCGCACACCGCCCGAAGCAATGTAGCCGCTCAAGGTCATGGTATGTCCGCGGCGGCGATGCCAGGTTTCGAGCAAGGCATGCGAAAGCAAAGGAAGAGCGCCCGGCTCCGGTGTCCGACCAACATCCGCTCCCACATCATGGAGCAGGACCTCGACCAGTCCCGGCTCGATCTCCCAGTGACCGCGTCTGGCTGGCTCCTCGATAGCGCGCCGCAGATCGTCCATGCTCATCGGTCCGATGTATTCCTGATGGCTGGAGACTGCCTGGCGCAACTGGTCAAACTGTGCGCAATATGCATAGAAGTCTGCGCGCATGGCAATCACGACTATCGTTCTGCCATCGCGTTGGAGCGCGGCAGTCATCACATTTTCCACGAAAGCATGCTGTTCATCTTCATTTCTACAGAGCGTGAACAACTCTTCGAATTGGTCGATCACCAGCAGAGTGTGTTCTGCACCAGCATTTTTTGCCAGACGATCCAAAGTTTTTTGAAGTCCCTGCGCAATGCCAGCGAATTCTTTGACCGCGGATTGGGCTTGGCTTTGTCCATGAAACGCCTCAGCCAACGCCTCAAGCGGGTGTGCGGTGGGCGTCATCACGTAGACGAGCCAACCGGACGACTCCTGCCGCCAACGCAGTGCGGGAATCAGCCCGGCTCGGACTAACGATGATTTGCCGCTACCCGAGGCGCCGATCACTGTCAGGAAACGGTGACCAGCCTCAAGTCCGAACAAGAGCCGTTCCACGAGGGACACGGTCAGTTTTTCCCGACCGAAGAAGAGGTCGGAATCCGATTCGTCGAAGTAGAACAGCCCTTTATATGGGGACAGACCGGAGGCAGGCGCGTCCTCCCGGCGGACGGCTGATGCGAGTTCCAGGAGGCGGTCGGCCACCTCAGGCTGATCCTCCAGCATCAAGACCGGGAGGAAGCGGGCTGAAATGGTGGTGACATCGGGCAGGCGTTCGTTTTGTTCGAGACGGGAGATTTGGGCATCGCTGTAGCCGACAGCAATGGAAAGTTCGCGCTGGGTGAGGCCGGCGCGGCGGCGCAGGAACTTGAGCAGGTCGCCAAAGGTGGTGAAGCGCTCCAGGGCAACGTCCAGACTGGCAGTGGGCATATGACCTCCTCGGTTTCTTTCACTATCAGTATAGTGATTTTTTGCGCAAATGGACGGTTTTGTCAAAAAATGTCAAGAAACTCGTTGGGCGGAGTGCTAGGATGAAAATGAGGTTTTGGAAGGACCAGTGTCAGGTTCTTTTTCCAATGGACACATCAACGATAAGGAGGTGGCAGCAGAAGGAACGATGCATCGATTACGAAAGTTCGTTTTCTCATTCAACAAGATAAGGAGATAAAAATGAAAAAGATCGTATTGTCACTCGTTATTGCGCTTGTCCTGCTTGTATCGATGGCCCTCACGGCAAGCGCGCAGGCAAACCGCACCTACTTCACCGCCGTGGAGTATGACTGCTTTACAGGGATGGGTTCAGAACCCTGGAGTGAAGGCAACGTCATGCATGTACGGAACATCCTGCATGTGAACGTGGATGTCTCGGACACGTCCGAGTTCAACGGTCTCAACAGCACCATCGCTGATGCCGAGTTCAATATGCAGACCGGAGGCGCGGTCATTCGCGGCACTTTGAGCTTCCAGCCTGAGACGATCAACGGCACATGGGAGGGAACCTGGATCTTCACTGGGAACAAGGGAAAGGGTGTTGCTCAAGCTGTCGCGCATGGCACTGGTGCATTGGCTGGCAAGACCCTCTTCCTGAAACTGTACGATGCCGCGCCGGACGATCCGCGATACGCAAACCTGCCTGCCATGTGTGCGGGGATCGGCGAACCCGAAAGCATTGTCCTGGTTGAGGGGTATATCCTGGAACCTTGAAGTCGGTGAAGGAAAGGAGTTTCGCGTGAAAGCATTACTTTCGCGATTTGCGATCCCCCTCACTATCCTGGCTTTGCTCGTCACAAGTTGCGGCGGACAGGCAGTTCAACCCACACCCGTCCCCACGTCACCACCTGCGATGGAACCAACACAACAGTCAGCCTCTGAGATCATCGAGGCGATGGTCGCCCGCATGAATGCCGGTGATGTCGAGGGATCGCTGGCTTACTTTGCCGATGACGCGGCGGCGTACATCATCGGATTGCCGCCCACAGGCATGGAAGTTTACGCAGGAAAGGATCAGATCCGCAGCCTATGGCAGGATAGCGTAGCCAACCATTTTCAGTGGGAGACCGAGGTCACTTCGGCGGGCGATGACATTGTCACGGTCAAGGCAAAGACCTGGCACGATTTCACGCGTCAACTGGGTGTCGCGCCACTGGAATATAATGATGTCTATGAGGTTCGGAATGGGAAGATCACCACCTACGGGACGACAATCACTGCGGGTGCATTGGCGAGATTTATGCCAGCCTTTGAAGAAGCTGTACCTCTGGAGCCTCCCGCGCCATTAACCGAACAACCCGTATCTGAAATGACGGTCACCATCGCCGGGGGAACTTGCACGCTCGACACCCCTGCGCCGCTTCAGGCCGGAGAGGTCAAGGTAACACTAGACATCAAGGATCAGAATAAGGATCTGTACGCGTTGACAATGTTCAACCTGAATTCTGATAAGGATATGCTGGATCTCATGGCATCCACCACCGGGATGCCGCCATCCTGGGCAGACATCCTGCTAATGGAGGAGCAGGAACCGGGCAAGAACAATATCTATACCTTCACTGTTGAAAAAAGCCCGGTGTACATGATCTGTTGGTCCAAGCCACCAGACCTGCCCATCGGGAACGCGGGACCAATCGAGGTTAAGCAGTAACTTGCATTTCAAACTTAATGAACAAGAGACCGGTTCTTTGAGCCGGTCTCTCTTTTGACTGTGATCGTCCTTATGGCGTTGGGGTCGCTTCCACCTCTGCAGGAACAAGCGAGCCTGCATAGAGGATGGGGTCGGTCACTGGTGCGTCAGCGGAATGACCCTGGGGAGCCAGTCCCTGGTTGACAAGCACTTCATACAACAGGGACGTCTGCCAGTCACCACCGCCCAAGATATCGTTCCCTTTTGAGAGGGTCGAGCCGGGCACCCGGCGGGAGCCCAATACAATGCCGTTATAAGAGGTCAGGTCCAACCCCCCACTACGGTCGGTCAGATCGGCGTTATGGCACGAGATGCAGCCGAGGGCGCCAGGATGCCAGAGGCTGTTCTCTACAAACAGCGGCTGAATATCTTCAGCATAGGTTCCTGTGCAGTTCTGCCCGCTCGTGTCGACAAACGGGAACGGGTCGGTTTCAGGATACCCGGCAGCCACCCAGGCACCGACCAGATCGCTCGCATGGATCTGGCATTTGTCGAATTCCGTCATTCCGGATCCCATTTGCGATTCGGAATGTGAGACGGGGATCAACGTTGGGATGGGCGTCCTGTCCACCAGCGGCGCGGCTTGATGACACGTGAAAGTGAAGCCACAAGCCGAGATATAGATGATGCTGAACCAGACACCCAGCACCAGGAAGAAGCCGATGATGGCTCCATAGATCATTTTTCGAACGTCATTCATATCCAAGCTCCTCCCCTATTCTGATGCCTTCAAGGTACGCAGGAAGTTGACCACATCCCAGCGTTCAGGAACGGTCAGGTTCTCGTTGAGCGCGGGCATTTTCCCATCCACGCCGTTCGAGATCGTCAGGAAAAATGATCCATCACTCTTGGACTGCACAACCGCAGACGTCAGATTCGCCGGTTTGAAATTCACCAGGAACGGCGCAACCGGACCGTTGCCTTCACCTGTCGGTCCATGACACATCTGGCAGTGAATGGCAAAGAGTTCCGCGCCGCGGGTCACAGAGGCTTCATCGGCGGTTGTGGGGTTTTCAGGCGCACCCATGCCGGGGATGGAGATAGGTCCCTCGATCGGGATCGAACGCTCAGGAGGCGGAAGCGGGTCTTCCATCTGCTTGTAGGAGGGCTGGATCTCCATGAAGGAGGGCCAGTCGATCTTGATGATGTCGTAGGAAAAGATCAGGATGACCCCGAACAGAACACCCACAACCAGAAAGATCATAGCCATGCGTTTGATGATGACATCCAGACTGGTGCTCATAAGTGACGTGCCTCCGCGGGTTCGACAGAATGGGCACCGGCTTTGGTCAGGGCGTCCACAAACTTTTTCTGGTCAGCAACGGGACAGGAGAACAGGATCGCCACCCGCCCATCACTGATCTCAGGCGTGTATTCCTTGGGTGTGTAGGAGGGAAAACCGCTGTCCACAAACATCCCGATAAAGGAAAAGCCCATCAAGCCCAGCATGGTCATTTCAAACGTGATGATAATGCCCTGCGGTACCGGGTAGATCGGCTGACCGCCAACCAGCAGCGGGTAAAGATACGGGATCCCATAAATGAAGAAGAGACCCAAAAACATTCCCAGGATCGCTCCGAACATGCCGATGCGCGACACGTAGGTGATTGCAGAGGGTCTGCCCAGGATGGTATGTTTGATCGGGATTCCCGAAATAACATTCATCTCATCATCGCCGAGACCAAGCTCATACAATTTATCGATACCCTCCGAAGTGGGATCGAGGTCTTCAAACATGGCAAGCATTGTTATAGATTCAGACATGACCAAATCTCTCCTTACTCCATGTCACTCAGGGTTGAGATTTCAGCCTTACCGATCTTGCGGATCAGGTGGGCCTCCTGCCCTTCCTGCACTTCCCAGACCGGTATGAGCGGAATGAGACGCGAGGCAAGCATATACAACAGGAAGAACAGGGCGAACAACCCGATCGTGAGCGCTATTTCAATGCCGGGGACATAGACCCGCCATGTAAACGGCATGCGGTTGATCGTAAGACCTTCCGGGATGATGATGTAACGTTCAAGCCACATGCCAACATTGATCAGTATCCCTGCAATTGCAAGCAGCCACGGCGTTCGCCGCCATTTTCTGTTCCATAATATGGACCATGGTACGACAATATTGCAGAACAGCATGATGTACCATAAATACCAATGGGGGCCTTTTTCTGCCCATTCCTGGAATAATTTTGCCCATACATCACCGCCGTACCATGGGACAATGTAATCATTGAAATAGAAGTATGCCCAGGCCATGGACACCATGAACATCAACATACCGATGGTATCAAAATGTTCGGGTCTGATGAAATACTTGTAGTGTTTCATCGTATTCCGCAGGAGGAACAATACGATCGCCACAGCCGCCATACCGGAATGCAAGGCACCGATAACGAAGTACGGACCAAACACCGTGGACGACCAGCCCGGACGGGAAGCCATCGCGAAGTCCCAGGACACGATCGTATGGACCGAGAACATGACCGGAATGATCGCAAAGGCGAAGATGTTCATGGCAGTGGTGAGGTTCTTCCATTCGCCCTCGGTACCGCGGAAGCCAAGTGCCAAAATCTTATAGAACGTCTTTCGCCAGCCGCCTTCCGTTCGGTCGCGTGCCATTGCCAGGTCCGGGATGAGCGGGAGGAACAGATACATGGTGCTGCTCAACAGATAGGTTGTGATCGCCATCAGGTCCCACATCAATGGGGAGTGGAAATCGGGCCAGAGCATGCGTTCGTTCGGGATCGGGAACATCCAATAGGTCAGCCAGACGCGACCCATATGCATGAAGACGCTGAAGCCTGCCTGCACCAAACCGAAGGTGGTCATCAATTCCGCCGCTCGCGTAAACGGACGCCGGGACTCAACCTTAAGCACGCGCAAAATGGCGGAGATGAACGTGCCTGCATGGCTGATGCCGATCCAGAAAACGACGTTGACCAGGAAAATACCCCAGAATACAGGACGGTTCACCCCGGCAACGCCGAGACCCTCCATGATCAGGTAATACCACGCATAAACGAGGGCACCCAGCACAACGAGCGTGAGGAAACCGGTGGCAACCCAGAACTTCCAACCGGTCTCGTGCATGGCTTCCATGACCATTTCATTCATCTTTCCGCGTGGAAGCGGATCGTGCATTAAATGCTCACGGGGATCCTCATGCTCCTCGGCGTGCCTGCGGGAAAGTGGTTTTGCAATTGCCGCCATTAAGCACCTCCTGCCAGATAGGTTACGCGCGGCTGTGTTCGCATCTCTTCAAGCAGGAGACTGCCACGGCTCGTCTCCGCCGCCTTGCTGACCATCGATTCAGGATCGTCGATGCGCCCGAAGGTGATCGCATTTGCCGGACAGGCTTGAGCGCAAGCCGGTACCACTTCGCCATCCCGGACATCGCGCCCTTCGGATTTGGCAGTATCTTCGGCTTTGTGAATGCGTTGGATGCAGAACGTGCATTTCTCCATCACACCACGGCGGCGGACGGTCACATCAGGGTTGAGGTGGTTCTGCAAAACAGACCAGCTCGGATCGTTATCGGCAGTATTCCCCGGACGATAGTCCGTGTAATCGCGCCAGTTGAAGACACGCGCCTGGTAAGGACAGTTGTTCGCGCAGTACCGTGTACCCACACAACGGTTATACACCTGCAGGTTGATGTCTTCAGACATGCTGTGGACCGCTGCATAAACCGGGCAAACCGGTTCGCAAGGCGCATTGTGACATTGCTGGCACATGAGCGGCTGATAGGAGGTCATCTTCACTTCCTGATAATCGGCTTCCAGCCCCTCCCACAAACGTTCCACACGGATCCAGTGCATGCCGCGCCCATATGCCATATCGGTTTCGCCGACAAAAGGAACGTTATTCTCCATCGAGCAGGCGGCAACACAAGCCTGACAGCCGGTACACAGGTCACGGTCAACGACCATCCCCCACTTCCCGCCCAGTTCCGCTTCCGAGTTATTCGTGAAAACAGGTAATTCCAGGTTTGATGTCATGATCTCTCCTACTCTTTTCTGAATTCATACACGCCCACCTTGCCCTCCATGCGTGCCAGTTCATGTTTCCTGCCGGTCTTCTTCACGTTGACCTTCACCCCGGCAAACGCCAGATCACCCGCTGCATTGAAGTGGATGCTCAGGATGTTCACGGGATTCGCGCCGCGCCCGGCAGCAAACTGACCGTATGCCGTGTGACCCTGCCCGAACGGCATGGCGATCACATCCGGACGGATGGCTGGGTACAGGTAAACAGCCGCTTGCACACTGCCGGCTTCGCTCATCACCTCAACGATATCATCGTTATCGATCCCCAGCTCGTGGGCAGTTTCGGGATTCATCTCGACCCAGGTATTCCATGTCACGGTCGTCGTGGGGTCGGGCAATTCCTGCAGCCAGGGTTTGTTCGCGCCTGCCTCCCCGATCGTCGGTGAGACGAACGGGACGAAGAAGAACTCTCCCTCTCCGGAGAACTCAGCCACGCCGGGATCCAGCTTCTTTGTTAACGCGCCGGAGGCAATCGGGGCTGACAGTGCCGGGTCATTCTTCCACCAGCCGCCATGCTGCTGGAAGTAGGCGGAGAACATATTAATCTCAGGAGCAAGGAAGGAACCATCCGGGTCTCCGACAAGCGGTGACAGCTTGCTTTGAATGAATGCGACCTCATCCGCGAACGGAAGCGCCTCCGCAAACTGACCGCCTGCCTGCTGTGCCGCAGCGATCAGCACATCCGCAGTTGCGCGGGTATTGAAGAAGGGAGAAATCACCGGCTGGGCGCCCGAAAGGACCGGCTGTGACGAAACAACCGCACGCTGATAACCCCAGGATTCAAGCCCGTGATGGTCAGGGAAGATGTAATCGGATGCGACCGCTGTCTCATCGGGGAAGGTGGCGAACGAGATCACCTGTGGGACGTACTGCAAAGTGTCCAAAAAGCCAAGGTGCGACGGCAACTCGAAGACCGGGTTGACGCCGTGTATGAACAGAACCTTTACCTTGCCATCCTTCATCTTCCAGATGAGATTTAGCATCTCTTCGGGGCTGGCAGGGCGATGATATTCATCCTGGTTCGGACCAAGCGGAGAAATATACACTCCGCCAGTCATACCGTAATTGCCGAATTGGGCATTGAGCGCAAGAACCGATTCCGCTGTTGCCAGACCGTTGGTCTGCCCCACTGCTGTGCCACCCGGAACAGCCAGCGGGTGTTCTGAATCGACTACAAGTTGAGCGATATGTTCCAGCGTTTCCAATTTGACATCGGCGGTCCTGGCAACTTCAGCCGGATCAATGGCTTCGAACGAAGCGGGGACTGCGGTGTCTTTTGCTTCAGCCACGAGTTTGCCAATCGCAAGTGCGACCAGGCCTTCGGTCCCGGGGCGAAGCGGAACCCATTCGTCTGCTTTGGCGGCTGTTTGCGACATCCGCGATTCGAACTGGACGAAGTATCCGCGTTTTCTGGGCTTTCCACGGCGCATCTGAGCATATTCGCGGGTGAAGGAGACCGGCGAGATCCAGGTCTCAAGGAAGTTGGCGCCGAACGATAGCACGAGATCAGAGTTCGCGATATCAAAATACGGCATCGCAGACTGGCCAAACAGTTCCTCGGCCGCCCTGCTCAAAGTTGCGCGGGATTCGAACATACTCAACGCCCCAAAACGGACCGGGGCGGGCGCGCCGATGGCGTTCGCCAGATCAGAAACCAGGTCGAAGAGATGATCGGGAGCCGTTCCCATCAGGAAGGCGATCTCGGAGGGATCATTGTTCTTTAGCGCTTCAGCAACAACCTGGATGGCGGCATCCCAATCCATCTGGCTCGCTGCGCCCTTGCCACGTCCCTGTTGGGTTGGGTTTTCCACACGGTCCGGGTTATATAACCCCTGAAGCGTTGCCTGTCCCCGCGCGCAGGTCTTGCCGAGGTTGACAGGATTCTCCGCATTCCCCTCCACTTTGATGGCGCGTCCCTGCATGGTGCGGACGACAAGTCCGCAGGCTGCCGCACATTCGCGGCAGGTGGTGGCGTAATAAGTGCTCAAGCCATTGTAGGTGTATTCGGGCATCTTCATGTACGGTTCACGCTTGACATAACGCGAAGCGGGACCGCACCCTGTGAGGACAGCAGAAGTTGCCGCACCTGCCGTGGCTAATTTGAGAAAATCACGCCGGGAAAGTTGTTTGCTCATAATCTATTCCTTTTCACCCGGATTAATAATGACAAGTTCCACAGTCTGTAAGCTTCGTGCGCTTTTCATGAAGAAGGGCGGAAACTCCCGGATCGTTGTCCGGGTTGTTCTGAACATTGTCTGCAGTGCGATCCCTGTGACAGTTAAGACACCAGCCCATGTTCATCACCTGCGGGTTTTCGGCGATCTCCACCTTGCTCATGTCGCCGTGACAGGTCTCGCAGTTCAACCCCGCAGCAATGTGCGGACGATGCTTGAAGTGCACGAAATCGGGGACCTGCGCAACAGGCACCCATTGGACCGGCTTGTTATTTTGGACATAATCCTTCAGTACTGCCAGCCTGGGGCTTGTATTGGTCTTGGCGATCTGCTGATGACACCCCCAGCACTTGTTCTGAGTCGGCAGACCCGGCGACGCTCCACGCAGGGCGCCGGGGTGGCAATACAGACACTGGACCCCCAAATTCACATGGATATCATGCCTGAAAGCGATCGGCTGTTCAGGCGGCTGTTGAGTGGTGTAGATCCCATAGGCGGCGAGGCTGAATACAGACAGCGCACCGATGAGCACGGCGACCCGCCCCATGGGACTCAGCAGCCATTCGAAAAGTTTCTTGATCATGCATGCTCCTGTATTAAATTATTTTCGAGAAACACGGCACAGTATGGTATTGTAATAAATCGTATCGTAAAAGTAAACATTACCGTTCTAAAAAACTGCACATCGAAGGGTCCACATCAATAAAGGTTACGAAGTGCAGGAACAAACACAAGAATCGTCCCAATCCATGACAGCAAGGATCGAGACGAGAACATACGCGTTGAATCGTTATGAAATGGGCTTCACACTCTCTCCTCATGTTACTGAACCCCGCCAGCAACGGGGCGATTATACTGCAAAAGCAAGATCAATGACAAATATTAATGTTTTATCGGCGCATGATATACTACGCACGTGCCATGAAAAAATTCATCCGCCCCGCCCTCGTCATTGGGACCAGCCTGATCCTTTCGTTATCCTGCGCAGCGATCACAACCTATTCCGCGAAGATCGCCGATCTCCGTAATTCATCGGGGGCGGCGTTTCTGTTTCAACCCCCGCCCACTCCCCAGCCGCAGGATGATCGTTCGGAGATCGGCTCCACTGACGATATCATCATCATGGGAGGCGTGATCGTTTTGATCGTGATCGTGCCCATCCTGACTCAAAGAAAGTCATGGATGCGGCGGGGGTAGTCTATCCCTTCCAGGCTTGCGCTTTGGCGATGCGTTCGCCCAACGGGGGATGTGAATAGAACAGGAAGACCACCCATTTTTCCGGATCGACCTCCCCGAGATTCTGATTCGCCAGCCGCGTGAATGCGGACGCGAACGCATCTTTCCTCCCCGTAACCTGTAACGCGTACTCATCGGCTTTTCCCTCCCTCCAGCGGGACACCGCGTTATCGAGCGGCATGGTGACGAGTCCGTACGCGCCGAGCACGATGCCCAATGCGGGTAGGGCGGCGATATCGGCAGTGGAGGTGAACCCGAAAAAGCCGATCGCCCAGTTCAAAGCCAGGGAGGCGAGATACAGCCCGACCGTCGTGCTGAGCGCGCCGACGGCAATGAACAACGGGATATCGCGATGGACGTGATGCCCCAGTTCGTGCGCGAGCACCGTCTCGATCTCATCCGCGGAAAATTCATTGATCAATGTATCGCCCAGCACGATGCGGCGCGTGTTGCCGATGCCCGTCAACGCGGCGTTGGCAGATTTCGTCCGTTTGGACATATCGAACTTGAACACGCCGCGCACCTTGGTGTTCGCGCGTTCTGCCAGCGCCAGCAGACGGTCGGCGAGTTCCTTGTGTTCGTCATCGAGCGGGACAAATTTATTGAAGAGCGGCATGATGAGGATCGGTGCGAGGTTGGAAAGCAGGACGCTGAAAATTAACATCCCGCCCGCCGCCCACAGCCACCACAGACCGCCGGTGACGCGCAGGGCGAGATACAGCAGTTCGAGCAGGAGCAGGCTGAGGGGCGCACCGACCGCAATTCCTTTGATCTGGTCGATGACCCAATCCTTGAGCGTCTGGTTGGATTGATCGAAACGATGCGGCAGGACGAATCCGCTGTAATAACTGAGGGGGATGTTGAGAATGAAGTACACGCCGCTGAAGACCGCTGCGAAGAGGGCGACGATCAGCCATTCGTTCGTTGTCACGGAAGTGATCCACGCCCGCAGGGAAATCGCCCAGCCGAGGGACAGCCAGGCGAGGGCGTAGACCGCGTTCGCTGAAATATCCACCAGCCACAACCGGCGGCGGATGCGCGCATATTGCTTGGCTTGTTTTTGTTTTTCAGGGTCGAGGGTGGTCATGGGATCTCTCCGGTAAACTTCAGCGTGAAGTCTTCACAATCTTACCGTAAAAGAATCATTCCGAGCACGCTTTTTTGATTTGTCCCTTCCGGGCACCACCCGTCGCACGCTGGATACACCGCCCCGCCTCACCCATTTTCGCCAGGAGTACCCTTATCCGAACAGCAGTTATCCGTACAGATCGGATTCACCATCCCTGTACACTGATTAGCATAATCACAATAACCTGGCGAGCCGGGAGTACAATAAGCCGCCACTTTCCCCGCGCCCATTAAGATCGCCCAAGAAACCACTACCATTAGTCCCAATATTTTCAAAACTCCCCTCATTATCCTTAATATCTCAAACTCTCTTGCCCCCGTCAATCATAGCATCCGGCCACTACTTAACCGTCACTTTAAACCCTTTCGCCCACAAAGCATTACTATCATCGCCTTGCCTGAAATGTTGGTCTACTCTTGCGCTATTTGGTAACCATCTGCCAAAAAAGTTAAGGTGATCGCTTCAACCTGTCCATCCGGTCTACCCTGCTCAAACATAGTCCCCATCTCGATTTTTATTCTCAAGGTATCTCCGTCAACCTCAATCTCATATCCAATACCACTATCAAAAACCTTATCCATCCGCGGAAAGCCGATTATCTCCGCGTAGTCATCCGGGTCGGAGTAATTCGGGTTTACCACTTTTGCCGCGTTGGTGTACACGTACTCTATCGCGTTTATCTCGATTGCGTCCTCCGGCACCGTTCCCTCTCCTGCGAAGATCACCAGCTTTAATTTCTTCGGCTCGGTCTGCGTCGGATCATTCGCGTCCCAGCAGAATAGTTCCACCGCGATCTGGCTCGCGTCCTCTCCTCTCTATACCTCCGCCCAAAGTTTGGCAAACTCTGCTTCATATTCCTTTGGCATCGGCTCGGTCCTGGGGTCATGCTTGACGGGTCCAAAGTACCAATGGGCGATCGCCGCCAGTTTCAGTCCCCCGATCCTGGCAACAACCTGCTCCGACACCGGGAAACCTACGATAATTTTCGCCGCCGATTTTTCCGCCATAAACGACACTTTCTTCATGACCACTCCGCCGCTTAAGGTGACGTCTTCCACCGTTCTTACCGTACTCTCGACTATTTCGAGCGGCCTGTCCACGATCAGTTCGATCTATTCGGTCGCCGTCGCGGTCGGTTCCGGCATTTCGGTGGGCGACTCCGTTGGTGTGAGAGTCAATGTCGGCGCTGTGGTTGGCGTCACAGGCGCCTCGGTTGCCGCAACCGGCGCAGAGACGGAACACGCGTTCAAAATAAAGACCAAAAAGAACAAAATGAACTTCTTCATTATTTCCTCCATCACTGTCGCCTTCCATGTTGTAGTGATCTTTTGAACTGCAAAGAGCGCAAAGAGTCTCGTTTACCGGGCGTTATCAAGCAATATCCAAGATTCTTCGTCGCTTCGCTCCTCAGAATGACATATCATCCCGCGCTTTCCGCCGCCAGCAGGGCAAGGATCTCCTCCGTTTTCATCACCCTGCCATATGACTTCAACGCCGCGAGAAAGGATTTGTGCACCAGGTCGGCGGGGATGGTCGTCTCGCCGTAGATCAGGTCGCGCGTCGCGCAGGCATCCTCGGCGATGAGGACCTGAAAGCCGAGGTCCGCCGCGGCGCGGGCGGTGGCGTCCACGCACATGTGGGTCATCATGCCGCATATGACCACGCGCTCGATCTTCCACTCCTGCAACAGTTTCAACAAGTCCGTTTCACGGAAGGAGTTGGGATAGTGCTTGTACACGATCGGCTCGCCCTCAAAGTGCGCCACCGAATCGTGGATGTCCGATCCGCTGTCCCCTTTGATGAAGAACGCCGCGTCGGGTTTCAACGAAATGTGCTGGATGTGGGCGTGATGTCCCTTGTGTTCGCGGAAGCATTGCAGTAACTCATACGCCTTCCCCGCGGCTTTCTCCGGGTCCACGAGCGGGAACTTCCCGCCGGGGAAATAATCGTTTTGAATGTCGATGATCAACAATGCTGTGTTCATAATTCATCCTTTATCCTTCATGTCACTTCCTCCCAAAATCGGCGGGGTTCTCGCCCCACAACCCCGTATCCCATTTCAGGACCGCGTCGTCCTTCAACTCGTTTTCCGCCAGCCAGTTCTCGGCGCTTCCGATCAGCACGAAGATTGGCGCGTTGCGTCCGGTGCGTTTGAGTTTCGTCCTGCACTCGCCGGTGAAAACCCACGCGATCGCATTCACAGAATCGGAATACACCGGCATGTGCTGGTCATGTTTCAACAGCCACGAAAGCGCGTGCACGATCGCCAGGAACTCCCCCACATTGTTCGTCCCATCCGGGAACGGTCCGATCCGAAAGAACTCCCTTCCCGATTCGAGGAACACGCCGCGATATTCCATCCTCCCCGGCGAACCACTGCACGCCGCATCCACGCAGATGGATGGCAGGATCGGCTTGACGCTCGCCTCCTTCCATTTGCCGGAGGAGGACGGCTTCCCTTTATACGCCTCATAAACGGACCCGAAGGCTGTCTCCGCCTCCTGGAGCGAACCGAACGCCTTATACTCCGCGCCGACAAAACCCTTCACCTGCTTCTCGCACTCCGCCCATGATGTGAAGATGCCGGTCTTGCGTCCCTTCCACACCACGTAATATTTCTGCCTTGGCATATCCCAATTTTATCCGCAAAACTTTTGGTTGTGGTTTATACTCCGATGTGAAGTCGGTCACAAATGGACAGGCGGCACAAATCAATCGGCTTTGGTTTCATCTTCGCGGGGATATTGATCTGCATATCGACTCTTTCATGGAACATCAGCGTTGCCTCCGCGCAGGACCCCGTCCCAACCCCTACAATCTATGATCCGCTGGCGCAACCCGAACTGCCGCCGGACCCAACCGATCACGAAATGGGACGCTACCTCTTCTGGCGGCACTGCATGCCCTGTCACGGCGACGCGGGGCAGGGACTCACGGACGATTTCCGCGCGCTGTGGGGCGATCATCAAAATTGCTGGGAACGCGGCTGTCACGCCGGTAAATCCATCGAGGATAGTTTCCCCGTCCCCACGATCGTCCCGGCGGTTGTGCGGGAGGATCAGTTGATCCGCTTCCACTCACAGGAGGACCTGGTCGAATTCCTGAAAGCCACCCACCCGCCGCAGGATCCGGGTTTTCTTGAAGACGAAGAGTATCAACTCATCGCGGCGTTCATCTTCAAGATGAATCATCGCCCGCTCGATGAGGTCATTGCCACGCCAACGCTCGACGCCGCTCCCACATCCACGCCAATTCATGATCCACAAATGCCGGGGGACAATCGATCACCTGTGATCTGGTTCGTTTCGGGTCTTGCATTGCTGGCAGGGATTTTCATGTGGATGTTCCAAAAGAGAAAGCATTAAACAAAATGACGGGATCGCTCCCGTCATTGTTCATTTTCCTATTTCTTGTCTTCCGTCCAGCCGGTCTCTTCGACCGCCATGAAAATATCCGTCGCTGAGATCAGCCCCACGAGCATCCCGCTTTCATCCGCCACGGGCAGGTGATGGATGTGACGCTCCTGCATCACCTTCGAACATTCCTTCAAGGTCCATTCCGGTCTTGCAGTGACGATGGGACCGGACATGATCTCGCGCACCGTCGTCTCCGCCGGGTTGCGGTCCTCCGCCACGATCTTGTCGCGGATGTCGGTTGTGGTCACGATCCCATAAGCGGGGTTCTTCTCGGATATATCCACCACAACACTGTGGATCTTGCGGCGGCGCATGAGCGTCAACGCGTGCGAGACGCTCGAATCAGGGTCGACGACAACAACAGGGCTGGACATCCAATCTCGGATTGTATTAGGCATGGTCTCTCCTCCGATAAAATTTGAGGTTCGCGTCGAGCGGACTAAAGCGCGGTCGAACGCGCTTCGACTATACCATGTTCCGCTCAGCGCGAATGCATTTATTATTTTACAACCAAATCAACAGAATCCATCGCGAACAACGAACCGTCTTCGGCATTGACATCCTGCACTTCGATCCGGATCGCGGCGCCCGACAAAATATTTCCCAGCGAGATGGTCTGGTCGAACGTCCCCGGTCCGCCCGGCTCGGAGGCGGTCACCGTGATCGAACCGACCGCCAGTTCCACACCGCCGACATCGAAGATGCGGTACACAAGGTTGTTCTCGAACGGCGCGATGGCGACCTCACCCCTGATCAGCACTGACCTGAACACTTCCGCATGATTGGCTGGCGACTGGATGTTGATCGTGCGCGGCTCTTCGGCAGGCGTGAACGTGGTGTAATCGGTCATGATCAACGAGCCGAGTCCATCGACGCGATAATGGCGCGTCGTCCGCAGGGTGGGACAGCACATCGGGTCCTGTGAGCTGTGGATCACCGCATCCAAAAAGATCTCGTTTGCCGCGGGCGCGGACAGTTCGTTGATCTGCGGGCGGTCATCCACGATCCGGGAGGTCATGAACCTCGGCGTTCCATTCACATCCACATACACGACCAGGAACATGAACGAACCCGTGCCCCCGTAATTCTCCGAAACCAGCGCCGCATATTCCTCGTCCCCGCTGCCATCGAACGAACCCCGGGCGATGAAATCGGTCATCGCTACGGAGATGTAATCCGTACCGCCGGGCGCGCCCTGCTCGAACCTGCCATCGGTCAACTTCACCGTTTGCAGGGAATCCGACAGACCGAGTTGATAGTCCGCGTTGCGGAGTTTTGCGACATACTCCGGCGCGGGCGTGGACGTTTTGGGAACGGGCGAAGGCTCAGGCGCGGGAAGGGTCGCGCTAACGGGTTCAGGCGTCGGGGAGGCTGAATCGAAACTCCGGCACGAGGTCAGGACCAGACAGGTGGCCAGGATCCAGATCAGGGGACGACGGGGAACCAAGTGGTGCCTCCATCAACAGACCGATACAGCGAACGCTGGCTGGTCGGGTCGTACGTGAGCACCCAGCCGGTGGA
>DIDP01000017.1:0-4349 GCA_002418205.1 Anaerolineales bacterium UBA5797 | reverse complement strand
TCCACGTGCGCGCCGCGTCGCGCGTGACGTAGAACTGCTGACCGTTATAAACGACCGCGTCATTCACCGACAGAAAATCCGCAGACCCGCCATCGGGGATCAGGGTGGGCGTGAGAGTCCAGGTATTGCCCGCGTCGTTCGTAACGTAGATCGCAAGTTGAATGGTGTCCGAGGTCAGGCGAACAGCGAGAAACCCATTGCCGGGCGAGACGAACTCAAGCTGTTCGACCGATAGCTCCGCATTCTCCGCGTTGGGGGGCAGCGGCGCCGCGACTTGCGCCCAGGTTGCGCCGCCATCGTCGGTGCGGAAAAGATAGATCGTGCCGGGTGCATAGACCACGCCATACACAAAGGCGGTTTGCATGTCCACCGGCGCAAGCCCATACTTGAGTCCGCCAAGCGGGAGCGAATCACCGGCGTTGGCGTTGTTGGGATCGTTGATATATTTCTGAGTCCAGTTTACGCCGCCATCGGTCGTCTGATAGACCGCGACCGCGTTCGAGCCCGCGCCCACACCCAGATCCGCCAGCACCCAGCCGTTGTTCGCATCGAGGAACGCAATGTGCCCGCGGCTGAACGGCACACTGTTCGAGGTCCAGGTGAGACCGCCATCGGTGGTGCGATATAAATTTCCGGCGTTGGGATAATTCGCCACATCCGGGATTTGCAGCCAGGCATTCGATGGATCGATGGCGTACAGGTCAACGTTGTAGCCGGTCTCGGTGATGCCCGGCGGTGTGACGTTGTACCAGGTGAATCCGCTGTCGTTCGTGCGCACGATCCGGGTCTCGGTCACGCCCCAGCCTTCGAGTGAGTTGATAAATTGAATCGATACCAAGGACGGAGTCTCAACGACCGGCGCGTTGATCTGTGGAGGAGAAGGTGTGTCATTCGGGTAGGGAGCGAGAGTCGGAGTATCTTCGACCGTTTGAGTTGCAGGGACAGCAGGTGTAGTGCAGGCTGAAATGATAAGGAAAATTCCCATGAGCAGCATGGGTGTTCTTAACTTGGTCACTATTCCATCCTTTCGTTTTTGTCCTCTTTATTCTATCCTCAAATCTTTATTGGATTATAAGAGAAGAAAGAATGGATTCGAATCCTTGGGTCAACGCCGCCTGATCGAATTCCCTTATACCGGAATCAGGTGCATAGTTGCCAATATTGGCATAATGAACGAAGAAGGTCACTTCATAACAAGCGCCCTGATACGCGGTGCGATAATAAGTTTGCTGATAAATGTTCCCCGCTCCCACGCCTCCGCCCTCGCTTTTGGTGAACTTCACACCATGTATCATCACATCGCCGACAATGTTCTCAGTTCCGCCAAAGGAAATCGGTTCGGTACAACTTTGCACTACGCTGGCATCCCTGGATGAGCCAAATAAAAAGTAGGCTTCGATCAGATTGGTATTAACATAAGAGGCTGTATCGATAAACTCCAAAGAAAGTTCAGGTTGAGTTTTGGAGATTTCAGGGCCGGGGAATCGAACGGGCGCGAACTCGTCCTTGTAAGTAAAAGAAGCCTGTCGATATTTATCTTCAAACAGGAAGTTTTGCGTTGCCATACCAGGCGGGTTAATCGCCACGCGCATCGTAAAATCTGTGATGTCATTTATTGGTGACAACTTGACCAGATACTCCTGTGTGGATGGAAGTATTCCGCGCCAAAAGGTGCATTCTGTATTTATTTTGACTGGACATAAAACCGTTCCATCCTGACCTGTGACCTGTATCGGAACGTAAGCCCAATCTTCCTCCAGCCTTTGTTTAACCGATATCGACATGACCTGTCCCTTTGAGGCATCTACTGAATAGGTTTTGCTTGAGCCTCCCGCAATGCTGTCAATGACATCTACATAAGTTCCATCAGGTGCGAAATGGATCGGTGAAGTACCTCCGCTCCTCGGCAGAGGGGGTGACACTTCAGGAGTAAATGTGGAGGTTGGAGGTGGAATCGGTGTTTCAGTGGAAGGTTCAATTTTAATCACAGGAGTCGTCGTAACCGTCTGGGCAACCGAGTCTACAGAATCAGTCGGGGTTTCAGGTGTAATGACGTGCACATCATATGAACAAGCTGAAAGAATAGTGGTTATTAAAAGTAGAGTCAAAAGCCTGTATCGCATAATTCTTCTCCTTGAATTAATTTAACGATACAGACTCCTTAAGTGTTCCACAAGCTGGTATTATCCAGGATACTCTACAACGGTTGCTTCTCCCTGACCAACACCAACACACAAAGTGGCGAGTCCGTATTTGACATTGCCGCGCAGTCGCATTTCGTGGATGAGCGTCGTCATCAGCCGCGCGCCCGAACATCCCAGCGGATGCCCGATGGCGATCGCGCCGCCGTTCACGTTGACGATCTCCGGATCAAGTTCCAAATCCTCCATCACAGCCAGCGACTGCACTGCGAAGGCTTCATTGAGTTCGACCAATCCGATATCCTTCATTTGCAAGCCCGCGCGCTGCAAGGCTTTCCTCGTGGCGGGCACGGGACCCAATCCCATCACACGCGGCGGGACTCCGGCGGAGGCTGATGCAACGACCCGAACCAACGGCTTCAGCCCGAGCGACTTCGCTTTTTCATCGCTCATCACCAGCAGCGCCGCCGCGCCATCATTCAACCCAGACGAATTCCCAGCCGTGACAGTTCCGCCCTCTTTGGCAAATGCTGGTTTGAGCTTTGCCAGAGACTCCAATGAAGTGTCACGGCGCGGACGTTCATCCGTGTCCACGATTCTGGGGTCGCCTTTTTTCTGCGGGATGGTAACGGGAATCATCTCTTCCTTGAATCTGCCCGAATCGGTCGCGGCAATGGCGCGTTGATGCGAACGTAATGCGAACTCATCCTGTTTCTCGCGCGTGATGTGCGGACGCTCCCTTGCAATGTTCTCTGCAGTCTCGCCCATTGAGTCGGTCCCGTGTTTTTCCTTCATCACAGGGTTCGGGTAACGCCAGCCGAGCGCGGTGTCGTAGGCGGTCAGGTTGCCGAACGAGAACGCCGTCTCTGCCTTGGGGAGCGAGTACGGCGCGCGACTCATGGATTCGACTCCGCCTGCAATGTACACGTCCCCCTCCCCGGCTTTGATCGCGCGCGCCGCCTGATTGACGGCGTTCAAGCCTGAGGCGCACAGGCGGTTCACAGTCACACCGGCAACTTCAACCGGCAGACCGGCGAGCAATGCCGCCATGCGCGCCACATTACGGTTATCCTCCCCGGCTTGATTCGCGCACCCGAAGAAAACTTCCTCGATGAGCGCGGGGTCAAGCTGATTGCGTTGGATTACTTCCCTTATAACGAGGGCAGCCATATCGTCGGGTCGAACCGAGGCGAGACTCCCACCCAAAGCGCCAACCGGTGTGCGGATGGCATCCACGATGACAACGTCTGTCATTTCATCCTCCAGTATGTGTATGGGTCGATTCTACCATTTACAAAGGGATGATAAATGTACGCTCAGTAGTGTGACGCCTGACACTACTCCCAAAGGTCATCTAAAGCCATAATCAGGATGGCGGAATATTCCGCTAATTAATGTCAAACTTCTCAGCAAATCATATAAGGAGTGCCAATGCCTGCCAAAGGTTGGATCGAAGTCAGCGATACCTACTGCAAAGGATGCGAACTCTGCATCAGTGCATGTCCACAGGAGGTGATGGAACTGGACATGACACGGCTCACCCCCAAGGGCTACCACCCCGCACACACTTTCAAGGATGGCTGCACAGGGTGCGCCATCTGTGCCCTGGTCTGCCCCGACGCGGCGATCACCGTGTATCGCGAAATCACGAAAGCGGTTCCCACAACTGTAGGGGCGTAGAGTAATACTACGCCCTTATATATTTTTTACGGAGAAACAAATGCCCAAAGAACTATGGAAAGGCAATGAAGCCATCGCGGAGGCGGCGGTGCGGGCGGGATTGCAGGCGTACTTCGGCTATCCCATCACGCCGCAGACCGAGATACTCGAATACCTCTCGCGGCGCATGCCCCAACTGGGACGCGCCTTCGTGCAGGCTGAGTCTGAACTCGGCGCGATCAACATGGTCTACGGCGCGGCATGCACGGGCGCGCGCGTGATGTCCACCTCCTCAAGCCCGGGCGTGAGCCTGATGATGGAGGGGCTGTCGTACATCGCGGGGACGGAGGTCCCGGCGGTGCTGGTGAATGTGATGCGCGGCGGACCCGGGCTGGGCAATATCGCCCCCGCTCAAAGCGACTATAACCAGGCAGTCCACGGGGGCGGGCATGGGGATTATCCACGCATCGTCCTTGCGCCCTCTTCGGTGCAGGAAGCGATCGACCTGATGGGGCTTTCGTTCGACCTGGCTGAAAAGTATCGCATGAT
>DIDP01000053.1 GCA_002418205.1 Anaerolineales bacterium UBA5797 | reverse complement strand
ATTATAACAAAATCACACCTGCGCTTTATCAACGCGGCGTAAGAGAAGTGTTGGAATTTGGGAGGAGGAACTACGTGTCCCTGCGAAGCGCCCCTTTGGGGTTGATACTGAGGTTAGCTGGTGGTTGGCGTTCTTGGGACTCAAAGCCCGAATGCCGAAACTTGTATATCAGCTAAGGATTGTATATATACTTCTTTATGGCAACCATCATAGAGTTATCATCAGTATCGACCACCAGTATAATGTCAATGAATTCGTTGCTGTATTCTCGTTTGAATTGCATAAGCGTACCACGCCCGTACCAACTGAGCACAGCGGTTTCCTTTACTAGAGGCCAACCAGCCAAATCCATTTGTTCCAAATAATACGTTTCGACTTCTTTGACAGTTGCATTGACCCAATACATATAGCCAAATGCTTTTGTCTCTCCTTTGAGCGCCCCAGGCATTACGGGGACGCCTTTCCAATCAGGCATGGGTGTTCCTGCATTTGGACTGATTGTCGATGTAGCAGATGGTATCTTTTCCGACTCAGAAGTAGAGGAAGCAGGCTGTTCGGTCAATGTTGAGTTAAACGCAGGTTGAAATGTTTGAACGGTGAGCGGTGCTTGTGTAACCGATGCACATGAAGAAAGAACTGATATAAACAGAGCTATTGCAACGTGATGAATGTACATTGTTTTCGTTGCCTTTTTGCACAAATTCTTAGCCAGCCAACGAGACCGTCCAAAACTGTTGTGGGATGATCAAATGAGGTTTTCCAACGGATATTCAGATCCTAGGACTTGGGGTTAACACTGCTGTTTGTCGGTGGCTGGCGTGAAATGACAAAACGCCGGTTGCGGAAAAGAAGTTGTGCCTTTCATGATTGATGTTCAAATCCTTGTCCAAATCAATTCATAAACATCACGGCAAGTATCATGTTTGCGAAGAACGTTATGACAGTGGACAGCCAGAGCGCGAGCTTGTCGACCTGCGAACCATCCAACTTGAATGGTGCAACGTGATTCCCGATATGTCCATGTTGCCGAATGATCCCTGAACCAAAGAGCATCAAGCCGAGAAGCAGGGCAAGGGAGAAGAGACTCGTGAGAAAGAGATTCGAAAACAGCTCAATCCAGGAGAGTTGATTCCAGGAAAGGGTCAGAGCGATCAACAGAAACAGAAGTCCAAACAGAATGCTCAGTGCTGCCAATTGAAGTACGAAAGGGAATTTGCTTTTCATTTCCATTACAAACTCCAGACTTCTCGCTTTATTGTCGAAGACAATTCCTTTACAGCCTCTGGGCTGCGTAATAACCTTCCATCCGGCATTATATACCCGAACTCATCCCCTCACGGCGTCGCTGTGACCGTCGGAGTCAGCGTCACAACCGAGAGATTGATCTGCGGAATCCAGCCGATGCGCCCGTCCTTGTCCATCACTTGCAGCCAGACGAGTCCGTCCAGCACTTCATTGCCGTAGAGTACAGTGATGTAATCGCCGTTGCGGAGTTTGCCGATGGAGGGTCCGCCCGGGGATTGAACGAGGTCGAGGCTGCGTCCGTTCGTGTTCGTGACGCGCGCCATGGATGGCGTCGCGGTGGGGGTTGGCGGCACGGGAGTCCTGCTGGGTGTGATGGTGGGCGTGGAGGTTGGGGTGTAGGACGGAGTCGGTGTAAGGGTGACAGGCGTCGGCGTGGTGGTGAACGTGGGCGTGATGGTCAGGGTCGGTGGGATCAATGGATCCAGTCGCGCGGCGAAGATCTGGTTCACCACAAGGGCAACCGGCTTTTGGAGTCGCAGGGCGATCGCCTCCTGCATTTTAATGACATCCTGATAACGGAACGGTTCGGAGGTGCGGATGGTCAGTGTGATGTGGATCGTGTTGTCCAGCCGGGTGATATCGATGTTGGCAAGATCGGCATCGAAGGGCGCGATTTCGGCTTGAATCGCATCTTCGATCAAGCGATTCTCGGTTGCCTGATGGAAAAAGCGCACACTGATCCAGGTGAGCGGGATGAACAGAATGAGCGTGGAGAAGGCGGCTACGGTCAGCGCCCGCGGGACAATGTGACCGTCTTCGCGCCTCACCGTAAACCCGAGCGCGGAGAAGACCAGCATGGCGGCAAAGGCGATGGTCACTGCGTTGGTGATGAACAGCAGGAGCGCGCCGCCTGCCAGGTCCCAGCGACCCATGGCGATGCCGATGCCAACGGTGCACAACGGTGGCATGAGGGCTGTGGCAATCGCGACGCCCGGCAGCGCCGCGGAGATCGAGGGCATCGCCAGTGCGAACGCGGCTGCCATGCCTCCAGCCAGCGCAATGGTCAGATCGATGGGGCTGGGATGGGTGCGCGCCAAAACCTCGGCGGGGAGTTCCTGCAGGGGCAGGAAGGGCAACAGGCGATTGGCATACGTGAGAAACGTGGCGATCACAATGGAACTGATCGCGCCGCGCGCCAGGGCAATCCCCGCATTGCGAAAGAGGGTTGCATCGCCGGTCAGGGAGGCGAGTCCCAGCCCGATGATCGGCGACATGAGCGGCGCGACCAGCATGGCGCCGATGATGACGGCAGGCGAGTCGGTCAGCAGTCCGAGGGTCGCGATGACGCTCGACAGGACGACCAGCAAAAAGAAATCGAAATCGGGATCGGACGAATCGCGCAATTGGATTTGCACTTCTGCGCGGCGTTCACGCGTCACCGGCTTGACGATCCGCCTGAACAGGTGGATCAACAGGGCGCGGCGCGAAGGCGGGATGGGTTCTGGAAGACTCATGGCGTTATTCTACCTTATGTAAAGAGGTGAGTGACAGTCGCATGACAGGCGACATTCCCGGATGCCGCCATAAAAAATGCGGCTATAATTCGCAACATGAGTTCCATCAGCATCCCCGTCAAAACGGAGAAGCATCCGCACCTGCGGGCGCTCAATATGTTCCGCGATTTGTCGGCGGTTGCCGATCTGATCGAACTGTGTTTTGCCAACACAATGGATAACGATGGTCAACGATACATCGCCGATATGCGCCGCGCCAGCCGCGATGACGGTTTTCTGAACTGGGCTTCACACATGACGGAGACTGCGTCCCTGCCGTTGACCGGTTACGTCTGGGAGCAGGATGGGCGCATCGTCGGGAACGCCAGCCTGATCCCGTTTCGCGACAAGGGCAAACGCATCTACCTGCTCGCCAACATCGCCGTGCATCCTGATTACAGGCGGCGCGGGATCGCCCGTCTCTTGACCCGGCGCGCCATGCAATACGGTCGCGATAAGAAAGCGACCGCCCTCTGGCTTCACGTCCGTGATGACAACCCCGGCGCGATCAAGCTCTATGCCGACCTCGGTTTTCAGGAGATCGCCCGCCGCACCACCTGGGTGGCGAGACCCGACGCGTTCATTCAGATCCCCCAAACCGAGATGCAGATCGTCGCGCGCCATCCGCGCTTTTGGTCTTTTCAACAGGACTGGCTTCGCCGCCTCCACCCCGACGCTTTGAGCTGGTACCGTTCATTCAACTTCAACGCCCTCCGACCCGGGCTTGCCAACTGGTTCTACCTGCTCTTCGTGGATATGCACATCAAACAATGGGCGGCAGTCCGCGGAGACCGGTTGCTTGCCACGCTTGCCTGGGTCCCGCAGGGAGGCAGGTCAGAGCCGTTGTATGTCGCGTCCGGTCCAAGGTCCGGACCTGAGGCGTTGATGCAATTGTTGATGCACGCCCGGCGCGTCCTTTCCAATCAATCCATGCTTTCGCTCGAATATCCCGCCGGTGAAATGACGGAAGCCTTCACCGCGGCGGGGTTTCAGGACCGCCGCACCCTGTTGTGGATGCGGGCGTGAGGCGCAACCAATCCCGTCCCTTTTCGTAGTATAAAGTAAAGTAAAAATGAAGAGGAGATACAATGACAAAATTCATTCTTAGACTTGCGATCAATGCGATCGCTTTGTACATGGCGGTGTTGATCGTGCCGGGGCTCGACCTGCGCGATAACCTGGTTTCGATCCTGTGGCTGGCACTCATCTTTGGTCTGGTCAACGCCCTGTTCCGCCCGCTGCTCAAGTTCCTGACCTGCCCGCTCATCATCCTGACGCTTGGCTTGTTCACGCTGGTCATCAACACCTTCCTGTTCTGGCTGACGAGCGTCATCGGTCAATCTTTCGGCTTCGGCTTGATCATCTCCGACCCGGTCTGGTGGAACGCCTTCCTGGGCGGACTGGTGGTCAGCATCGTAAGCGTGATCATGACCCTGATCCTCAAGGATGAATTGAAGGGCAGAAGGTAATCGCATTAAATATAAAAGTGAGGATGGTCTCATAACCATCCTCACTTTTGATTTAAACGCCCTGTTTAGCGATAGGGCAGAATGGTCTCCAGAAGCTTGCCGAAGAATTCGATATTGTTGAATGTGATGGCAGCGATAAAAATGATGAGAATGATCTGAAACCACTTTTTATCTGCAAGGTTCTCGAACGAGATCCCGAAGAAAAAGACGAGGGCATATGTCCAATCGGGGGAGTAGAGGAGCGGGTCTTCGCCATAATTAACATGGAGTACAAAATTGAAAATGATGTTGATGAGCAGGGCGGTTTGCAGAGCCGCCTGCCTCGGAGACTTGAAAAATCTCCATGCGAAGATGACGCCGGCGAGGATCAACCCCAAAAACCAGGTTCGCGCCAGGAAACTTCCGAACCCGATGTATGAGGCGTACCGGAAGGCTCCGCGAAAATATCTCATGGTCCTGAGGCAGGGGATCAGACATTTCACCTCGTCGGTATGGATGAGCGGACGCGGCGCCACGATGCTGAAGAGGGTAATGCCTCTCGCTATGACGTTCACCCTGCTGGTGAAGACACTGTAGGCCAGATCGGGTCCCAGATCAAGGTAGTCGTACCTGAAGACATCCTCGCCTTTAAGATTTTTTGTTATGTAGAATGGGGCGCTTGTAGGGTAGAAGATGTTCTGGGCAAAAGCCAGTACAACTGCGATCGCCAGCACGACCATCACGTATTTGAAGATTGTTTTTATATTCCAGCGGGTCAGGAGAAGAATGACACAGGTTTGGATGAAATTGGTGATCGTAATTCCAAAGGTGACCAGACCGGCTGAGACGATTTGCGGGAACCTGCTGCCTTTGGACTGGCTCAGGATGACGAACGTGATCAATGCAGCAGCGGAGAAAATATAGGACTCAAGGAAGGCGCTCAGGAACAGGTGCGAGGTTGAAATACCGAGCAATGCAGCGATCAATAATGCGTAGGTCGTTTTCCCGGTCCTTTGTTTGAAGAACAGCCATGCCAGAAAGACACATACCCCGCCAAAAGCCGAGTTGAGCAGAATCGCAGCGTGATACTTATCCCCTTGTAGGATGAGCGAGATCAACCAGACGGGTGGACGCAAAAGCAATAATACGAACGGATGAACAGCCCGCATGACTATGATTTGATCCGCCTCGATGGTAAGGAAGTTCAGCCAGAATGGGCTGTCAGATTGAAAATAAATGTCCATGAAATCAAGGTTGTATGAGACCAGCGCCGTTGCCAAAAGGTAGGCGGAAACCGATATGGCGGAGGCAAGCAAAAGTCCGGGCAGGTTGCGGTTTATCCAGATGATGAGGGGGGACGTTTTCCAGTTCAAAGCATCCAGTTTCAGGAGGAGCAGCATCGCCCAGCCTTGGGAAAGGATCGTCATGCCGATAAATGCGGGGACGAGATCCGGGACGGGTAAAAAGAAGCCGGGCGAAAATATCGTCGGATATTGAACCAGAAGGCGCAATGTCAGGAGGATCAATAGAAACCCGAGCATCAGACTGGCGCTGGGGATGAGTTTTTCCAGCGGTTTGCCTCTCAGTGACTTTATGACCTGTTCAATCACGGATTCGATCATCAGGAAAAGAAAGAGATTCAAGACCGGGGTGATAAAAAGAAATTCCAGGAAGGAGGGATGGAAGTTCTTGAAAAAGCCCAGCGCAAAGAATGACCCCAGTCCGCCAAACATCCAGGCAATGATGGAACGCAGGATGCGTTTTTCCTCCAGGATTTGTTGCAGTGATGATAACGTTGGCGCTGTCAGAATCAACCCGATGAAAATAAACGGGATCAGGAAAACCATGCGGGTGTTTATGCCAAAAAATATCCCGGCTGTAATCGCCAGGACCATTCCCCAAAGCCTTGCTGGCTTGGATGCCGCGCTGTAGTTTTTCCAGGCGCCCGGGAGCAGCATGGCAGAAACTGCACCAAACCCGAGCGCCAGCAGGGAGATGGTGATACCCCATTCCAGTGTCGATTGGAGTTCATTTCGATAAAGGGTTGTGGAAATTCCGTAAGCACTCAGGATGCCTGTACACCCGGCGATTAACAGAATGGATAACTTCGAACGTTGTTCCATGCTTGATGCCTCTTGTTCTAACCTTTTCATTTGGGAGGGATTGTCTGCGGGGTTGCTGTTTCTGTCTCCGTAAAAGGATTTCAGGTGCCGCCTTTGTCGCCAGTTTATCAGCAAAACAACTTTTCTGTCCATATAGCGGTGGGATGTTGCATACGCAAACGAATGTGAATCGGATCCCCCGGGACCGATCGTGTAAGGTTCTCATGTTTTATAATTATCGCCATATGACCTCCCAAAGCGTTCGTCGATCCTCGAGAATTTCCTGGTCTGTACTATTTTTCCTCTGGGCTATACAGGGGGCGTTTTTCTTTTGGCAGTTTGCGACCCTGCCCTCCGATGCCGAAGGGGGGATTCTGTTTGGGTACTCAGTTTTTCGACTGGCTGGCATTGTATTTTTATTTGCATGGATTCTTGCCACTTCCACACTCGCGTTTATCTCAAAACGGAATGCCAAGTTGAAGGAAAGGCTGGATTCGATCTTTACATCGAGCGCGGGGGATGTGCTGCTGATCGCTTCTCTGGTCATTCTTTTGGCAGGGCAGGCAACGCTGGCGGTCTTGTGGGGGCTTTCGCAGCATCGCGCCATTTTCAGCTATGTAGCCTATGCCACGCGTCTGGCTCCATTGCTCAATCTGGCTTCGCTCGTTGCGCTGGAGTTCATTGGCTGGATGGTTTATCGCAGATGGCAATCGTTCCAACCGATGAAAGATTCAGGCAGGGACCTGCTTCGACGCGCGGCAATCGTATGGTCGATTCTCGGCGCGCTGGCGATCCTGATTGCCGCTACCGGGTTGGGAATTGTCCCGGACAAAACGGGGGAGTGGAGCCTGCCCGGCGTCCCGTTGCTGGAATGGCAGATCCTCCTTGCCTGTGTGACATGCGTTTTGGTCTTGCTCCTCGAAGTCAGGATCAACCTGAACAGCATCAAACATCCCGATCTTTGGATCTCGATTGCGCTCTGGCTGGGGATATTGCTCTTTTGGATCAGCCAGCCTGTCAACCCGGGTTTCACCGCCCTGGCGCCGCGCGCGCCGAACTATGAAATTTATCCGTTCACCGACGGGCAGGTCTATGATGAGTTTGCCCAGTCGCTTTTGATCGGGAACGGCTTGAAGGGAAATGAGATCCCGCCTCGTCCGTTATATATCGTCTTTCTCGCCTTCCTGCATCTCATCGCCGGACAGGATTACACGAGCGTCATCAATGCCCAGTTGGTCTTTCTCGCCTTTTTCCCGGTCGCCTTGTATTGGGTCGGCAGGGAAATGTATGGCCGCCCGGTGGGCATTGCAATTGCACTGCTGGCTGGCTTGCGCGAATACACATCCAACATTGCCGCGCCATTTACGAACGCCCTGAGTTATTCAAAGTTGTATCTTTCCGAGGTCCCGGTTGCGATCTTCCTCGTGCTCTTCACCTTCCTTGCCGTTCGTTGGGTACGGGCAAACCATCCGAACCATCTGGCGTTTGTGGCGGGCGGTGTGTTGGGCATCGGGATCATGATCCGAACGCAGGCAGTGGTTGCGCTGCCTGTTCTCCTGGTGATCGCATATCTGGCGGATCGTAAAAGGATGTACCCCATCCTGCGCGGCGCCTTGTTGATGACCGTTGCGGTCGTATTGGTCATTTCTCCGTGGTTGTGGCGCAACTGGAAAAACACCGGTCAGTTGATCTTCGACAGTCCGTTCACACAGACGATCAATCTGGCGCAACGCTACAGCAGGATGAACGGTGTCGAAGCGGATGCCATCCGCCGCCCCGGGGAAACCAATATCGAATACAACGACCGGTTGATCGGTATTTTTAAGGATGCGGTGACCCAAAATCCGCGCGAGGCGGTGCGGGTGGTTATCAATCGCTTCCTCAATAATTGCGTCGACAACGTCCTGCTGCTCCCCTTGCGGAACGATCTGACAAACATCGGTGAACTCTTTCAGCCGGACCGCGCGTTCTGGGAGGAATGGCAGGGCAGGCCCACGCCATCCCAAACCCTGCTGCTGGTGTTCTATCTGTTCCTGCTTGGTCTTGGTCTTGCCGCCGCCTGGAAGCGGCTTGGTCTGTTGGGGTTGCTGCCCCTGTTCATCAATCTCGTCTACAATTTCTGGACATCGCTTGCGCTGCTGGGCGGTCAAAGATTCCTGGTGGCGATGGACTGGTCCGTTTACATGTATTACATGATCGGGATGTTCGTCTTGATCAGCGCCTTTTTATTTTTGATGGAAACCACGCGCGCATCCGTCCTGACCTGGGTGGGCTCCCGTCAAAAGGGCCTTGTCCAACCCTCAGCCGAATCCAAACCCCGCCCATGGACGCATTACCTGCTCGCCGGCGCGTTCTTCCTTTTTATCGGCGTTTCCGTTCCGTTGAGCGAAAAGGTCTTCCCGAAAAAATACCCACCGTTGACTCAGGAGCAATTGTTCGACGAGTTTACATCTTCAACCGCGTTTAGGAACTCTGGTGTTGATCCGGCATGTATTGCAGAAGTAATTTCAAATAACGGCCTCACCGCCGCGCGCGGACGGGCATTATCCCCCCGTTACTATGAATCCGGCGAAGGGGAATATACCGACAAGTTCGGCTACAAACCCTCCGAACAGCCGCGTCTTTTATTCTATATGACCGGTGATTATTACGGCGTCGTTCTCCTCGAGCGCAATGAAGTGACCGCTTTCCTTCCGCATGCTTCGGACGTGATCGTCTATCGCGACAGGGACATTCCCCAAAAAGCCTGGTTCGTGCTCGTGAGCGATGACGGGCGGGAGGGATTATATTTTTCCGACACGGTGAACAACCCGTGTAATACAAATCCGTAGCCCTGTCATCCAAATACAGGCAGGATGGTATCCAGCATTTTGTGGAACAGATCAAAATTATTGAAAAGGAGGGCGGTCAGGAAGATCAGCAGGATGGCTTGGGACCACTTCCTGTCAGCCAGTCTTTCAAAGGAGAGTCCGAAGAAGAAGACCAGGGCATAGGTCCAGTTGGGGGAATACAGCATGGGATCGTCGCCATAGTTCATGTGCAGCACAAAGTTGAATAACAGGTTCAGGACGAGCGCAGCCTGCAGGGCAGTCTTCCTCGAGGAACGCATCAGACTCCATGCGAAGAGCAGCCCCGCAATGACCAAAAGCACGAACCACGAGCGTGCCAGCCAGCTCCCAAAGCCGATGTAGGATGCATACTGATATTCTCCGCGAAAGATGCGGATGGTGTAAAAGCAGGGATATGCACAACCGCCCTCCTCGGTTGTAATGAACGGGCGCGGGGTGACCACGCTGGAAAGTATGAAGGTGCGGGCCAGGACGTTTGCCAGGCTGACGGTTTTTGAGAACGATGCCCCGATCGTATCGCGCGCGAAGGGAGTTTCACTGATCAGATTGGCTGGCACGTAGAAAGCCCGGCTGTTCGGCTGGATCTGGGTTTGTGCAAAGGTCAGCATGGTTGCCAGGGCGAGGGTGATGAAACCATATTTGAAGGTTCTTTTGAGATCCCACTGTGTAAGCAGGAATGTAATGCCGGTCTGGATGAAGTTCGTTATCGTGATTCCAAAAGTGACCAGTCCCACCGGGACAATGCGAGACAACTTCACGTTTTCATCCTGCAAAAGCAGAACGGATGTGATCAGGGCCGCCGCGGAGAAAATATAGGATTCAAGGAACGTGCTTAAGAGCAGGTGCGAATTCGAAAGCCCGAGCAATAGCGCGATCAGGAGGGCATAGGTGGTATTTTTCGTCCGTTGTTTGAAGAACAGCCAGGTTAGAAAAATGCACACGCCTCCGACGAATGCGTTGAGCAGCAACGCCGCATGGAATTTATTCCCGTTGAGCAGCAGGGATAACAACCAGACAGGCGGACGCAGGAGCATCAACACATACGGGTGGACGGCGCGCATGGAGACCACCTCAGTTGAATCCGCGGTGAGGAAGTTGACCCAGATGGGGGAGTCGGTATCGAAATAATTATCGGCGATGGAAAAATCGGTTTTGACGAAGACGGTCGCCAGGAGGTAGGTGGAGGCTGATATGGCTGAGGCAAGCAGCAGTCCGGGGAGGTGGCGTTTTATCCAGTGCACGATCGGGGACATCTGCCAGCCTGCTGAATCCAGTCTGTGGAGGAGGAGGGCCGTCGCGGCTGGAGATAAAAAGGTCAAGCCAAAAAATGCGGGGATCAGATGAGAGGCGGGGAGCAGGATGCTGGATGAAAAAAGGGTCGGGTACCGAAGGAGTAGTCGAATGGTGAGGATAAAAAACAGGAAACCGAGGGTCATGACCGATAGAGGGACGATCTTTTGCGCCGGTTTGTCCTGGAATGAGGTTCTGATTTTTTCGATGATGATCGTAAACGCTGCTGCTGCCATGCCGTTCAGGAGGATGACGATCAGGACGAATTCCCAGCCGGAAGGGAAAAAGTTTTGAAAGAAGCCGGTGGCGAAGAAGGAGGCTGTGCCTCCAAGGATCCATGCGAAAGGCAATGAAGAGGTCTGTTTTTGACTCATCAACTGATGGAGCGGAGAAAGCGCGGGGGAGATCAATATGAAATTGACGGCGAGACATGGGATCAGCGAAAGAGCCCCGAAGCTGAAGGAAAAGGACAGCGCGGATGCCGCGGTTAGAAACAATGCCCACCGTTTGACAGGCTGTGACGCTTCCTTGAATTTGCCCCAGGCAGTTGGGAGGAAAAAGAAGTAGATGTAGCCTGCGCCGAGCGTCAGGAGTGAAAGCGTGGCGGTCCAATCGATGACGGTCTTCAGATCGCTGCGATAAAAGGATAGGGCAATGAAACAGGCAGTAGCCAAGCCTGTCAACCCGCTGATCAATGCGGGGTAAAGATGAGGATATTCATCCCTCAATGCGCCGACCGTTTTTTTCATGATCTATTGTTGCAGCCCCGGCAGCCCGCCGGACGGCGCCGACATTTTCACTGCGTTGATGATCGCCTGCGCCATGGCCTCTGCGGCATAAGCGCCGAGGATCGAAACGTCCGCTTTTCGGCTGCCGCTGGACATGGCAAAGATGACATCGCCATCGAGCATGGTATGGGCGGGCTTGATCGTGCGCGCCACGCCGTCCTGCGCCATCTGCGCCACCTTGGTTGCCTGCGCCTTTGTCAGCTTTGCATTCGTGGCAATGACACCGATGACCGTATTCGCCCGTGAGGCAAAGCCGAGGACCCCGCGCCCGATGGATTTTTTCATCATGGCAAGCGTGCCGGCAAATTGTTCCCTGCCTCCCACGCGCAGCGGACCCACTTTGCCGGAGCGCAGCCCGGCGATGATCTGCCCCGTCTGCGGGTCGATCACATCACCGAAGGCGTTGACCGCGACCAGCGCGCCAACGACGACTCCATTGCCGATGCTCACGCTGGCGGTCCCCAAGCCGGATTTCATGGCAAGCGCCGTACCGAACATCTTTCCGACGGATGCCCCGGTCCCGGCGCCGACGTTGCCCTGCGCGGGCGCGTCGGACGAAGCCGAGGCTGAGGCGCGGTATCCCATGGCGGAATCGGGTCGAACGTCCGCGCGACCGATGTTCAGGTCAAAGAGTATGGCTGATGGAACGATGGGAACTTTTGCCGCGCCGGTGTTGAATCCGATCTTGTTCTCTTCGAGATATTGCATGACGCCGGACGCCGCGTCCAGACCGAAGGCGGAGCCGCCCGAAAGGACGATGGCGTGGACTTTTTCAACAAGGTTGATCGGGTTCAGCAGGTCTGTTTCGCGTGTGCCGGGCGCGCCGCCACGCACATCCACACCGGCAACAGCCCCTTTGCGGCAAAGGATGACCGTGCAGCCCGTCAATGCTTCGTTGTTTTGCGCGTGCCCAACTTCGATGCCGCGCACGTCAGTGAGGGTGTTTTTGAGTTTCATTTATTCGAGGTTGCGCGCCAGTTGCAGGAATTCCTTCCATTCCTCTTCAAAGAAATGCACGGTGACGTTGTTCAACTCGACGTGATAGGTCGTCTCGCCGTCGGGTTCTTCGGCTTTCCAGGCGAGGTAGTTATCGGTCTCGGCGATCGTTTCCGTTCTTGGATCATTGTTGTTGTTGCTCATTCTTCTTCTCCTTTTCGGGTATGGTTTTTGATTCCCTTTTGCCAAGGCGGGTCCGCAGGAACTGTACGAAGTTGTTGAACAGATCAGCAATGCTGGGCGGGAGCGCTTCGGGTTCCTTTTCGGGCCAGGGATTGCGATCGAACAGTTTCCGCATGACGTATCTGCCGAACAGTAAAAACGTCGCCAGGAAGGGCGCGGCAATGATCACACCGATCAGCCCCAGCAGGTTGGCGGCAATGATGGCGGCGACCAGCACCGCGGCGGGATGCACCTTCAGCGCGCGTGACATGATGCGCGGCGTGATGAAGTTATCCATGAACCAGTCAACAATGGAGGTGGTGATCACCACGATCAGCATGTAGGTCAGCGGCTGGAGGTCCAGGGGTTTCACCGGCTGAAAGAACGTGACCAGCGCCATCACCACCCAGGTGATCGCGGGGCCGATGTACGGCAGGAATTTCGCCAGTCCCGCCAAGAACGCGATGCCGATCGCATAGCGCACTCCCATGGCTGGCAGAAGGATCGAGTAAATGGTCAATGCAAGCAGGAAGATGATGATCTGCCCGCGCAGGAAGGCGTTCCAGATGTGACTCAGCTCGCTCCCCAGCCTGCGCATGTCCTCCTCATAGCCCGGGATCTCGATCTTGAGCAGGTCTTTTTGCAAGCCACTGCTCTCGATCATGACAAAATAGGACACGATCAGGATGAAGAACATCCAGCCGAAGACCTCCGCCGCGCCCCCGGCGATGGCGCCCACCAGATTCCCTGTGCGGCCCAGCAGAGGTTGCAGGAAGGAGAGCAGTTGCTGGCTGATGGTATTGAGGTCCAGCTGGAGCGTTGACATGTCGAAGCGGAAGGGGCCGAATTCGAATACGCGGGTGGAAAGTTGATCCACGTAGGTCGGCAGGTTCGCGACGATATCCTGGACCGATTTGATCAGGCTTTGCACCTGTCCCACCAGCCCCACTCCGCCCAGGGTCAACAGACCGATCAATACCACGAGGATGATGAGGTACAGGATATTGACGGAAGCCTTCCATGAAATTCCCAAACCGCGGGAGATCATGGCGGTCACGGGGTGGAGGAGATATGCAAAAATGAAGATCAACAGGAGCGGGGGGATGAGGCTTGAAAAACGATAGATCAGGAACGCAACCAACCCGACAATGATAAAACCGACCAACAATTTGGTCGATGAAGTCCAACGCGGTGAAGTTCCTGATCTTTGCGCCATGATTGCTCTCCGATGATTAACTCTATTCTAGCCAAGAGCGAAGTCTTTGGCAACCATTAAATAAAAAATCCCCGCAAGACCTTGCATCTTGCGGGGAGATCCTGTTCGATCAACAACCGCCAAGGAACGGGAAGAACGTGCACCACAGATAATTCGCGTCGATGTACCAGAGGATCGCTCCGCAGATGCACAGGAAGAACAATACGCCAACGCCGACGATCACAGGGAGCAGGTTGGTCTTCTTCCCGGCAATGGGCGTGGAGGGCGAAGGAGCAGACGCAGGACCTGCCGGAACACTGCCCACATATTCCGAAGGCGGTG
>DIDP01000041.1 GCA_002418205.1 Anaerolineales bacterium UBA5797 | reverse complement strand
GGTTCGTCCAGCAATACCCGAAAAGCACGCGGCATGGACTCCACGCGCAAGTCGGCATAGGTCTTTGAATCAGGTAGTTCGATTTCCTGCAGAAAGCGCGAGAGGTTGCCCCCGCGTTGTTGCGAAGCCCATTGCAGATGGAGCCAGGCTTGTACAGTCTTGTAGCGGTTGGAACCGATCAACTCCGCCATCTCCTGATATCCGCGCTTGTAGGTCACCGTATCCCGGCGCTCCCCGGTGCGGGTATTGATGAATGCCATATCGCGTGCGACCGTGATCAGCCAGGCTTGCGCGGGCGTCAGGTTGTAGTGGTGGATGGTCTGCGTGATGAAGTAGTGCGGGATGTGGATGTCACCCAGGCAATTGATGATCCTGCGATGCAGTTCCTGCGCCAGACGCTCGATTTCTGGTGAAAAGGTTTGACCTGTTTCCAGCTTCACCATATCCATTACCGTGCTCAATGGGGGATGGGATAACTTCTCATCCATCGGATCAAGAAGTTCCATGACATCTTCGACCGCCAGCATTTCCTGTAAGGCGCTGGTGGTGGAACTGTGTTTTTCGATCAAGGCTTTCAATCGCAGATGCACCGCCGTGGCGTCAGCGCGTGTCAGGCGCGGGGTCATGCAGACCTGGTAACGGATCGGTGCGCGATGCGGGCGTCCGTCCCGTCCACGCCGGAAGCGGCGCGCATCCTGTGAATCGACCCGTTGCACGAGTCCGGTCAGGTGTGCTTGAATGCCGGCGTGTTTCAACAATCGCCAGAAGGCACCGTTGCTCATGGCGCTGAAACGCATCACCTCACGGCTGTATAGCGGCTTTCCAGATGGACCATTCTGATCCTGCACCCGCCATGCCGCTTGATGGAAACCAACATACAACCAGACCGCCTTCGGTCCGATCTCCATCCCCAGTCTTCGCAGATAGCCTTTCACCACGACCTGCTTGTGCGGCTGGACGATGCGGTCGTAATCCAGCCACTGCACAGGCTCGATGTTTAATTCCGATTCTTCCATCTCATCCGCTTCGGTTTCCATCTCCATCTCTTCCTGTGACTCATCGCCAACAACGAACTTCACAGAGACGGAACGATTCAAAATCCCAACCAGCAATCGTTGGACTGTGCTGGTCAGACGCGACTCCAACCAGTCACGGGCATAGGCATTGCGTGTGGAAACAAGCAGCACATCGTCTTTTAATTCCAGGGCTTGCGTGCCGAGCACCCAGGTTTCATACGAGGCGCGCGGCATGTCCAACTGCAATTGAGCCAGCACGGAACTCCAGGCTTGTTGAAGATCGCTCATGCCGAACATCCCCGTAAAACAAGCCTGGGTCTCCCAGACCGTTCATGGTGGATTTCTTTCGCCTCAGCCCTTCCTGAGCGTTCGACGTAGGCGGCAGTGCAGGCGGATGTGTGGGCGGCGCGTGGACAGGATGCAGGCGGCACGTTGTCCATGCCGCCTGCGTCCCTCATCTCATTCCATTGAAAAAGTTTTTTTTGGTGGAACTTCATCATTTGCCTTTGTGCGCTAAAGTGAATGTGGTGGATTTCGGTTTGGGTTCCAGCCTCAACAATCCTGTTTCATAGGCTTTCAGACCAAAGCGCAGCAGGGCTGTGATCAATTCCCCGATGGGTACATGCAAGCCATCCTCGGAGGCCAGCGCCGCCAGTTCCTGTTTGAGTTCGGGCGGGAAGCCGCGCCAGGTGGTGATGACCTTCCACAAGGCCTCCGGTCGTTTATGTTTGGCAGTACGTTGAGGTCTGTTGAACGAATGTGAGGAGTCGCTTCGTGGGAAGAGAGTCATGCGCATGCGTTCCGGATTGGGTCGGGGATGGAGATCGAAATCCCCGCGTTCATAGGAACGCAGGGCGTAGTCGAGCACCACACACGCCACCTCACCTGAGGGAACCAGCAGGTCGTCGGCTATTGCCTTGACTTTCAATGCCAGTTTGGGATCGATGCCGCGATAGACCACCTTGCGGCTCTGTTGCTGTTTTTCCCACTGACGGTTGCGCTTGCGCGGCGCTGCCACACGCAGCGAGTCATAGAGGCTGGGTGGTTGAACGGGGTTGGGTGTTTCGGTCTTGTCAAAGGGGTCGCGTCTTCCGGTCATATCCACTCCTAGAACTTCATCACATGCTGGGTCAGCGCCTGATACTGCTTCGCGGCGCGACATAGTTCGTCCATTTCAAAGATCGTCTTGCCTTCGGCGGCGCATTCTCTGAGCAGTGTGGAGCGATGGATGGGCGGCAGGACACTCGTATCAAACCGTTCCATTAGGGTTTCCATTGTGGCTTTGCTCTCGCGGGTTTGTTCGTCGAAGAAGGTCGGCAGGATGCCCAATAGATTTCCGCGCCAGTTTTTCTTTTCCTGAAGCACACTCATCATGAGCAGCACCTTCGAGACGCCGTCTGCAGAAAGGAACTCGGTGGCAGTTGGCACGATCACCAGGTCAGAGGCCCAGACCGCACGTTCCTGGATACCGCCCACACTGGGCGCCGTATCGAAGAGGATGTAATGAAGTCCATCCTTGAAGAAGCGTTGGATCGATTGGCGGATGGCGGAGATGGGTTTATCCTGCGCGTTGAGCACGGTCTGGGCTGCCATTGTCTGCTGGTCACCCGGTAATAAATACAATCCCTCCCGTCCGGAAAAACGCACCCACGACTGCACAAAGGTGGTCTCCTGGGGGGTGCTTCCCATTGTGAGCAGATAAAACGCGCCGGGCTCGGGGTTGCGTCCCAGGGCGGTGGCGGATTGTCCCTGTGGGTCCAGATCGATCAGCAGAACGCGCCGGCCCTTTTGGGAAAGACCGTGGGCAAGGGAAACGGCGGTGGTGGTTTTGCCGACCCCGCCCTTTTGATTGGCAATGCAAATAACTTTGGTGGACATAAGATGGATTTCCTCGAATGGGTTATGGATTAGCGGAGAAACGCGATCACCAGCAGAACGATGATCAGCCCCACTGCGATAGGGCCGAAGCAGGTTGCCACACCGGAAAGAATTCCTGCAATCATGATTTACCCTCCTTTCATTTCCAACTGGTTTGGTTCATCCACAGGGTGGATGTCGGATTGGGTTGGAATGGGTGTTTCGACCGGGATCATGCCCAGCTTTTGCAGTTCCCTGCGGATGATCAAGGCTGCCTGAGCCTTGGGAGCGCGGTACTCACGCTGCGCCAGATCGTTCAGCGCGGTCAGTTCGTAATCCCGCAAATGGATGATGACTTTCGCCATGTTCACCTCGTGTGAAAAAAATAAAAGAGCCGTACAGTGACGGCTCTTTTATCAGGCGTGAGTCAAGGAATTACCCAGTTTGATTTATGGGAATTCTACGGAAATTCATAAATGCAAAAATTAAATGGTTGAGTGGCGTGAATCGCCAATGTGACTGGTTGTATTGTTTTGGAAAATTTGAATCCAAAATGATTGGAAACGCTTTTCAGGAAATATCCTGACGTATGGGTTCCAGTTTGCTTCCTCCCTGAATTGAACTTGCAGTTGCCTTGCTTACGCGATTTCTTTTTCGCGCTCCTGTATGCGGGCGGACTTTTTCGCCTTTGCCCGGCGGCGGATTTCATCAATCGCGCGCTGCCGCCAGACACTGTAGTAGGTTTGTTCGGAGACAATCGGGGAGCCGTCTGAATTGGTTCCCAGATGCTCGGCGATCAATTCCCCAAGCGTGAAGGCATCGCGCATCGGGTCGCGATTTTCCCACTTCATGGCAATGGGGAGCCAGCGCTCCAGGGGAAAAGTGGGTTTGCGACCGCGTCGAGCCGGCATGTTGAAGAGGTCAAAGGGTTCGATCATCTGTGGTTCAGGGGGAGTGGTTTGGATTTGCACCACTTCCTTTTCCTTCAATTCATAGCCCCACAGATTCATGAACGCCTCGGTCCAGCTTCCTTTTTGCGGATGATGGAAGATGGATTTCTTCAAACGGATCAACTGGTCGATCCAAAGACCGAGACCAACTCCAACCGTGACCAATATCATCAGCAGGACCACATGATACATGATGGCGACTTGCGCCATTGCGGTGCCCAGCCCGGTTTCGAGGTTGTCATAAGACCAGGTGATATGCAGCAAAATACCTATGAGGGCAATCTTGAGCAGGACAATCAGGATCATTTTTTTGGGTGAACCATATTTATTGGCTCGAATCAAGGAATAAAGTTTCATGGGGCGAGGATTCTACCTGAGATAAATTTCACAAAGAAGATAAAAATTGCTTACATTTTTGAAATTCGATAAATAGGACATTATTTATAGGAAATAGATGCTCCGATGGTTAATCGCATTTGATTTTGACAGTGGATCTGAATTTTCATAATCAAATTATCAAACATACTGAACTCAAACTTGACTCTCGCCTTGTAAAACAGTGGGGAAGTACAACATTGAATGAAGAGGAAGTAATGTGATGATGAAAATGAAAATAAATATGCGGGAGGACTGATCTTGGAAAACACTCCTCCATTGGATGCAGATCGCATTGCCCTGCGACTGATGTTCAGGGCAATCGCAGAGTATGGTCGAAAAGTTCGATTGCGCCGGCAGGCTGCGGATGAAAAGACGGAACCGCTGGATCCAAAACCGGATCAGCAGGTTCATCAACCACGAAAAAAGAAGAAGGCTGTTGTACGTCGCGATGAATAGCGAATGATAATGATTGGAGGCTTTGCATGGTTTGTCTCAATTGAAAATTTAATACACTGGGCGTATCCCTCGCTGTGAACGACAGGTATAATTCCCTGTTGGAGCGCAAATAATGACTGATGACGAATGGCTGACAATCCAACAGGCGGCGAAAGTAAGCGGTTATCATGCCGAATATCTGCGCATCATTGTTCGAGCGGGGAAGGTGGTTGCCCATAAATTTGGTCCGGTCTGGGCAATCAGCAAAAAGTCCCTGCTGTCCTATCTGAAAACTGCGGAAAAATCCGACGATAGGCGGCATGGTCCCAAAGTGATCAAAAAATAAATCCTTTTTACACGATCCGTTGTTTGCTTGTTAAAAATACATTTTACTGGTAAAATGTATTTGCACCGAATAACGGGCGCGTAAAGTGCTGGAACACGATACACGCCCTGACCCAACCCACCGATATCAGCGGTAGGCGGGCTATTCGTATTATAGCCTCTGCAAACGCCCTGGTGGGATTCCATCGGGGCGTTTTGCTTTCCGGCTGGGGGAAGTGAAACGCCCAAACAAGGAGACAACCTATGGATGTTCAATTTTTGACTCGTAAAGCCGCCCGGGTGGTCATGCCAGACCGGGCGTCAACTCTCGCAAATCTCTCCGTGCTGCGCCAGGAATGGGAGCAGGCTGCGGAAGGGGACAGCCTGATCAATGTTCCCGCCTCGGTTGGGCTGCTTCTTTTTGATGTCACTGCCAGATTGGGGTTGACCCGGGAGGAGCAGGCCCAGGTGTTGGGCGACCAGCTTTTCCGGGAGGCATTGGTCAAGTTGCAACTATAGCAGTTCAGGAATGACCTAAAGGGATCCAGCCAGCCATGATCCCTTCAGGTATCGAAACAAAACAAATAACAAAACTTTTTGGAGTTTTCTATGGGTAAAAGAGCAGTGATTTATGTCCGCACATCATCCGAACAACAGGGCGAAAAATGCAGCCCTGCCGAACAGGAATCGGATTGCCGGAAGTTTGCCGCACAACAGGGGCTGGTGGTTGTCAATGTATATCGCGATATCGAACGGTATCGTGTCAAAAACAAATGGGTGGAACCCTCTGGGACACGCTATGACCGCCCTGCGATGCTGGCAATGCTTCGCGATGCCGCTGACGATCAGTTCGATGTCATTCTCGCATGGCGGGAGGACAGGCTTTATCGCGGCATGCGGGCAATGCTGTTGATCCTTGAAACGATCCAACAGCACAACCTGACCATCATGCTGGCGCTGGAAACCTTTGATCCGGCAACGGCTCCCTTGAAAGCCTGGCTCGCCCAGGTGGAACTGGAGAATATCAAGGAACGCATGACGATGGGGGTGAAGGCGCGTCTCAAGGCTGGCAAGGCGAATTCGGGTCAGGATCGGTATGGCTATCGCCGTGTGGGGGAACAGATCGAAGTGGTTCCGGAGGAGGCGAAATGGGTCCAGCAGATATTTGCCTGGTATATCGCCGGCGTTTCGATGCGCGAGATGCGCAGACGCTTGATCGCGGCAAATGCCCCTCAAAAGGATACGACGGCTATTCGTCGAATCCCGTGGTCTTTCAACAGCCTTAAGGGAATTCTGCACGGAGCCGGCGACTATGCCAGGGGCGTCAAAACCCAGAGTCGGGAAGGGGAACAATTTCAAATGAAGCTTATCCCCATTCTGGATATGGATACCTATCGAAAATTCATGGAGTTGAGGGAGAGTTATATCCATCCGGCGCAACAGGTTCCAAAAATTGATTTTCTGATCCGGGGTTTGCTTTACTGTCCATGCGGTTACAAGATGGGAATTCGCATCTCGAAATCATCCCGCGATCAATGGGATGGCGAATGGGAAGTCGGCAGGATTCGGGGCAATTACACCTGTGTTTGCAAGCACGACGAACTTATATCCCCTGATTGTCCGCGTTACGTAAAAAATGCGGAGGCGGATCGAAATGTCTGGCGGCAGGTTTGTAATGCCATCAATCACCCCGAACTTCTCCTGGAACAGGCGAAGATTCTGGTCGATGAGTTGAAAACGGATGCGCTGATAAGCGGGAACGACAAGGAACTCATTGAGAAGGAATTGGACAACCTGGTCGTGGGCCGGCAATGGGTGATCACCCAGGCGAGGAAGGGGGTTATCTCCGAGGCTGACATGGATCAACATTTGATGGATATGTCCATAAGAGAGGTGGACCTAAAGAAGCAACTGAATGCCATCCAGGATGCGGTTGATGCTCAATTGCTGGTTGATTGGGAGGGAAAGGTTCAGCAATATCTTGCTGATTTGAAGGAGGGCATTCAGGCATTGCATCGCATGCCTGAAGCTCCCGCTGAACAGCGAAGAGTCGTTGAGTTGAAACGCCAGATTATTGAAACCCTTGTGGAAAAAGTTTCCGTTGACCGGGATCACCAGTTCACCGTGACGATTCGCCTGCATCTGCTGGGCATTTTGGAGAATACAACCGGCAATGGCGGCAGTTCCAGCAATGGTGGACAGTGGCCGACGGGCGGAACTGGAAATCGATCAAATCCTTCCAGTAGAACAACAGGATTCAAATCGCTGATAGGTCATATCCGGGTGAGCGCCAATTGGATCATGCAGGGCATGTAATCTGGAGATAACAATGAAACCACGTGCAGTGATTTATGTTCGCACATCTTCTGAACATCAAGGTGAGAAATCAAGTCCGGCGGAGCAGGAAGCGGATTGTCGGAAATTGGCTGCTGATCAGGGATTGAAGATAGTCGGAGTGTATCGGGATATTGAAAAATATCGTGTCCGGAATAAATTGGTGGAGCCATCCGGCACGCGATCCGACCGCCCCGGGTTGTTGTCCATGCTTAGAGACGCATCCAAGGGTGAATTTGACATCATTCTTGCATGGCGTGAAGATCGTCTTTACCGGGGTATGCGTTCCATGCTTCTGGTGTTGGAGACCATTCAGGAACACAAGATACAGATCATGCTTGCCAGGGAAACTTTTGATCCCAAGATTGCTCCGCTTCGTGCGTGGGTTGCACAAATGGAGCTGGATGGGATGAAGGAACGCATGACGATGGGTGTAAAAGCCCGTCTTAAATCAGGCAAGGCAAATACCGGGCAGGACCGCTACGGCTATATGCGGGTTGGGGATGCCATCGAAGTGGTTGAGGATGAAGCGTTTTGGGTCAGGCAGATCTTTGCCTGGTATGTGGAGGGAGTGCCGATTTTGGAAATTCGCAAGCGGTTGATTGCGGCGAACGCGCCTCAAAAGGGCAGCAGCATCCCAAGGAGAATGCAATGGGCAAGGTCAAGTATTCAGGCAGTATTGATTGCCGCCAAGGAATATGCCTATGGCATTAAGATTCAAACTCGCAAGGGTGAATCCTTCCAGATCCCGGTTCAACCCATTATTGATACAGTAACGTATGAAAGGTATCTTCGTGTACGGGAGAGCAAAAAGACACATCCGATTAGAAGCATCAAATATGATTACCTGATCGGCGGTAAGCTTTTTTGTGATTGCAATTACAAGTGGGGTGCAAGAACCAACAAGTCCAAGAGGAATAGAAAGGGTGAGTTGATCAGGCGAAAAACACCCGTTCGAGTCTATTATTGTGGACAATCACATAAGGACCAGGTTTCACCAAATTGCCCGCGGCACATAGGGGCTAAAAAGGCGGAGGATATTGTCTGGCAAAAGGTTTGTGCTGCGATGGACAAACCTGATTACCTGCTCGGTCAGGCGCGACAGATAGTTAATCAAATCAGGGAAAGCCAGGGCACATTGGAGCAGGATCGGATAAGAATTGAGAATCAGTTGGAAGCGGTACTGACAGAGCGGCAATGGGTTATTACCCAGGCACGCAAAGGTGCTTTTACCACCAATGACATGGAATATCAGCTGAGCCAGCTTACCTTTCAGGAGGTAACTCTTAAGCAGGAACTTGCCACGCTTGGAGAAACCATCAATATTAATGCCTTGAATAATTGGGAGGAGAATGTGGTCGAATTCTTGGCTGACCTGAGAGCCGGCGTTGAGGAGTTAAAACTTGTTGCTCCCCAGACGCCTGAGGAGCAACATGATATTTTTGTGCTTAAGAAACGGGTTGTTGATACTTTAGTTGAGCGTGTTGATATCGATATAGACCGAAATCTTTTTGTACAGATCCGACTGAATCTTCTCGATATTCTACGAAAAGATGCTGAGTCCGGAGGCTCTACTGCTGGGGTACAAAATTTTGAGGTCGGAACTTATACCCGTAGACAATAAGCCCTCTCTCATCTCCATCGTTCCTCATTTTGCGGGTGACCATTTCGACGGGCATGCCGATCTCCACGGCGTTGTTGTCCACGTCGGTCAACTGTGCGGTGATCATGGGACCCTCATCGAGTTTGACCAAAGCCACGGTGTAGGGGGCATTGGCATCGTATCCGCTCGGGGCTTCGTAAACGGTGGTATAGGAGTACACCTCACCCTTTCCGCTGAAAGTGTAGAGGTCCTTGGCTTCGTCTCCGCAGTTTGGGCAGACGTCGCGCGGCGGGAAGATCTTGTAATCGCAGTGCGGGCAGACCTCACCGACCAGCCCGTAGCGTTGTTTTTTGAGTCTCCAGTGTCGAGGGATTTCCATTTTTTTCGATCCTTTCCAAAATAAGTTCAAGCTGCCAAATCGGAGCAAACTTGTATATTTTTCTTTCTGCAAGCCTAATTCTATCCCGTGGGACTATCAAAGACTCTCAGGATGCTTTCCTTGCGGATGTGAAAGCGGGATCTAACGGAATTCTTATGAATGGATCAGGCGTGGATAAGGCTTTTGTGAACGGAATCCGCCTCCAGTCTGGTTTTGATGCGGACTGTCGTCCGACTCGCTCTCCAAGCTCGAAGCGGGTCCACATCCCAATGCTATAATCCCACCCGATGAGAATCCTCCTGATCAACCAGGCATTTGTCTCGCCCGAAGAACCGGGTCATACCCGCCATTTTGAGATGGCGAAATTCCTTCATTCACTCGGACATGAGTTGGTCATCATCGCCAGTGACTTGAATTATCAGACCGGACAGCGCACGGTGGCACGGAAAGGCATCTTCGCCGAGCAGAATTTTGACGGTGTGCGCGTGCTGCGTTCGTATATTTACCCGGCGCTGCATCGCAGTTATGTGTGGCGCATCGTTTCTTTCTTTAGCTTCATGTTCAGCTCGGTGTGGACGGCGTTACAGGTGCGCGATGTGGACCTGGTGATGGGCACAACGCCGCCCATCTTTCAGGCGGTTTCGGCATGGTTCGTGGCATGGATGCGGCGGGTGCCCTTCCTGCTCGAAGTGCGTGACCTGTGGCCCGAGTTCGGGGTGGGCATGGGCGTGTTGAAGAACCCGATTGTGATCGCACTGGCACGTTGGTTGGAAAGATTTTTGTATGCACGTGCGACTCATATTTTAGTGAACTCGCCCGCATATAAAGAATATATGATCGGCAAAGGCGTGCCTGAAAACAAAGTGACTTACATCGCCTACGGCACAGACGTGGATATGTTCAACCCGAGCGTGGATGGTTCGTCCATTCGCAAAGAATTGGGCGTGGACGATAAGTTCGTTGTGTTGTATGCAGGTGCGTTGGGACAGGCGAATGACGTCGATACGGTCCTGCGCGCGGCAGAACGGTTGAAAGACGAAGACAAGATTCGTTTTGTCTTATTCGGCGACGGTAAAGAACGGACTCGCTTGCAAGCTGAAGCAGAACGAATGAAACTCTCGAATGTCATCTTCGCTGGTGTTCGCCCTAAAAAAGAGATGCCGCGCGTGATCGCTTCTGCTGATGTGTGTCTTGCCATCTTGCAGGATATTCCGATGTTCCGCACCACATATCCGAACAAGGTCTTCGACTACATGGCGGCGGGACGTGCGACCGTGCTCGTCATTGACGGTGTCTCACGCAAATTGATCGAAGATTCGTATGGGGGTGCATACGTTCAACCTGGTGATGATAATCAGCTTGCCGAAACCATCCTTGACCTTTCAAAGAATGAAGACATCGTCAAACAAATGGGACTGAATGCCCGCAAATTTCTGGAGGAGCATCTTGATCGGCGCGATAAGTTGAATGAAACACTGGAGTTGTTGAAAAGGTTGAAATGAATTATGTCGTTGCGAGGAGGGCTGATGGTTGAGTAGCTGCCGAAGGCAGCGTATCGAAACCACAGCCCGACGAAGCAATCTCTTCATTTACAAAAGTATCTCGTGTAACAGGAGATTGCTTCGCCGCTAGCGCGGCTCGCAATGACATACAATAAATAATAATGAAAATCTTCATCACAGGTGCAACAGGTTTCACAGGTTCGCGGACCGTCCCACTCCTCCTCAAAAACGGATTCGAAGTCCGCTGTCTTTATCGTGCTTCGAGCGACCGTTCTCCGTTGGACGGTTTGAATGTTGAATGGGTATTGGGCGATGTGTCCGATTCCGCATCCTTGACCTCTGCCATGCAGGGCACGGATGCGCTCGTCAACCTCGCCTCGCTCGGCTTCGGTCACGCGGACTCGATCATCCACGCCGCAAAAGACGCTGGCATAAAGCGCGCCGTCTTCATCAGCACAACCGCCATCTTCACCCAGTTGAACGCCTCGAGCAAGAAAGTCCGTGTGGCGGCGGAACTGTCTGTCGAAACGAGCGGACTGAAATACACCATCCTGCGCCCAACGATGATCTACGGCAGCCCCCGTGACCGCAACATGTGGAGGCTGATTCGCTTTATGCGCCTGTCTCCGATCGTCCCAATTTTCGGTGATGGGAAATATCTACAGCAGCCTATTTATGTGGACGATGTTGCGGCGGCGGTACTCGGTTGCCTGCAAGCGGACATCACCATCGGTAAAAGCTACAACATCGCAGGGAAACACGCGCTGACCTATAACGAAGTCATTGACACGCTTGCCAAAGCGATGAACAAGCGCGTCTGGAAACTTCACATCCCGTCGAAGCCTGTTGTGGGTACCCTAAAACTCTTTGAAAAGATGCATATCCCTTTCCCCATCAAAGCGGAGCAGGTCTTACGCCTCAACGAAAACAAGGATTTCAGCTACGCCGAGGCGAGCAGGGATTTTGGGTTTAGCCCTCTTTCATTTGAGGAAGGGATAAATCTTGAACTGAGTAATTCTCGTTAATCCAAACAAAAGGCGGCTACTCGCCGCCAGTTACCTATTCTTTTTCTCCTCCCACAATTTCATCCAATGATACATCCAATACTTTTGCAATCGCAAATAGGATCTCAGTTGTCCCTTTTCGTTTGCCTGTTTCGATTTGTGAAAGATACGGCTTGCTGATTCCAACCGCATCTGCAAGTTGCTGTTGGGTCAGTCCGCGATATTCGCGCCAAATCTTGATGGGGTTCCCTCCGTCAAGTATGGCGTAAACCACCCCAGATGGGATCAGTTCATCTTCGCCGTTTTCGAGTTCGGCTTTGGCAGTATCGTAATCGCGTATGTCCTCAAGCATTTCGGCTTGCTCGAGCAATTTTAGATATTCCTCATAGGGAAGGATAGCCCATTCTGGCTTGCCATCTCGTTCGATCAGTTGAATATATTCTTTCATTTGTACACTTCTCCTCGTGGAGCAACTTTCAAGACCAAAATCACCAATTGCTCATTTTGTATTTCATAAATTATTCGCCAGTCTCCGACCCGCAGACGATAGCCATCCCTGCCTTGAAGTTTCTTTGCATTAGGATGTTCGGCATAAGGATCAGAAGCAACGGCTTCAAGTCTCTCACGAATTGTTTTCACCACATTGTGTGGAAGTTTATTCAACGACTTCGCGGCTTTTTTCTTGAAGATGATTTTGTACACAACACAATGTTAGCACAATGCTAACATTTTTTCAAGTGCTGTTAGCAGATAGTGAATGGAATTAACTTTCGAGTTCTCGCCTACAATTAAAGCGGAGCAGGTCTTACGTCTTGCTTCGCGACGAAAACAAGGATTTCAGCTACGCCGATGCGCAAAGGATTTTGACTTTAGTCCGCGTTCGTTTGAGGAGGGGATTGGGTTGGAGTTGGAGTCCCTTTGAGCGGACTTCGTAGAGTTAGCCCTGACATTTATTTCATCCTCGAATGGGACTTTGGACGAGGCAAAGGGATGAGACAAAAGCACATCGAAACGGGATCAGCCTCAATCTGGTATGAAACGCAATTCTCCAATTCTCCGTTAGAATATTCCCAATGACCCCCATCCTCCTCTTCATCGCCCTCACCATTCTCTCCTACCTCGGTGTATGGATCATCCGCCGTTACGCTGAAAGACGTCAACTGCTCGACCATCCCAACGAACGCAGTTCACACTCCCTGCCCACGCCGCGCGGCGGAGGGTTGGCGATCGTGCTCCTCGTAACAGGAACAGGCTTATGGTTCATGCGAGAGGCGGATTTCAGTCGCAACCTTGTTTACATCATCTGCGGGGTCGTCATCGCATTTCTCGGCTGGCGCGACGACACCCATTCGCTCTCGCCGCGTGTCCGTTTTGCAGTGCAAGCGCTCGCCGCCGCCGCGTCCATTTGGGGCTTGGGATATTTCAGTTCGGTCACCATTCCGTTGTTCGGTAAATTGGGGTTGGGCGCCTTGGGCATCGTCATCACGTTCTTATGGATCATCGGACTCACGAACGCCTACAACTTCATGGACGGCATTGACGGCATGGCGGGCGGTGTGGCGTTTGCGGCGGGGCTGGGCTGGGTTCTGCTCACATCGAACATCGCCTATCTGGCGAACTCGTTCGTGTTTTGGATCGCGCTCGCCATTGCCGCGGGCTCGCTCGGCTTTCTCGGACACAACTGGCAGCCCGCAAAAATTTTCATGGGCGACGTTGCCAGCACCTTCCTCGGATACTCGTTCGCGGTCATGCCGTTGATGGCGGCGAACAAGGAAGGCGACGCGCTCATGCTCGGCACGCTCCTCATGTGGACGATCATCATGGACGCGGGTGTCACGTTCATTCGCCGCGCCCTCAAACGCGAGAACGTCTTCGCCGCACATCGCATGCATCTCTATCAACGACTCGTCATCGGCGGATATTCGCACGCGAAGGTCAGCGCGCTGTATATCGTCCTGACATTCCTCTCCCTCGTGTTCGCCTCCGAATGGGGGAACGGCAGTCGCCTCGCCTCCGCCCTGATTCTCTTAGGACTTCCCTTGATCTATTATGTGCTGAATCGCCACGCAAATACGTTAAACTCTATGAAGTAAGATATGGAATGTCATTTCGACGAGCGGAGCGAGGAGAAATCTTTTGTCTCGAGAGAAAGATTTCTCAGTCGCTGTCGCTCCTTCGAAATGACAAACTATATTTTGGATTTCCTCCTTAGTGACCTTTGTGTCCTTCGTGTTTGAACTGATTAAATAATGTTATCTAAACTCCGAGCATTCGCCTCCCTCTACCGAGAACTTGGTCCGCGTTGGACGCTCTTTCGCCTCGCCTACGCCTTCCGCCTCCGCACAGGACTCATCCGCCTCCAAATGCCGATGGGTGAGTGGGGTGATTGTAAAAATTTGATCGATGTAAGGGCGAGGTCCTCTCGCCCCATGTTTCCAATACCCATCGAGTTACCAGAAAATGCTTCATGGGATAAACAGGTTGCCATCGCCGAAGCCGACCGCATCCTCAACGGCGAACTCAAATACTTCTCCCATCAATTCATCCAAACAGACTTCCCTCCGAATTGGCGTAAAGATCATGTCAATGGTATCGAACTTGAATCGACCAAACATTGGTCTCAAATTCCCCATGACTATGTCGTTGCGAGGAGGGCGAAGCCCGACGAAGCAATCTCCAGTAACGAGGGGGTTGCTTCGGCACGAAGTGCCTCGCAACGACATATTGATATTAAGTTTGTTTGGGAACCCAACCGCTTCGGCTTCGTCTACACCCTCGTCCGTGCCTACGCCGCCTCCCAGGACGAAAAATACCCCAAAGCCTTCTGGACCCTCATCGAAGATTGGACGCAATACAACCTTCCCAACACAGGCCCCAACTGGATGGACGGACAGGAGATCGCCATGCGCCTCATGGCATGGACATTCGGTTACCATGCCTTCCTCCATTCTCCACAAACTACCGATTTACGAATTTCCCAATTTACTCTCTACATCGCTGCCCAAGCCGAACGTATCTACAAGAACATCGGCTATGCCATCTCCACAAGAAGCAATCACACCATCAGCGAAGCCTTCGGCTTATGGATGGTTGGACTCCTCTTCCCCGAGCTTAAACACGCCGAAATATATCTCTCCCTCGGAAAAAAACTTTTAGAACAAGAAGCCACGAATCAAATCTTCCCCGATGGCAGTTACTCCATGTACTCCCTCAACTATCATCGCTTTATCCTTCATATTTACTTGTATGCCATTCGCCTTGGCGAGACAAACCACTTTCCACTTTCTAATGAACTCAAACAGTCGGTAGCTAAGTCTATCGAGTATCTCTCTCACCTCATCGATCCCAAAACAGGACAAATGCCCATCTACGGATCCAACGACGGCGCCCTCGTCCTGCCTCTCAACAACTGCGACTTCACCGATTACCGTCCTCTGTTGCAATTGGGCTGGTACATCACCAAAGGCGAATCCCTCTTCGAGCCTGGTCCATGGGATGAAGATGTCTTCTGGTTAACCGGAGCAACCGCTGGTCGAGTAGTGGTGCAGAATGCGCCACGTATCGAGACCACAAAGGCGGCAGAAAAGCTTTCCTTCCCTTATGGCGGCAATTACCTCCTCCGCTCCACGGACTCCCACGCCTTCATCCGCTGTACGGACTTCACCTCCCGTCCCTCCCACGCCGATCAACTCCACGTGGACTTATGGATGCACGGTCACAACATCGCCATCGATGCAGGGACATACCTCTACAGCGGTGAAGGACATTGGCGCAATGGGTTAGCGCATACGTCTGTGCATAACACGGTCACCGTGGATAACAAAGATCAAATGACCATGCTTAGTCGCTTCACGTGGACGAATTGGTCAAAAGGCAAAGTTCTTCGGCACGATAAAAATCTTTGGCAGGGTGAACATGACGGATACAAGCCTGTATCACACAAACGAACGGTCATGTCCCTTGAGGGGGATCGCTGGCTGGTGATTGATAATCTTAGTGCCAATGAACTGCATCATTACGCGCTTCATTGGCTGCTCAATGATTTCCCCTTTGAGGGAAAAGAGGATTCGGTTGTGTTCTCTCTGGGTGTGATGAAACATAAAATGCAGATTGGGTTGATGAAAGGAGAAGGCAAATTCTCCCTCGTCCGCGCGGACCCCGAATCAACTCGAGGCTGGCGATCACGTTATTACGGTCACAAGGAACCAGCCATCTCGGTCAGGCTTGAAGCGGATTTGCCTCAAGTTACATTTTGGAGTTTCTTTGGATTTGAAAGTGATGTTGTTGAAATTGCGGGAAATGTTCTGAGGATTAATTCAAAAAATAATTACGGTTTAGGGGCGGGATGACCCTGCCCCTGTTTGACAATCACCTTGCCTTCGGATGTTCCCTCTCGAGGAAATACAACTTCTGTTCCCCGAAACCTTTTACCTCAAATATCCCCCGCTCCTCACATTGGAAGTCGTCCTTGATCAACTGGTAAGTGCTTTCACTGATCGTGATCTTCATCGGCTCGGAAAGCGTCTCCATGCGCGATGCCATGTTGATGCCGGGGCCAAAAATATCGTACACGTACTTCTGCACACCCACCAGCGACCCGATCACAGGACCTGAATTGATCCCAATGCGGCAATGCCATGCCTCGGCGTGGGCGGTATTGCGTTTCTCGATATATCGCAGCATGCGCAAAGCGACCCGTGCCATGTTATGTGCATGATCGGGTGTCGGTTCCGGCAAGCCGGAGACCGCCAGATACCCGTCTCCCATCGTGCGGATGCGTTCGCAGTTGAACATGTCCGTGATGCGGTCGAAGACGGTGAACATGTCATTGAGTTCGGTGACCAGCGCCGCCGGGTCGCGCGCGATTTCCATTTCGGTATGACCCACAAAATCGATCATCAGAATGGAGGCATGCTCGAACAACTGCGGCGTGACCGTGCCGTAATCCTTCATCTCCTCGAACACAGCCTTGGGCATGATGTTCAGGAGCAGGCGCTCGGCGCGTTCCTTTTCCCGTTCCAGATCCTTGGCGTTCTTCTCCGCCATTTTGGAATACGACTCGAGCAGGTATTCCGCCTGTTTCTGCTTCGAGATGTCATGACATTCCACGACCACCGCTCCCGATGGATGGTCGGGCAATGGTTTCAACTCGACCGCCAGGGGAGTTTTCCGTCCGCCGTAGCTCGTCTCGGTCTCACAGACGTAAACACGACCCTCCTTGAGCCGTGCCCTGGCGCGGTCCACTTTCAAGCCCGGCATGCGCTGCGTCAGCGGGGCATCGGCGTTCTCCGGCGGGGCAAACCAATTGAAGAAGGATGCGTTCTCGAAGATCACCTCCCACGTATCGGGATCCACGATGGCGATTCCGACGCCCAGCGTCTGGGCGATACGGCGCAGGGTTTCCACGTCAGCAATGATCGATGCTTTTTCTATTTCAGCCATGTTATTTCTTTGCCACAATATAGTTTTTGGTACTGTTCATCGAGTCGCCCACGCTCTGGATGTCCTCGTCCAGAAAATCGTGGTCTTCGAGAGTCTCCTTCATTAATGTCACTGACTCTTTGAATGCAGCCTCTGTGATGCCGAGATGCGCGTGGACGCGTTCCAGATGCTCGTTGGTATAACTTGCCGGTCCGCCCATCAAACTCGAAATGAATTTGGTCTGATGGTCGATCAGGCGTTTCATATCGATCTTTGCGAAGTATGGTGAAAGCAGCGATGAACTCAGGATCTTGTCGTAGAAACTCATTACGACCTTGCTTACCTTTGCAAACCCGCCATAGCGCTCGAATATCGTTTGTCTCATGATCTGCCTCTCCTCTGTCCTTTGGTCCGAAAAAATTATACCCTCCAAAAGCCCCATTGGACTCGTTTCATTAGAATTGGATTTGCAGATTCGCTTCGCCTCATACCGGACCTCCAGCCTGCCTCCGTTTCACCGGCTTGTCGTCCGCTGATGGTTTCCAGCGCGGTGTCGGTTCGTAAACGGGATCAGGCCTTCGGGAGTCCGATGCGTTGATCCGCCTGCCAATCCATCCACACCGGTTTGACATTTTCCGGGATGACCGTGTAAGCCTGTCCAATGGGAATTTTGTTCAAACGACAGATCGCTGTTGCAATGGAAAGTCCGTGTGAAACGACGAGCACATCCCCGGCTGGGAAGAGGCGGGCGATCTCATCCAGCGCCGCGTACACCCGCGCCGCCACCTCGCCGACCGTTTCCCCTCCCGGCGGGCGGACGCTTGCCGGGTCGACCGTGCGCTGTGACCATAATTTTGCGTAACGTGCTTTGATATCCTCCACCAGCACGCCCTCCCATTCGCCCTGGTTGATCTCGCGCAGCCGCGGTTCGATGTTGACCGTCATGCCAAGCATCTTCGCCATGGGCTCCGCGGTTTGGCGCGCGCGCCGGAGGTCGCTCGAATAGATCGCATCGAAATGTTGCCCGTTCAATTGTTCCGCGAGCTGCCTCGCCTGTGCAAGTCCGTTCTCATTGAGCGGCACATCGCTCTGCCCTTGATACCTCCCTTCGAGATTCCAGTCGGTTTGTCCGTGGCGGACGAGGCAGAGACGGGTCATTGCTTGTTGCGCTCCTGGTAGGCTGGGAGGGTGACCATGGGCGGGCGCTCGCGTTCGGCAACCTCCTCCACTTCGAGGTAATAGCCGCCCCTGGCATACTTGATCAGTTTCATGGTCTTGTTGATGTCTTCGATGATCGAACGCTCGAAGCGCGACTCCAGTTTGCGGAGCACGGTCTGGATGATGGCAAAGGACATTTTGCCCAGTGCTTCCAGTTCCTGGTTGTGATGGATGCGTTCCTGAAGGTCCACCTGGGCGATGGCTCCCAGACCGAACTGCTCGAACACGTCGATGAGCAGGCCGGTTTCCACGCCGTAACCGGAGAAGAAGGCGGCTTTCTCCAGAGATTCGCGCCGCCCTGCATATTCGCCTGAAAGCGGCTGGACCACGCCGGAGAGTTCTGGGTAGAAGAGATTCAGCAACGGGCGGGCGGTGAGTTCGGTGACGCGTCCGCCGCCGCCTGCCTGTATTTTGTCACCCACCCTGAGCGGACGGCGATAAAACCCCTTGACGAACTGGATGTTGCGGTTCAGCAAAAGCGGACCGATGATCCCATACACGAACCGCGGGTGGATGTTGACGATATCGGTATCGATCCAGGCGATGATGTCGCCTTTTGTTACCAGCAGGCTTTTCCATAAGGCTTCACCCTTGCCAGGCCTTGGTTCCATGTCTGGCAGGATGTGTTGATGGATATACACCGGGATGCCAAGCTCTCTCGCGATCTCACGTGTGTGGTCTGTGGAATTCGAGTCCATCAGGACGATCTCATCCAGCAGGGGAACATCCTCCATCAGCACCTTCTTGATGGTGCCGATCACCTTGCCGACGGTTTCCTCCTCGTTCAAGGCGGGCAGTGCGAGGGAAATCGTTGATCCCTGTTTTTCCTTCAACGCCATGAGGTCCTTAAGGTTGGAAAACTCATTCGCATGGAAGGTGTTCTCGGCGAACCACTTATCCACCAGGACCGAGATCGCCTGCGCGCCGGCGCTTTCATCCAGCATGGTCTCGGACATCGGTCGTTTTGACTTTACGATGATCGTTGTCCTGGATGAGTCCGAGAGCAATTTCTCAGCAACGGGACCGATCAGTGACGCGCCGGTTGCCCGGCTCGCGGTCGCGCCCAATACGACCGCGTCGTACTTCATCGATTCTTCGAAAATGGTGCGCGAGACATCCTCCGATGTGACGGAACGCAGATTGACCTCGGGGATCTGTTTGACGATATGCCCGACGCCCTTGAAGGGAGCATCGGTTTCCGCGCCCTTGATCGCGATGTGCAGCAGATCAAGTCGACCGGACCGCAGGCAGATCCCGAGTTGCAGAGCCAGCTCCGCATACGGTCCGCCGCGCACCGCAACCAGTGTGCGCTCGGGCGCAGCCGATAATTTTCCGCGAATGATGGCAAGGTTGCAGATGGGGTTCATCAGGATCCTTGAGATGGATTCCCCCCAAAGGGTATTCCCATCCTTCCATTCCAGGATCACAATATCAGGCGCCTCATCGTGAATGACATTTCTGAGATCGTCCCATGGCTTATCGGAGACGATCACGGTGGACTCGAACCGAATGTGCGTGTTGCTCAAACCGATCAGCCGTTTTCGCATCTCCCTGGCAGCCCGCGCTCCCGCGCTGACCGATTCCCCTTCCGGGATCGGCACAACACCCACGAGCACAACCTCCTCGGCGATAAGATGCGCCAGGGCAAGCGCCTGTTCTCCATCGGAACCAAGCCCGATGGGAACCAGCGCAGATTTTATGGAACTAAACTTTTTCCTCATCTTCCTGCCTTTCCCAACAATGGAGCAATATGCAGGGAATAGATCTGCTCCCATGCATAGCCGTGCTTCGCGCGCCGCCCCCAGCGTGACGTGGACTCCGCCTCCATCCGCACCCGCACCTGCCTCGCCACCTCAAGCGGATTCGCGTCCGGATCGAAATATGTCACATCCTCGCCCCCCAGTTCCCGCAGCACCGGGATGTCCGCGCAGAAGACCGGCACCCTGCTGAACGCCGCTTCGATGATCGGGATGCCAAACCCCTCCTCGCGGCTGGGGAACAACAGCGCGTCCGCGATGCGATAGAAATCCGCGATCACCTCATCCGGCATGAACTCGCTCGTCACCTCCGCCAGAAAGTGGAAGGCGCCTCGCAGGTTCAACTCATCGCGCAGGGATAATAGTTTCCGTTTGTACGCCTTGTTGTTCGGATTGTGCGGACCCTCGGGTCCCGTGACGAGCAGCATGGCTTTGGGATACTCTTTTCGCAGTTCAGCCATCACCCGCAGCGCCAGTTCGATGTTCTTACGCGGCGTCAGGCGGACGGGCAGTAAAAATAACGGGTCGGCGTTCAATAAATTCAACTGCTCGATCAGTTCGATGGTCTTTGCCTCGAACTTGAAGAACGCGTCGATATCCACACCGTTTGGAATGACCTGGATGGATTCGCTGGCGATGGACATCAACTCTGCCAATTCCGCCCGTCGCAGTTCCGAAACGACGACCTGTGTCACACCATCCCAATTTGTGCGCAGCAGATCCCAGGGGTGGCCGTCATGCAGTTCCGCGCGGTAGCGGGGCGTTGTCCACGCCAGATCGTGATGCCACAGGATCAGATGAGGGAAACCGGGCTTGACATATTCCTCGTGCAGGACGGCAGTCAGCGCCAGATTCTTGTGCAGCGAGGCAACGTTGTGTGCGATCAGCACATCGCAGTCCTTTAATTCCTCAAGCAACTCCTTTCGGATCCGTTCCCGCAGCATTTCGAACGCGGGCGTGTGTTTCCCGGCATCCAGAAAATCCTTGACCTCCATCACATCGGGGTGGCGTGAGTCCAGCCGCGGCAAAATGCACACCTTTATCCGCTCATCGAAAGTTTCGCCGCGCCCGGCAAGGATGGTCACCTCGTGCCCGGCGTTTGTCATCAGGCGCGCGTGATGTGCCAGCACGCTTTCCACGCCTCCCACGATGGGCGGCGAGGAATAATGCAGCAACGCGATCTTCATACGTTCTCTCCGAAGCAGTTTGCCAGCAGGAGATGCAATCGTTTCTCGAGCATGGTATAGGAATAATAGCGTTGCGCCAGTTTGAAGTTGTGTTCCGCCTCCTCGGCACTGACATCAGGATGCTTCAGAACGTAACGCGTTTCCTCCAGAGTCCGTTCGCTGATGTAGCCGTCGAACTCGACCACCTTGAAGCCCTTCGGCTTGATGTCCGCTTCGTATATGGAATAGTTGTTCACCACGATGGGACACTTGTAGTAGATCGCTTCGAGGAAGGCGTTGCCGAATCCCTCGATGGCGGATGGATATGTGACCAGGTCCGCTTGTGGATAGACATCCTCCAGTGTGTAGATCTTCCTGCCCTCAGGCGTGACGCCTCGCGCGTCGCCGACGATTGCGGACTCAAAGTTGACCTTTACATTCAGGAACGCGGCGAACTCACGGACGCGCTTCTCGTAGTCCGTGCCTTCGTCGCCAGCCGCGTGCGAGATGACCAGTTCCGCGGGCAGGCCCAGACGCCGCGTCAGCTCGATGGCATGCTCGATGCCCTTGCGCTGGATGATGCGCGTCGGCTGGAGAATGAGATATTGGTCAGGACCAACCCCGAGGTCCGCGCGAGCCGTGCTTGCATAGTCGTCCAGAGGCGGAGGGGGAGAGTCGAAGTCCATCACGTTGGGGATGACCATCGCCGCGATCCCCGTTCGCGAGGCGAGCTGCTGCTCCTGGATGGAGTTGATGACCACGTGCCGGATGGATGGCAGGTTGGGCGGGAAGGCGGAGGCGAGGTAATCGCGCACGCTGTTGTTCATGAAGCGCTGACGCTCCCAATGGAAATCATGATGGTGGGCGATGACGGGGTAACCCGTTTCGGCGATGAATTCCGTGATGGCAAGCCCGAGCGGGATGTTCAGCGGGATGGTGCTGGCGTTCTCGATGATGAGCGCCTCCAGTTTGAACCTGTGCGCGAATTTGTAGAGTTCCTCCTTGAAGTAATCGCGCAGTTCATGGATGCGCTGGGTGACGTGCGAAGGGCGGATGTAAACGGAAAAGAAATCCTTGTGGAGTTCTTCGATCTCGGGATGTTTCCTGCGACCCTCGTGCAATGTGCCCCACGTGCTCTGATATGCCTCGTTGTTGATCGCGTTGATGTCGGGATGACGGTAAAAGGCTTCGGGGACGACGTAGCTGATCCCATCAGGTCGGTCGCATTGACCGCAGAAGTAAAAACATTCGTGCCCCAGCCGCTCGAGCACGGCTGCCCATTTGGATGTTTCGAGCGAAACCCCGTCGGTGCCTGCAAAACGCGTGGATATGAAGCCGATTCGGCGCGAAGGTGTCATATGTCTCTCCTCGTAAATGAAATTTCCCCTAGGATTGTTGCAGTAAAATGGATGGCATTATGCAAACTTTTTATACCACACTACTCACGAAAATTTATGGTGCAGCGTCTGCTGCGCGGATCGAGCCGCGGTTGCAAGACATGATCGAACGTTATCGCGGCAGGATATCGAGTCCCTCCGACGTTTCGCTGAGCGAGCGTGATTCATTGCTGATCACCTATGGCGATCAGGTGCAGGAAAAAGGGAAGTCGCATCTGCAAACGCTCGCTGAATTCTGCGAAGCGCATTTGAAAGGCATCGTCGGCGGCGTGCACATCCTGCCGTTTTATCCGTGGTCGTCGGACGATGGATTCTCGGTCAGGGATTATCGCGCCGTGGATCCCGCGTTGGGTGATTGGAAGGACATCGAAAGGCTGGGCGAATCCTTCCGCCTGATGTTCGACGGCGTGATCAATCACATGTCCGCGCAGGGCGAATGGTTCCAAAAGTTCCTGCAGGACGAAGAACCGTATCGCGATTACTTTGTGACGGTCGAAGGCGACCCCGATCTGTCGGATGTCGTCCGTCCGCGCGCGCTGCCGCTGCTGACCGAATTCGAAACCGCCGCGGGCAAACGCAAAGTGTGGACGACCTTCAGCGCCGATCAGGTTGACCTCAACTTTGCGAATCCTGATGTGTTGCTCGAAATCTTCGACATCCTGCTCATGTACGCCCAGCGCGGCGCGCAGTTCATCCGCCTCGATGCCATCGCCTATCTTTGGAAGGAGATTGGCACACCCTGCATCCACCTCCCGCAGACCCACGCGGTCATCCAGCTATTTCACGCGGTCCTTGACGAGGTTGCTCCGCACGTGCGACTCATCACCGAGACCAACGTTCCGCATGCTGATAACATTTCCTATTTTGGCGATGGCACGAACGAAGCGCAACTCGTGTATAACTTTGCGCTCCCGCCGCTCGTGCTTCACACCTTCCGCACAGGCGATGCGAGCGTTTTATCTGGATGGGCTTCGAGCCTGACGCTTCCCTCAGACCGAACGACCTTCTTCAACTTCCTCGCCTCACACGACGGGGTGGGGCTGAATCCTGCCCGAGGTATTCTGTCCTCCGCTGACATCGACTCCCTCATCGAGCGGACTCTCACGCATGGCGGCTTGATCTCCTACAAACAAAACAGCGACGGCACGACCAGTCCCTACGAGATGAACATCAACTATTTCGATGCACTATCCGATCCATCGAGCGACGAACCGCTGGACCTCCAGGTCGACCGCTTCATGGCGGCGCAGGCGATCATGCTGACCATCGTCGGCATGCCGGGCATCTACTTCCATAGTTTGTTCGGGTCGCGCAATTGGAAGGAAGGGGTGCAACTCACGAAACACAACCGCACGATCAACCGCCAGAAATTGGAGCGCGATGAATTGGAAAAGCAATTGGCAGAAACCAATTCACTGCGCTCGAAAGTGTTCGCTCGTTATCGGCAATTGCTGATGGCGCGGTCTTCCTCGTCCGCGTTTGACCCGCGTGGCGGCCAAAGGATTATGGATGTTGACAAAAGGGTTTTCGCTGTTCTGCGAACCTCCCCCGATGGATCAAGACAAGTGTTGTGCCTGCAGAATGTGACCGTGCAGGAATTTGAGATCGAGAATCCCATAAAGAAAGCGGCTCATGATATGCTCATGAACCGTCCAATGGGTGGGAAGATTTTGTTGAAGCCGTATCAATCCATGTGGTTTGAAGTGATTTTATAGGTCACGCTTCAAGCAGACTTACTGCTCCTTCTCCGTCAAATAATAGAGCAGGATCAGCCCCAGGCCGAGAAAAAGCGGGACGAAGCCTCCCAGCATCCAGGGTCCGAGGTGAAGCGGGTAGTCGTTGGGGGAGTTGAAGCCGATCAGGTAGAGACCGATCGAGAGGGCGAGTCCCAGCGATGTGATGACAATCCCCCAGCGCAGCAGCCCTTTGCCTGATCTGGTTTCGGGTCTGGTGAGCCCCTTTTCGGCGAGGGCGAGCGTTTCCTTGTAGTTCATGTAGCGCAGGAAGGCAAGGAAGCTGAAGATGACAACAACAATTCCAAGGGCACCGAGACATGCGACCAATGCATCCATAATTCCTCACAACAAAAAACGGAGTGACTGAATTCTACCAGTCACTCCGTTCTGGGTGGTGGGGAGGCTACTTCAGAATCTTGAGACTGATGTTGCCACTGTTGGTGTCCACTTTGAACTCGGCGCCGCCGCCGTTGATGGTGCCATTCTGCTGTCCTTCGGTTACATCGCCTGTGAGCGTGACCGTGATCGGCAGGTCGGAAGTGATCTTGCCAAATTTGGTTTCCATGTTAATGTTGATGGCGGTATCGGCGGGTAGATTCAATTTTACATCGCCGAAATCCGAATGAACGGCATGTGGACCGTCGCCAAGCGCACCGGAGAACTCAATGGAGCCGCTCTTTGTGTTGAGGTCGAGCGTTGCATCTTCAGCATTTTTGATCTCGATGTTGCCAAAGCCTGTGTGTGCACGCACCCTGCCTTTTGCACCGTTCACTGTGATGGAGCCGCTGTTGGTCTCGATATCATAGGATGTTGATTTTACCTGTTCGAGGTCGATATCGCCGAAATCGTCCTTGATCGTCAGATCGCCTTTGACCGTGATGGATGTCAGCGTAACGGAGCCGCTGCTTGTCTCCGCATCCAGTGAGCCGGCCGTACCCGTAGCGAATTTGATGTTGCCAAATTTTGTCGATAATTTCATCTCCTTTGCGGCACGGACGTTTTTAAGTTCCAGTGTGCCGCTGTCAGATCCAATGGTGATGTTCCCGCCGCTGACCTGCTCGATGGTGGCGCTGCCGAAGCCTGAGAAGATTTCAATATCACCAGAACCTGCCTGCACGGATGATATATTTAGGCTTCCGCTATTGGTTCCCAGACTCAACGCTCCGTCAATATTCGTCACCGTGATGTTGCCGAAATCGTTCTTTACAACGATATCCCCGCGGGTATTGGAGATATTGACTTCACCGATGTTGCCCTTCACATCTACTTTCACATCGTTGGGAACCGTGATGATGAAATCCACGGTATTGATCTTGTTGCTGAAGTTCATCGAATCGTTGATCTTGTAATTGAGTGTGATGGTGTTGTCAGCCTGGTCGATGGAATATTGAATGGTCTTTACTTCCTCATCCGCGCGAGCCTGTGTGGAGTCGAATGCGGTTTTGACAACCTTGACCTGTACAGCGTCCACGTCCGCGCCTGTGATGGTAACTTCACCTGCATCGTCCGTCACCTTTAAAGTGACAGGCTTTGATGTGTCAACTTCCAATGTCTTGCTCTCTTCCAATGAGGACGAGATGTTCCGTTGGTCGAACGGATTGTTGGTGGGGAAGCCGCCACCTACTCCCCAAAAGAAAAAGAGTACCGCAGCGATGCCTGCCAGTACAAAGACCAGCGCGAGGGTCAATAAAACGATCACAATGGGTCTTTTCATTTTCGTTCTCCTTGTGTTACAAAGTGCCGCAGAATGCGGAATGTTTCTCACTTCGTTTGACAGGTGTTTTGAGAAAAAGTTTCACCATCATCCCCAGCCCTTCTACCCTAATGGGCACACGTCCCGCGGGGAGAAGGGAGTCGTGTTCCCTCTCCTTTTGGGAGAGGGTTAAGGTGAGGAAAATGAAACTTTTCCCTATTTCACCTGTCTAACCTCTTGAAGGAACTCTTGTGGACAACGAAAAGACCCTCATCCAGCGTGCGCAGAAAGGCGATCATGAGGCCTTTGCTTCGTTGGTGGACGAACATCAACGCTATGTCTATAACCTTGCGTTGCGCGTCATGAAGGATGAAAACGAAGCGCTGGACCTGACGCAGGAAACCTTTGTCCGCGCATGGACGGCGCTGCCGAACTTCAGGGGACAATCCCAGTTCCGTACGTGGCTGTACCGCATTGTGACCAACCTGTGTTACAACCGCCTGCCGAGCCTGCGGCGTTCCCTCAACGACCTTGGTGATGATGTGATGGAAGAGATTCCCGAACCGAATTTCAATTCCCCCGCCTCAGAATTTGAAACCAACGAAACCAAACGCCATCTCTCTCAAGCGATCCAAAATCTGGGCGCCAATTACCAATTACTAATTACTCTTCGCTACCAGAACGAACTCTCCTACGATGAGATCGCCTCAACCCTTAACCTGCCGCTTGGCACCGTCAAAACGGGCATTTTCCGCGCGAAAGAACAACTCCGCAAAAAGCTTGCCCAACTGGAGGACTCATGGATAACCACCTGAAACAAGATGCGCAGATCGAAGAAGCGCTCCAATCCTATCCGCTGGCTGAGATGCCGCGCAGCCTCACCTTCGATGTGTTGGCGCGCATCCAAAAAGACACGAGACCCCAACTCGTCACTTGGAATGACCTCGTTTTGAGTCTTGTGCTTGCGTTATCCATCAGTGCGGTGTTCTTCGCGATACAGAGTCTTCCACCCATCATGCTCGCTAAACTGCGCATTCAAGGCATCCTGCTGTATCAGGATTTTCTCGTGAATGCGCGCTGGCTGGTGCCGAGTCTTTTGTTTGGAGGGGCAGCGGTTTTATCTGCTTTGACCATTCCGTCTCTTGTTCGAATGACCTTCAACCATCGGCAGTAGGTAACGTTTTAAACGTGACCTACAAACATTGCAGAATGTGACTGACCGCTGTCGATGCCGGTCCGCCAAGGGACTGGATCAAGGCGGTCTTCGCGTCCGGGAGCTGGTTCGCCTCAGCCTGACCCCGAAGCTGTGCCACTGCGTCCACAGCCTGATATACGCCCGCCGCGCCACCGGGGAACCCGCGCGCCTTCATCCCGCCCATCGTCGCGCATGGGATCTTTCCTTTGAGACCAATTTCGCCGTCTGCGGCTAACTTCCAGCCTTTGCCTTTGACAGCGAACCCGACTGCTTCGAGTTGCAGCGCGGCATGGATGCTGAATACATCGTGATATTCGAAGAGATCGATATCATCCAGCACAATGCCAACCTGTTTCATCGCCCTGCCTGCGGAAAGATGCGCGGTGTCGAAGAACAGCATGTCCTTGCGGTCGTGAAGTGCAAGTGTGTCGGACGAGGCGGCGGAGCCGGAGATCTTTACGAGTGGATTCGGATAATTTGACGGGAGCAGGTCGCGGTGTGTCAGAACGAGCGCGGCCGCGCCGTCCGCATTCGGAGCCATGTCGAACATGTTGAGCGGTTCGCTGACCATCTCCGCTTTGGCGTAAGTCTCAGGTTTGATGGCTTTGCGGAACATGGCGTTCTTGTTGGCTACCCCGTTGGTATGGGCGGTGACGGCAAAGCCTGCAAATCCGTTTTCGGGGACTTCATACTCATGAATGTAACGCTTCATTAGAAGCGCGGCTTGCGCGGCGGGGGTCATGCCCTGCACGGACTCGAAGTCCGAGTCGCCTGTGGTGGCGAGGGCGGCATCCACACTTGCGCCGACCTTGTCTGTGAACTTCTCTACGCCGACCACGAGCGCGACATCGACAAGTCCGCTTTTGACCGCGAGATAACCCTGCCGCAACGCCGCGCCACCTGATGCACCCGCGGCTTCGATGGTGACTGCCTCAATCCCAAGCAACCCCGCGTAATCGGCGATCAGCACACCGAGGTGTGCCTGGTTGGAAAGGTTCGGCGCCAGCATGTTGCCGACGAATAACGATTGCGGTTTCAACCCGCCCGCGTCCCTGACCGCGTCCTGAATGGCGGCGAAGGCAAGGTCGCGCAGACCGATGTCCCAGTGCTCGCCGACCTCTGTTTGTCCGATTCCTGCGATAACTATGTCTGTCATGTTCTATTTACCTCGGTGGTCGAGTAGTCCCGCTGGTCGAGTAGAGCGAGTGATTTTCTCGCTCGTACCGAGACCAAGGGACGTATCGAGACCGTCACTTTCAAGTTTTTTTCTCTTGTAAATGTTGGCTCGATACACCTTCGGCTAGCGCCTCAAGCTACTCGACCAGCGGATCTTTCTTTTTGAATTTCTTCTTTGCCAGTTTAGGTAAATCTTCTGGATTTCCTTTTATCAATGCTTCACGCTTTGCTCTGCTCCAGTTTTGGACTTGCTTTTCTCTGGCATAAGCATCAACTACTCTTTCAGATTCTTCTGAATAAACAAGTTTGACTGGCAATCGTCGTGATGTGTATATTGCTCCTTTGCCTGATTGATGTTCAGAGAGACGATATTCAAGGTCTTTCGTCGAACCTACATAATAAGAACCATCTGAACATTCAAGAATATACATCCATGCCATAGAAAATCTCAAATACTATCGGTGGTCGAGTAGGATTGAGTAGCGAACGAAGTGAGCATATCGAAATCCGTATCGAGACCACAAACTTATAATATTAATTTCTTTGCTTATGCTGGGTCTCGATACGGCTCGGGGTTTCGATACGTGGCGTCTTGCGCCACTACTCAACCACCGAGCCTACTCGACCAGCGGGGTATTCTTTTTATTTCATCTGCAACTTGCCACGGAATCTTACATACGTGGCGTAATCAATTTCTGTCCGGCGCTTGACGTAGTCCATCGTCTTGGTTGCCAGCCCTGCGCGGAGCGGAGCGGCGTCAGTGACGGTGATGTCGAAGGCGTCGGAACCAGCCCCACTTCCGAATGAGACGACGAGGATCCGATCTCCAGGTTGGGCGATGTCGAGAGTCGCGGTGAGTCCGATCATCGCTGCGCCCGCATATGTATTTCCGATCACAGGGACCAAGAGCCCAGGTTCGATCTGTTCCATCGAGAAGCCGAGTCCCGATGCAACGCGCTGCGGGAATTTCGTATTCGGCTGGTGGAAGACCGCCCACTTGTAATCTTTTGCGGTGGTGCCCGAGGCTTCCATCAAATGCGTGGCGGCTTCGCTGACGTGTTTGAAGTAGGCGGGTTCGCCCGTGAAGCGCATGCCGTGTTCGGGATACTTCGCGTCGGAGCGCCGCCAGAAATCGGGCGTGTCGGTGACGTACGAATACGAAGCGTTGATGACCGCCAGCGATTCTTCGGCGGGTCCGAGAATGTACGCGCCACCGCCTGCGCCCGCAGTGTACTCGAGCGCATCGCCTGGCTTGCCTTGCGCGGTGTCCATGCCGATCGCCATGGCGTACTTGCCCATGCCCGAGCCGACCAAGCCCATCGCGGCGACGAGCGCTTCGGTGCCCGCTTTGCAGGCGAATTCCCAATCGGCGGCTTGCGTGTTGGGGACAGCGCCAATCGCTTCAGCCACCAACGTGGAAGTTGGTTTCACCGCATAAGGGTGGGACTCAGACCCAACCCAGACCGCCCGCAATTCGGTCGGGTCGATCTGTGCGCGTTTCATCGCGTTGCGCGCGGCTTCAATGGACATGGTGATGACGTCTTCATCCAGCCCAGGGACGGCTTTCTCCTTGATGGGGAGTCCGCCTTTGCCGCCTGTCCATACACGCGCCACTTCCTTGGCGGGCAGACGATAACGCGGCACGTACGCGCCGTAGCCGATGATGCCAACGGGCTTGGCAGGTTTGAGTAGTGTGGGAGAGTGTGTGTGAGGGGTTGTCATTTAAGGTATTTCCTTTATCGATACCAAAACTTCAACATCTATCTTGTTTACTTGAAAATCTCTGCAACTTGTTTGTAAAAGCTGTTAAAACTAATCTAAGCACCATAATAAAAATATGCAATTGGTCGTATTAGGATGTTCAATAATATGAAATATAAGATAAAAGCGAAAATTCCAAGAGTCCTCTTCCTTTGCTGTTCTGACAATATCATCCAGCCCAATAACGCAAATGGTATCGCAGGTACTCCATATAATAATATTGTGCCCGAAAATCGATTGTCTGCATCATATGATGCTATCAAGCCTGGTAACAATAATACCCATCTAAACCATTCTGATTCTATAGTCAAAGACACTAGAACGAGAGATGAGTATAAAAGTATTCCAATCAGTGCTCCTGCTAACCATCTAGGTAAATCAAGTAATTTAGAAGCAGAAGAAACAGTCATTTTGTGTACCTTGAACATGCCAAAACTTTGACATCAATCCTGCTTGCTTTTTCCAGCGGACTTTGTCACGGACTCACAGATAGGAACTGATGTCTTTACCACTTGCGCGATGTATCACCCTTTTCAATTTCGTTCCTTGCCTTTGCAAGCGTTTTAAGCCACATGTCAAGGGTTTCAGGTCCGATGCGGGCGGCTTGTTCGGAGACCTCTTCGATATCAACCTGAAAGTCACTGTAACCACGTAGACAGAAAAAAAGGATGGCATAAATATCATCAGGGTGCTTGTTTGACCTGCCCTCATCCCATGCCCATAATTTTCCGATGATGATGTCTGTAGGTTGTGCAAACCATGCTTCAAATATTTCGCCGTTTTCATCTCGATATGTCTCGCGCACGCGGCGTTCAAGGGCAATATAGTATTCAGGGTCGCGCTTTAAGGGGACAAGGTCTGCCTTTGTACCTTCGTCTGTGTCAATGATGTTGAACATGATTCCCATTTGTATAGAGTTTCGTATCATCTCAGAGTCGGCATAATAACGTGGTAAGGGAAATTGCTCGGAAAGAGCCTCGCAATCTTCATCGCGTAAATCCACCATGATATCCACATCAGCAGTAGAGCGCGTGATTCCAAAAACCGAACCTGCAAATGCGCCAACAATTACATAAGGCGCATCAATTTTTTCAAGGGCTTTCACAACGCGAAAGTAAAGGTCAAATAGAGCCATGCTTTTCCATCCTGACAGGAGTGAGATACTTCAGTATCATCATATTGATTTCAGACTTGGAAAGTTCAGGAAATTTTTTCGTAAATGCGGAACGAAGTCCAGCACGCACCATGAGAGTTGCGTTTAGTGTAGGAAGAATCCGCTGACCAGGAGGTAATTTTGCCAGTAGCTCCATTTGAACCCAATCTATAGGATTAAGTCCCTCCACGATTTTGGAGATGTCTTCGGGTGTGAGTATTTGTTTTTCAGCCATGGTTACCTTTGAATATACCAAAACTCTGAAGTCAATCCTGCTTGCTTGAAAATCTCTGCAACCTGTTCGGTGCTTCGTCCATGATAATCGAATTGTAGGGGCGACGCATGCGTCGCCCCTACGAGATCATTTCATTCCTTTCAAGATCTCTTCCGCACGGTCAATTCTAACAACCTTCTCAGCAACCATCTGACTTGCAACCTTTTCAATCAAATCTCCGCTGGCGCCGGCCGCGATGGCAACCTGACGTGCGTGTAGTGACATATGTCCGCGTTGGATGCCTTCGGTGGCTAAGGCACGGAGCGCTGCCATGTTTTGGGCAAGCCCCACCGAGACAATGATCTCTGCGAGTTCGGACGCCGTTTTCACGCCCATTAACTTGACCGCGGCTTGTGCGGCAGGGTGGACCTTTGTCGCGCCGCCAACGATACCGACCGCCATGGGCATTTCGAGCGTGCCGACGAGGTTGCCATCCTTGTCCCTGCCCCAGGTGGATAATGAAGTGTACTTCCCAGAACGGGCGGCATAGGCGTGTGCACCAGCTTCGATGGCGCGCCAGTCATTGCCTGTGGCGATGACGACCGAGTCAACGCCGTTCATGATGCCTTTGTTGTGAGTGGCAGCGCGGTATGGGTCACTGGCGGCAAACGCCCACGCTTCGATGATCCCATCGCGGACTTTTTCGCCCGAAAAATCATCAAATCCCAATTCGCTGACGGGGATGGTGCATCGCGCACGTGCCAAACGATGGTCAGCAAGGTTGGAGAGAATGCGCAAATGGACACGTCCACCGGTGATGCGTTCGATATGCGGAGCCAGCCGTTCGCAGGCGGTATTAACGGCGTTGGCGCCCATCGCGTCGCGGACATCATAGATGAGATGAACCACAAGGAACGGTCCGATGGGGGATTCGGCGATGAGGCGCACTTCCAAATTCCGTGCGCCGCCGCCGAATTTCTTGAGGACGGGATCGACTGAGTCCGCTTCTTCGAGGAGTTCTGCTTTGTGTTCTAGCAATGAAAGTTGTGCAAGATGAACATTTTCCAAGTCAAGCACCTGCATTTGCCCGATCATGTGCGGTTCGGTGGTCGTGGCTTTGAATCCGCCGCCGGCGCGGGCGAGTTTCGCCATGAAGGAGGCGCCTGCCACTACGGACGGCTCTTCGAGTGTCATCGGGACGAACACATCCTTGCCATTGACTTGAAAGTTCAGGGCAATTCCGAGCGGCAGGCTGTGGGTGCCGATCACGTTCTCGATCATGTGGTCGGCGGCTTCAGCGGAGAGTCCGCCTGAGGTCCACGCGGACAGGTCTTCGGGAGTCTGATTCGCTGCGTCCGCCAATTTTGCGCGGCGTTCTTCGAGGGTCATGTTATAAAATCCGGAGATGCGGGAAGTTGTCATTGGGTTTCCTTATCCATAAGTTACCACACAATTTTATTTTACTTCCCTGCCAAAATCTATCAAAATTTGTACCCGTTAAGAGCATAATTATGAGATAATCGACAAGAGGTGTCTTTGTCATGCTGTTGACGCGGGAACAATTGCAGGAACGCCTGATCGCCCTGCATAAAGCCAGCCTGGAACTGGTGAAGGATTTTTCTCTTGAAACCCTGCTCGAGCGTATTGTCACGCTGGCTTGCGAACAGGTGGACGCACGATATGCCGCACTGGGGGTTTTGGATGATGACGGAAAACTCGCCAAATTCATCACGGTGGGAATGACGGAAAAGCAAATCAAGCGGATCGCACATCCCCCGGTTGGGAAGGGGTTGATCGGGGAATTGATGGATGCCGAACGGCCGTTACGCCTGCCGGTGCTTCAAGACCATCCCCGTTCGGTGGGTTTTCCTCCGAACCATCCCCACATGACCTCTTTTTTGGGCGTGCCGATCCGTGCCGGGGATATTCAACTCGGTCAGATCTATCTTACAGAAAAGAAGGACGCCTCTGAATTCACGGCAGATGACGAGATGATCATCCAGATGCTGGCGACCTATGCCGCCACCGCCATTCAGAATGCCCGGATGGTGGAGAAGATGCGGGAACGCGACCTCGCACTGACCCGCCGCAACGTGGACATGTCGCTCCTCAATGGCATCGCCTCCACCCTGACCTCAAGCCTGGAATTGGACGAGATTTTGAACAAAACCCTCGGGCTTGTGATGAACTACATGAAGGTCGAAGCGGGCGAGATCTTCCTGCTGGAGGAGGACAAAAAGTCCCTGCGGATGGTTTTGCATCGCGGCCAAGCTGCCGAAGCGTTCTGGACGCGGAATGTCTTCAAATTGGGCGATGGGTATATTGGTCTTGTGGCTGAAACACGCAAACCGCTGGTGAGCACCGACCTTGCCAGTGACGTGCGCTTCGTGCGGGAAGCGGTGGTCAAGGCGGGTTTCCATCAGATTGCCTGCATTCCACTGCTTTCAGGGGAAAATATGATGGGCGTATTGAGCATCTCATCCCGCGGCAGGGAACCGATCGATGACAGAAGCATCGAAATGCTGGCGGCGGTGGGTAATTGGGCGGGGCTGGCGATTGAGAATGCCCGGTTGCATGCCAACGCGCGTCGTCTGGCAGTGCTGGAGGAGCGCGATCGCATCGGCATGGACCTGCATGACGGCATCATCCAATCCATTTATGGGGTCGGATTATCGCTCGAAAATGCCCTGCATTCGATCAATGAGGATCCGAACGACGCCAGACAACGTGTAAAACATTCGATAGATGGTTTAAACCAGGCGATTCGTGACCTGCGCTCCTATATTCTGGACTTAAGACCGCGTCAATTGGGCAATGATGGCTTGATGAACGGCATAAAGCGTCTGATCTCCGAATATCGCGCCAATACTTTTGCCGAAGTCCACCTCACAGAACCTGATTCGGACTTGAATGACCTGCCTCAAGCACACGCATTGGCGTTATTTCATATCTGTCAGGAGGCTTTAGCCAATGCGGCAAAGCATTCCAAGGCGAAAAAAGTTCAAATCGCTGTTTGGACAACCGATGATCGCCTGTTGATGGAGATCACTGATGATGGAAAAGGCTTTGATATTGGATCAAAAGATACCATGATCGGTCATGGGCTTGCCAACATGCAGACGCGTGCCCATTCCGTTGGTGGTGAAGTGGATATATCCTCTGTTTTGAATGAAGGAACAACCATATTTGTATGGGTTCCGCGGGATGCACGGCATTGAATCATCATAAAAGAAAATTCTTTAACATTGAATCACACAATCTTGAGTCTCATTAACGGGATATTAACTGCAATTCATCAGACGTTTTTTAAACAAAGACCCTCCATATCTGTATGCATGCAGGCTCCAAGCATGTTTAACCCCATATATGGGGGTGTGGATATCTCTCAAGAGCGTACATGGCTGAAACGAGTGTTCTATGAATGGCAGTTCTCTTTATTCATTACGCGACGAATCTTTAACATTGAGTGACCTTAAAAAAGAGGATGTTTTAAAATTAGCGTAGGCTTTTCGTGTTGATAATTTTCAAGTTCTTCTGCTAGAATGTAGCAGACGCTGACATAAGGATGTGGTGAAACAACCCCATCTCAAGCCCCGGAAAGAAAGTCTCGTACAACCGAAAAACAAGTTCACGAGCCGCTGACAAGGCGGGTTAATTCGACATACTTTATTATCGTTGCAATGGAGCAATTCTATGAACGTGGAACAGGCATGGCAATCAGTACTTGGTCAACTTCAAATGGAGATGCCGCGCGCCTCATTCGATACCTGGGTGCGTGATACAAGGCCCGTCTCCTATCAGGACGGCACCCTGGTCATTGGTGTGCGTAACGCATATGCCCGTGACTGGCTGGAGAGCCGCCTGGCGAGTACTGTGAACCGCCTGTTGATCGGGATCATGAATTCAACTGTGGACGTAAACTTCATCGTCAATGGCATTGAGAGCGAACCGGCGGTTGTGGACGAAACGCCTCCCTCGGCGCCCGAACCTGCCGAGGCTTACGAACAGCCTTCCCGTTCCCTGACGATGAATCCGCGTTACATCTTCGATACCTTTGTGGTGGGTTCCGGCAACCGTCTGGCGCATGCCGCCTGTCTGGCTGTCGCCGAGAAGCCAGCCCGGGCGTACAATCCGCTCTTCGTGTATGGAGGCGTGGGACTCGGAAAGACCCACCTGCTTCATGCCATCGGGAACGCCTGTCAGACGCGCGGACTGAGGGTTTTATATGTTTCCTCGGAGGAATTCACCAACGACCTGATCACAGCCATCCGCACGCACACCACGCAGGCTTTCCGCGATAAATATCGCTCGATGGATGTGCTGTTGATCGATGACATCCAGTTCATTGCCGGGAAGGAATCGACGCAGGAGGAGTTCTTCCACACCTTCAATACCCTGCACGGACAGGACAAGCAGATCATCGTCTCCTCCGATCGCCCGCCAAAGGCTCTGGTCACGCTTGAGGAACGCCTGCGCTCGCGTTTCGAGTGGGGGCTGACGGTTGATATCCAGCCGCCCGATCTGGAGACCCGCCTCGCAATTTTGCGCTCCAAAGCGGAGCGGGCGGGCAGGCAGATCCCGCATGAAATATTGGAAACCATTGCCCAACGCGTCCAGTCCAACATACGCGAATTGGAAGGCGCACTGAATCGCATCCTTGCCTTTGCCGATTTAAGTGGCTCTCCTCTGACGCCGAATCTCGTCGATGTGGCGCTTGCCGACCTGCTGCCCCAGCGCAGTGACGTGGAACCTGAAAAGATCATCGAATTGGTTGCCCGCGAGTGGCAGATCACGGTTGACGCGTTGTTGGGCCGCGACCGGTCGCACAAGATCGCCCAGCCGCGTCAGGTTGCCATGTATCTCCTGCGCAAGGAGACGGATGCCTCCCTGCCGCAGATCGGCGAGGCGCTCGGCGGGCGCGATCATACGACCGTGATGTATGCCATTGAAAAGATTGCCAATGAGATCGAGACCAAAACCGACCTGCGGCGGCGCGTGGTCAGTGTCAAACAGCAGTTATACGGACAGGCGGCTGTCATCTAGTCCACATTTGCCCCGAAGAAATTCGGGGCTTTTATTTTATCGGTGACGGCAGCGGGGAGGTGAAGCCAGGTGTGACGGGAACAATTTCCGGCTTTGTGCGAAGCGAGGTGTCCGAATCTTGTGTTATAATCTCCCGCCGTGGCGCCCGGAGCGCCATATATCTTGCCTGGGACGGGCAACAAGCGTCCCTGAGCGGGTTATCCATTCCCGCTAAACTCACTCCACTCCGTGCCGGAGGAATCCGCGCATTGGAGAGTGGAAAAGTAAGGAGAATCAAGTGGCTGTAATTTCCATGAAAGCCCTGCTTGAGAGCGGCGTTCATTTCGGACACCGTACCAACAAGTGGGACCCCCGTATGAAGCCGTATATCTTCACGGAGCGCAACGGCATTCACATCATTGACCTGCAACAGACCTCCAAGCTGTTGAACCAGGCGTACAATGTGATCCGTGATACCGTGGCGGAGGGCGGCACGATATTGTTCGTCGGCACAAAGCGCCAGGCACAGGAAACTGTTGCGGAAGAGGCGGCCCGTTGTGGCATGCCGTACGTTACCGAGCGCTGGATGGGTGGCATCCTCACCAACTGGTCCACGATGCATGCCCGTATCAAGGAACTCGAACGCCTCGAAAAGATGCGCGATGGCGGCGAATTGGAACGCCTGACCAAGAAGGAAGGTCTGTTGATCAGCCGTGAGATCACGCGTCTTGAGACCCGTCTTTCGGGTATCCGCTCGATGAAACGCCTGCCCGATTTGTTGTTCATCATCGATGTCGGGCGCGAAGATTCGGCTGTCCGTGAAGCGAACCTGCTCAACATCCCCATCGTCGCGCTCGTGGATACGAACTGCAATCCGCAGAGCATTGATTATGTGGTCCCCTCCAATGACGACGCGATCCGCGCCATCAAACTGCTGGTTGGCAAGGTTGCCGATGCCGTCCTCGAAGGCAAGGCAATGCGCAAGGAGGATGACACCGAGGATCTGAAGGCAGAGCAGGATGCCGGAGCCGAAAAGCCCGCTCAGAAGATCGCCCGCGTGGTGGATGTGGATGATGAAGTAAGCGAAGACGAACTGCTTGGCGAAGCCACACTTGCCAAATTGAGCGCCTCACGCGAAGAAGAGAATGAAACCGAGGATCAAACGGAAGCAAAAGAAGCAGAAAAGACCGAATCAGGGGAGTCTGATTCGAAGTCTGATACACAGGAATAAACTGGACCAAGATTTAGAAGGAACAATTAGATGGAAATAACGACTGAAATGATCAAGGAATTGCGCGCCGCAACGAACGCCGGTGTGCTGGATTGCCGCAAGGCGCTTACGGAAGCGAACGGTGATTTTCAAAAGGCTGTGGATTGGCTGCGTGAAAAGGGCATGGCAACCGCCGCCAAACGCGCTGACCGTGAAGCCTCACAGGGTGTTGTGGAACTGTATTCGCATGGCGGCGGACGCGTCGGCGTGATGGTCGAGGTCAATTGTGAGACCGATTTCGTCGCCCGCTCGGAAAAGTTCCGTGAACTGGCGCATGAACTTGCCCTCCAGATCGCTGCCTCCGCGCCGCGCTATCTCAAGGAGGAGGAGATTCCCGCTGAGGTGTTGGAGCATGAGGCGGAGATCGCCCGTGCCCGTGCCAAGGAGGAAGGCAAGCCGGATAACGTCGCGGAGAAGATCGTGCAGGGGCGCCTTGAAAAGTTCAAGGATGAGGTGGTGCTTTCACGGCAGGCCTACATCCGTGATGAATCGATCACGGTCGAAAAGCTGATCCTGCAAACGGTGGCATCCATCGGCGAAAATGTGATCGTGCGCCGCTTCCAGCGCTGGGAGCTGGGCGAAAGTCTTAAAGACCAGTAAACAAAATGACCAACCTTCGGGTTGGTCATTTTTATATGTCTGCCCGGATGGGCAGGAAATTACCCGGCAAAGGAGTCACATGAACGATTTCAAATACAAACGCATTCTTTTGAAATTGAGCGGCGAGGCGCTGGCGGGCAGATCAGGCTTTGGCATCGACGTGGAGGAGGCGGAGTCCATTGCGAAGCGGGTCAGGGACGTGCATGAGACTGGCCTGGAGGTGGCGATCGTGATCGGCGCGGGGAATCTGTGGCGCGGCAAACAGGGGTTGGCGCGCGGCATGGACCGTTCCACTGCCGATTACATGGGCATGCTTGCCACGGTCATGAACGCCATGGCTTTGATGGATGCCTTCGAGCGTTTGAATGTGTTCACACGGGTGATGTCTGCCATCGAAATGCGGGCGATCGCCGAGCCCTACATCCGCCGCCGCGCCATCCGTCATCTCGAAAAGGGACGTGTGGTCATCTTCGGCGCGGGGACGGGCAACCCGTTCTTTTCAACGGATACAGCCGCCGCCTTGCGCGCGACCGAGATCGAAGCGGATGTGGTCATCAAAGCCACAAAGGTGGATGGCGTCTATGATTCCGATCCCAACAAGAATCCGAATGCCGTCAAGTTCGATACCCTGAACTACATCGATGTGATCAACCGCCGGCTCGAAGTAATGGACAGCACAGCCATCACCCATTGCATGGAAAACAAGATCCCGATCCTGGTGGTCAATCTGTGGGATCCCAATGCACTGCTTTCCGCATTGAAGGGTGAAGCTGTGGGGACGCTGGTCCACGGATAGAGTCAGAAAAGCTCCTCATAAGCCTTCATTTCAAGAGAAGCGGTCACAGCCTGTATCGAAGGAGAAATCATATTTCTCCTTCTTCTTGTTTCTGATAGGGCTCTCGGTTTTCGTCAAAATCTCTCACGAATCGCATTCATATAGCAAATTTCTTAATTTTGGTGTATCCTTAACAACAAGTTTATTTCCAACATTCAGGAGACTGTGGTGATAAAAGATATCCTCAACGACGCTGAACATCGCATGCGCAGCGCAATGCAAGTCCTTCATGACGATCTTGCCGCCATCCGTACGGGACGCGCCAGTCCGGGATTGGTCGAGAAACTGTCGATCGATTATTATGGATCGCCCACGCCGCTCATGCAACTGGCTTCCATCAGTGTGCCTGAGCCGCGCACGTTGACCATCAAGCCGTACGATGCGTCCACGCTCAAGGTGATCGAAAAAGCGATCCTCTCCTCGGACCTGGGCTTGAATCCCAATAACGACGGCAAGGTCATCCACCTCAACCTGCCTCCGTTGACCGAGGAACGGCGCCGCGACCTTGCCAAGCATGTGAACCATCGTTTGGAAGAGACTCGTATTTCCATTCGCAACATCCGCAGGGACGCGCATAACGACATGCGGGATTTCGAGAAGGAAAAATTGATCTCGGAGGACGATTTGAAGCGCGGCGAAGAGGATCTTCAGAAACTGACCGATCGGTTTATCGAAGAGGTTGCCGAGCATGGGAAGAAAAAAGAAGCGGAGATCATGGAAGTGTAGGGTCTGTCGCCCACTTTATGATCGATTTAATTTTCATGTCAAATTCTCCAAGTATCATTCCTGCTGAAAAACTGCCCCGTCACGTTGCCATGATCATGGACGGCAACGGGCGTTGGGCATTATCACGCGGGCTGCCAAGGCTTGCCGGTCACAAGGCGGGGACTGAAAACCTCCGCCGGGTGATCCGCGCAACCGTGGAATTCGGCGTCAAATATCTCACCATCTATGCCTTCTCGACCGAGAACTGGGGGCGCCCGCCCGAGGAGGTCAAAGGATTGATGTACATCCTCGAGGATGTCATCGACAGAGAACTGGCAGAGCTGAACAAGGAGGGAGTGCAGTTGCGCCACATAGGACGCCTGGAAAGACTTGCGCCCTCGCTGCAGGAAAAAGTGCTCGATGCCATTGAACTGACCAAGAACAACGACCGCCTGGTCCTGAACGTTGCATTCAACTATGGCGGGCGCGACGAGATCGTCAACGCCATTCAGAACATCATCAAGGACGGCATTCCGGCGGAGGAGGTGACGGATGAACTTGTCAGCCGTTACCTGTATACAGCCGGGGTGCCGGACCCCGATCTGATCATCCGCACATCGGGCGAATTACGCGTGAGCAATTTTTTGATCTGGCAGGCTGCCTATTCGGAATGGTACGTCACCCCCACCTACTGGCCCGATTTCGATAAAGAGGAATATCGCCGCGCATTGGAGGCGTTCGCGCAACGCGACCGCCGCTATGGGAAGGTTTCATCCAATGCGTACGAGGCGTCCAATGCCTAGACGCACATTGACGGCTCTCGCAATGGCGGCGGTGGGACTGCCTGCCATCATCTATGGAGGGGTGTTCTATTTTCTGATGATGGGGACATTTCTGGTAGGGGGCGCGTGGGAATATGTCCGCTTGTATCGGGCGGTCCAGCGCGAACCAAATGAACTGGTCACAGTTGGAGGCGTGCTTGTGATGGTCACTGCACGCTTCTTTTTTGCCGATGCCGTGATCCCGCTGTTTGTCCTGTTGATCCTGCTTGCCATGACGGTACATCTCTATGCATTCGAACGCGGCCGCGACCAGGCCGGGCTCGATTTTGGTATAACTGTAACGGGCATCGTCTATCTTGGCTGGCTCGGCTCCTATTTGCTCGATCTGCGCAACCTGCCACAGGGCGGCTGGTGGTTCATGATCGTCCTGCCCATTGTCTGGGCGGGGGATACGGGTGCGTATTCGATCGGCGCAGTCTATGGGAGACACAAGATGGCGCCGCGTCTCAGCCCGAAGAAAAGCTGGGAGGGATATTTTGCCGGAGTATTCACCTCGATTTTGATCGGCGCATTCTTTGCCCATGCCTTTTCCTCCCTCGGTCCACAACCCTTGGGCGGGCTCATCGGTCCTGTTCAGGGCGCTTTGTTCGGTCTTGTGATCGGCGCACTGGCACCGCTGGGGGACCTCGGTGAAAGCATGTTCAAGCGGCAGGGCGGCTTGAAAGACTCGAGCAACATCTTTCCGGGGCATGGCGGTTTTCTCGACCGCATCGACTCGTGGATCTGGGGCGCGGCGATCGGCTATTTTCTCATCCAATATTTTATTCTCTAAAGGAGGTTTATGGTGGATATAACAAATGACCCAACCCGAAACCTGGCGCTTGAGTTGGTACGCGTCACCGAGGCGGCTGCGTTGGCGGCTGGTCGCTTCATGGGACGCGGCGATAAAGAGGGGGCGGATCAGGCCGCGGTCAATGCGATGCGGATCGTCCTCCAGACGGTGGATATGAACGGTGTCATCGTCATCGGGGAGGGGGAGAAGGATAACGCTCCGATGTTGTATAACGGCGAGAACGTGGGCAACGGTTCAAGCCCGGACGTGGATGTTGCCGTGGACCCGATCGACGGGACCCGCCCCCTGGCATTTGGCCGCTCGAACTCGCTTGCGACGGTTGCGATCGCGCCGCGCGGGACCATGTTCGATCCGGGCCCGTTCGTCTACATGAACAAACTTGCAGTGGGACCGGAGGCGAAGGGCAGGATCAATATCGAAAAGTCCATTACCGAGAATCTTAAAGCGATTGCAAAAGCGAAGCGGAAGGATGTCGAAGACCTGACCACCATCGTCCTTGATCGCGACCGCCACACGGAGGTGATCGCGGAGATCCGCAAGGCGGGCGCGCGCATCAGGTTGATCCCGGATGGAGATGTTGCCGCGGCGTTGATGACCGCCTGGCCCGACTCCGGTGTGGATGTGCTGATCGGCGTCGGCGGCACGCCGGAAGGCGTGATCGCGGCATGTGCATTGCGTGCGATGGGCGGGGAAATTCAGGGCAAATTATATGCGCGCGATGAAGACGAATTACGCCGCGGGCGTGAAGCCGGCTATGACTTTGACAAGATCCTCACCATGGACGATCTGGTCTCTTCGGAGGATGTCTTCTTCACGGCGACGGGCATTACCGATGGTGAATTGCTCAAGGGGATTCGCTACTTCGGGACCAGCGCCAGCACCGATTCGCTTGTTGTGCGCGGCATGACGGGCACGGTGCGCCAGATCACCGCCACCCATCAGGTGGATAAACTGCGCCAGTTGAGCGCGATCAAATATTGATATGATGTCATTGCGAACGGAGTGAAGCGATCTCCTTTCCCGTTGATGTTCTCCGAAGATAAATGAGATTGCCCATGGCGATTGTTTGCATGGAGGACGGGCAACATCGCTTGACATGACCCGTCCTTAAGGTATAATCTCGCTCGCCTTCCTCGCTAGCTCAATCGGCAGAGCGGGCGGCTGTTAACCGCTAGGTTCGAGGTTCAAGTCCTCGGCGAGGAGCTTTAGACCCTGCAAAGGGTCTTTTGTTTTATTTCGCTCAGGTTGTTAAAATAAAAACTGACGACGCGTACGAGCCGTCAGTTTTTGTGTCACGAAGATCTACTTTTTATTGGTTGCCCACAGGTCGCCAACTCGTGGCAGGAGGAAGTAATCCAGACCGATGTAACCGGCGATCTTCCACGCCAGTACCAGCAGGACCGCCAGACCGAAGAACACACCGTTGACGCTGGCGGAACCAGCCATGATGAAGTTCCAGTTCATGAAGCCGCTGAAGAAGGCGGTCAGACCGACGAAGATCCCTGCGATCAAAAGGGCGCCGAAGAGGAATTCGCTGATGGCGACAATTTTGGCGAACCAGGTGTAAGCCTGGGCATCCAGCATGAACTGAAGGAAGTTGCGATACCAATCATAAGCGATGGCGGGACGTCCCTCAGCCGGGATTTGAACCGCGCCCATCCAGAAGCCTTTCAGCGCGTCACCGGTCTGCATCCATGCGGGGTTCTGCAATTTGTGCAGGCTGGCGTCGATCCATTGCCAGCCGAGCCATACACGGACGGCCAGCCACAGGATCGAGAAGCGTTTGTCGCTGAAAAGCATATTGATAAAGGAGGGCGTTTCGAGCGTTTGACCTTTGCGGGTGAGAACATAAGTGGACATGGTGAAGTTTCCTTTTGTGATTTTATTGAAATAAACTTACGCTCCTAATTTAAACCTTTTAGGTCTGAATTGGTAGTGATGATAATCATAATTAAGACCTTTTATATCCAAAAAATACCATGACAACTGTCATTTACCTCAAAAAACCTGATGGCAATAATTAAGAATTGCTTTGAAGGGTTCCCTTTGCTATAATGTTACTGACCTAACGGAAGGAGATGCCCCATGCAGTCCTTTATATTCAATGATGCAGTCCGCTTCAAGTTGGTAACCCAGCAGGAGGATACAGGCGCCAAGGTCCAGGTATTCTTCGGTGTATTTCTCGGCGTACTATTACGCTGGTTGTACGGCGTCGTTGTGGACGTGGTCAAGGGCGGTCCGTGGGATTTTGGGAGCCTGTCTGTGATCATCGCCCGCGTCATGGTTTCCCTGATCGTAACGGTCTTCGTTTTTTCAGGATATTGGGGGAAGGTAAAGGATCAGCCTGCCGGGATGCGCTTCCTCAACTCGCTGGTCTATGGCATATCCATCGATGCCCTCGTCGGTCCATGGATGTATTAGGAGGAGAAAAATGAACTCGTTCAGTTTCAACGATGCCTTTGGTTTCAGGCTGGCAACCCAGCAGGAAGATACCAGTGCGAAGATCCAGGTATTTATTGGCGTGTTTCTGGGCGTTCTCCTGCGTTGGGTCTATGCCGTTGCTGTGGATGTCATCCGGAACAACGCCCCCTGGTGTTTTGGCACGTGGCTCGGCATTCTGCTCCGCCTCGCGATCGCTCTCGTGACCACCTTCTTCGTTTTCTCAGGGTATTGGCAAAAGGTCAAGGACCAGCCCGCCAGCATGCGGTTCTGGAATGCGCTGGCGTACGGCATTACCATGGACGTGATCGTAAGCGCCTGGCTGCCTTCCACTGGATGCTGATGGCGCAGTTCCTTAAAACAAAAGAGAGAAGCATTGCGGCTTCTCTCTTTTTGATCCTGTGGATTTATTCGCTCTTCTTGTCACTGCTCTTCGTTTCAGAAGGCTTGCTCTCACGCGATTCACCGCCCGAAGGAGACCTGTGATCCGTGGCATAGAAACCCGAACCTTTAAAGATGATCTTGGTTGGGGTGATGACTTTCTTCAACGATTTCTTGCGGCACTCGGGACAGGTCTTCAGGGGCGCATCCTGAAAGGATTGATGGCGCTCAAATTGCACACCGCACGAGTCACAGCGATAGGTATAAACGGGCATGACTTACTCTCCTTCTTTCTAAACGCGTCGGGCATTATAGCGCGCACCCACCTCCATGACAAGGGAACAGGCGTATGAGTTCTGTTAACGGATTCCGCTGTCATAGTTCACGGTGACCTGTGTAAATGACCCTTCCACCACTGTAACGGTCTGGTCTCCAGCAAATGGCAGGCGGTTCGGAGACTCGGGATGCAGGATATATTCACCCGGCGGAAGAGGGATCCTGAAACTACCCTCTTCATCCGTCTCGACCTGGACGATTCTTTCGCCGGTGAGGCTGTTGACCGTTAAAGCAGCCTGATACGGTTCATCCGGGCATTCCTCCCCTTCACGCACCACCGGGCACATCGGACCGATGAAAACCTGTCCTTCAATACCGCTGTTGGCAGGTGTTGGCGTATTGGGCGAGCATGCCGCCAGAATCAGAATCGCGATTGCAAATACAACATTTCGCATGGTAACTCCTTTTTCTTGAGGACTCTCATGCGGAAGCAATTGTTCCCTATGGATTCGGTGAATGGGATGGTGTGGGCTCCAGTGTCGGCGTATCGGTGGGCAGGTAGGTGGGGTCGCCATGCCAGGGCAGGAAGCGGGTGAACGTCTTTGCATCTTCACTGCTCTTGATCTCCACCCTTTGCAGATAGAAGAGATTCCATTTTCCCTGTGCGGGTGTGTACCCGCTTGCGCCCATGGCGCCAATATAACCCGCAAATTGGACGTAATCCATGACCGAGTTATCATAGTAACCGAATGGATAGGCGAAGGTCAGGATCGGGATCCCGAGTCTCTCCTCGAGCGCCTTGCGCGAGCCCACGGTCTCGTCACGAAGCTTGTCCGGATCGAGCTTTGTCAGGTCGAGGTGGTTCATGCTGTGACTCCCCACCTCCCAGCCTG
>DIDP01000025.1 GCA_002418205.1 Anaerolineales bacterium UBA5797 | reverse complement strand
GGCTGTGAAGGAGGCGGCGCCGGCACTTCCTGCCAGACACGCCCGTCAAGCAAGCCCGAGCCTTCGCCCAGTTGAAGCGGCGCGATCAATCCAGCCAGGTCCCCGGCAGGCAGCGGAAAGCCGTGTTCACGAACCGCCGGCCAAATTTCCGGCAGCGGGGTCTGGAATTGGTCTCCATCGAACAACGGTAAATCAAGGGATGAAGAAAGCGTCAATGCCACTTTGAGCAGGGGTTCCTGAATTCGTCTCTCCAAAACATCCCTCGGAATCGAGCGCCAGGCAAGCCAATCCCGAATCCCCAGGGCAGACACGACGGAAATTACCCCACCGACCAGGACACCAAAGATTCCAAGGATTGAACGGACCCAGCCTGCGCTCCAAAGGCCGCCGCTGATTCCCGCAACCGCCATGCCAAGCACAAAGCCTGAACGCAGCAGGTTCAACTGCATGCCCCAGGGATTGGGAGTCACATTCTCCACCCCGCCTTCCGTCCCGTACGAATAGGCAGCAAGACCCCGCAGGCATTCCTGCAGCCTGCTTTCCTTTCCAAGCAGCCAAAGTTTCAGGCTGACATCACCGCCATTCTGTGCCGCACCCACCAGTTTGCTGCCAACCGCCAGCAAAGGATCACTTTCCTGGATGGATGCGATCAGCGAAGGCAGGCGATTCGAGGGCTTTAAAACAACTCCTTCACCACGCAGATTGGAGGAACCGATGGAGCGCCAGCGCGATTGCTGCCCCATCAGCGCCGCCCAGGATCGTATGACGCCTTCAGCAACATGAGGCGGAACGTATAAGCGCACGCGCAGTCCCTTGGAGGATGCAGACCATTCCACCACACTTGGATGCGGGAGCTGTCCGATCCAGCCCATGACCTGCGAACGCAGTTCCTCCAGGGCGTGGGGTGCGAACAACAGTTCCCAACCCTCCCACACTCCATCGCAAAACGGACAATCCCCGGGACCCGCGGCGTATTCATAACCACACTGAACACAGAGATACCCGCCCTTTGAACCCATCATCGCGGCACTCCTGTTGCACCAAGTTGTTTCCAGAACTGCAGCCATGCCGGTGGAATGGAAACCAGCACCGGAAACAGAGCGCCGCGTCCGGCAGAAGGAGCAGCCAGAAATACACGCGGCGGCAGGCGTGAGGTGGTCTCGGCATTCCGGCGCGCTTCCCCCTCCGGCACACCCAGCGACCGATAGAACGCAAAAGCCTCCTCCGGTCCCAGCCGGCCAATGAAGGCAGTGGAGGCCAGACTCAAAGAGGTGGGGTTCTTCATCAGGTCGGCCGGCAGGTGAGTGATCAGCGTGACTCCCACCCCGCGCTTGCGCGCCCGTCTGCCCAGTTCGTCCAACAGATCCGTGAAAGGTCCGCTGCGCAACAAACGCCAGCCCTCATCAATAAAGATGTCCATCGGCTGTCTGCCAACTGACACAGCATGATACAAAAACCATGCCAGGACAGAGTGGACGATGGCACGATTCTCTTCACGTAATGAAGAGAGATCGAAGTTCCACCAGCCTCCAGCGGGGAAATGAGGGGAGAGCAATGCCCTGGGTCGATCGAAGAAACCCTCGAACAACCCGCCGCGCATAAAGGGCCGCAGTAATGCCAGCGGCATGGCGGCTTCCGGGGCATTGACCGTGCCAAGGGCTTCCACCAGTTCAGACAGGGTGGTTGAGCCTGCTCTTCGCTCCCATCTGCGCTTGACCGCTTCATGCAGGGCAGCCTGCACCCCGGGGGATAGAACCGATTCACCCGCCAGGGCCGCGATCAGGAAACGGGCAGCCAGCAAAAGCTCTGCCGGATTCCCGCCCTGCAGGGGATGAATCAGACAGGTGTCTTTATCTTCGGGAATGCCAGCCGGCAGGACCCTGCCGCCAACAGCCTCACACAAACGATTGTTCTCCCCTTCCGGGTCGATGGAGATGACGGTGCGACCCTGTAATAATCTTTGCAGCATGATCCAGCGCAGCAGGGTCGTCTTGCCTGCCCCCGGTTCACCAAGGATGAGAGTGGTGGCATGCGGTGGAGGCGGGATGGCCGGATCCAGTCCCCGGGTAAAGGAGAAATGTACGTCGCGCCCGTCACGTGCATGCGTTCCGATCCAGACCGAATCCTCCACTGGCAACACCTGCCGGGATGGGGCCGGTAGGAGCGGTAATGTTTCTTCAAGAAAAAGCGTAGGTTCATCCAGGCCGGGAAACAACAGACCGCCCGGCTGGAAGTGATGCAGGGCGCGTTCAGCGATATAAAAGAGGCGCTGAGCTGTCAGTCCCCGTGCCCGCAGGTTGGATTCAATGACTCTGCGCGCGGCTTCCGCCTCCTCAAAGCGATCCCGCTCGACAAAGAGCGCGCTCATCAGGGCGATCTGGAAGGCGGGCCTGCCGAAGGACAATTCGGACTCGGCAGCATCCATCGCGTGATCGGCGGATCGTTCCGCCATGGAAGGACGACGACCGGTCTTCTCCGCCAGCGCCATCATGAAACCTTCGAAGAGGGTGCGTCGCGCCCGCAATGAGCCTCGCAGCACATCGGGCGGTTGGCGGCGCATTGCCAGGGAATACATAACCGGCAGATTGGGAAAGAAAACATCCGCAGTGAGTCGTGACCAGGGACGCTCAGCCATCCCCGGCACGCCACTGCCGCGCGCAGAAAGCGGCAGCAGATGACCCCCTGGAAAGAGCAGATGATCCTCCAGGAGTTCCACGGCTTCGGAGGCGATGGAGGTGGCAAATTGATCCTGCGGTTTGGACATGCGGGACAATATACAAAAAGACACGGGCCGGTCTCCGGTCCGTGTCGGTAAAGGTGGTGGAACAATCCCGCTTCAAAATACATTAATATCTACAGCATGAAGAACCACTTAAGGTATGGAAGGATCCAGCGGGTCGCTGGTTGGTCGGCATCGGCAGGGATTGTTTTTTTTCTCGGAATCCTGCTCTATATCATTGGGGATTTACCATCCATTGCATCGCTTACAAACGCCTTTCTGACTCCCAGCATCCGCATTACAGACCGGAACGGGCAGTTGCTGTATGAGATCATCCCACCTGAGGGCGGACGAAATACGGTACTCTCCATCGAAAACATTCCGCAATGTCTGAAGGATGCGACGCTTGCGGTCGAAGATAAAAACTTTTATACCAACCCTGGCATTGACTTGACAGGCATCGTTCGCTCTTTATGGATCAATATTCGCGGCGGGGAGACAATCGCAGGCGGAAGCACCATCACGCAACAGGTGGCGCGTAATTTATTGTTGGGCGAAAACGAGCGGACAGAACGCTCCTTGCGCCGGAAACTCCGCGAAGTGATTCTTGCCTGGCAGATGACGCGTAAACTCTCCAAAGATGAAATTCTTGCTCTGTATCTCAATCAAATGAATTATGGAGGTATGGCGTATGGCGTGGAGGCCGCTTCACAGACTTATTTCGGCAAGCCCGCCAATGAGTTACTTTTACCGGAATGTGCATTGATCGCTGGTCTGCCACAGGCGCCTGGAGCCTATAACCCATTCACGAATCCTGATCTGGCAACGGAAAGACAACGCATCGTCCTCGGATTGCTGGAAAGGAATGGATTCATCTCACACGCGGAACGACTCGGTGCAGAGTTAACCCCGTTGAGCTTCAACCCCACCCCCTATCCGCTGGAGGCGCCGCACTTCGTATGGATTATCAAAGATCAAATTGATGGATTGATGCTTCAGGGAATCCTAAATCCCAAACAAAGCCTCGTGGTACGGACAACGCTTGATCTTGGATATCAGCATCTGGCGGAGTCAGTTTTGACGCGGCGCATTGGGGAGTTCAAGGTCGAAGATGGCGCGATCAGCCACAACGTCAATAATGCCGCGCTGGTCGTCTTGAATCCGAAAAGCGGAGAGATCCTGGCACTCGTCGGCAGCGCAGACTTCTTCGATGAGTCCATCCACGGCGCGTTGAACATGGCGACCACACCGCGCCAGACGGGATCAGCGTTCAAGCCATTCATTTACGCGCTGGCGCTCGATCCATCCCGCCTGAACGCATGGACAGCCGCGACGCCGATCATCGATGTATCCACGAACTTTACGCTCCGTGATGGCACGCCATACACGCCGCTCAACTACGACGAAAAGGAACATGGACTCGTTTCGGTCCGTCAGTCGCTTGGCTCCTCTCTGAACATCCCTGCTGTGAAAACACTTCAAAAGGTCGGCATCGAAAACATACTCGACCTTGCCAAACGGCTCGGCATCACATCCTTGGAACGGGCGGATCAATACGACCTTTCGCTGGCGCTCGGCGGCGGGCAGGTGAGCCTGCTCGAACTTTCAACGGCCTATGCTGCGCTCGCCAACAGGGGAGTTTACACAGGCAACACCTCGCTATTGGATATACACGATGCGGACGGGAATCTTCTCTATGCCATGGAGGAAAAACCGTCGCTTCAAATCCTGGATCCGCGCCTGGCCTGGCTCATCAGCGACATCCTCGGTGACGACTCAGCCCGTTCAATTGGATTTGGCACCGACAGCACCCTCAGACTGAATCGAACTGCCGCGGTCAAAACAGGGACGACCACCAACTTCCACGACAACTGGACGATCGGTTACACCCCCGATTTACTGGTCGGCGTCTGGGTCGGCAACAGCGGATACGAACCCATGCACAATGTAACAGGCCTGACAGGCGCGGCGCCCATCTGGCACGAAGTGATGCGCGGACTGTTACAGGGACATCCCGATCAATCCTTCAAACGACCTGATGGATTGACCCAGATGGAAGTATGCGACATCTCCGGTTTGCTCCCCGGTCCGCTTTGCCCGCACACGCACACGGAGTGGTTCATCGCAGGGACAGAGCCCACGCAAACCGATTCGACCTATCAGCAGATCTGGATCGACACACTGACCAATTCCCGCGCGGATAATGCGACTCCCATCGAACGGCGCAAGCCCGTCACCGTATTGAATCTTCCCACTGAAGCGCAAGCCTGGGCGCATGAACAGGGGCTTCCCTTACTCACTGATTACCCATTGGGTTCTGCTGACTTTCAACAAAATAATGAAAGTCCTTTGATCCTGCTTTCCCCGCCTCCCAAAATGGTATATCGTATTGACCCAAATTTCGATCCCTCCGCACAACAACTCCTGATCGAAGTCGCGGCGGGACAGGGCATCTCACAAGTCGAAATCTGGGTTGATGGGACTTTGTTCACAACACTATCCTCCCTACCCTACCAGGCCTGGTGGACTCTCTCCGAAGGTGAGCATCGCTTTTGGGTGGAGGGGGTGAATGCGAATGGGGAGAAAGTGAAGAGCGAGGTGTTGGGGATTACAGTTATAAAATGAATGCCCATACCTTTGTGTAATTTTATGGGTCACATCCCGCCGCCTGGCCAATCGTTTAAATACTCACGGATGAGCTTCACAGCCGCGCCCACGCCATCCTCGGCACGGATTTTTCCTCCCAGATCCACAGCGCGTTGACATATCTCATGATCAGTGACTGCATGTGTGATAGCTTTCGCCAAACGTTCTGCGGTCAACCCGGCCCGAGGGATCGGGCGTGGTCCCACCCCCAGTGTCTCCACCCGATACGCCCATAACCGCTGGTCTGCACCAACAGGAACCAGAATGGACGGAACACCTGCCCGTATCCCGGCAGCGGTCGTCCCTGCCCCACCGTGATGAATCGCAGCCGCCACACGTGGCAACAACCAATCGTGAGGGATTGACTCTACAAAATGCACCGGATTTGCTGATGATCGTTGATTCATCCCTCTGCCCAAAATTCCCCGCCCGGTGAACAAGATCCCGCGCTGCTTTGTCATGGACAAAGCCTGAATGACCAGGTCGGTCACCTGCCCGGGGTCCTCGCTCGGCATACTGCCGAATCCTATATACACAGGGGGCTCCCCTTGATCCAGAAAGGCTTGCAATGCAGGTGGCGGCTCATAACCCGGATGATCGAGATACCAGTAACCGGTCACATGGATGTTTTCCTCCCAATCGGATGGACGCGGCAATACATGCTTGCTGAAGCCTGCCAGTATCGGGGCTGGTTTTATATCCGAACGCTTCGGTTTCTTCTTTGGCAAACCAAGGATATCCCTCCGGCAGCGTTCTATATTTGGACGAAGCAGCAACGAGACGATCCAGTTTACAGGCTTGTAACTGAACCGGTTGATCGCACCAGTCATTTGTCCCGCAAGACCGATGCGTCGCGCTCCCAGACTGGGAGACCAGGGTCCAAAAAAGGATGGAAATGCACGCGTCGGCCAGCCGGGAAAGACACTGGTTTCAATATCGGGAACTTGCAATTTTTCCGCCACCGCCTCAACGAACATGGATGTCGCTGTATTGCTGATTAACAGGTCACAACCCCGACTTGCCTGCCATAAAGTTGTGAACATCATGGAGCACATCTTTTGAAACAATTTGAGCAACCCAAACAAGGCTGTCCCGGTGAACGCCTTCTTTCCAGAGTATTGATTCAGCAACTCCTGAACGTTCGCGCCCAAAGGGACAAAACCCAATCCATGTTCTTCAATCAATGACCGGAACTCCTCAAATGCGCTCAACTGCACATCGAAGCCTGCCTTTTGCAGACCGATCCCCAACGCAACTGCAGGCTGAACGTCCCCCCTTGAACCGACGGCAAAAAGATTGATTCGCATACTGCCCTCCTGATTATGAACGATCTGAAGATTGGATTGGATAGATTATGGTTTCACCTCAAACATACTCCCTGCGCCCCTGCCTCCCACATCAGGGAAGTAGAACTCGCTGGCGGTGGGCGGGATGACCTTGAACATCCCTGCCGTGCTGGCGCGGGCGAGATAGGTGTAGACGTACGTGCCTGCCGGCAGGTAATCGGCGGAGAGCACCACCTTCTCATCGCGCAGTTCGATGTGCGGGAAGTACCACCAGCCCCAGCCGCGCTCGTTGTAATCCTGCACCGTATACGATGACGGAACCGCCGTATCGGTCAGGATGGTCGAGTCAATGGCTTCGAGACCCGCGGGCAACGGATCGTCCACCACGAGGTAATGCACTGCCGCGGGGAGGACCACCGTCAGGCGCACACGCACCAGTTCACCGCGCTGGATCTCCGTAATTGGTGTCCTGGAATTATCGAGGGTGTAATACTGCCGTGAGAGACTCACGCCCTGATCCAAAGGCTGAATGGATTCCACAGGCAGTTCCGCGCTCAAATAAGCAGAGTAGTACAGGTTGCCCGTCCCTGCGCCCCGTGTGAAGACCAGATAATTCGCGGATTCCTTCAACAGGTTCTCCAACTCGACTTTCAAGTTCACGGTCTCGGTCAGGTTGTCCTTCGTGGCACTGCCTTCAGTGAGCATCTCGCCGTTCAAGCCGATGGCGTAGGCATAGTCCGTGTTGTATTCGTTCGCGGCGCGCATCCAGTTCGTCAGCGCGATCAGCGACCAGGCGGTCTCCTGTGTGGTCTGCCAGTGTCCGCTTTCGCGGTGCGCCATCAACCAGCGGACCGCGTTCACCGTGATCGGACTGTCCGGCTCGAGTTGTGTGAAGGCATTCAACACAATGGCGGTCGTGCGTGTGTCGGTGTTCCAGTTCCAATAGTCCGTGCTGGATTCCTCCCAATGGGCGCCGGAGGCGGATAGTACCGCACCAGTTTCCAGGTCCGAAAGAAGCGAGTTGACTCTCTCATCCTGCGCGTCGAGCGCGTAGATCGCCTGCGCCAGGTATGCCTTCCCATACAAACTGAGCGACGTCCGATGCTCGTAGATGAAGTTGACATGCGAGGCTCGCAGTCTGTCGGCGCGCGCCAGCACGTACAACATGAACGCCGTGCGGTTGTATTTCCAGATCGGGTCGTTGCGTTTCAGATCGGGCACGTTGTTGAGCAAAAACTGGATGCCCTGCGTCAACGCCTTATCCGAAACTTCATACCCCGCGTCCTTCGCTTCGATCAAGCCATAGACGACATATGCCGTGGTGTTCGGGTCGCTGTTCTCGCCGTCCCACCAGTTCCAGCCGCCGTCGTAATGCTGCTTGGCATAAATTCGTTGCAGCGCGGTCCGCACCTGCACATCGAGGCGGCTCTGCAAGGCAAACGACTGGATGCCTGCATCCTTCAAGGCGCGCGAGGTGATGACGTTCGGCAGGAAGCGCGAGACGGTTTGTTCGATGCACAAATACGGATAGTCTTCGAGGAACGTCAGTCCGCTTTGCATGGAGGCGGCAAGTGACGGCGAGACTTCGATGGACAACTGCGCGTCGGTGAAGTCAATGGTTTGTGGAAGCTGGATCGCTTCGGTGGACGAGTTCGCATCCTGCAACATGCCCGATGTGCCGACCGTTTCCGTGGCAATATAGTTATAGACGGGAATGCCCTGCTCGGACAACGTGCCCAGCGCGGGCTTGCTGGAGTCGCGATATGCGCCGCTGACCGCACTTGCCGTGAGGTCCACACGCGTCACTCCCGACGGGACGGCTGTTTCCCATTTCACATAGCTCTGCCCCCCCGATGCCACATCGACAATTTGATCAGCAGGCGAGAGCAGGTTCAAACCCTTCACCTCCAGCGAGACGTTCACGGTCAGGTCTTTATCCGTATTGTTATGGATCGTCGCGCCGACCGTCGCTTGATCTCCATTGATAAAGAAGCGCGGCGTCTGCAACTCGATAAAGAGCGGTTTGGTGCTGAGCAGGTTTTGGGTGGTCTGTCCCACTCGGCTGTCAGGTGTGACCGCACGCACATCCGCCTGCCAGGTTGTGAGATTCTCAGGCAGGGTCACATCCACCTGCGCCCTGCCGTTCTCATCCGTGACGATCCGCGCCTCGAACCATGCGGTATCCTTGAAATTCTGCCGCGCCGTGATAATGCCGAGACTGTTCTCGCCGCCACCGCCACCGCCGCGCCCGCCATCGGGGATCGACTCGCGATACTGGGCGTTGAAATCGTCGGCGTTGGAGACCAGCCCGAGCGCAGTCCGAACGCTCAACGCCTGTTTAGGATAGAACGCATCCAACATGCGGGCGGAGTTGGCAGGAGCCAGCGCCAGCGCGGCTTTATCCACCACCGCCAGCGACACATCCGCAGAGACAGGCTTCCCGCTGTAATCCTGCGTTTCGATGGTATAGGTGACTTCATCGCCTGGTCCCGCGGATTCCCTGTCGGGGGTCACTTTCACATCCAACACCTGGTGACTCGTATCCACCTCGATGCCCGCCATGCCGATCTTGAAATCTGGCGAACCGCTGCCCTCCGCGCCGCTGATGACGGTTACTGTAACGTAGGAGATCGGAGCCATGTCTTCGGTAATTGGTAATTTGTACGTGTTGCTGTTGCCATTCAACAAAAGCACTTCCTGTTTGTATACATGCCCGCGCTCGTAGGTAATCAGCGCATACACGTCATTCTCGAACGGCTGGGCGATCAGGATCTCCGCCGTATCACCGGGCGAGTACGAATCCTTGTCCAGGATCAGGTTAAACGTACGGTCGTTGGTCTGCCGCCAGGCGATGTACTCACCGCTTGAAACCCACATGTACGCGGACGATTGATGGGCATGTCCTTTCGTGTCGCGCACGGTGACAATGGCTTTATACACACCCCCCACAGGTGGCACGAATGAAGCTATGGCTTTGCCATCCTCGCCCGTGGTCACATTCGCGGTGGATATGGGGATCTCCTTCACGGACGTTTCCCACCGCAGGGTTCCCTGCTTGTCCTGCGCCTGCACGCTGTACCAGCGCCGTTCCACGAACTTTACCGAGATATTCTGATCCGGGACGGGATTCGAGTCCCAATCCAGAACAACAAACTCGAACAATTGCTCCTCCCCCGCCCGGCCCACGTAACTGACCGAACGCGCGCCCACATATACTTCGCTCTGATGCACGATCACGCTCGTCCCCCCGCTGACCAGGTTGCCCGAAACGTCGGTCACGTTCGCATGGAATGATACCTGCTGGCTGGTCTTCTTGTCATCCAACGCGAGAGTCTGCGTCACTTCAAAGTGGCCTGCACCATCGGTCACGCCCTGACCGTTCGCCAGAATCCCGCTTCCGGTTTCCTTTTGCGGCAGCCAGAACTCATCGCGGTCCCAATCGAAGAAATTGAACTGCCAGTAATCCGATACCGGCTGGAAGTAATATGGTGACGATTGCATGAACCATTCGGTCCCTGCATTTGCAAGGTTGCCTCCCGAATAATACTTCGCATCAAGGCTGAACTTCACCTGCTCCCCCGCCAGGATATTTGCCTTGTCTGACGAGGTGGTCACTTCGAATTCTGGCTTATGATACTCCGCCACGCGGAAGGACAGAAAACTGAACGGGTCGGCACCAGGCGAACGGCGCACGAACAGGTCATAGGTCCCCAGGGAGGCGTCTTCGGCGATGGCGAATTTCCCAGCGAAACTTCCCAATTCGGAGAGCGGCATGTACTCCCCAAAGACACGTTCCCCGAACTGCTCGATGGTCACATAGACCTTTTCCTCCTTCGGCAGGCTGTAGCGCAGGTCATCATTCGTGCGTACGATGCCCTTGAAGAACACATCCTGACCGGGACGATACACAGGACGATCCGTGTACACATACCCAAACATCGAGTTGGGCGGCGAGTAATAGCCTTCATACAAACCGAAGTCGCCCGCCCACACGCCGCTGCCCCAATCGATGGCGGCAAAAGCAAAATGGCTCGAACCGCTCGCGATCGCGTAGGCGGGATCCTTCACACCGGAAAGATATCCCAGGCCATCCTTGTCGGTGACTGTATTCCCAATTGCGGTCAAATATTGATTGTAAAACGTGACCGAAACACCCGCCTGAGGTATTCCACTCTCCAGGTCCGTGACCCACGCCAGCGCATCGGTGGGACTGGTCTTGAGCGTGAGGTTATCCGTCGCAACGATGAACAGGTTCCCCTGATAGAAACGACCCTTGTAATCGAGCGGTTCCCCCTGCACACCGATGAAATAATAACCCGGTGCCAACGGTTTTTCCTTTGCATCCTGCAGTTTGAACATCTCATAGTTGAGAATGTTTCTGGGAACAGCCGTGTTCGGCTCCCAGACGCGGGTCGGCTCGACCTTTGGGCTGTAATTCGTCATGTCCGTTTTGCCGGTCAATATGCGGCTGAACTCGGAAAATTCCAGCGGGTACAAAGACACCTTGACCGAGTCGAGGTTGATATGCTCGAAGTACACTTCCTGCGGTCCCTGGGCGCGATAGATCAACGGTGTCCACGGCAACACCAGCCGCGCATACGGATACATATCGCCTGTTGTGAACGTGAATGACTGCCCGGTCTGGATCGTGTTGCCGTACAGGTCGGACATGCCAGGCAGAAGCCGCACAACATATTCGGTGGCAGGTTCCAACCCATACACGAACAATCGCCAGTCTTGTTCGCTGAAGTACCAATTCAACTCACCTTTAGGCTGGGGCGTGATCTTGATCCGATTCTTCAAGCTATCCAGTTTCATCGGCGAAACGAACTGGATCTCCATGTGCGCGTCAAAATCCTTTGCCTGCGAGTTCGGCTTTGGGAAAAGACTTTTCACCTGCGGCAGCGGCACCGTTCCAAACTTCAGCCTCAAACCTTCCTTGAGTTTGCCGCCATCACTGGCACGCGCCTCCCTCGAAATGGTCAGTTCGTAGAAACTGGCAATCGTGTATCGCCCGACCGGCTCGATGGTCAGCACAGTGAATTCCTTGTTCCACATCAACTTGATCGGGAAGGACTTGCCGGTTTCGCGGTTTACCAATTCGACCGTATCCTTCACGCTCGCCTCATCCATCGCCTGCAGGAACGTGACAATGAATGCCTGGTCCAACAAAACGTTCTCGATGGACTCCCCGGGATTCTCCGCGCCGTTCTTCAAGGCGAAATTGCCGATCGTCGGCGCGCGCGTGCTGAAATTCCATGAATGGGATCTTTGCAACGGCTCGCCATTCGTATCTTTGAGCCCCGCTTCCACGCTGACCTTGTAATTGGTCCCGCTTAACAAGCCATTCTCCGGCTGAAACACATACACCGACGAATTGACCCACTCCCCCGTTCCGGGGACTTCAGG
>DIDP01000061.1 GCA_002418205.1 Anaerolineales bacterium UBA5797 | reverse complement strand
GGTTCTCTGGGATTTGCTGTGATAGGCACCAGATATGGGGGATGAAAAAGGGCTACAATCAAGGGATGAGTAAAGCACAAATCACCATTCCACTGGACATCCCGGATGTGCGTGTGTTGCAAACCGCACTGGGAGAACGAGGGGAACTGATCATCACTATCGAAAGCACAAAAGATGGAACGCGATGTCGTAAATGCGGGCGCTGGATCCAGAAATTGCATGGACGCGATGAGTGGGTGACGATCCGACATTTACCTGCATTCGGTCGTCCAAGCTATTTGCGTTACCGACCCAAACGGTACCAGTGTCAGGCGTGTGAAGGCCAGCCGACGACAACGCAAGAGGTGGAATGGCATGACGCCCATAGCCCGCAGAGTTTTGCCTACGATAACCATGTGTTGTTGCAGTTGGTACATTCGACGGTGGAAGATGTCAGTCTCAAAGAAGGATTGCCGTACGAAAGAGTGGCAGGGGTAGTAGCGCGCCGGATTGATAGCAGGGTAGACTGGACACAGATTGGGAATCTGGAGACCCTTGGGCTGGATGAAATCGCCTTACGAAAAGGACGCGGGAACTATGTGACCCTGGTGACGGGACGGCATTCGGAGGACGAGATCGTTCTGCTGGGCGTTCTGTCGGGGCACGAAAAAGCCGAGGTGGTGGAGTTTTTGCGCTCGATTCCGCCGCGCATTTTACAAACGATACAGGCTGTCTGTTGTGATTTGTGGGAAGCCTATACGGAGGCGGTGCGAGAAGAAATCCCGACCGCCCGCATTGTGGCAGACCGTTTCCATGTTGCCAAGCATTATCGCGAGGCAGCTGACCAGGTGCGGAAAGTGGAACTTCAGCGTCTGAAGAAGACGCTCTCGAAAGCCGAGTATCAAAAACTCAACGGCAGCTTCTATGCCTTTCGGAAAAACAGCGCAGACTTGAGCAAGGAAGAACGAAAAATCTTGCGACGCTTCTTTGAACATGCCCCCCTCGCCAAACAAGCCCATGATTTTCGAGAACGCCTCACGGCCATCTTCGACATGAACCTATCCAAACGACAAGCGCAGGCGAAGATCCGACGCTGGCAACAACAGGTGCTGGAGAGTGGGTTACGGTGTTTCGACGCATTCTTGAACTTGCTCCGATCCTGGTGGGAGGAGATCACCAACTTTTTTATCCAGCGCGAGAATAGTGGCTTTGTGGAAGGTTTCAACAACAAGGTCAAGGTTCTCAAACGGCGATGTTACGGTCTCTTTAACCTCCAGCATTTATTCCAGCGCATTTTCCTGGATTTGCATGGCTATCGCTTGTTCGCCGCATCCACTATATATGGCTGAATCACGGCGATTCCCAGAGACCCGACAAAATGAAAATCGCACATGATGTATAATCGCGCTTGAGGAGAATTGGATATGTCGGATACTTTATCGCTTGAAAACAAGGTTGCTGTCGTTACGGGCGGCTCGCGCGGCATCGGTCGTTCTGTGGCACTGGAACTCGCAGCACGCGGCGCGGCGGTGGTCGTGAATTACAACAGATCCTCCGAAGCCGCGGATGAGGTTGTGAAGAAGATCCAGGATGCGGGCGGGAAAGCCGCCGCCTTTCAAGCGGATGTATCAGATTTCAAGCAGGCTGAGGCATTGATCAAATTTGCGGTCGAAACGTTTGGCGATCTGAGCATCCTCGTCAACAATGCGGGCATTACCAAAGACACGCTCATCATGATGATGTCCGAGGCGGACTGGGACGCGGTAATCACCACAAATCTCAAATCCACGTTCAATTGCTCGAAAGCCGCGGTCAAGCACATGATGCGCAAACGCACCGGACGGATCATCAACATGGCGTCGGTCGCCGGGCAGATGGGGAACCCGGGACAGACCAACTACTCCGCTTCGAAAGGCGGACAGATCGCCTTCACCAAGTCGCTGGCGCGTGAAGTCGCCGCCCGCAACATCACGGTCAATGCGATCGCACCCGGATTCATCGACACTGAGATCCTCGACCTGATGAACCCCGAAACGCTCGAAGCCGCCCTCAAACTGGTCCCGCTTGGACGCAAGGGCAAACCCGAAGAGGTTGCATTCGCTGTTGCCTTCCTCGCATCCGACCGGGCCGCGTTCATCACCGGCCAGGTGCTGGGCGTGGACGGCGGCATGGCAATGATGTAGATCAGGAGCTTCCAATGACAGAAATGACTGAAGAACATAATTTGAGCAAAACCACCGTCGCCCCGGATGTGCTCGTGACCATCGCGCGCATGTCCGCATTGAGCGTGCCCGGTGTCAGCAGGATGGCGCAGGTCACGGGCGGTGTGAACCGTCTCTTCAAACGCGGAATCCATGATGGGGTGCGGATCGAAGTCGAAGATAACGTGGTGGTCGTTGACCTGTATCTCATCCTGAAACAGGATGTGAACATCCGCGAAGTGAGCCGCAATGTACAGGCGCAGGTGGCGCGCGCCATCCAGGAAATGATCGGCATGGATATTGGCGGCATCGAGATCCACATCGAGGAGATCGATTACGAGGGAGAGGAAACGTCCGCATGAAACCCCGCACCAGGGCACGCGCGCTTGCCCTGCAGGTACTTTACGAAGTCGACATTACGCAACATCCTCCGGGCGAAGTCTTCCAGGCCCGGCTGGATGAGACCCCGCTTACTCCCGAGCTTGCGGAGTTTGCCCACCAGATCATTTTTGGCGTCCTTCCACAGACAGTCGACCTCGATCGATCGATTGCCAAATACGCGCCGGAATGGCCCTTCGACCAGATCGCAGCGATAGACCGCAACATCCTGCGCATGGCGTGTTGGGAGTTTGTCATCTATCACGATACGCCGGTCAAGGTCGCCATCAACGAAGCGGTCGAACTCGCAAAACTTTACGGCTCCGATTCCGCGCCGCGCTTCATCAACGGTGTGCTTGGCAGTCTCGCCGAGCATCAGCACGAACTCAAACAAATTCTACAGAAGGTTTGAAATACACATATGGAAATCCTCGGCATCGGAGCATCAGAACTTGTCTTCGTGATCATCATCGCGCTGATCGTGCTTGGCCCCAAGGACATGCAGAAAGCCGGTCGGACCATCGGCAAGTGGCTCCGCACCATCGTCACCTCGGACGGTTGGAAAACCTTCCAGCAGACTTCGCGCGAGATCCGCAACCTCCCCAACCGCCTGATGCGCGAAGCGAACGAAGACCTTGAAAAGATCAACCGGGATATCAACAAATCAATGGATATGAAGACGGGACCAACGTCTCCGCCGCGTTCCCGCTCAATGGATTCGCTCCGACCCGTCGCTCCCAAACCGGACCCCAACCTGCCTCCGTCAAACGAGCCTGAGAACACCATCCAGCCGCCCGCCGCCAAACCCACCGACAACGAAACCGACACCGATACGGACAAAGAGAAACATGACTAACTTCCTCAAGACTCTCTGGCGGGTGATCAGTTTTCCATTCGTACTTATTTTCAAGATCATCACCTTTCCCTTCAGAGCCATCCGCAATTTTTCCCAATTCCTCAACACCGACCCCGAAGACCGCCCGGTGACGGACGTCTTCGCGAGCCTCGTCACGGATGCCAACACGCGCGAATTCTTCTGGCGCGAATTCGACATCTTCCGCAAACATTTGCTGCGCGCAGTGATCGCTCTGGCGGTCGGCGTTGTCATTTCATTCAACTTCACCATCCCACTCATGGAGTTTCTCGCCAGGCCCGTCAACGGGCTGGAAAACCTGCAAGCCATCGAAGTGACGGAGGAGATCGGCGTGTTCATGCGCGTGGCATTGACAAGCGGCGTCGCGATCATGCTCCCGTATATCGCTTTTGAACTGTGGCTGTTCGCCGCGCCGGGGCTGAAATCACGCGAGAAGAAGTTCGGGCTGTTTGGTATTCCGCTGGCGACGATCCTCTTCCTCGGCGGGATGGCGTTCACCTACTACATCCTTCTGCCGACCGCCCTGCCGTTCCTGGGAGGCTTCACGAAGATCTCCCAGTTTTGGACCGCGCGTGAATATTTCAAGTTCGTAACCGGCTTCATGGTGTGGATCGGTCTGTTCTTCGAGTTCCCTCTGGTCGTTTATGTGCTTACGTCCATCGGGCTGGTCAAGCCGCAGGTATTGTCTCAGCAATGGCGGCTGGCGATCGTCATCATCGCGATCATTGCCGCGGCGGTCACGCCCACGATCGATCCCGTGACAATGGGACTGACGATGCTGCCGATGATCATGCTGTATTTTGCAAGCATCGGCTTGAGTTTTATTGCCTATGCAGGGCGGCGAAGAAAACAGGCGCAGGCAGCAGCAGAGGAAACCGAATCTGTTTAATGGGATCAGGCTCCGGTCCGGTCTGAAGCGTTAGGAGGCATCATGGTTTCGCGTCCAAAGATTGCACGTCCCGTTTTGTTATTATTTTTGATCCTTGCTTTGGCGAGTCAGGCGTGCGCGATCTCACTGCTCGAATGGCCCTTTCCCGCGCCGGGCGGTTCCACGCCGCCGGCACCTGCGGGAGGTCCAACCACTGCTCCGCCTGCCCGCGCCCAGGTGACGTTCAAAGTCCAGGTTCCCGAGCCGTTGGCACCCGGGGAGGTTCTGGCGCTCAGCGTCCTTGATGAAGTCACCGGACTGGCGCTGAACTACGTCGATTATCAGATGACGCAGATCGATTCGATCAATTATTCCGCGGTGCTCACCATCCCCGATCAGGCGGTGGTGAAATATCGTTACGTGCGGCGCGGTGGTGCGCGCATTGTGGAAGATTCGAACATCGATGCGTTCATCCGTTACCGGCTGGCATTCATCAACGGTCCCACCGAAGTGACTGACACGGTGAGTTCATGGTCGGACAAAACGGCGAATACGATCTCCGGTTCCATCTCCGGGACGGTGACCAACACGGATACCGGCGCACCCATCCCGGAGATCATGGTCACTGCCGGGGGTGTCCAGGCGTTGACCGATTCAGCCGGGCGCTTCGAACTGACTGGTCTGCGCGGCGGGGTGCATAACCTGATCGGGTATGCACTCGATGGAACCTACCAGACCTTCGAGCAGGGCGCTTTGGTCGAAGGGAACAAAGGCACTCCCGTGGAGATCAAGATGAAACCCGCCCCGCTGGTGAACGTCATCTTCACGGTTTCGGTCCCGCCGAACACACAGGGCGGAGTCCCGCTCCGCATCGCGGGCAACCTGCTCCAGTTGGGCAACACGTTTTCGGATGTGCGCGCAGGACTCAGCACCGTGGCAGACCGGATGCCCGTATTGACGCCACAACCAGACGGAAGATTCTCTGTCTCATTGTTCCTGCCCGCCGGCGCGTATCTCGAATACAAATACACGCTCGGCGATGGATTCTGGAACTCGGAGTTCAATACCGCCGGTCAGTATGTGACCCGGCAATATGTGGTCCCGTCACAGAACGCCATGGTGGAGGATGTGGTCCAATCCTGGCAGGCGGGACCGAACGCGCCCATCCTCTTTGAGGTGACCGTGCCTGCCGATACCCCGGTCGGCGATGTGATCTACATCCAGTTCAACCCGTATAGCTGGACGCACCCCATCCCCATGTGGAAGACCGGGGGCAACCAATGGGCATATAAACTCTACGGTCCGCTTAACATTCTTGGGTCATTCAGTTACCGGTATTGCCGCAACGCGGAATGCGGCTCGGCAGACGATGCCGCGACCGCAGGCGATAACCCGCGCGGCAATAACGTCACGCCCACGCTTACGGCGCAGGACATTCAGGATACTATTACAAAATGGGCATGGACGCAGAACACCGGGAACAGTTCACTGGTGCAGACGAACATTCCGGCGCGCGGCACTGGCTTCGTCGCGGGTGTGGAGTTCCAGCAATATTACGATCCCAGCCTGCCGACCTTCATTCCCTACGCATTGCAAAACATCCAGGCGCTCGGCGGCAACTGGGTGATCTTTGATCCATCATGGACTTTCACTCGCAACACCCCGATCACCTTCTCGCAACTGCCCGGCAGGGACCCGTTCCGAAAAGATGTTTCGGAAGCCATCACATCCGCGCGCGCCATCAACCTGAACGTGGCAGTCTTCCCACAGCCGCGCTTCGCGACCTCCGCCGATGATTTCTGGAGGACCGCGCCGCGCGACCAGACCTGGTGGGACAACTGGTTCAATCATTACCGCGCTTTTGCAATTAATTATGCGGATCTGGCGTCTCAGTCCGGCGCGCAAGCCATCATCCTTGGAGGCGATTGGATCACTCCGGCTCTTCCCGGGGGTAGGCTTGCTGACGGCAACCCAAGCGGGGTCCCGGCTGACGCGGAAGCGCGCTGGCAGGCTGTCGTCGCGGAAGTCCGTCAGCATTTCCGCGGGCTGGTCCTCTTTGCTCTGCCTTACACCAATACAGATATCCAGCCGCCGATCAACCTGCTCAAAAGCACCGATGGCTTGTACCTGCTCTGGTTCGCCAGGCTGAGCAACCAGTCGACGCCCAACAAAGCGGACATGGTGGCGGAAGCCGGACGCCTGCTGGATGACAACGTTTTCCCCGTTCAAACGCAGATCAGCAAGCCGGTCATCATCGCCCTCTCCTATCCATCCGCTTCCTCTTCCGCAACCGGCTGCATCCCCAACGGGAACAATGGCTGTCTCGATTGGACCGCGCTCAGCAGACCCAACCCCGACCTTGCTTCGGTCAACCTGGACCTGAAACAACAATTCGACATCTACGACGCGATGTTTACCGCGATCAACGGGCGCACCTGGGTCAGCGGATTTGTCAGTCGCGGGTATTATCCGCCCGTGGCATTGCAGGACAAATCGGCATCCGTCCACGGCAAACCGGCGGCAGATTTACTCTGGTATTGGTTCCCGCGTTTGCTGGGAAACATCAAATAGGTAAACATCAAGTAAAAGATATACCCTCAATTAGTAAAGAGGCGCAGGAACCTGCGTCTCTTTACCTTTTGAGTGTTTTGTCCCACAGAATAAAAATTTCACCGGAGGAGCCATGTCGAAGACAAAAACCTTTTTGAAGCGCGCGGGGGTCGGCCTGCTTGCCATCGTCGTTCTGCTGGGGGGCGGCGGGGCTGCATATTTCAAGAGCTATCTGCCGAATACCATTGCACCAAAATCATTTCCACAAATTGATGGGGAGATCCAACTCGAGGGGCTCGATGGAAGCGTGGACATCTACCGCGACGCCATGGGCATCCCGCACATCTACGCCGCCACACAACACGATCTTTTCTTTGCACAGGGGTATGTCCATGCCCAGGATCGTTTCTGGCAGATGGACACATGGCGGCACATCGGCTCAGGCACGCTCTCTGAAATGTTCGGGAGCGGGCAGGTCGAAACGGATACATTCCTGCGCACATTGGGCTGGCGCCAGACCGCCGAAGCCGAATACGCCCAACTCGATGCCACATCCAAAGCCATCCTCGATGCGTATGTCGCCGGGGTGAACGCCTATCTCAAGGATCACGATACAACTGCACTGAGTCTCGAGTATGCCATTCTCGGTCTGCTCAGCCCTGATTATGAGATCAAACCGTGGACTCCCATCAACAGTCTCACGTGGGGCAAAGCCATGGCATGGGATTTGCGCGGCAACATGGGCGAAGAGATCGAACGCGCCGTGCTATTGAAAACACTCACGCCCAAACAGGTTGCCGAATTATTCCCCGCTTACCCCGAAGACCATCCCGTCATCGTCAACAAGATCGGCGGGGGGACTTCCGCCAATATGCCGGTTTATGCCTCAGCCTTCGACATCCCTGCCGAAACGCTCGTGGCGCTCCAGCACAACGCTTCGCTTCTGGACCGGGCGCTTGGTCCCGCGGGCGACGGGATCGGTTCCAATTCCTGGGCAGTTTCCGGCTCGCGCACAACGACCGGAATGCCCCTGCTCGCGAACGATCCACACCTGGGAATCCAAATGCCGTCCATCTGGTATCAGGTGCATCTGGAGTGCAAGCCGGTCAGCGACGCGTGTCCTTTCAACGTGGCAGGCTTCACCTTTGCAGGCGTCCCCGGTGTTGTCATCGGGCACAACGATCATGTGGCATGGGGTTTTACGAATGTCGGTCCTGATGTCATGGATCTGTACATCGAAAAAGTAAATCCCGATAACCCGGACCAGTATGAGGTCAATGGTCAATGGGTAAATTTCGAAACCCGCACCGAAACGATCGATGTGGTCGGCGGCGACCCGGTGGAGATCACGATCAGATCCACGCGGCATGGACCAGTCATCTCAGAGGTATACGGACCGCTCAAGAACGAAGGTGACCCAAAAGATAAGGAGTTCATCCCGTTCAAGGACCGCGCCGGAATCGAGCTGCCTGAACAGTATGTCATCGCCCTCAAATGGACCGCGCTCACACCCTCCACACCCTTCCAAGCAATCTGGGGATTTAACCAGGCGCAGAACTGGGAGGAATTCCGTGAAGCAGCGCGCGGATTCCATGTCCCTGCGCAAAACCTGTTGTATGCCGATGTGGACGGCAACATCGGATATCAAATGCCGGGCGATATCCCCATCCGTGCGAACGGGGATGGCACGATCCCCGTCCCCGGCTGGACGGACGAATATGAATGGACCGGCTTTATTCCCTTCGAGGAACAACCTTACACTTTAAATCCGGCAGAAGGTTATATTGTGACCGCCAACAACCAGGTGCCGCCGCGCGATTATCCATACCTGATCACGCATGACTGGGATTATGGTTTCCGCGCCCAGCGCATTGTGGATATGATCGAGAACGCACCCGGAAAAATCGATATCGCCTACATCCAGAAAATGCAGGGCGATTCGTTCGATGCAAATGCTCCCATATTTGTTCCGATGATGCTGGCAAGTCTCGAAGAGAACGCGGCAACGCCCAATCAGGCGATCGCGCTCGATATGCTTGCGAAATGGGATTATCAGGACCGCGTCGATTCGGGCGGGGCGGCTGTATTCAATGCCTTCTGGCGGGCTTTTCTGCAAAACACGTTCAACGATGATCTGCCGGAGGAGCGTTATTATGCGGATGGCGGCTCGCGCTGGAACGAGCTCATGCGTCACCTGGACGCGGGCAGCGCCTGGTGGGATGACAGATCGACAACAGATGTGATCGAAACGCGCGATGACATTATCGTGAAATCCTTTGAACAAGGTGTGGCGGAATTGGATAAACTGCTCGGGAAAGACCCGCTTCAATGGCGCTGGGGCGATTTGCATGCTGCTACATTCAGGAACGGCACTTTGGGCGAATCGGGCATCGGCTTGATCGAATCCCTGTTCAACCGCGGACCCTATCCGACGGGTGGCGGCGAAGCCATCGTCAATGCAACGGGCTGGTCTGTCAAAGACGGTTACGAAACCAACTGGCTGCCATCCATGCGCATGATCGTGGACCTGGGCGATCTGAACAATTCGGTCACCGTCCACACTACAGGACAGTCGGGTCACGCGTACCATCCGCATTACGATGATATGGCGCCCATGTGGGCGAATGTCGAATATTATTCGATGCTGTGGAGCGAACAGGCGATCATGAACAATGCCGAAGGGCACCTGATATTGAACCCCAAATAATGTTTGGCAGGGGCGGATACCCCTCTGCCCCTGCTATTTGATCCTCAATGCCAGCCATGAAAAGAAAGCCACACCCAGATAACTAAAGAGCAGGTCGATCAGGGCGGGTGTGCGTTCGGGAAAGAACTGTTGGGAATATTCTTCGAGTCCGATCAGGAGGGCGAGGATCAGGCCACATTTAACGGCGACCAGTTTCCGGCTTTCCAAAGGACGCGAACGGAAAAGTGCCAGGTCGATCAACAGGGTCAGGATCCCGTACAGGATGAAATGTCCCGCCTTGTCGCCATACGGAATCCTGTTGATCGCGCCCAGAATATCGAGCATTCCCAGATCTGCCAGGACGATGATGGCGATGATGAATAATCCAAAGAGAATCGCAAGCCGCTTCATAAAAAAAAACGAGACGCCTTACGGCGTCTCCGCTTTTACTTCCACTTTTTCCGTTTTCGATTCGCGCCGCGCCTTCCACCATTCCACGAACATGGGCACGACTGAGATCAAAATGATGGCAACGATCACGAACTCGAAATTCTTTTTCACAAATTCGAGGTTACCAAAGAAATAACCCAGCAGCGTGAAGGTTGCCACCCAGGTAATGCCACCCACCACGTTATAGGTGGCAAAATAACCATAGGACATTTTGCCGATGCCGGCCACGAACGGCGCAAAGGTGCGCACAATGGGAACAAAGCGCGCCAGGAAGATCGCCTTGCCGCCGTGTTTCTCGAAGAATGCGTGGGTCTTGTCGAGATATTCCTTTTTGATCCACTTGATCTTGTAAGCGCGCTCGCCCAGGTAATGACCGATGGTGTAATTCACCGCGTCCCCACCGACCGCCGCGACCATCAACAAGCCAGCCAGGAACCAGACGTTCAACGAACCCAACGCCGCAAACGTACCGGCGGCGAAGAGAAGCGAATCGCCCGGCAGGAACGGAGTGACGACAAAACCGGTCTCCATGAAGATCACAAAGAAAAGGATGGCGTATGTCCACGTGCCATAGTTTGAAATGATCCCTGCCAGGTATTCATCAAGGTGCAGAAAAAGGTCGATCAGGAATTTTATTTGTTCCATACTACTTCCTTTGTCAAACGATCACAAATTGAACGCCCGACAAATTAATATGTCTATTGTGCTGCTGTTGCGCGGCGGTTGGCGAAATGCTCAACAGCGAGAACAAGCAGAGTGCCAATCACCACGAACACCAGGGCGAAGATAACTTCAACGTCGAATGCCGCAGGGAGATAGTTCGTCTCTCGCACAAACGTTTCGCTTACTGATTCGAACGTCTTCCAGGGCCAGACCTTGCGCAAAGAACCAGCCATAAAACCGGTCAGAATGGCAACCACCAGATCATGATTTTTCTTCAACATCCAGCGCAGGAACCGGGCAAACGAAAGCAGTCCAACGACGGCGCCCAACCCAACCAGCATGACCGTGATAATATCGAAACTCTTGACCGCCGCAAGCACATGGGAGTATTTACCAAGCAGAACAAGAATGAACGCACCCGAGATGCCCGGCAGGATCATCGCGCAGATGGCAACCGCTCCGCTCAGGAAGAGCAGAATGGGAGTGTGCGGTGTTTCCGAAGGGGATAGCCCAACCAGAACAAACGCACCGACAGCCGCAACAGCGGCAGCCAGAATATTTACAAGGTTCCAATTTCCAACCCGTCGGCGTACCACCACGATCGAAGCCACGATCAAACCGAAGAAGAACGCCCAAATGTAAACCGGGTGGTTCTCCAATGCCCAATGCAGTGCATTTGCCAATGTCAGGATCGCGGTCAGGATGCCCACGGCGATCGAGAGCAAAAACTTCCAGGGAAAACCATCCAACGCCTCGCGCCATTTGAAGGTCAACGCACGTCGGATGAAATGTACATCCAGAGCGTTGATGGAATCGAGCAATTCATCATAGACGCCCATGATGAACGCCATTGTCCCGCCCGATACACCCGGCACAACATCCGCCGCGCCCATCGTAAATCCACGCGCGCCGATCCAAAAGTAATCGCGTAAAGTCCTGTTTTCTGAAATCTTTCTTTCCATTCGAATTGCCTTTTTTTTAAAGTTTCGCTGCCTGCGCAACAGGCGCAGATTATACCTTGCTTTCCGGGTTTGATTCGATACGACTCAACCAATCGCCGATGAGCAGCATTACAACGCTCCCAATCGATGACACCCCCAGATTCAACGAGCCGAGCGGAAAAAATATCCACCCGCGCCACAAGCCAACCAGGTGCCCTGCCACAAAACCCAGGATGCTCAAAATGAGATACAAGAGCAGGCGTCCAAGACCGCCCCCACGCAGGAAATGATAGATCGCGCCATAAAGAAGTGCGATCAGCAACGCGAACAAAAATGCAGGGATCGTCATGTGGTCCTCAATGTATCCTTCAAAATTTAGGTTGTTTTACCACTCTGGCTATACGCAAACACTAACGGATCAATCCGCCACCCAGCATGATGTCGCCCTGATAGAAGACCGCCGCCTGTCCCGCTGTGATATCCCTCTGTGCCGCGTCAAACCGGACCTGAACCCTGCTTCCGTTATCCATTGGCATGACCAGCGCCTCTGCCTCCTTCGCCGTGTAGCGGATCTTTACCTCCGCATGGAATGCTCCATGAGGCGGGACACCGCTCACCCAATTGACATCGTGCGCGGTCAGATCGCGTGAGCCAAGCTCCTCCTGCGTCCCAACGACGAGCGTATTGGTCACGGCATCCTTGCCGAGCACATATAACGGAACCGGCGAAGCAACCCCCAATCCCTTGCGTTGACCGATCGTATAGTTCGGCAGTCCGTTGTGGGCACCCAAAACCTTTCCTTCACGCGTGATGATCTCACCAGGCTTGAGCATGTGCGCGGCATTGCGTTGCAGGAAGTTGCGGTAATCTCCGCCCGCCAAAAAGCACAGGTCTTGAGAGTCTTTGCGCGAAGCGGTTGGCAGTCCATGTTTCTCCGCGATCTGGCGGATCTCAGGCTTGATGTAATCACCCACAGGGAACAACGCGTGCTTGAGTTTCTCCTGACCCAAAACATGGAGCACGTAGGATTGATCCTTGCCCCGGTCCACCGCGCGGAGCAATTCCCTTTTCCCGTTTTTTGCATCCCGCACGCGGACATAATGTCCGGTCGCCATGTAATCCGCGCCCAACGCCAGGGCATGCTCCAGCAAAAACGTCCAGCGGATCTTGCGATTACAGATCAAACACGGGTTCGGCGTCTCGCCGCGCGCATATCCATCCAGAAAATATTCCACGACCGTCTCGCGAAAGACATCCTTCGCATCGATCACGTAAAATGGGATATCCAGTTTCGCCGCGACTCGCCGCGCCTGCGCCATCGAGTCCGGCGTGCAGCAACGGTTCGAATCCTCCTTGCCCGGCTCGCTCCACAAGCGGAGCATCATGCCAATGACTTCATAGCCCTGCTCCTTGAGCAAGGCGGCGGCAACGGAGGAATCCACCCCTCCAGACATGGCGACAACTACTTTGGTCATGGTTGAAACGTATTTCTGGCAGAAACATCACAAGCCGAACGAGCCTGTTCTGTAATATCGGTAAATACATATGGCGAGAGCCAGCCTGCAAAATAGCTCCTGTCCTCCAATAAATCCAAGTTTGCTCCAAAATACTGCCTTAGAATCAAACGAAACGTATTGACCGGGGAAATGGACGGATACAACAAATGATAATCGCCATCCGGAAAATAGTAGGCATTCAATATCGAGTATCTTTCATTCAGGCATTTATCATCCAGTTCGAGTGTATTGTAATACGCGCCGGGACCATGATCTCCCTGAATAATAATAATAGGAGGGTTGGCAGACTGCTCAAGGATCGCAGATACAACATCCATTATCCTTCCGTTCAAAAATATCATTTGACCGATATACCCATTTTGATATTCACTTTCAGAACCAGGAAACAACGAGGCGTCCCACGTGCTATAAGGGCGTGTGGGGGTGATAAAGTTCCCATCACGGTCGAAAATAAAAGGGGGGTGGGGAGACATGATATGAGCAAAAACAAATTTCGGGCCGGGCAGATCCGGCACATCCATCAATTTGTCTAAAGAGTAAAGGATGTACCTGCGATGCAGTTCATAGCTTTGCACAGGCAGATTGATCCCAAATGATTCGACTGCAACGCCAGCCAACGTCGACGACAACAACAACCCTTCGAATTCATTAATATCACCCTGCGACAGGTCAAAATACAGATCTGCGTCGCGAATTTGGGCAAACAAGGACGCGCTAGGCAGAGCCACGAATCGATAACCCTGCCCCTCCAACAATCTCCTGACAGCAGTATGCTGCAGGAGCTCACGCAAGGGGCTTCGGTCGCTGGTATCGCCAAAGCCAGCAACAAACCCATCCAAATAATCCAAATTCAGACTGGATGATATTGAAAGTTCAGTCTGGGGGTAATTGGACGTCGCCTTTTCAGCAACATAAAATCCTTTCTTTTCAAGAAAGTCTATGAATTGTGAATTATCGTAACCGTAAACGTCTTTCAGAAAATCAACCCGACCATATCCATCAAGGATAATCAAGTAAATATCAGGAGTGGATTGGATCGAAGCAGACAGCGGCAAATCCACCTGTGCTTCCCGTTCCCTGATCTGTCGAACTTGAGCGTGAGACCTGTAAAGAGTGGAAACCGTCAACCAGACAGGCACAACAAGCAGGAACACCGAAGCCGCATTTAAAAACGTGGTAATGATTTGGGGTCTGGAGAGTTTTTCCCACACTCGTCTTCTCACAAGGAGGACAAGCGGAATCGTGAAGAGAACAATGGCGCACACTCCTCCAAAAAGAGTGCGCCAGAACGAAGACCAATCCAATAAATACCGATACAAATGCCCACTGAACAGCCAGATCAGGGAAACGGTGCATACAAATCCGGAGTATTCCAGGTTATTTGTAGCCCTGACCAAGAACAAATAAAAAAGCAGGGTAGATGCCAGCAGGATCAGCAACGGTCGAATCAGCCAATCCAACGGAACCTGCGATGCATTTTGGGAATAAACTCCCAAAACAAGATAAAAGGCGAAAGAAAATGGATGAAAAACAAGCGTTCGCTTCATAATATTAATGAGAACTAAATCTTATTCGGAACTTATATAACAAGACTGCACTTGATCGCTTACATCGCTAAATATATAAGGTTCCAGCCAAGTGGCATAATAATTTCTATCCTCCAGCAATTTTAAATCAGCTCCAAAATATTGGTTGAACACTTCACGAAAGGAATTCACCGGGGTTATTGTAGGATACAATTCCTCATAGTTTTTATCCGGGAAATAGTAGGCGCTCAGTATCGAATACCGTTCCTTTAGGCAAGAGTTCACGGGTTCAATCATGTTGAAATAATTTCCTGGTCCATGGTCACCTTGAATTATGATGATAGGCGGAGGAGATGATTCATCAAGTATGATATCAATAACCTTAATCAAGCGATTATTCAAATAATGGATTTCACCAGTATAGCCTGAGATATATTCCTCTGATGTACCCATAAACCCGGAAGCGTCACCTGTATTAAATGGACGTTGAGGTTGAATCGGATCCCCCTGTCCATCCAAAACGAAAGGAGGATGGGGTGCCATAATATGGGAAAATACAAATTTTGGTCCTTTTACCGTCGGCATGGTCTCAAGCTTTTCGAGCGAGAACAATATATATCGTCTGTGAAGATCGTAACTTGGTACTGGAACACTCATATCCCAGGCATCGATCAACAGGTTGATAACCGTAGAAGATAGTAAAAGTCCTTCAAATTCATTTAGATCACCGGCGGTTAAAGCCACATAGAGATCTGCATCTCGCATCTGAGTGGACAGCGTTGCACTCGGCAAAGCAACGAAATCGTATCCAATATTCTTCAGAGATCGTCTCACGTTGCTATGTTGAACCAGATTAACAACTGGCCCACGGGCATCGGTATTTCGAAAATCTATTGTAAGCTCATCGAGATATTCCATGTTCAGGAGGGCAGAAAGGGATAGCAAAGTCTGCGGGTAATTCGCTGTCCCAGAATCGGCAACATAAAATCCCTTTTGCTTCAAATATCCAATAAAGTCACTATTGTCGAAACCATATACATCCCGCAGAAAATCATCCCGTCCATAGGCATCAAGAATTATAAGATATATGTCCGGCTGTTTGTCTTTCTGCTCGAGAACCACAGGTATTCTCAAATTTTCATATGAGCGTGTTTGCTTAATAGCTTGGATTAATGTATTCCCCGTTGCATATGCAGGCAGTAAGACAACAATCACTGCCGAGAAATTCATAATATTTGTAACCAATCCGCGGTTACTTATTTGACCCCATGTCCACTTGCTAACCAAGAAGGCAATTGGGATTGTCCAAATTGAGAAAGCCAGAAGGATGCCCAGGGTTGTGCCCCAAAATGGCGATTTTTCGAAAAGCGCACGGTGAAAATGTCCAAAAAAGAACCAAAATATACCAAGGGAAATGATTAGACCAGTATATTGTGGGTCTCCATTTTTTCTCCGCAATGCAAAATACAACAAAGCGACCAAAAACAAAAGTACAACTAATGGGCGTACAACCCACTGAACCGGAACTTGGACAGAATTTTGCGAATATACACCTAGAACCGAATAGATTGCAAAAATGAACGGATGACAAACAATGGCACGCTTCACAAGCAGATCCTATTTTCCCAACCCACGCACTTTTTCGACCAACCCGGGCAAAACACCTATAAACGAATCTACTTCAGCAGGTGTGGTGTGAACGCCCAATGTCACTCTCAATGACCCAAGCCCCCACTCGCGAGAAAGACCGATGGCGTTCATTACTTCGCTGGGCTCGGGATTCCCCGTCTTGCAAGCGGAGCCGGAGGAACAGGCAAAGCCCGCAGCATCGAGCAATGTGAGCAATAAGTTACCATCCACGCCCTTGAAGGCAAAACTGGCATGTTGAGGCAAACGGGATTCCATGTCGCCTGTCAGACGCGAATCGGGGATCGATTCTAAGACCGACCCAATGATCCAGTCGCGCAGCGGCTTGACGTGAGCCACACGGTTCTCGCACTCTTCATGGGTCAATCGCAAGGCTTCTGCAAAACCAACGATGTAGGGCACGTTCTGGGTTCCGGCGCGGAAACCGAATTCCTGCCCGCCGCCGGTCAACTGTGGAATGAGCGGCGTCCCCTTACGGACGTACAGCGCGCCCACGCCTTTCGGTCCGTAGAATTTATGCGCGCCGAGCGACATCATATCCACGCCGAGTTCGTTCACGTCCACCGGCAGATACGCCGCGGCTTGCACCGCATCGGTATGGAACAGGATGTGATTCGCGCGGCAAATCTCGGCAATTTCCCGTATGGGATTGATCGTGCCGATCTCGTTGTTGGCATACATCACCGAAACGATCGCCGTATCTCCACAGATCGCTTTTGAAACAGCCTCCGGCGTGACCATGCCTTGCAGGTTCACGTCCAGCCATTCGATCGGGAAACCTTCGTATTTTTCGAGATGCTGCAGAGTCTTCGTCACGGCGGGATGCTCTGCGCGCGATGCCAGAATCCATTTTGCGCCGGTCTTCTCGCGCATGGCATACACCGCGCCGCGGATCGCGAGATTATCCGATTCGGAACCGCAGGACGTGAAGATGATCTCATCCGGTCGGCAGTTCAAAACGGAGGCAACCGTCTCACGCGCGGAATCGACCGCAGCTTCGGCCTGCTGTCCGTAACGGTGGACAGACGAAGGGTTCCCGAAGGAAGCGGAAAAGTAGGGAGCCATTGCGTCCATGACGCGCGGGTCCACAGGCGTAGTCGCAGAATAGTCCAGATAAATCATGGCTTAGAATTATACCGCCGGCACAGGGCGGAATAGGAACATTGTAGGGTATTCGTCCGTTAAACGTTGTGCGAAAGCCAAGTACAATTGCGGCTCTTACGAAAGGAGAATAATGATTAAAACTCGCTTAATGACAACACTCATCTTGATCAGTGCTGTATTGCTTTCTGCATGTGGAGGAAACGATGCTGACGCGACACCGACATTGAGTCCGGAGGAGGTGCAGACGCAGGCAGTGGAGACGTTCGCCGCGGTTCTGACTCAGACCGCGCTTGCCGCGCCGACCAAAACACCGCTGCCCACGCTGACAGCTTCACCGACCTTCGCGCCGTTCGCGACCAGCGCCAATACACAGCCGGTCGTCTCGAATCCGACCTCGTCCTCTTCAACCACCACATCCTGTTACGGACTCACCTTTGTGAGCGATGTGACCATTCCGGATAACACCCAGATGACGCCGGGACAGACATTTACCAAAACATGGAAGGTGCTCAATTCAGGATCGTGCGCCTGGGAAGCCGGATTCAAATTTGCGTTTACCGGCGGGAACGCCTTGGGAGGTTCCACCATAACGTTATCGTCCTCGGTTGCATCCGGAGCGCAATACGATATTTCCGTCCCGATGACCGCGCCAGCTACAGCCGGTACCTACCAGAGCAATTGGCGCATGTCCACCGCCGATGGGACATATTTCGGCAATGAAGTCTATGTGATCATCATTGTAAGCGGCTCCGCTCCCACCAGCACGACTGCCCCAGCGACGAATACCAGCGTGCCCCCAACAGCAACAACCGAATCCCCAACGGCAACAACCCCATAAGTGTAAATAACAAAAAATCCCTTCCTGTTCGAGAAGGGATTTTTTGTTCGGTATTCTCTAAAAGACATCAAGCGTCCCGCGGCGTTTGGCAACCACCTCGAACACCGTAAACAGGATATACCCCACGAGGAAGTACACAAACCCCACAGCGAGTTCGCCCAAAAGAAGCGGAGTGACTTCAAGCAAGCCCGCGCCGCCAACGAGCAGGCGCGCCGCGGCGATCCCCCGCGTCAATGGCAGCACATAAGAGATGGCTTGTATCCATGCCGGGAGTTGCGCAATCGGAATGTTCGCGCCGGAAAAGATCAACAACATAAAGTAAACAAAGTTGTTCACGAACATCACATTGACCGTGATGAGCGCGAGACAGCCCATCAACAAACCAAGTCCGCAGGTGCTGATGGTGGTGATGAGGATCGTTAACGCCAGCGCGGGGATGCTGGTGTTGGAGAGGTCGAGTCCCATCAACACAACACCCCAGGTAAAGGCGATCACAACGCCGAGGGCGCCATCCATGATGTTCATGAAGGCGCGTCCCATAAAGACCACCAGGCGGTTGGCAGGCGTACCGAAGATGTAACCAAGCGTGCCATTATCGCGGTCACCGCCGATGCTCATGGTCATGCCGTAGATGCCGCTGACCGCCGCGATTTGGAGGGCATTGCCGACGATATAGAATGTCCGGTTATCGGCGCTGGTCGCAAAAGTGCCAAGATAAACGAAGAAGAACATCTGCGCCAGCGGCATCAGGATCTTGGAAGCCATGTATTGGATCGGACGCATCCAGTGGAACAGGGCAACATAGGATAAGAGCGCGCCCTGCCAGAAGAGGCGGAGGTTATTGGTAAGGGTTTTCATTCGTTCATTCCATTCCCAGCGTGGCGTCGGCGCGGGCTTTGTAGAGCATGAGTTTGAACAGGCGCGAAGCGATGAACAAATCCATCACCGAGAACAGCAACAGCATGCCCCAGGCAAAGAGGATCTGATTCAACGAGGCGCCCTCGGTCGAGGTCCCGTGCAGGGCGACAGCCGCCCAGTATGGCGGCAACAGCCACGAGACCGGATTCGTCCAGGCGGGCAGGAGCAGGACCGGGAAGAGGAATCCGCACAGGATGTAAACGGGGAACTCCATCGCATTCTGCCAGGCACGGACATTCGGGTTCATCACAAAGACCGGCGCAATGACGAGACCAAAACTGATGAACGCAATGATCGCCAGCAGGATGGATACGGCGAAAAGCAATGGCTGCTGGATCTCAAGTTTATAGCCAAACGCCAGCGCAGCGATGAAATATCCCACGACCATCGAGACCAGGGACTGCACCACGTTCCCCAGATTCTTTCCAAACACGATCACCTCGAACGGAGTCGGCACAGCCACCAGCGGTTCGAGCGTGCCGGTCCAGCGCTCGAAGTTAATACTCCCGCCGGAGATGAACAGCAGGCTCGACCACAACCCTGTGAGTCCGCTGCCAACCACGACGAACATCGCCGCGTCCGCGCCTTTATCCTTGAGCATGAACAGACCCAGCAGGGCGATGATGATCGGCTGAAAAAGGACGGTAAAAACGATGAAGCCATCCATCAACTGCTGGCGGATATTCATCTCCGCCACGATCAGGATCGTCCGCCAGTATTTCACCAGTGTGCGAAGGTTCACGCCTTGCCTCCCACCAGACGGACATAGGCATCCTCCAGCGTCGGCTCGCGGACGATGACGCGCCCAACCTTCAAGCCTTCCAACGCGGACATGACATCCGGCACCGCCTCCGCCCCACGGGACGTCTGAATCAGCAACATTTGTTTTTGTCCCTGATCCTCGACAGAGAGCGAATCGGCGAACGGGAGGGCGCGCAATTTCTCAACGATCCCATCGGGTATGCCAAAGGTCTCCACCTCGACCACATTCAAATCGCGGACGTGGGTTTTCAATCCGCCGGGGGTATCGATGGCGATGATGCTTCCGTGGTTGATGATGGCGATGCGGTCGCACAATGCATCGGCTTCGAACATGTAGTGCGTGGTCAAAAGGATCGTCTTCTTCTCGGATTGCAGGTTGAGGATCACCTGCCGGAATTCGCGCGCGCCGACCGGGTCAAGGCCGAGGGTCGGTTCGTCGAGGAAGAGCACATCCGGCTCGTGCAATAACGTGCGCGCAACATGCAAACGCTGTTTCATGCCGCGCGAATACCCCTGCACTTTTTCATCGCCGCGACCGTTCAAGCCGACCATATCGAGCAGGAAGGGAATCCGTTTTTTGGTGACGTCCGGGTCGATGCCGTACAGGCTGGCAAAATAACGCAGGTTGTCGATGCCGGAGAGACGCCAGTACAAGCCGCGTTCACCGCCGAAGATGAACCCGATCCGTTTGCGGACCTCATCTGCCCAGGCGACCACGTCAAACCCTTTAACGGAGGCAGACCCACCCGTTGGGATGAGAAGCGTGGTCAACATCTTGACCGTGGTCGTTTTGCCCGCGCCGTTCGGTCCCAGGAGTCCGAACAGTTCACCCTCTTCGATCCTGAACGAGACATCGTCCACGGCGACCACTTCCTTGGCCGTGCGCTTGATGACTCCAATTTGCGATGAAAAGGTCCGTCTGAGATGTGAGACTTCGATTGCGTTCATTGTAGTGCTTTGCATTCATGATCCTCGTCAGTTAAAGTAGAACGATTGTACTCCGAAAGTGCTATAATTAAAACGCACGAAGGAGTGACACATGACAGAAAAATCCGAACGAGAAAAGAAGTGGAAAGAGCACATCCCTGAAGAGACGCGCGAACATTACAAAAAGGCGCGCGAGGAATTCAGGAAGTCCGTCGAGGGATTGCTGCCGGAAGGTTTCGTGGAACATCACCGGGCTGCGCGCCGCGAGATGCTGCTCGCCTGGCGCAGCATGCTCGACCACGCAATCCAAAAGATGGACGAGAAAGCCTGAGATTTTGGCGTTTTGAAACCGGGAGACAACAGGACAGGAGGGGCTGTCCTGTTGTCTCTATTTTATTTGAATGCAATTTCTGCGAGATACAAGACCAATGAACAAATCGTGAAAACAATAGATTTCTTTGGAAACGAGTGGGATATCAACTGCATGGGGTGTGCCATTGCTGATCGGTCAATGGATGTTCCAGGTGGCTTCATGCAAATGACACAATATTTCTGCGTGCATCAGGATCCTCTTGTCCCTCTTCCTGGTTTTCTGGTAATTGCTTCGCTCCGGCATATTCGGTCGATTTCTGAGATGGTCGATGAAGAATACGAAGATTTTATTTCTCTCTTCAGATCAACTCATCATGCAATCAAAGAGATTACACAAACCGAGTGCCTGACCATAGTTCAGGAGGAAAGCTCAATCCATTTCCATCTGTGGTTTTTCCCGTGGACCAATGGCGTAATTGAAAAGTATGGACCACCGTCTCTGATGAAGATCCGGGACATCATGACCGACTTGATGAATCAGACTCTTGGGTCTGAAGAATGGGATGAATTGAAGACATCCATTAAGAACATCAAGGATGTCATGGAAAAGTGAAGATCAATCTTTGCGCGAAAACAAAACCCAGATCAGCGCGGCGAACGCCCCAGCCAGCATGACCTCCGCATAAAGAACATTCCCCGCGTTGTAAAACAAAACCCCACCCAACAACAGACCAAGAAAAATAACGCCGCCCGTCAGCCGGTCCACGGAACGCGTCAGGGAACGGATGTCGCGGCTGACCTGTGGAGATTGCACCAGCAACCCGCCGCTTTCGGTCTGTGCCAGAACGCGGCTGGCTTGTGATGGCAGCGCAATCAGGTTCTGCAGCATACCGCCAAGTTCTTCCAGCCAGTCGCCAAGTCCCTTCGTGGCTTCCTGCTCGACCAGTTTGCGCGCATAGGGTGAGAGCTGATTCCATAGATTGAAATTCGGGTCGAGCCCGGTACACATCCCGGATAGGATCGCGACCGTCCGCGCCAGCATGATGAGATTGTTCGGGACCTGGAACGGCATGCTGAAGATCAGATCGCGGTATTGATGCGCAAACTTCCTGATCTCGTCGGGATTGGTCTTGCGCAACTCGCTCATGGACATGCCCCAGAAGCGGTCGAACACCTGCGCTTCGGCTTGCTCGATCAATTTCAAATCCGCGCCCGGCAGGAGCATGCCCAATTGCTGATAAGATCTCACCACGCGTGACGCATCCTTTGTGCCCACACCGATCAGCATTTCGCGCAAGGCATCGCGGATATTTTCGGGCACCCGAGCCGTCATGCCGAAATCCACAAAGGTCAATTGCCAGCGGCGCGGCGATCCGCCATTACTCTCGAGCGGAGTCACGAACAGATTCCCCGGGTGAGGGTCGGCATGGACAAAGCCATCTTCGAAGATCTGCTTGAGATACGTATCCAACAATTTATTCGCCACTTCACCGCGCTCGATGCCCGCCTTTGTGATCTCTTCATAATCCGTGATCTTGATGGCATACACATCCTCGAGAGTCAACACGCGCAGGGTCGTCAAACTGCGCACCACGCGCGGCACGTGCACATCGGGATCGTCCTTGAAATTCTCGAAAAACCTTTCGGCGTTATCCGCTTCATGCAGATAATCAATCTCCTCACGCACCGTCCCTGAAAACTCGCGCAGCAGCGCAGGGACATCCGCATGTTCGCGCACGGGACGATACTTCATCAACCAGTTCCCCACGCGCGCGAGCGCGGACAGATCCACCTCCACGATCAACTCGATATCCGGACGCTGGACCTTGACGACGACATTTCGGAACCCGTCCGCTTCATCCTCGACTCGCAGCCTGGCGCGGTGGACCTGCCCCAGAGAGGCGGCTGCAAGCGGACTCGCGTCGAACCACTCGAGTTTTTCCTCGAGCGATCCGCCCAATTCCCTCTCAGCCAGATCACGGATCGCCTCATACGGTTCCGCCGGAACTTCGTCCTGCAAATTCGCAAGTTCATCGGTGACTTCGGGCGGAAGCACATCCAGCCGTGAAGACAGGAACTGCCCCACTTTGATCATCACGCCGCCCATGTGAAGCGCCAGGGCGCGGAAGCGGACCGCCTCACGCCGGAAGCGTTCGGCGCGTGTGCGGCGGGTCCATTTGCGAAAGCCCAGCCTTGCAATGATGAGTTCCCAGAGAATGAAACGTGCGATCACCCCCGCAAAAAAATACAGAATCCGAAAGTAACGTCCGCGAAAGCGCGATGAGCTCATGATGTTCCCTGTTGTGACAACTCCATTATACATTTGGAAAACAAAAAGCGGACGAGTCTCCTCGTCCGCCATATATTGATGGCCGTTCTATATGCCCGCGTTGTTCAGCGCATTCAACATCTGTGAGAGCGCCGCGGTGATGGCAGGGTGCTCGACTTCAAAGTGATCGATGGCATCCTGCAAGCGTTCAAACAGGGATGGGTTTGCAGTAGCCGAGGGTTCCAGCAGTTTCTGAATATCCGCATCGATGCTGCGTAACAATTCACGCCCCTTTTCATCCACAACTTCGGTCTTCTCAAGTTCTTCATGAAGCCGTTCGAGAAGCTTGCTTAACTCTTTTTCGGTCATGGTAAAGCTCCTCCTTTTGTCGAAGAATGACGAACGATCCAACTCTATTTTACAACGTTTTGGTCCTTCGGAACAACCACATAACGAGAAAGCCTCATTAAAAGATGTTTCAACACAGATGAAATATCGATAAGAAGATAATAGGATATTTGTAGGGAGTCATCCTCCATCGAAGATCGGGTAGAATGAATCATCCGTGCAAGGTTGTAACGCCGGATACACTCCCATTATTTCACACAATCGAATCTTTGCGCAACATCACAGACAAGCCTTTAACAATGAAAGGAGTATGAAATGTTGAACAGACGAGATGTCAGCGTGGGGAAATATTATGTGAATGACCGGGACCACACCGTCAGGGAAGTGATCACGGTCATGCATCACAATAAAGTCGTATACAATGCCTACGATCTGCGGAGCGGGAACCTGCTCCGCGCACCGGCGCAGATCTGTCACAAAGCCAGGATGATCCGCTGGGCAGACCGGGAAGCCCGACCGGAAGAAGTGGCAAAGTTGAAGCGGGATGAAGCAACGGCAGTATTCGAACACGGAGAGCAGGGATTCAAGATCGAAGATGTCATCCCCGAGACAAACAAAGCTCATGCCCAGACCGAACTCCGCAACCTCACCCCAAGCGGATAGGGACAACCAGCAGCATAAATATCGAAAGCGGACGAAATTCTCTCGTCCGCTTTCGATTTACCCGGAGGCAGCACTGAAATTTTACGAGGATGAATTTCAATACAAAATCTCCTGTACCGCTTGTTCGATCTCATCGTAGATCTTTTTCACTTCCTCCTTCATTTCGGCAGAGACGCCGGCAGTCTGCGGGATGAACTTGACCAGATCTCTCGCCTGGCGCATCAGATCCTTGACCTGCGCAATGTAGGAAAAGTCACTCCGGCCGAGTCCCGTGGTCGGGACGGGAAGGTCGCGGGCTTGCTGGATCAGTTTTCGGGCGCGGACGATGCGCTCGGTGGCGGGGATCAATTTTGCCATGCGGTTCTCCTTATCGTCATCATTATATCTTTTCAACGGTTGAATCAAAATAAACATATAATGACAGTATGAGTGAAGCGACCTTTCACTTTCACGGCAGACTAAATGATTTCCTGAAACGCGATCAACGGGACAAGGCGATTGTCATTGCATTTCGCGGACAACAATCCATCAAGCATTTGGCTGAGTCGCTCGGGGCGCCTCACCCTGAGATCGGACGGGTTCAGGTCAACGGTCGGGAGGGAAGCGTGAACGACATCACGCAGGATGGGGACCGGGTCGAACTCCATCCCATCGCGGACGGTTGCCCCATCGAGCCGCGCTTCCTGTTGGATTGCCACCTTGGGCGGCTGGCTTCGCTTTTGCGGATGTTGGGGTTCGATTGTTTGTATCAGAACGATTACGACGACGCGCAGATCGCGGAGATCGCCGGGCAGGAGGAGCGCATCCTGCTGACCCGTGACCGGCGCCTGTTGATGCGGAAGGTCATCCGCCACGGATACTGCCTGCGCTCCCTTGACTCGCTCGAACAACTGACGGAAGTGCTGGAACGATTCAAGTTGAGCGGAGCAACCCAGCCGTTCCACCGCTGCATCCGCTGTAATCATCCGCTTGAGCCGGTCGAGAAGGAAGCGATCATCGAACGGCTTGAACCGCTGACCAGATTATATTTCGATGAGTTCCACATCTGCCCCGCTTGCGGACAGATCTACTGGAAGGGTTCGCATTACGAGAAGATGCTCAAGTTGGTCGAACGTTTCAACGGTCTCTCTTGACTTCCGTACTTGCGTCGGTATAATGGCGCAAATTGGCTGGTTCTGACTCATGAACAATCGCAAAGGAGAGACATGAACACAACATTTTCCATGTGGCGCAAGTCGCTTACCCAACTCATCAAAATGGACGACAAAAAGGAATGGGATGCGCTGGACGTGTTCTCGAAATGGTTCATCGCCACGCGTTCTGCCGTCGGGACGATCACGCTGTATTCCGGTCTGATCGGCGGATTACTTGCCTGGCAGTACCTCCACGCCCACGACCTGCCGTTCAATATCTGGACCTGGCTGATCCTCACGTTGGGACTCTTCATCGCTCACGGCACCAACAACCTGATCAACGATTACACCGACTTCAGCCGCGGCATCGACAAGGACAACTATTTCCGCACGCAATACGGCGTCCATCCGCTGGCGCAGGGATTTTGGGACAAGCCCACGCACCTGCGCTGGTTTGCCGTCAGCGGTTTTCTGGCGACGCTTTCGGGCATCTACGCGCTGATCGTGACGGACTTCGCACCCATCGTGATCTGGCTGTTCGCGGTCGGGGCGTTCATCCTGCTGTTCTACACCTACCCGTTGAAGTACGTCGGCATCGGCGAACTCTCCATCTTCATCATCTGGGGACCCTTGATGATCGGCGGAGTATATTTCGTCCTGACCGGCATCTGGGATTGGACGGTCATCCTTGCCAGCCTGCCGATCGGCTTGAACGTGGTCACGATCAACCTCGGCAAACACACCGACAAGCGCAAGGAGGATCTTGGGAAGGGCGTGCGGACGCTGCCCGTGCTGGTCGGTGAGACCGCCGCCCGCTTTATTACCATGTCCGCCATCGTACTGTCCTACCTGATCACACTTTATATGATCTTCGTGACGCACTTCTTCACGCCCGTGATGCTGCTGGTGTTCGTCGCCTACAAACCGGCAGTCGTCGCAATCCAGCGGATGTCAAAGCCGCGTCCCGCCGGACCTCCGGAAGGCTACCCGATCTGGCCCCGCTGGTTCTCCACCGTCTGCTTTGTCCACAACCGCGTGTTCAGCAACTACTTCGTGCTGGGACTCATCATCGACACGCTCCTGCGTACCTTCCTGCCCGGGTTCTGGAGATAAACCGTCTCGCTCGGCTCGGCAATCACAAGGTGACCGCCAGCTATGAAATGACGGTCACCTTGCTGTATTTCAGTGAACCGGGATTTCACCTGCTCCGGTGATATACTCTCGATATATCGAGAAAGGACACCCAAATGGCAAACAGCACCTCCAATAAAGGGAAGGGCATGGACCTGTCAGCGCTGTTCAACGCCGCCAGCCAGGCATTGACCTCCAATCAGAGCACGCTCAATGAAGCGGATACCCTCAACCACGATCACGGGGATAACATGGTGCAGGTATTCAACATGATCTCGCAGGTGATGGCGCAGAACAAAAATGCCCCCCCATCCCAGCAACTCAGTCAAGCCAGCCAGTATCTGGCGCAGAACGGCAAGAGTGGCTCGGCGCAAGCCTACTCACAGGGACTTGCACAAGCCGCGCAGCAGTTCCAGGGGCAGTCCGCGGTCACACCGGATAACGCCATGCTGCTGATCCAATCCCTGCTGGGCGGCGGACAGCCCCAACAGCAACAGGAAAACAATCCATTGGAGGCGCTGCTCGGCGGCGGAGGGACCTCTTCCTCGGGCGGCGGCGATCTGCTTGGCGCCCTGCTTGGCGGGAGCGGGCAGCCCCCACAGGGCAACCAGCAGCAGGATGGGTTCGACATGGGCGACCTGCTCAATGCGGGCATGGCGTTCATGAACGCCAAACAACAGGGACAGAGCACATTACAAGCCGGTCTCAACGCCCTGATCTCAGCCGGACCCTTGGGGCAAAAACCGCATCGCCAGCAATCGGGACAGTTGGTCGCCAACGCCCTGCTCCAGGCATTCATGCAAAAGAAGTAACAATCCGATACCCCGGGCATTCAAACAAAAAAGACGGACATTGGGGTGTCCGTCTTTTTATTCCATATTTTTTCACCCGCCTGTCCCCCCACCCCACCTGATATCAGTCCAGCAGTTCCTTTGGGATATTCCCGCCGTTCTCGGCGATCTTCTTCAGCACGGTCTTATGGAGCCAGGTGTTCATCTTGGCTGAATCCTTCATGAATTCTTCGGGGCAGCCAAGTTCCTTCGCCAGTTCATTGCGGGCTTCGCGGCTGCTGTCGATTTCCAGCAGTTTCAGCAGGTCCACGATCGACACCTTCCAATCGAGGCCCGTCCCTTTGGCAAGCCCTTCCAGTTTTTTGACAACGTCCACTTCCGCCATGGGCGCCGGCGCCGCCGGCTTTTGGGCTCCTTTCATCATATCAGCCTGCATGGCTGTGGCGGCGGGCCTGGGTGCGCCCTGGGCGGCCGGAGGCATTGAGGGCTTGACCGGCGACTTGACGGGAGCCGCGGGCTTCGGTGCAGGGGCAGCCGCAGGTTTCGGAGCAGCCGTAGCCGCAGCTGTTGGGGCGGGGGCATCCTTGTCCTTGCCAATTCCCAGCTTGCCAAGGATTTTCGAGAAGAGACTCATAATGGTATCCTTTCTTGAAGTTGAAATGTGATGCGATCCACTGAACTGTGGATGGGTCATACAGCACCACCACCATTTCAGTGGTTTGATTATACATCGAAGAAGGAATAACGGAGCAGGCTCACGCCTCTCCTGATCGATATAGTGTGTGCAATAAGAATTCATACCCATCGGGGTCGACAAACTCCTCCCATCTTTTTCATGGTTCCATAATGCTTCAGGAACAACGATCTACGCGTTAACAGTTTCGACACAGAAATCTTAAGCTGTTTTCATGAATAACGATCCCGTTGGATGTATAACACAAAGGCGTGAAGTTACTGTCGCATCGATCATGTTCCGAGTTATTGTTTTAGTAAGAAAGGAGCAAGCCATGTTACAAAGCCGAAATATCCTGGCAGGGAAATACTATGTGAACAACGCCAGAAACATTGCCCGTGAAGTATTGGAAATCGATGACAACGCCGTCATTTTCATCACTTACCATCTCGATACGGGAGCCACCGCGGGCATCCCCAGCAAATGCATGAAACAACACTTCACCCATTGGGCAGACCACGAAGCCACCCTGTCGGAAATCGCCAGACTGCAGGACCTGAAGATGCAAACGTCGGAGTTCGCAAAAGTGGTATGAGCCAGACCCGCGCATCCCGGTGGAGAGTGGCCAGGCCTGCGAGATTAGGACTCCATGCCATCCAGCGGAGCCAGGGCGGCAACGGACCAGCCTGCCTCCCACAGCACCTCATTCTTTCTGCTTTTTGAGATAATCCGAGACCGCCTCTTCGAAGGCGCGCCTGCCCGACCTCCTCGCGGCTTTTTCGTATTTCGCCGACAGCGCCGGGTCCTGCATGGCGGAGCGGGCATACGCCACCGCCCGGCTGAAGCGTTGACGGTTCGCCTTCTGCGCAGGACTCCACTTGACGCCCGACATATCCGCCCGGCGGATCAGGCTGATCCCGCCTTTGCGGGTGCGGCGAAAGACCACCTCCCCCAGTTTGCCGTGCAGTTCCTCAAGCATCGGGTTGAGTTTTACTTTTGCCATTCTTGCATCTCTCTTTCGATTCCTGCGGTCATCCTGCGATGATCCTGCGATAATCCTGCAGTATTCAACATTATTATACGCAGTGGGGTTCGGTTTGTCACGGGATGGATGCGGTCCGGGCGGCGAGGGGCAACCGATGGATCTGTCAGGCGACCTAAACAGAATGCAAAGGCACGAACCGCCATTCGGGATATACTTCACGACGAGGACCGGAGACCAATACTCCTTGCTACATGTGGCTCGGACCGGCGCCCTAGTGTCCGAGCCACAGCCTTTAAGGCAAAAGGTGGCTGTCATCTGCGAGGTGACAGCCGCCTTGCCGTATAATGGAAGAATACCGCAACTCACACCGCAGGATTTCGTCAGCAAGTGGAAGCGGGTGACCGCCCGCGAGAAGCAGACCTATCAGGAACATTTCATCGACCTGTGTCGTTTGGCCGGGCATCCCACGCTCGTAGAAAAACCCGCTTGAACTGACCGCGCGGGTAGTTCTAAAGTAGGGAATACCACTCGCGGAGGCGCTTTTTCATCCTCCCATCAAAGCACGATCATTTTCCCAGAGATATAGGCTCAATTTGCCAAAGTCTTGAAATCCCAGTCGGCGGTATACGTTGTATCCCTTTTGGGATGCCTGCAAGATACCGATCTGATAACCCATCTGGTGCGCCTCGAGCAACGGAGCCAATGTGACGGCTGAACCGATTCCCCGACCACGCGCTTCTGGAATACATGTAACGTTATAAAGGCCTGCCACACCTTCAGAGATGAATAACTGTGATGTGCCAACAGGTCTACCGTCCAATAGAGCGAGATACGTTTGAAATCGCGCGTCAAAAATAGCATCTACGAAAATATCGTACCAAACCTTCTCGAACTTCTCGCCAACTCCGAAACCAATACTTACAACGTGGATCCATTGTTTCAACGTATCTTCATTGTCCACAGGCACGATTCTCAGGTCAGGATGAGTCGGGAGGCAATCTGGTAACAGCGCGAGATCGACCGCCATCTCGGTGGCGAACGAACCTCTGAATTTCAATCCATGAGCATGTAAAACCCCATTCAACTCAGCGAAAGGAACACCTGCTTGAGTCAGCCAGGAGAGTCTCCTGATATTCATCGATCGAAAGTGAGCCAATGCATTTTCTATCAGGTCATCAATGCCCTCAGATGGCAACTGGTTGCAAACGACCAGGTTCATGAAATGATCCGGCAGGTCTGTGATCAGCCAGGTCAGGTAGCGACCAATGGACAATTCCACGTTTGGTGACTGCGCCAAGCAATAATGATACGCCTCCCAGTTTGCCCGAATGGCGGATTTCACTGATTTTCCCACAGAGAGTTCGCTTAAGAGTTTCTTCATGCTAAAAGCAGAACCATTTCTTTTCATAGTGCAGGTAGCAAAACAGCATCAAAGCGCTGGCTGTCGAAAAGAAAGCCTGCAAGAGCCAGACCGGACCGAAGGGCAGACTGATCACATACAGCCAATACACCGTATTCCCCAGGTTGCCCAATACCAGATGCCACGGACTATAAGAACTCAGGTCTTTTGTTTTGAACGCCTTGAACAGCATGGGGAGATTGCTGCTGATAAAGATCACGCTGGACGCAAAGCCCGCCAACATTTGTAAACTGTAACTGTTCATAGCCAAAGATCATCTTTCCCTGACTCTAAGTGATAAGCACTCTCACAAGGAAACAAGGAGCGGCGTTCTCGGATGGAACGCCGCCCCATGTACCTGGCCGATAAGATCAGGCTTCAACGAGGAACGCCACATCCGGCTGGGACATGACGCCTGCATTCTTCATCCCCTCTGCGAGGTCGCTGGAAGTGGCATAGGCCTTGGCCTGATCGACATTCTTCCATTCGGTGAAAATGGTGATCTCATTCGGATCATTCGGTGATTGAAAAACCTTGTGACCGGTGCAACCATAGCCGGTGCGCATGGAGGTCAAATCGTCGAAGACCTTGCGCCACGCCGCATAATCCTTGACCTTGTGATGAACGAAAAGTGTAGCCATTTCTATCTCCTTGTGAATTGGATTTTGTAGAGGTTTTCTCTACAGTTTTAATTCTTGCCCCCATGATACAAGGAGGGCGTTAAGCAAGCATCAACGCCAGCGTTAAATAACCTACGAGAGTTCCTTTTCCAATTCCCCGATCTCATCCAGCAAACCACTCAATCCGCCCTGTTGTGCGAGAATGCGTGCAGAACTCAGGCAAGCCCGGGCTTCGCTCGAGGGAAGCAAGGGTGCCAGCCAAATTCGAATACGCACTTCGAGATGCCCGTTCCCCAGAGGTTCCACCAGTTTCAGAGCAGCCTCAAGGTGCTCACGCGCCAGATCAATGTCGCCGCGCTCCCTTGCCACCAGGCCCAGGTTGGCGGTCAATCCCGCGATCCGTTCAGGGAAGGGAATCTGTTCGGCAAGCGCCAGCCCGTCCTTGAAATATTTCTCAGCCGCATCCAGATCGCCACCGGCAAGGGCGATCTCACCCGAGGTGGAATAGAGATAGGGAAGATGGGAAAGCGAGCCCCTTTCCTTCGCGAGAGCGATCCCCTTCTTTACATAGTCCATGGCGGAAGCATCCCTGAGCAGGTGCAGGTAATATGCCAGGCTGTTATACGCCATGATATTCCGGAGCGTATCCAGCCTTTCCTCGCCCCGTTCCACCGTATCCAGCACCTCAAGGAACTGTTCAACGGCTTTCCGCGTCTGCCCCTGCTGACCAAAAGCGCCGGCAAGCGAATACTTTATCTGTACGAGCGTGACCCTGGTGTCAAACGTTCCCAATGCTTCGAGAAGCAGCCGTTCCGCTTCTCGAAGGTGGTGCTCGGCTTCTCCAGGATATGCACTTTCCACAATCAAGCTGGCGCCCCAGATAAATTCCGCACAAATGGCAAGCTCCGGTGGTCCGGACGCGCGCAACTTCGCAGCCATCTCAATGGCTTCGGCAAAACGTGCCTGGGGGTATAGTGAAAGACCAAGCCCCAGGTAAGCCTCTTCCAGTAATGACAAGTCCCGACTCACCTGTGCTAATTCAATGGCAGATTGATAATCTTTGGTTGCCAAAGCAAAATCACCTTTGTGAAAATGGGCGGCACCCATTGCCACAAAAATCCGGGCGCGCTCCATATCATCCGCTTCAAGGGAAAGGGCTTGCTTGAAGAACGCGATCGCCTCGCCCCAGGCTGCCAGGTTTGCGGCAAACCGACCTGCACGAAATGCATACGCCTTTGCCCGATCCGGAAGGTTCCCACCCAGGAAGTGATGCGCGATCAAGCCGGAGACCGGATCGAGATCATTTTGGTATATGGATTCGAGCGCTTCCGCGACCTGTCGATGGATCAAACGGCGGCGGGTTTCATTCATATCACTCAACGAAACTTCCATCGTCAGGGAATGATCAAAGGTGAATTTATCCTCCGGCAGCGGAGTGATGAGATGAGCCGCCTGCAACTCCTCGATGACATCCAGAGCGTCGGTCTCTGAAAGCGCAGAGACCTGTCTCACCAATTCGAAGTTGAATTCCCGTCCGATGATCGCAGACACATGCAGGACATGCCGTGCATTCTCGGACAGTTTCAGCAGGCGTGACTGGATCAGATTTTGGATCGTCGCAGGTATGGCGGGCGACTGGACGAGCAGTTCCATATCCAGCGCCCCACCCTTTTTCAACAACCCGATCCCCTGGGCATAACGGACAAGTTCTGTGATAAAGAATGGATTCCCTTCCGCGTTTTTGATCAACCAGCCGGATAACTGTTCATTATGCTCCTGACTAAGGACGACTGCCATCTTTCGCATTGCCGATTCAGGCAGTGCCGATAGCTGAATCTGTACGAGCCGATCCTCCCGCATCAAAGCCTGCAACAACTTGATGAGATCCGTCTGCTCATCAAGAGGCCGGGAAGTGACAACCAGATGCAAGGAGGGTGAAGAACCATGACGGACCAAATAACCCAACCAGGCGATGGTGGCGGCGTCCGCCCAATGCAGATCATCCAGAAACAACCACACCTCACCCAAGTGGGACAACCCTCGAAATAGTCGGAGTAACGCCTCCCACAGGCGCGGCTCGTCGGCAGGCGGAACAGGCGCAGGGATATGAGGGAGGCGGGTCGAAAGTTCAGGCAGGAGGCGGGAGAGTTCTGTAAGCCAGAGGGGTTCAAGATTCGAGCCCATGAACAAGGATTTCCAATCGGGGCGCGCCAGCAATTTTCGCAAGGCGTCCACAATGGGCTGATAGGGCAAGCCTTGTTCGAGTTCATAGGATATTCCCCGCAACACCAAAGCAGAAGCCTGTCCCTGAGTCTGTGAGGCGATCAACTCATTGAGCAGGCGGGTCTTGCCGATGCCGGCTTCACCTTCCAAAAGGATTAGTTTGCCCGAACCCAGATGCCCCTTCACGGTTTCCAGTTCTGAATCGCGCCCGAGAAACGGCAACAGAGGTTTAACGGCTGGTTTGCCCGTTGGCAAGGCTTGACTTATCGTCTCAGTCGAGGGAAGGATATATGTGCCGTTGATGATCGAATCGTACAGGGCGCGGGTTTCAGGCATGGGCAGGATGCCCAATTCTTCATCCAATAATTTTCGAAGGAACTCGTAGTATTTGATGACCCCGGCGCGGTCGCCGTTCAAATAGAGCAGGCGCATAACTTCGCGCTGGTAATCCTCCTGAAATGGATTGAACGCCAGCGCCCGCCGCATGGACTCCAGAGCGCCCGGATAATCGTGCCGCCCCTCATGCAGACGAGACAGCCCGGCAAAGCCATGCATAGCCATCAACCGGTAGCGCTCCCGTTCGGAGGCGAGCCAGTCATCGAACTGAGGTGAATCGGGCAGGGAGAAGCCTTCGAGAAAGTCGCCTTTGTAGAGGTCGAGAGCAGTTGTCAGTTTTCGCAGATCAGATGAAGGTGAATCAAGGACCGTTGAAAAATCCCTAGTATCAATAAACGTATCGGTGGAGAGCGCAACGTCTTGTTCATCCGCCTGGAAAGCATCCCCCAATCGTTTACGTAAATCATGGATCATGGTGCGCAGGATGGGCTGAGAGGCGTAACGTTCATGATCGGGCCAAAAGAAGGTCAGCAGCTTTTCGCGGGTCGCTCCACCGCCCTGTGCAGCAATATAATAGATGAGTGCACGGTTCTTACGACGCAGACCTTCCAGGCTGGCATCATTGAAGTGAATCTGCGGCGAGCCGAAAAGTCGGATTTCCAACAAGGAGGGATTTTTGTTCACACGTCAACCATGCAACCAAGGATTTCGATGTAGTATAACCCTTAATACCGGCATCCCATACAGAGGACGCCATGATCCTGGGAAATTTCTTCATCCTCCGCCTGCCAGAGGGAAAATATCGAAAAGTTTTTGTCGAAGCCATGCATCACAACCATTTAGAAAAAGGCGGCTGTTATCCACAAGATGACAGCCGCCTTGCCGTATAATGGGGGAATGCCGCAACTCACACGGACACCGCGGTTTCTTCCGTATAAAAAAACGGAAAAGATCAGTCCGCTCCGTGAAATCCGTGTCCAGAATGTCTCAAATCCGATTTTTGAGAAAGTCATGTTTGCACCCATCCAACAACTTGCACAATCCGCCGTTCCGCCTATAATAAAGTAAACACAAGGAGATAACATGGCTGGAAAATTTTCACTCAGAAAAACCGATAAGGGAAATTTCGTCTTTAACCTCAAAGCGTCGAACGGGCAGGTCATCCTGACCAGTCAGCCCTATGCCGACAAGCGCGGCGCCCTGAACGGCATCGAGTCCGCCCGCAGGAACGCTGGCAAGGACGCCAACTTCGAGCGCCGCACCGCCAGCAATGGACAGCCGTATTTTGTGCTCAAAGCCGCCAACACCCAGATCATCGGGCAGAGCGAAATGTATTCAGCCAAAGCCAACATGGAGAAGGGCATCGCTTCGGTGAGAAGGAACGCACCTGGCGCCCCGTTGGAAGACCTGACCGACGGATCCTAGATCAGGGATTGGCTGTTCCATCCTTTTGACAACGGGGCTGTAGTCGAGCCCCAGGCTTTGAACTTCATCGTAACACAAAAAGCGGACGAGGCAAACGCCTCGTCCGCTTCATCATTTATCCTTCTGCCTTCATCACAGCATCAACACTCGCTAAACCCGCACGCATAACACTTGCGGCAGCCTTCCTCGTTCACCACTGCGGCTTCGCCGCACTCGGGGCACAGGTCGCCGATCTTCATGGTGGAAGCGGGCGGCAGGGTGGCGGCGACTTCGTCTTCGATGGTGTGACCGCCGCCGTTCGCTCCCGATTGGGAGTTGCCGCCATTGGTCTTCCCCTCATCAGGGCTGCTTCGCTTGTCCTCCATCACGGGCAGCGCCCCGGATTTCTCGCGCAGGTACATATCCAATACCTGACCGATCCCATCCGGCAGGGAGCGCACCCGGTTGGGTCCCAGTCCCAGCGAACGCCCACCGCCGATGCCGCTCAACTGACGCACCACTTCGCGCAACCGGTCGGTCGGCTTGGTCGGCGATGCCATACGCAGGATGTACGAGATCAGGCGTCCGATCGCTTCGGAGACCGCCGCGGTTTCGGAACCAGCCTTCGCCGTGTTGATGAACGCCTCGAAAGGCTGTTCGCCTCCGTTTTCGTTGATCGTCACGAACGCCTTGCCAACCGGCGTCTCCACGCTCAACGTCCTCCCGGTCAGCGCTTTGGGGCGCGGTTTCTTCGGGTCGTGGAAATAGGTGGGAGCAACTTCGGGCTTGGAAGGATGCGCTTCGCCTGCGGGCGCTTCGCGCCCTCCGCTTAGAGTGGGATCCTTCTTCTCCGCAGTGGCTTTCGTCTCCAACACCACCTTATCGCGCGAACCGGTCACATACACGGTGATGCCCTTGCAGCCAAGTTCCCACGCCAGCATGTACGCCGTGGCAACATCCTGCTCCGTCGCGCCTTCGGGGAAGTTGACGGTCTTTGAGAGCGAGTTATCCACGAAAGCCTGCAACGCGCCCTGCATGCGCACATGCTCCTCCGCCGTAATATCGCCCGAAACAACGAACGTATCGCGCACACTTTGCGGCAGTTCCGCGATGTGCTGGCACGTGCCCTCGCGCATCACCTGCTCGACGATCTCCTGGCGCTTCTCCTCGCCGAGACCGAGTTTCTTCAACGCCTCATCGAAGCGCGGGCTGGCGTAGGTGAGTTTCAGGTCTTTGCCGTTGTCATTGACGTGGCGGATGTACGCCAGCGCAAAGACGGGTTCACAGCCATATCCTTCACAACCGGCGACGGTGGCGATCGTGCCGGTCGGCGCGACGGTAGTTTGCGCCGCGTTGCGGATGCCATGTTTGCGGATGCCATCCACCACCGCCTCCCACCGGACCTGAGGCCTGCCCCAGTCATGCTCATACCTGACCAGCGAATGAGGGGGCGTCCACATCATGTCATCCATGTCGTAGATCGAACCTTCGATGGCGGGGAACGGTCCGCGCTCTTCGGCGAGTTCGATGCTGGTCTTCATGGCGTGATAGCGGACAAACTCCATCACCTGCGCGCCGAACTCCTGCCCCTCCTTCGAGCCATAACGGACGCCCACATGGTACATCAAATCCGCCAGCCCCATGATGCCCAGTCCGATGCGGCGCGCCCGATGCGCGGCTTCGGATAACTGGGACACCGCGGGGACATACGCGTTCGCCTCCACCACATCATCGAGGAAGCGCGTCGCCATCACAACACTCTGGCGCAGCAGTTCCCAATCCACTGCCCCCTCCGGTCCGCAGTGCTCGTTGAGGTTCACCGAACCAAGACAGCAATTTTCATAAGGACCAAGCCATTGCTCACCGCATCCCCTGGATACAAACCCTTCCGTAATCCAGGTATCGCTCTTCGGTTCATAAAGATCATAGACTGTCTCAATACCAGCAGGCTCGATCTTCACAACCTTCGCCGCCCAATTTCCGCCAGTGAAATTCGTGTTCAATGCGGCTTCTTCCATTCGCATTTGTTTTTCGGGATGACTCAGACGAATCTGCTCAAAGAATCTTCCAAAGCTTTCGCCGGAAATTGTGACATCATGCTTTGGGCGGTCATGACGAATTACACGCCCATCAATGGAGTGCCGCGCCCTCTGGCTGGTGTTGATGCGAGCATAAATACCAAACATCAGCAATATGCGCCGCACCTGACGAGCAAGTTCAAGACTTGATGTATGAATGCGAACCAATGGATGGTTGCTTTGCAAATCCACACTACCATCTGTCGAGAATAGCCCATCCACTAATCCCTCCAAAAATTCGCGGTTGCTATTTACGTAAACATCAGGCAACTGCTTTTCTGGTCCGCGTCCTGGTTGGAGTGGTAGTGATTTCACCCAATTTGCCACTACACGACCCGGCTTCGGATCCATCATCATGGAACGACTGCCTTCATTAACGTATGTGTACATTTTCTCGACGCCAACTTTGGCGAACTCGCTGGTCAGGATTTCATTCCACTCATGCTCATCCGCATGGCTGCTGATACGAACGACATTCTTGGAAAGCGCATGAGGCGTGTAACACCCATCACCGACCAACACCCCAACCAAAAAGCCGTACTCTCGATTGGTCATGTTTTCGGGTTTACCTGGAACCTCGTTGTCTGGAACAGTTGCGCGATACACTCTTACCCAATCACCCTCTTCCAACTGATCTAAACGACGCGGCTCAAAGAATTTTGTGCGTGAATCTCGGGCATGGAATTGATGCGAAGCGGTAACCCGCACAATTGCACCATCGGACAAATACAGATTAAAGACAGGCATATTCTCGTTAACTTCAACAGTAGCAATACGCCCAACGCCAAGGACAGTGCAAATCTCATCGCCTTCCTTAATGCTGTCCGCTCGCTTCCATCCCGAAGGTGTAGCGACGAGGGTATCCCCCGTAACGCACGGGTTCGTCGCCTCCAGCGGATACAAATGCGGCACTGGATTGCTGCGGTTCGCCGCATCCAAAAACAACATGCCCGGCTCGCCGTTGTGATGCGCCTGCCTGACGATCTTGTTGAACAGTTCACGCGCGTTGACCTTTTTATAGGCATGGATGGTAATGCCCGCGGCTTCGGCTTGCTCGAGCGTGCCGCTGAATCCCTTTTGCTTCATCTCTTTCAGATCAGGGAACCGCAACGCCCATTCTTCATCGTTCTTCACGGCGCGCATGAAGGCGTCGGTGATGCCGACGGAGATGTTGAAATTCGTAATATGGTTCTCGTTGATCTTGGAGGTGACGAAATCCTCCACGTCCGGGTGATCCACGCGCAACACCGCCATATTCGCTCCACGCCTGGTTCCGCCTTGCGCGATCTCGCCGAAGGCATGGTCGTACACGCGCAGGAATCCAACCGGTCCCGTTGCCTGCCCGGCGGAGGTCTGCACCATCGCACCCTTCGGTCGCAGGCGCGAGAACGAGAAGCCGTTCCCGCCGCCGGTCTGCTGGATCAACGCCGCGTCGCGCAGGGTCTGGAAGATGCCTGCGCTGTCGCGCCCCATGTCATCGGTGATCGGCAGCACAAAACAAGCGGCCAACTGCCCAAGCGGAGTCCCTGCACCGGTAAAGGTCGGCGAGTTCGGGAAGAACTTCTTGCTCGAAAGCAGGTGGTAATACTCCTCGGTGCGCTTCAGCACGTCGGCTTCCCACATCTCCTCCACTTTGGCGACGTGATACGCCACGCGCCAGAACATCTCCTCGACGGTTTCTGCGGGCTTGCCATCGTCGCCGCGCCGGACGTAGCGCTTCATCAGGACCTGACGGGCATTATCCGTTAAATTCGCCTTGGGCAACCCCCTGGGCATGGGCGGCGTGGGAAGCAATCCGTTTTTTACATGTGTAGCCGAAGATGCTGCTTTGGTTGCCATGGAACACTCTCCTCTAAACTGATTTTTTCTTTTGGTTGGGCAGTCTGCCAGCTGCCGAATATTTTTATCCATACACCAGGCTGAAAGCCCGACCTGCATGAAACTGTGACTTCGCTCCGGGCGAAATCTGAGACAAAAAAACGACAGCCATTGACACTCCGCCCCTGGCGGAATGACTGCTGTCGCTAAATTAGCTCTCGAGCAATTGATTGATTTCGTTGCGAATGGACTGGAGGTCATCCAGCCCAAGATAGACGATCGCATAGCGGATGTACGCGATCTGATCCATTTCTTTCAGACCTGCCATCACCAGGTCGCCAACGTTGCGGGAGGAAACTTCAGACTTGCCCATTTTCTGTAACTGCGCCTCGACCTGTCCGATCATGCGTTCGATGTCTGCGGCGGACACCGGCCGCTTGGCGCACGAAATGCGGATGCCGCGTGCCATTTTTTCGCGGTCGAACTCTTCGCGGGTGCCGTCCTGCTTGATGATGAGTGGCGTCGCCAGGATGGGACGCTCGTAGGTGCTAAAGCGCTGTCCGCAATTGAAACACTCCCGTCTCCGGCGTATTCCACCGTGGTTGTCATGGGAGGTATCGAGCACTTTAGAGTCGTGATGCTGGCAGTATGGGCACCGCATTGGTAAGGAATTACTCCAATTTTAGAACGTTTGTTGCCGCCATCTGTGGGCGTGGAGGCTCTGCATCCCCGTACATTTGGCGATTATGTCCATCATTGTAGCACGGAGGCAACGCCGCTTCAAGAGGACAGGCGGGGGATTTATCTTAAAATTTCCGAATCTTTAAGGGAGGCGTGGAGCGTTCGTAACCCCGCTACCCCAGTCCCTTTATAAATTCCAGGACCAGTCCGTTGAATTGGTCCGCGTTGGATTGGTGCGGCACGTGTCCCGCATGAAGGGACTTCCCGTATGCGCGCGGCATGAGGTTCACCATCTTCGAAAAGGAGTTCGGCGAGAGGGTCTGGTCCCGGTCACCCCATACGACCAGCGTCGGTGCAAGGATGTGCGGCAGATGTTCCGCCAGGTTCTGAATCACGTTGGGGATGTTGTACACGCCCGGCGCGGTGCGCGTGTAATCGAGAGCGGTCTGCGCACGGACGCGTTCGGGCAGGGAATGCAGCGCGCCTGCGCCGTGTCCCATGCTCAGGCTGGTGATATCGACCACGACACGGAACATCCATTCGGGCAGGCGGCTGGCGATCATTCCGCTCAGGGTCGGGTGGCGATACGTCCGGCGGAGAAGCAGAGGCAGTTGCGAGGTGGAATAAAACGGATTGACGAGGACCAGCCCGCGGGTCCAGGCAGAGAGGCGGCGCGCATATTCCAGTGCGACATAGCCCCCAAGCGAGTGTCCGATCACGATGGCGGGTTCCGTCAAGCGGAGCGACCGCACCCAGTTCAGGAAGTGCTCGATCACCCATTCCATCTGATAGGCGCGCGAACTCAGATGCGGACTTTCGCCGTGTCCCAAGAGATCGAGGGCATACGCGGCATATCCGTTCGAAGCCAGGTCAGGGGCCAGCTCGTCCCAGTCGTGCAACGAGGCGGCAACCCCATGGACCAGGATAACCGGCGGACCTTCACCCTGCTGAATGTAGTTTGCGGCAGTGGGAATTTCAAGCCCACTTATCGTACTTCTCATACCTTTTGACCAACTCTCTTCCTGACCGATTGTCAAATGAACGCATCAGGATGACAAGCGCTTGAAACCTTATTCTACACTTTCCCGATTAGTTCCTGATAAAGGCGCGACGTTTCGGGCAACGGATTTGTATCAAGCTCGGTATTCAACCGGGCGTTCAAATCCGTAAAAAGCCGCGTAAGGCTGGTACGGTCTTTCAAGGCGGCGTAGGCACGCATCCCCAGACAATATAAGTCTTCGTTAAGCAGATCCAACCGGATCGCTTTTTCGATGTATTCGATCCCTTGCTTGGGCGACTGATTTGCAAGGTGATGTGAGGCGAGTTCCTGTAACGCACCAAGATAGGTTTGTGTCAATCGACGGCGTTCAGGGAAGACCCATTCGTAGTACAGATTTTGCAGATATTCACCGTGATATAAATCGACGGCACGTTCATGCCATTCTGTGCGAACCTTGGCGTTCGGCGCAGACCTTGCCTTTGCCAAGGCCGAATCGAATTCATCCACGTCGATGGTGAAACGCGCCGAGTCGAGCCAATATTCGCCGACTTCCACAAGGATCAAGCGCGGACTGTCGTTGCCGGCTTTCAACGCATTTCGCAAACGGGATAATGCCGTGTGAAATGCCGTGCGGCTCGTCCGTTCCTTGTCTCCCCATATGGAATCAAAGACCTTATCTGCCGGGATCTTCTCACCCCGCATCGTGACGAAGTACGCCAGCAGGTCGCGCGCTTTTGCAGAGACCCAGCGTTCTTGCGACACTTCCTCTCCGTTCAACAGCACGCGAAAGTTTCCAAAACATTGTACCCGAATGGAATAACTGTTTTGAATTGTTATCCGCGAGGGTTGTTTTTCAGGCAGGTTTTCAAGAACACGTTCAAGGAATGGACTCTTCTCTCCTGCGCGGATCAATGCTTCGCTAACGGTTTGCGACCGAAGACCCTGATCGAGAAACAGTTGAAAGGCGCGCGAGGCTTCAATAAGACGAAGCGCCTTGCGTGCATATTCCAATCCACCCGTGTTTCGTTTGGTTTCCAAATGGATGTATGCAAGCCCGAAATACACCATCGCCAGTGGGATGCGAAACTGTCTGCGTTCGCCTGCTTCTATCAATTGCATGTATAACGTTTCAGCTTTTTCGAGCTGATTGTTTTCCAGTGCAACATCGGCGAGTACGCTTCGGCAGACATACGCTTCATAAGTATCGGGGTTGCCTGTGTAAGACCACAGCACACCTTCCGCCAGTTGACGGGCTTCGTCAACGCGTCCCTGCCCGCACAGGTTATAGGCAAGAAAACCTGTTGCCATGAGCTGTTCGTACGAAGCCAGCCCCAATTGTTGACCGATCTCCATACCCTGTCGCAACGATGCCTCGGCACGGGCGGTCTCGCCCATGCGTGTCAACACATTTCCGAGTGCCGTATAGGCGCTTGGCAGTAATTCTTTCAAATGAAGTGTCTGTGCGATCTGCAAGCCACGTTCGGCATATTGCAATGACTTATCGAGCTCGCGCCAATACAAATACGGAGTCACAAGCGAGATACAAGCCTGCGCCGCGATCGGAGAAAATTCCTCCGGCGCGATCTGCAACGCTTCCTGGCAATATCGCACGGTCGCCTGTGGGTCACCATGCCACCAACAGATCTGCCCCAGTGATTGCAGGAAATTCGCCCGCGATAATGGGCTGACTTCATCGCCTGCGAGTCGTGCCTCCTCCACTGCCTGTTCCGCGAGTTCGCGGCCCTTGTCCATGCCAGTGAGAAAGCCAACACTTTTTGCCAATGCCATCAAGGCTTCGGCACGCGCGGCATGGTCCACCTCTGCAAATGACAAAGCCACAGTGGATAATGTCTCTGCCTGGCGGTAATGTCCCTGTGCACGATTGACCTCTGCGAGACGAGTCAACGCGCGGCAGATCCCATTTGCGTTGGTTTGTGTTTCAAAGGAGGAGCGCGCATCCTCGTATGCCGATACCGCCGCGCCGGTCTGCCCCAACCGCAATAGTGCGTTGCCATGTTGTAACAATAGTTCGGGATTCGATTTCAAAAACTCAACAGGCAATGTGCTCAGGTAACGATGCAGGACTTCCACACGTCCGCGTTCGACGTAATCAGATGCGAAAACAGACACCACGCGCGCAGCGGATTCAAAATCCTGGGCGTTGATGTAGTGCGAGAATGCAACCTCCAGTTCACTCTGCGCCTCATAATGCGCACCTGCGCTTCTTTCCAACCCTTCGACACGGCTCAGGGCAGGCCCGACAACTGATTCCGCTTCGACACGTTGCAGGCGGCTGAGGAGGAACTCGCGAAAGAGATAGTGATAGCGATACCATTTCTTTTGCGAATCCAAGCTTGCGACGAAAAGGTTTTGCTTCTCCAACCCTTCAAGAATGGCCTGTGCGTTCTGCACCCTCGCCACTGCATTGCAAGCGGACGCGTCCATTTGCTGAAGTATGGAAGTTCGCAATAAAAACTCTTGAATTTCTTCAGGTAACCTCTTGAACACTTCGTCGGCAAGATAGTCAAAGACAAACTGCTGTGAACCATTCAGCCCTGAAAGCATCGCGTTGACATCGTCCGCATCGCGTCCACTCAAGGATGAACGGACAATTTGCAGCGCCGCCGCCCAACCCTCGGTCTTTTCACTTAATAAGTTCAAACTTTCATTGGAGAGTTCAGGCAGATCGGCGCCCATCCATTTGGAAACCTCATCTTCCCGAAATCTGAGGGAGGATGTTCGCAGTTCAGCCAGTTGACCGCGGGCGCGCAGGCGGGCAAGGGCGATGGGCGGGTCCATGCGCGTGGAGAGGACAATGTGCAATCCGTCGGGCGCGTTCTCGAGCAGGAAATCCACCAATTGATGGACAACCGGGCTGGCAACGTAGTGATAATCCTCGAGCACGATCAGCCAGGGAATTTCCATCTGTTCGGCGAGTTCATTGATGAGAACGGTAAGAACTCGTTGTGGAGAAATATTCGCTTCAGCGCTGTCCAGCAGCGATTGCGCCGTTTGACCAACAACGCGGGTCATTGTCTCTGGAGCGCGTTTCATGCTGCGCAGCGACTCGATCAGGTAAGTCAGGAAAACGGTCGGATCGGAGTCTTGCGCATCGAGGGTGTACCAGGCAAAGGGGCGGTGGGAGGCGTTGATGAAGTCCGCGAGCAGGGTTGTTTTGCCATATCCTGCCGGGGCGGAGAGGAGTGTCAGTCGCTTGTCTGCATTTGATTCGAGCCAATCCAGAAGACGTGGGCGGGGGAGCAGGTCGGGGCGGGGACGAGGAACGAGGAACTTTGTCCGCAAAAGAATTGACGGCTTCATCGGATGCTATTATATCTGTTGTGAAAGTCATTTTTGCAAACTATTTGCAAATGCACCATGCTACGATGGACACTACCCAAATGCCTTGAGAGGAGAAACCATGAAACGCTTTACCTTGTTCGTATCCTTGCTCGTCGCGCTTTCGGTGATCCTGAGCGCCTGCGCGCCTGCCACCGAAGCCCCCGCCGCTGAAGCGCCTGCCGAACAGCCTGCCGCTGCACCGACAGCGATGCCTGAGCCAACCGAAGCCCCTCCCCCAGCGCCGAAGGTGCTGAAGATCGCCAATACCGCCAACATCACCACCTGGGACCCGGTCGCTTCGTTCTCCACCGAAGCTGCTTACATGGCAAATGTTTACGAGCAATTGCTGCGCATCAACCCGCCCGGCTCGGCTGAAAAATACGCGCCCCTGCTTGCCACAAGTTGGAAATCGAACGAAGACGGCACCGCCTGGACCTTCAATCTGCGCGAAGGTGTGATCTTCCACGACGGTGAGCCAATGAACGCAGATGCTGTTGTGAAGTCTTTGGATGCGGCACGCACCTCAGGCGGCGCATCGTTCATTTGGTGGATGGTGGACAGCATCGAAGCCGTGGATGATCTGACCGTTCAGTTCAACTTGACTTCATCCGCTCCCATTGACTTGATCGCTTCCTCCCTCTACGGAGCCTGGATCGTCAGTCCCAAAGCTTTGGACGCCGCTGCCGCCGATGAGAACTACTGGGCAAACGGCGTGGAGGCCGGGACAGGTCCATACATGATCGAGTCCTATACTCCCGATCAGGAGATCGTCTTCCAGAAATTCGAAAACTATTGGGGAGGGTTTACCGATAAAAATTACGACACCGTGCTTGTTCAGATCGTCCCTGAAGCATTGACGCAACAGCAGATGCTCGAAGGCGGCGATGTTGACCTTGTCACACGTGTGCCTGCTGAGAACTACGATTCCTTCCGCAATAACCCCGATTACACCTTCCTCGAAGAACCTTCCTTCTTCAATTATGTGGGTTACTTCAACACCCTGCGCGCTCCGCTGGATAACGTGAAGGTACGTCAGGCGTTGTCCTACGCCATCCCTTACGATGACATCATCAAGATCGGCGCCAAGGGACTGGGCACACAGAGTCGCGGTCCTGTGCCTGCCGGTGTATGGCCGTGGTCACCGGATGTGCCTCAATATACCTATGATCTCGACAAAGCTCGTGAACTTCTGAAGGAAGCCGGTCATGAAGGCGGTGGTTTCTCGATGCGCATCACTTATGCCGCCGAGAACGATACCGAAGCCGCGTTCGTTCCGCTTATCAAAGATTCCTTCGCGCAGATCGGTGTGGACGCAACCGTCGAAGCGATTGGTTTCAGCCAGCAGTGGGATGAGGCGAAGTCCGATCCTGCCAACGCACAGGATATGTTCATCGTGCTCTACTGGCCGACCTACTCTGATGCAGGCTCCGACAATCTGTGGTCGTTGTTCTATTACACGGAGAAACCTTTCTTCAATCTCTCCTACTGGAACAACGAAACCTACAACACCACGCTCGATGAAGCCATCGGTTCGACCGTCACTGACCCTGCGACCTCACAGGTGAAATATGTCGATGCCATGAAACTGCTCGTGGACGAAGCGCCGGGCGTCTTTTTCTTCGATACCAAAGCGGTCTTCATCATCCCGAACAGCATCGAAGGCTTCCAGTACAATTTGAACTATCCGTTCGTGCAATACTTCTTCTATCAATTGAGTCCGGCTCAATAAAGTTTTCTTTCTATTCCTGCGGGGGCTAAGCCCCCGCAGGAATAGACGAACCCTATGCGACACATCGAATTCATCCTGCGCCGCCTCGTCACATCCATTTTTGTTTTGCTGGGCGTATCCGTCATCACCTTCTTCATCGCGAGAGTGGTGCCGACGGATGCCGCCGCGCAGTACATCGGTCCCAAAGCGCGGCCCGAGGAGATCGAACGTGTACGCATCAAATTGGGGCTCGACAAACCACTCCCTGTGCAATACGCAATTTACATGGGCGAACTTTTGCACGGCGACCTCGGCAACTCCATCTCCACCAAACGCCCGATCACGCAGGAACTTGCCGACCGCATTCCCGCCACGATGGAACTGCTCCTTGTGGGAATGTTCATCGCGGTACTGTTGGGTGTTCCGATTGGGGTGCTCAGTGCGCGCTGGAGCGGAAAACTTCCCGATCTCTTCATCCGTCTCGTTTCCATCATAGGCGTTTCGATGCCCGCGTTCTTCCTTGGACTTCTTCTTCAGATCATTTTCTTCCGCAATTTGGATTTACTGCCCCTTGCAGGCAGGTTGGATAGCGACATGCGATTTGTCAGCCCTGTGACCGACATCACTGGATTTATCCTTCTCGATTCACTCCTGACCCAAAACTGGGTCGCCCTCAAAGATGCTTTTCTACACATCATCCTTCCCGCCTTCACACTGGCGGCGTATCCCATTGGTCTCATCGCACGCATGACGCGTGCCGCCATGCTCGAAGTGCTGGAGCAGGATTACATCCGTACAGCACGCGCTTATGGCATCAAAGACCGGATCGTCATCTACCTATATGCCTTGAAAAACGCCATCAGCCCCACGTTGACCGTCATCGGCTTGACCTTTGCCTTCGCCCTCACAGGAACCTTCTTTGTAGAGATCATCTTCAACTGGCCCGGTCTTGGTCTCTTCACAACACGTTCATTGTTAAATCTCGATTATCCCGCCATCATGGGCATGACCCTGCTTGGCGCAACTGGATATGTGCTCATTAATTTGATCGTGGATGTAATTCAATCGTGGATCGATCCGCGCGTGAGTCTGCATTGACATGACTGCAATACCGATCACATCCTCCACCGAAAACGAAAGCACGCGGACGCTGCGTCACGTGTTCTCGGTCATCGTGCGCGATCCGCTTTCTTTGATAAGCACGATCATTATTGTTCTGTTTGTGTTGATCGCCATCTTTGCGAACCAGATCGCACCCTATCCGTTGGAAGGTGCTGGCAAGACGAATGCAGATAATTCTCTGCTGTCTCCTTCTTCGGAGCATTTGCTCGGAACCGACAAACTCGGGCGCGACATGTTAAGCCGTATCATCGTCGGTGCAAGACCTGCGTTGATCGTTCCCATTGGCGTGGTCTTCTTCGCGATCCTGATCGGCACTCCACTCGGAGCCTTGGCTGGCTACAAAGGCGGCTGGATCGATGAAGTCATCATGCGCATCACGGACTTATTCCTGGCATTCCCGTCGTTGCTGCTGGCGATGGCGATCACGTCCGCCATGGGGCGCGGACTCGATAAAGCTGCCATTGCATTGGTGGTTTCGTGGTGGCCCTGGTACACACGCATCGCGCGCGGAGTCGCTGTCAGCTTGAGACAGAGATATTTTGTCGAAGCAGCCCAGGCGGTTGGGGTGAGCGACGCGGTCATTATCTTCCGCCATATCCTGCCGAACACGATCTCCCCCATCCTTGTACAAGCAACAGTCGATCTCGGAACAGTCATCCTTGCGATGGGCGGACTTGCGTTTCTTGGGCTCGGTACACAGCCGCCTCTGCCTGATTGGGGTTTGATGGTCAGTGAAGGGCGCGAGTTGATCCTAAATCAATGGTGGGTGGCAACGTATGCAGGGCTGGCGATCTTCATTGTCGTGCTTGCGTTCAATCTTTTGGGCGATACCCTGCGCGACATCTTTGACCCGAGGCAATATAAATGAGTATGTCATTGCGAGCGGAGCGCGGCAATCTCCTCACGGTCAAAGATTTGAATCTTGAATTTAAAACATCGCGCGGCGTACTCAAAGCCTTGAGTGGCATTTCGTTCGAAGTACGGCGCGGCGAAGTCTTTGGCATCGTCGGCGAAACGGGATGCGGGAAAACAGTGACAGGTCTTTCTGTTTTACGGTTGCTGCCACGCTCGGCAAAAATTACAAACGGCTTGATCTCATTTGACGGAAAAAACCTGCTCGATATGCCAGCCTCTGAAATGGAGCAAGTGCGTGGCGGCAAGATCGCGATGATCTTTCAAGACCCATCGTCGTCTTTGAATCCTGTTTTTACAGTTGGTTCACAGATCATGCGAGTGATACGGCTTCACACGGACTTGAACAAGAAACAGGCAGAAGAACGCGCCAGCGAAACACTGACCGCTGTCGGCTTGCCTGATGTCAGGCGCATCATGAACTCGTATCCGCATCAGCTTTCTGGCGGGCAGCAACAGCGCGTGATGATCGCAATGGCACTGTCTTGTCGTCCGCAGTTGTTGGTCGCGGATGAACCGACGACAGCCTTGGATGTCACCATTCAGGCGCAGATACTCAAGCTACTTCGCGACCTGCAAAAGCAATTCGATATTTCCGTCATCCTTATCACTCATAACCTGGGCGTTGTTGCACAGACTTGTGACCGGCTGGCGGTTTTATACGCCGGGCGTGTGGCAGAGATCGGTTCTGCACAGGATATTTTCAATAACCCACAGCATCCCTACACGCGCGGATTGATGAATGCCATCCCCAAACCCGGTTCACGCGGGAAAAAGATGGCGGCAATCCCTGGCACGGTTCCATCCAATCCCGGCATGGTGAAGGGCTGTCCGTTCGCAGATCGCTGTGAGTTTGTGTTTGAGCGATGCACTCAGGAAGCACCGTCGCTTTTTGATGTAAGCGATGGGCATCAAAGTGCATGTTTTTTAGTCACTTCTGCTGGTTGAGTAGCCTGAGGCGAAAGCCGAAGGCATATCGAAACCAGCTTGCAAGCAAGGGTTTTCTGTTACTTGTGGTTTCGATACGGGCGAGAAAATCACTCGCCCTACTCTACCACCGAAATATTTATAGATTATGACGAACCTCATTGAAGTTCACTCCCTCAAGAAACATTTCCGACTGCCGGGCGGATGGCTTTCGGGTGATGTGAAATACGTCTACGCAGTGGACGGCATTGACCTGACCATCGCTTCTGGTGAGACGTTTGGGTTGGTTGGTGAATCGGGCTGCGGGAAGACAACACTCGGACGAATGATCCTGCGGCTGATCGAACCGACATCAGGCGAAGTGATGTTCAATGGGGAGGATATCACCGCCATCGAGAAAAGCAAAATGAAACCCATCCGCCGTGAGATGCAGATCGTGTTCCAGAATCCGCTCTCGTCGTTGAGTCCACGATTGAAGGTGGAACAGATCATTGCCGAGCCGTTGCTCACACATGGCGTTTTGGCAAAGCATGAGATCCATCCACGTGTGATCGAGTTGCTGGAACAGGTTGGGTTGGGAAAGCAGCATCTTGATCGTTTCCCGCACGAAATGTCCGGCGGGCAATGTCAGCGTGTGGCGGTGGCGCGGGCATTGGCGTTGAACCCGAAGTTGATCGTGCTGGACGAGCCTACGTCCGCGTTGGATGTGTCGGTGCAGGCGCAGATCATCAATTTGTTCGAGGTATTGAAGAGTTCACTGGGTCTAACTTATTTGTTCATCTCACATGATCTAAACGTTGTGCAACATATCAGCGACCGCATCGGTGTGATGTATCTGGGCAAGATGGCGGAAGTGGGCAACGCGCAGGATGTATATGATGAACCATTGCATCCGTACACACAGGCATTGTTTGGCGCGATCCCCATGCCGGTTGTGGATGAAATACGTGAACTCAAAGTCCTCGAGGGCAATGTACCAAGTCCAGTGAACCCGCCGTCGGGTTGCCGCTTTCACACGCGCTGCCCGATCGCGCAGAAAAAGTGTCAGGAAACTGAACCAGCTTTACGTCAGGTAAGAGGCGGGCGCAACGTCGCCTGTCATTTTGTTGATTGACTTGAATCCATCATTGGAGAATATTTTATGACTCGTTTATTTGGTATATCCGGTGTACAGATGTCGGTGGAAGCGTGGGATATGGATGGGACGTTCGAGAAGATGTCTGATATCGCGCTTAACATCCGCAAGCAAATGCCGTGGGTCAATATGGTTGTGTATCACGAACTGGTTGTGCCGGGACTCGTGCAATTCAAGACGCCAGTGGATGTGGATTGGTGGAAGAAGAACAGCGGCTCGGTGCCTGGACCTCAAACCGACCGCCTGTGCGAACTGGCTCGCAAAACCCGACAATGGCTCGTGCCCGGCTCAATGTGGGAAATGGAAGACGGCAGGATGTACAACACGTCGGTGGTGATCTCACCCGATGGCGACATCGTGGCGAAGTATCGCAAGATGTTCCCGTGGCTGCCGTATGAAGCTGGGACATCCCCCGGCAATGAGTTTTGCGTGTTCGATATTCCCGATGTTGGTCGATTCGGGTTGTGCATTTGCTATGATATGTGGTTCCCCGAAGTGGCACGCACACTGGCATGGATGGGCGCGGAGGTCATCATTCAGCCGACGCTCACACCCACGTCTGACCGCGAATTGGAATTGGTGATGGCGCGCGCAAACGCGTTGTTCAATCAATGTTATTTCGTAAGCATCAACGGAGTGGGCACATGGGGCGGAGGACGTTCCACGATCATCGATCCCGATGGTCGCATTCTACAGCAGGCAGGGACGAATCAAACTTTCATGACCGAGATGCTCGATCTCGATCACACCACGCGGACGCGTGAATACGGCACACTGGGGCTCGCGCAAACCTTGAAGCAACTGAGGGACTCGGGACAAACATTCCCGGCGTATGGAAACAACGGGTTGGCAGACGGCGGTTTCGACAAGCTGGGGAAACTTGCCTTCCATCGAAACGGGGGATTGCCGATCAATGAATAGATAAAGCCCATTATTTATTCCGCTCGCTCAAAAACGCCTCCCGCTCGCGTTTCTTCACCAGATCCTGCAACCGGTACCGCACCACTTTTCCAATGAACGTTCTCGGGAAATCATCCAGAAAGATCACAAAGCGCGGCACGAGGTGTGAAGGCAGTCGCCGCTTGCAATAGGCAATGACCGCGGCCGGCGAGGGAGCTTCCCGGTCTGCGATCACGAACGCGAACGGATGCCCCGCAACCGCGGTGACAGCCACTTCCTTGACCTGGGGAATCTCGTAGATCACTTCCTCCACATCGCGCGGAAAGGCGGGCTGTTTCTTATGCTTGTTCGGGAACCACATATCCGCCTTGCGCGCGATGATGCGGGTATAGCCTTCCTCATCCATTTGGGCGATGTCGCCGGTGAGCAGCCACCCTTCCTCCGTCAGGACTTCCTTCGTCGCTTCGTGATTCTTCCAATACCCCATCATCACCTGCGGACCGCGCACCGCAAGTTCGCCAATCTGACCCGCCTTCACCTCCCTGTTCCTACGCGTCAGATCGATGATCTTCGCTTCAGTGGACGGCAATGGAATGCCGATCGTTCCAACCTTTCGTTTGTCGCCCAGCGGATTCGCATGGGTCACCGGCGAGGCTTCGGTGAGACCATAGCCCTCGACCAGCCTGCCCCGCGTCAACTTCTCGAACGCCTCCTGTACCTCCACCGGCAGGGGCGCGGAGCCGCTGATGCAAGCCTTGATGGAGTTGATCCCATATTTCCGTGCGCCGCGGAAATTATTGATGGCAACGTACATGGCGGGTGCGCCCGGAAAGATCGTCGGTTTGTACTTCCTGATGGTCTTCAATATGTCCAGGATCTGGAATTGTGCCTTCAGGATCAACGCCGCGCCGATGGAGACCGGGACGTTCAACGCCGCCGTCAAACCGTAACTATGGAAAAATGGCACAACACACAAAAAACGCTCCCTGCCCTCCACCGCATCCGGCAGCCAGTGGCGGGTCTGCAGGGCGTTCGCCACCAGGTTGCGATGAGAGAGCATCACGCCCTTCGATTGCGCTGTTGTCCCGCCCGTGTATTGGATCACCGCCAGGTCTTCGGGCAAAACTTCAACGGTCGGTGATTTTCTATTCCTGCCTCCCAGCCAGTCTCTCCAGCGAAGCGCATTCTGCAATCCATGACCGCGGTTTCGCCAGCGCGAGATCCAATATTTCGGGGGTGAAAGATAATCCGATGCATCGGTCAACACAACGTGCGGCACACGACTCACATCCCGGATCTGCTTTGCCAATCCCGACCAGGTCGAAAGCGTTACCAAAACAATTGCATCCGATTCTTTGATCTGGCGCACCACTTCCTCCGGCTCGATCACAGGAGGCACGAACACCGCCGTTGCCCCCGCCTTCAGCGTGCCATAAAAACCGATCACCATCTGCGGCAGGTTCGGCAGCAACAACGCCACCCGCGCGCCCTTCCCCACACCCAGCGCGAGCAGCGCGTTCGCAAACCGGTTTGCCTCATGGTTCAGCCTGCGATAGGTCATTCGCCTGCCCTCGAAAAGGATCGCCGGATGCAAAGGGAAACGTCTCACCGCCGAACGCAGTAAATGATGCAACGGGATGTTCGGCACGCCAACCGTATACGGCACACCCAACTCATAATGCTCCAGCCACGGGCGTCCTTTTCGCAGCGCATCGCGTCCGCTTTTTTTATTTTGGGGACCGCTGACCGATTCGCGCCACGAGCGTTGACCTTCGCCGGTGAGGAATCGTTCCAGTGCGCGGTTCACCGCCTCCCGCCGCTCCAACATGACCATGTGGCCTGATACCCCTATATCCGCCTCCTCCGCCCCGGGAATGGATTCCGTCACCTTTTCGAACAACGGACGCTCGAACACGCGGTCGCGGTGTCCGCGGATGACCAGCACCGGCACAGTCAGTGAAGCGAATTTATCCCAGCCCCTCCACCTGGACAGGTTCTGTGCAAAGAATTGCTTGAGGGCATGCGGCGGCGCATGCAGCCATGAGCGCGTAAACGGGCCGATCAACCGTAACAACCAGCCGGGCAAATTCAACCCGAACCGGAAGAACGGATTAAGTCTGAATTCGCCCGCCGCGGCGATCAAGATCAATCGCTCGACGCGTTCGGGATGTTTCAGCGCATACTCCGTGACGATCGCCCCGCCGAAGGAATGCCCCACCAATACGAACTTCCCTTTGACCTTGAGCAGCGTCAGCGCAGTCTCCAGATCCTCGATGATCTGGGACATCTCATAGCCGCGACCCGGCTTGTCAGAGAGCCCATGCCCGCGCAGGTCGAGGGCGATGACGCGGTTCTCCACCGCGAACTCCTGCATCTGATACTGCCATTGTTCAGCCTGACCGCCGAATCCGTGCAGGAAAACAAACGTCCGCTGGGGGTGGTCCGGCGAAACGTCGATCGCCGAAAGCCTCACCAGCGGATTTGTCGAAACGCGCACCTCATGGCGGTAGAGGTCGAGGTCTATATCCATAAAGGGAGTTTACAGGAGGTGACACCAATTGTCAATTTTGATATACTCCCAAAATTCATGGGAAACAAACTCTGCCCAAAGATCATCCTCGAAGGTACACGGCTGACCTTCAAGACCGAGATCGCCTTCGAACTCAACGAACATCCGCGCGTGGTGGGACCGCGCAAATACCGTTATCACTCCCCCTTGATCTCGGCGGAATGGTGCTCGTTCACGAACTATCCCTGGGGGCGCGGACCGATCAACTTCGAGCCGCACGAGGAATCGCTGGCAATGGAGACCTACGCCACCTGGGCGAGGATGTTCGAACTGCAAAAGTATTATTCGTGGATCGTGGACCGCTTCCACATCTCCACGCAGGCATACCAGAAACAAGCCCATGCGAAGGAGTACGATTTCCGCTGGCTTGAAGAGAAATTACTGCCATTGAATTTCAGGATCGTGTTTTGCACGCGCTCTCCGGAAAGCTTCGAAGCCGCCCGGGAGGAGAGATTGAAGGTCTCTGGAAACCCCTCGCAGTACAATGACCTGGCTCCGTTCATCCGTGAACAGGAACTGATGCGGGAACTGGTCGCCAGGTCCATGCTTCCGGGTTTGACATTGGATGTTTCGGATAACAACATCCCTGCCGCGGTGGAGCGGATTGCGGACTGGCTCGAGGCCACCGGTGGACTTTATATGCCAGATCAGGAGAAAACATGAATTTCGACAAGCTCGTTGAGGCAATGATCAAGGAAGCACAGGAGCGCGGAGAGTTCGACAACCTGCCTGGCAGGGGAAAACCCATCGACCTGACCGCATATTTCGACACGCCGGAGGATATCCGCATGGCGCATGCAATGTTGAAGAATGCCGGCATGACCTCCCGCGAGGTGGATCTGCTCAAGGAGATCGCCGAGTTGAAGCAGGTCCAGACTGCGGTGCAGGATGTGAACCGGAAAAAAGAGTTGGGCAGGGAGATCGAGAAGAAGCAGATCGAGTTCAGCCTGATGATGGAACGGCAGAACCGTCAGAGAAGGCAAAAGTAGTGGAAACGGAGGCAGGCGGAGGTTTGGAAGGAGGCGAAGCCCGTCCGACCGGCGATAACGAAACGTTAACGAAATCGCTTTGACAAATCCCCCCCGCCCTGCTATACTTTTGTCCATTGAGTTTGACTTTCACGGCGCAGGTTTCGATATGCCTCCGGCTGCCCAACCACAAGCGTCGTTTGTTTACAGGGACAATCGCATTGGTACGACACAACCTTCGCGAGCAAGTCAGCGGAGGTCTTTTCATTAATTCAAGACCTTAACCGCCAAAGGCGGATAAAATTTATTTAAACAAGTGAGGATAAAAACTCGTATGAGTAAGCACGGAAAACTGAAGATCATTCCCCTGGGTGGGCTCGGGGAAGTGGGCAAGAACATGACCGCCTACGAATTCCAGAACCAGATCCTGGTGGTGGATGCGGGCATCATGTTCCCGAATAACGACATGATCGGGATCGATTACATCATCCCCGATTTCGAATACCTGTTGAAGAAAGCCGACAAGGTGCTGGGGATCATCATTACGCACGGACATGAGGATCACATTGGGGCGATCCATCATCTGATCCGCGAGATCCCTGCGCCGATCTACGCAACTCCCCTGACCCGGGGGTTGATCGAGGCAAAACTGGTCCGCAACAACGCCGCGAGCAAAGCCTCGTTAAACACGATCGAAGCGGGCGGCTCGGTGGAACTCGGACCATTCAAGGTGGAGTTCTTCCACATCTGCCATTCGATCCCCGATGCGGTGGGACTGGGGATCACGACTCCCGCCGGACTCGTCGTCCATATGAGCGATTTCAAGTTCGATCAAACGCCGGTGGACGGCTGGCCCACAGACTTTGCCAAGTTGGCGGAGTTCTCAAAGCGCGGGGTGGACATCCTGCTCGCCGATTCGACCAACTCCGAGCGCCGGGGTTGGACGCCTTCTGAAACGGTCATCGGCCCCGCGTTCGACAAGGTGTTCACCGAGGCGCCGGGACGCGTCATCGTGGCAACGTTCGCGTCGCTGATCTCGCGCGTGCAGCAGGTGGCCGATGCCACCGCCAAGCACGGACGCAAGATGGCGCTGGCTGGCTCCAGCATGGTGGATAACGTTAAGATCGCCCGCAAACTCGGCTACCTTGAGATTCCCGATGAGTTGATCGTTCCGATCGATCAGGCTTTGCAGATGCAGGACCACAAGGTCACGATCATGTGCACCGGCTCGCAGGGTGAACCATCGTCCATTGTGGGACGCCTGTCTGCGGGGACGAACCGTCAGTTCGACATCAAGCCCAACGACACCGTTGTGCTGTCGTCGCATCCGATCCCGGGCAACGAAGAAGCCATCAGCAAGACGATCAACCGTCTGCTCCGGCGCGGCGCGAACGTGATCTATGATGCGCTCGCTCCGATCCATGTTTCCGGTCATGCCAGCCAGGAGGAATTGAAGCTCCTGCTCAACATGGTCAAGCCGAAACACTTCCTCCCCATCCATGGTGAATTGCGACAACTGAAGCAGCACGGGAAATTGGCGGTTGAGGTCGGCATCCCCGAGGAGAATGTGATCGTCGTGGAAAACGGACAGATCGTGGAACTCTCCGGCAACAACATCAAGCTCGGTGAGCGCATCCCCGGCGGCTACGTCTTCGTGGACGGACAATCCATCGGCGAAGTGGATTTCGGTATCATGCGCGAACGCGAAAAACTGGCGCGCAACGGCATCTTCCTGATCGATATCAGCGTGGACAACCTCAACGGCAAATTATTGCATGAACCCGAGATCATCACGCGCGGATTCGTCTCACCCAATGATGCGGAGGAACTCATCCCCGAGGTGCGCAAACACATCATGGACATCGTCAACAACGGCGGCTGGGACAGCGAAAAAGACATCGCCAACACGGTCAAATCATATCTGTACGAATACACCAAACGCAGACCGATGGTGCTGGTCACATTGAGCAAGGGTTGAGATTTCCCTCGTTCCCCTTAGATCAAAAACGCCCTGACCTCAAGGTCGGGGCGTTTTCCGTATCGCAAATTATTGTTCAGTTACGACAAGGTCAAAAAAGGCGGCATTGATGCGATTGGTCCCATTTTTTCCCTGATAACCAATGAATAAATATTTCTGGGTAGCAGAAACCGGGATCTGACTTGTCGCAGTCACGTTGGGAAGGACCACTGCCTTCACGGAGCCTGCCGTATATTCAAACCGTACGCCATATCCATTCCCCTGCGTTACGACGCCCGTGGTCGTTATTTTTTCAAACCCGGGCATGATCCACTCCGCAAATGGGCGCGAACTGACATCGTTGCCTGCAGGAATGGTCATAAGCAAGCCGGCCGAGTCGATCGAAGTATCGGCAAACACGCCAATCCAGATATCGCTTGTGTTCAACTCCTTCAGACTCACATAAACGCTCACTGTGCCATTCGTTGTCGGCAAAGGCGCAAACATCCCATGCACCTCCGCACTTGATAGCCTGGCCTCGTAAATGAAAGAGAGCCTTCCATCCAAGGTTTCAAACCCTGCCACCGGCTGGAGCAGACACCCGTCATCCCCTGCCAACGCGCTGACGGGTTCCTTGGAGGAATACGGTCTCCACAACGAACTGATGCACCCTTGCGACCAGTCGTCGCCAATCGCAACAGGCGGGACGGGTGTTAATGTAAAGGTGGGCGCCGGTGTATCGGTGGCAGGCGCGGGCGTCGAGCTCGGCTCACCCACCGGAACCGTATCCGTTGGGATCGCGGTCGGCGCAACGGCATCCGTTGGAAGGATCGCCGTGGGAGGAAACGCTGTCGGCGGAGGAGCCGGGCGGTTGGCATAAATCGTAATGACGGTAACGACGATCGTTCCTATTACACCGATAATTGCCGCTGTTATCGAGGGATCCATCGATCTCTTTGGGGAATTAGACATATCAGCCCATCCTTTGCATATTTTTCCTATTCTACGCCAAACTCATCATGCTCTCAAGTGCAAATTCACTGTTTAATCAAATTCGCGATCTGCCGGTCAACCTTGCCCATCGGGTAATCGCTCAATTCTTTCATCGGTATCCACTTCAAATCCGTTCCTTCAGGACCAGCCTCCAAATCGCAGCGAAAAGCATGGACGGTTACTTTGAAATGAGTATAAGCATGCTGGACGACACCCACCGCCTCTCTCCTCCGGACCTTGAGACTGTATCCCGTTTTCAAAACATTCGCCAACCCCTTTTCCGGGTCGCCGTCAACGCGTCCGTTCGGAAATTCCCACATCCCCCCGAGCAATCCGTTCGATGGGCGTTTCGCCAACAGGACTCTGCCCTTGCGCGTGATGATCCCTGCCGCCAGGATATGATGTGGAATTTCCTTTCTGGGTTTCTTCACGGGGCGCATTTCCTGTGTTCCATTTGCACGCGCTTTGCAATCCATCATCAATGGGCAGATCAGGCAGCGCGGTCTTTTGGGCAGGCAGACCGTTGACCCCAAATCCATGAGCGCCTGGTTGAAATCACCCGCGTGCCCGACGGGCAGATTCTCCTTCGCGAGCCTCCACAGGATTTTTTCGCCAGCCGGCGAATCGACAGGTTCGGAGACATCATACAAGCGTGCATATACCCGCTTGAGATTCCCGTCGAGAGCAGGCTCATCCTTGTCAAATGCAATCGAGGTGATCGCACCCGCCGTATAACGACCGATCCCTGGCAGCTTTAGAAGCAACGCAACCTCACCGGGCAATCTTCCCTGATATTCATCCGCAATGATTTTCGCGGCTTTATGCAAATTGCGGGCACGGCTGTAATACCCAAGCCCCTCCCAGGCAGTCAGCACATCCTGTTCGGAGGCCTCAGCCAGAACCTGCACGGACGGAAATTGCTCCATCCACTTTTCGAAGTAAGGGATGACCGCTTCCACACGCGTTTGCTGGAGCATGATCTCGGAGACCCACACAGCGTAGGCGTCGGGGGGACGGCGGTCGCGCCAGGGGAGAGTCCGCTTGTTTTCACGGTACCAGTCCAAAAGTCTGGATTGAACCGTTTGGAAGGAATGAGAGGCGGGGTTTGACGTCACGGTGAACAGGGGGTGGTCAGCGGGATGCCCGCGTAATATAGATCCAGATCGGGGAGGATGATGGCTCTGGCTTCCACATAGGAACCGCGCTGGCAGCCAAGGACAATTACGTCCTCCGCATGGAGCATGGGGCTCCGAAAGGATCTGGTAGGAAAAACGACCGGCGTTGAGTGCTGGTTGAGGAGGAAAAATCCCAGCCGGGGATATTCACGAATGGCATACGCCGGGGAGGGATTCGCAGAAACCAGCCCGGCATCTTTTGGAAAGAAGCGTGGGTACAGCAAACGACCGACCTGAATGAATGATCCGGGTTGCGAAACGAATGCTTCGATTTCCTCACGCGGCGGCGACTGGTCAACGGTCGAAATCCTTGCCGAAAGCCCATCAGGGGATTGATCGGGATATTTCGGCGAGGTGATCCCTTTGATCATCCAGGGCAGGGAGCCGATGAGGATAAAGACCAACGCCAACGCCGGGATGACGTAGGGATGACCAGCGTTTTGTTTTTCTGTAACCGTCAACGTATCCGGAGCGGGATCGGCCTCTCCCACCAGGAGGGCGGCGTGCCGAAGCAGTTCGGCGAATCCGATCCCGAAATAAAAATACGCGATCCAATCGGACGGGAAGTCATACCGCCAACTGGAAAAACGCGCAAGCGCCGTTGCAAGTGCGTAACCGACGCTATAAACGAGAGGCAGCAACCCCAGCCATCTCCATCGTCTCCAGGCCGCGCCCAACCCGATCGAAATGATGACGAGATACACGATGAGCAATACTGCGTTGTACCAGTCGAGGCTTCCATCCCAGTTCATCCAATACAAATTGATCGGCTTGAACAATCCGTTAAAAGGCTCGATCAGGGGCAGGACAAGCAGGCTGTTGATCTGCGAGGCAAGGAAGTGATTGCTGATGAAGCCAAACACATGTTTCGGGTCTCTGATCATGAATTCAAGCAGGATGCGTCCGAGTCCCATGCCTTCGAAGTTGTAATTGGAAACATCCAGGTTCCCGAATGCGGAATACTGGGCGACGACCAGCTTCAATTGGAAGGCTGCGTCGAAGGCGGGGCTGCCCGTTTGCAAATAGTTGTGGATCAGCCAGGGGGTAATGGTGATCGCCAGACCGACGATGAACAGGAACCCCTGCAAATAGAATCGCCTGTTGCGCCAGCCGAGCACGAACAATGCGGCAACAAAGATCAGCGGCAGGATCTGCATGGATTGCGTCCGGAGGAGCAACAATACCCCGAACAACCCGCCCGCGACAAACGCATCCTTTGGATTTTTTCTTTCCAGCCAGCGAAATGTGAAAATGCAGGAGACCAGTAAAAGTAAAAGTGTTGGCAGGTCCACCAGTATCATCCTGGTATTGGTGACGCGGGTGTCAGATGAAATCAGCAGGCTTGTCAACTCACGGAATATGAAGATCATGGCAATGGTCACCCCCGCAGCCCGGCTGTGCAGTTTCTTCCCGAGGAAATATAAGGCAACCGGCATGGACGCCAGCACAAACGTCTGCCCGGTGAGGATATTCGGATAATTCTCCCGGAACACAAGATGCAAAACCGTCAGGAAAACAATGTAAAGTGGGCGGGTGGGAATGATCCCCTGATAGGGATGACCGATCAACAGACTCTGCGCCATCTGGTCGTAATAGCTCGAATCAGAATAGGGGAACGGGATAAACGTCGGGGCGGAGATGCGCATGTAAAAGCTATTCTTAAGGACTTCGAACGGCACACTCAGCCAGAGCGTAACGGCAAGGAGATAAAGAAACAGCGGCAGGATGGCATCAAGAGGAGAGCGTCGAAGATAATAAGCAAGAGCAAATACCAAACTGCCTGTGAGCAAAGCCAGGACAAATTGCCAGCCCAGGACAGGCACGCCCGGTTCGCCCCAATACGCCGGATCAAAGGTGATCCCCAAACGCGTGATGGAAATAAACGCAAAAAGGCCAAGCAATATCGCCAGGGAAATTGCCGCAGAACCATAGACCGGCTTCACTCTTGTCAGGCGCGAGGGGTGATATCCTTTACGGAGGAAGAGCAGGAAAATGAACGACTGGATGGCAAGCAGGATGCTATACCAGAGCAAGGGACTCAGCCGTTCATAAACCGGCAAAAGCCGGTCGGGGTTGAGATATCGCAACAGGAACAGAACCAGCCCCAATGTCAGGGAAAGAGCCGCCGATCCATAAATAAACAATGGCCGCGCCAACCCATCCGGGTCTTTTGGAGGGCGATATCCAAGATAGCTCCACGACCCGGAAAGAAGTAGCAGGGCGCCAATTAAAGCAAACCGCGCCGGAGTGATCTGTCCGCCCTCCGATGGGATCAGCAGGAGCCAGACAAGCGCAAACCATCCCTCAATGGCGTAAGCATAAAACAGCCACGAATATGGTTTGCGTTCGCCCATTTTTACCGGCAAGTACCGTGTTTATTTCGACGCTTTAGAATTGAAACCCGCCGCGTGCAGGGACAACTTTATAGGAAAAGTTTTTTACGTAATTGAAAAGCCGGTCCTGCAGGATGCCCCAATCATCCGAGGCAAGGATGCGGCGCGCCTGTTTGGCGTCCGTTGCGATCAAGCCAACCTGGATCTGGGGATAGGCGCCATAGATCGTCGCCCAGGCTTCGGCAGGCTGCAAGCCAAGCCTCTGCACGCCGGGAATGAATTCGCCGATCACAAATTCGAAGTATTCCTGATCGCGCTCGCCTGCCAGATCCCAGGTCATCAATACTTTAACGGTCATGATATTAACTCGATTGATACTCCAGCACAACGACCCGCGTCTCATCCGGGAGGCCGCTGCGCGTCAACTTCAGGGACGGCTGGGCATCCGGCTTCGAAAGCCCCATCTCTTTGAGGAATTTGTTAAGCGATTCGAGTGAGACCTTTGCCGCGGGTGTCGCATAATGCATCGGGATGACGATATTCGGCTCGATCAGACTGATGACTTCCGCGGCTTTGGCAGCGTTCAAGCCTCCGCCTCCGCCAACCGGCACGAGCGCCACGTTGATCGTACCCAGAGATTCGATCTCAGATTGGGTCGGGGTCTGCTTGAGGTCGCCCATATGCGCGACCGTGATGCCGTCATAATCGAATACATAGATCGTGTTGCGCACCGAATCGCCCTTGCCCTTCTTCCTGCCGGAACCGCCGCCGTCCGTCTGTACGCCAGTGATGAAGACTCCGCCGATCTCGAATTCCCCCGAACCATCGATCACATGTGACGTGCCCTTGACCGCATCCACGTTGTTATGACCGGGCGCCTCATGACTCACGGTGACGATATCCGCCTTGAGTTTGAGGGAATCGTAACCGATGGATTTGTTATCGAAAGGGTCGGTCACCACCGTCGCGTAATTGCGCTCGGTGAGCCGAAAACAGGAATGTCCGTACCAGGTAATCTCCATAAATGTGCAGCCTCCAGAACTTATTATAATGGATAAACTTATCTCCTTCTCCAGGACTTGCATGTGAACAGACCCAATACACTCACCTATCTGGAAGCATTATTCGCCGTCATCGTCTGGGGGGCGTCGTTCATAGCCACCAAGGTGGCGTTGAGGGACATTTCGCCGATTGCGATCGTCTGGCTGCGCTTCGCCATGGGAGTGGTCATCCTTGGCGTTGCCGTGGTGGTGCGCAAACAATTCGCGCTTCTGGACCGGAGAGAATGGTGCTATTTCGCGCTGTTGGGTTTCCTCGGGATCACATTTCATCAATGGCTTCAATCGAACGGACTCCAAACCTCGGAAGCGGGAACAACTGCATGGATCGTTTCCACCACACCGGTATTCATGGCATTGCTGGGATGGTTCGTTCTCAAGGAACGTCTCGGTTGGACGAAAACCGTTGGAATTCTTCTGGCGTTTGCAGGGGTGTTGCTGGTCGTGTCCAAAGGGGATTTTGCCTCTGTATCGGTGGGCAGGTTTGGAGCGCCGGGCGATGTGCTGATCCTGATCAGCGCGGTCAATTGGGCGGTGTTCTCGGTCTTGTCGCGGCGCGGCTTGAAGTCACATCCGGCGAGCCTGATGATGTTTTATGTGATGGCGCTTGGCTGGGTGTTCACGTCGCTGTTGTTCTTTGCCAAATCGAGCCCGGGCGAGATCGGGCAGTTGACATTCAATGGCTGGCTCGGAATTGCATTTCTGGGCATCTTTTGTTCCGGCCTGGCGTACATCGCATGGTATGACGCATTGCAGGCTCTGTCCGCGGCGCAGACCGGGGTGTTTCTTTACATTGAACCGCTGGTGGCTGTTGTGGTGGCATTCTTCATCCTGGATGAGGCGGTGACAACCGCTTCCCTGATCGGAGGTGGGATCATCATTCTGGGAGTTTGGCTGGTCAATCGGAAATAGCCTTCAGATGGGATTCAGCCGGAAAACGGAAGCAGGCCCCCGGGCTGTCTGAGGCGTGCCTCGTCCCGTAAAACTCGTCCCCGTTCTAATATTTACATTGACAAAGTGGGAGTATAATTCAATCACTATATTCCCACGAAACGGAGGAAAGACCCATGGCTAGTGTTACCTACAAAAACGTCTACAAAAGATTTGGTGACGTGATCGCTGTCAACAACCTGGATATCGAAGTCGATGACAAGGAATTTCTTGTCCTCGTCGGTCCGTCCGGCTGCGGCAAAACAACAGCCCTTCGTTGTCTCGCCGGGTTGGAGGAGATCTCCGACGGTGAAATTCTCATCGGCGACCGCGTTGTAAACGATGTCGCCCCGAAAGACCGTGACATCGCCATGGTCTTTCAATCGTACGCCCTCTATCCCCACCTTTCCGTGTATGACAACATGGCGTTCGGCCTGAAATTGCGCAAAGTGCCGAAGGAAGATATCAAACGCCGCGTAAATGAGGCTGCGGATATTCTCGGCATCCGTGACCTGCTCGACCGCAAGCCGCGTCAGCTCTCCGGCGGCCAACGCCAGCGTGTGGCAGTGGGACGCGCCATTGTGCGCGAACCGAAGGTGTTTCTCTTCGATGAACCGCTCTCGAACCTGGACGCAAAACTGCGCGTGGCAATGCGCGCCGAGATCAGCAAACTGCATCAACGCCTCCAGACCACCTTCATCTACGTGACCCACGACCAGATCGAAGCCATGACCATGGCAACCCGCATCGCGGTGATCAACAAGGGCATTCTGCAACAGCTTGACACACCCCAGAATCTATACGACCGCCCGAACAATATCTTTGTGGCCGGGTTTATCGGTTCGCCAGCCATGAACTTCTTCCCCGGCAAACTTCGCAAGGATGGCGGGAAGTTGGTCGTGGACACCGGAGATTTCTCGGTCACCATTCCGGACAAGCACGCCAAGGTTTACGAATCACATGCCGGCAAGGATATTATTTTCGGGATCCGCCCTGAGAACATCCATGATGCGGATTTCATCCCGCCCAACATCGAGGCTGAGAAGGTTGCAGTCAAAGTGGATGTGACGGAATTGATGGGCAACGAGATCTTCCTCTACCTCATCAGTGGGAAGAACACCTTCGTCTCCCGCGTCGATCCACGCTCGAAACTGCGCGTCGGTCAACAGGCTCAAGTGGCGTTTGACATGGACTCCGTCCACATCTTCGATGCCGAGACCGAAGAGGCGATCAGATAACGAACCATCGGAGATAATTCATTTCACAACAAGAGGCGCCCGGTGAACGGGCGTCTTTTTTTTTGTTAATTGATTAAGTCATTTAGTTTGTTAATATACTTGATAAAATGGGCGGCTTATGCTAACATAGCAAGGAATTCGCCAAGTTTGACTTCCTAATTAAGGAACACCTTGAGCACCTTCTACTGGCTCCCTGCTGGTTATAATGTCAAGAGTTTTAACAAACACGCGGTTTTGGACCTGATACGCTTTTCCACCGTCGGTTTGTCTCGCTCCGATCTGGCTGAACAAATGGGTTTGACCCGCTCTGCTGTCAGTCTCATTGTGAATGATCTGTTACAGAGCGGGGTTATTTTGGAAGCAGAGAGTCGTTCTGCGCCAAGTGGCCGCCCCCCGATCGTGTTGGAGATCAACCCGGACCAGGGATTGGTTGGTGCCATTGATATGGGGGCTACTCATACAAGCATCGCGCTTGCAGATTTTACCGCCCGAATACTTCAGGAAATCGAATATCCTTTCGACATCAAAAGAGGTCCTGAGATTTGCCTTGAAGAAGCAAACCGGAACCTTTTGAAATTATTGGAAAGCCAGGGACTTTCTCTTTCAGATCTGGCTGCCGTCGGAGTCGGAGTTCCTGGACCGGTCATCAAGGAAGCCGGAATGGTCATCTCCCCTCCCATCATGCCGGGCTGGGATCATTTTCCCATCCGCGCCACCCTTGAAAAGACCTGGGGATGCCCGGTCACATTGAACAACGACGCCGAACTCGGCGCGTTGGGCGAATGGGCGTATGGCGCGGGGCGGGGTGAAAACAACATCGCCTACATCAAGGTGGGAAGTGGTATCGGCGCAGGTTTAATCCTTAACAAGCAAATCTACGGCGGGACGACCGGCGCGGCAGGTGAGATCGGCCATCTGACCATCGAGGAAAATGGTCCGCTTTGTGATTGTGGCAACCATGGCTGTCTGGAGGCATTTGCTGGCGGGCATGCGATCGCTAAACAGGGACAACTGCTCGCCAATTCAGGAAAACGCACCTTGCTGTCAAATCTCCCTCCTGAAAAGATTACGGCGCATCAGGTGGCGGAAGCTGCCCGACGCGGAGACATCCATGCACAGCAGATCCTGAGGCGGGCTGGAACATTCATCGGTATCGCAATTGCAGGTCTGATCAATCTTTTCAACCCAAGCATTGTGATCATTGGCGGCGGCGTGGCGCAGGTCGGCGACACTCTTACGATCCCCATCCGCGAAGCTGTCCGTGAACATGCGATGCGGGCATCAGAACAGAGTGTCCGTATTACAACAGGCATGCTGGGACGCCGTTCGCTGCTCATTGGCGCCACCATCCAGGCAATCAATGTTGCCATCCACATTGCAGCTGAAAGTAAAAATACTGTTGCAAAAGAAATCTTTGTAGAATCCTTGGAACCAAATCAATAAGTGAAGGAGGTGATGTCTTCTCGTCAAAAATAGCCGACTACAAAAACGTACATTATCAACCACAAATTCCTATAAGGAGAAGAAGTAATGAAAACCAAATTGACCTGGCTGCTCAGCCTCCTGCTGATTTCAGCATTCGTACTTTCCGCATGTGGCGCCGGTGCTGCAACAGAAGCTCCAGCCGCGCAACCCACTGAACCCCCCGCCGCGGCAGCTACCGAGCCGCCCGCCGTGGAACCCACCGAACCGCCTGCAGCGGAACCGATAACAATCGCGTTCTGGGAACAGGAAGGTGATGATGTGGATGTGTTCATTGACGGCTTGATCGCCGACTTTGAAGCTGCCAATCCCAACATTAAGGTCGAGCGGACTCACTATGAAAATGAAGCCTTGCGCGATCAGTTCCAAACCGCTTCGTTGGCTGATGCAGCCCCTGAAGTTGTGCGCGTGCCGAACGATTTTGCCGGTCCTTTCAGTGTGTTGGACATTATCGCGCCCGTCGACCAATTGTTCGATGATGCATTCCTGAGTCAGTTCTTCCCTGGCTCGCTCGACCCCGCCAAGGTCGGCGGCACGCTTTGGGGAGTTCCGGACAACTACGGAAATCACCTCATGCTGATCTATAACAAGTCACTGATTGCCGAGCCGCCCGCCACGTTCGATGACCTGATTGCCAAAGCCAAAGAACTGACCACTGGCGATGTTCAGGGTTTTGCCTATAACCTGAATGAACCCTTCTGGGGTGCAGGTTTCTATGGCGCCTTCGGCGGCTGGCCGTTGGACGAGAACGACAAACCGCAATTCAACAACCAGGCTTTCATTGACTACCTGACCTTCGTGAAGAAACTGAAGGATGATGGTGTGGTACCTGCAGAATGTGACTACAACTGCGCCGACACCCTGATGAAGGACGGCAAAGCCGCCATGATCATCAACGGTGACTGGTCGCTTGGTGACTACACCACCGCCATTGGCGACAATCTCGGTGTTGCACCTGTTCCTCCCATCAACGGCAACCCTTACACCGAAATGACCGCCGGCAAGTACTTCATGGTTTCCAAGGCTGTTGTTGATGATCCTGCCAAGAAAGATGCAGTGACAAAGTTCATCACCTATATGACATCCGCAGATGTCCAGAAGAAGTGGCTGGATCAGTTCAAGCGCCTGCCCTCCAACTCTGAAGTGGCGAAGGACCCCAGCATCACCAGTGACCCGATTCTTGCCGGATCCATGGCGGACCTTGCAGTTGGTCGTGGTCAACCTGCCGCTCCTGAGATGCGCTGCGCATGGGATGCCTGGCGCCCGAATCTCGAGGGTGTTATGGCTGGTACACTGACCCCTGAAGATGCCGCCGCGGCCGCACAAACCGCCGCCGACGAGTGTGTTGCGACACTTCAATAAGTAAGATCCAGTTATTGCCTTTGGGGGAGCGCGCACGTTGCTCCCCCAAACTTTTCATGATGGAGGTGCGCCATGGAAAACGAGAATAAGGTAAGAAGATATTTGCCTTCCGTTCTATGGATCGTTGTTTTGATCGCAGTGTATTTCACACTAAATTCCTTGATTGCCCCTTTCACCGATGGCATAACACTCAACGGAAAAATCGTAACTGAAAGCACCAAACAACTGGGGGGATTCCTCTTTGGCATCATCGGGGGACTTATGCTGATAGAGATTTATTTTTATCAAATCTTCTTCCGCAAGCCTAAAAATGATGCAACAAACATTATCATCCGCGCCCTGCAATTCATTCTAGCAGCACTCCTGCTTATGGTGGTTATTTCATTTCTGGAAAGCACCGACTTGTTCCGTATGGGAGATAACATCGTCGGGAATTTCCTCCGCTCGCCAGTTACCATGTTTGGCGATTTCCAGAGCATGTTGGTCAATACAAAAATTGCCACCAAGGACAGCGCTCAACTGACATCAAGTGGAATAATGGTGCTCGCACTCCTGGCCATCTTCGCTGTCATCCATATCAGCAGTGTTTCACGCAACCACAACTATGGACTGGCATACCTTCTGATTCTGCCCGCGTTTCTGGGTGTTTTGTTCCTGATCATCTACCCGTTCCTCTTCGAGATCAAACTTGCATTCTCCAATGCGTCACTTGGTACGCAAGCCACAAAGAATGCCGCTTATGGGCTTCAGTATGGATGGGAAAACCTGAAAACATTGTTCACCGGATCGGTCGCCAAGGATGCCAAATTTCTGGATGTCTTTTGGCGCACGGTTATTTGGACGGTGATCAATGTGACCTTCCATGTTTCCGGTGGCATGGGACTTGCCATTTTATTAAATCGTCCGATGAAGGTGCAGGGTTTGTATCGGACACTGCTGGTTTTCCCGTGGGCAATCCCCACAACCATTGCCGCCATGGCATTGCGAAACGAGTTCGACAGCCGCTATGGGTTGTTCAATATTCTACTCACCGACCTAAACACATGGCTGACAGGCATCAGTCACGGCACGGCAAATATCGTGGGAATCGGGAATTTGTTTACGTGGCTCGCCGCTCATATCGGACCGGTTAGCTGGAAACAGGATCCGTTCTGGGCTTTCGTTTCGATCTTGATCTCAAATATCTGGCTCGGCATCCCCTTCATGGCCGTGATCATCCTCGGCGGCCTGCAAAGCATTTCGCAGGAATATTACGAAGCCGCGGAGATCGATGGAGCCTCCAAATTCCAACAATTTCGGAACATCACCATCCCTTTGCTGCGCCCCGTCCTTACTCCTGCGATCATTCTAGGCGTTGTATGGACCTTCAACAAATTCGATGTGATCTACCTCATCACACAGGGAGGGCCGCAGGAGAAAACAGATATCCTTGTATCCTCAATGTACAAGGCGGCGTTCCAGTTCTACCGGTATGGGTTTACGGCAATGTTCGCTCTTGTGATATTCATAATCCTGTTTTTGTTCACATTAATCTATTTGCGCATTTCGGGCGGACTCAAATCTGCTGCGGAGTAAGGAGAACAGACCATGTCCACTACAACTGATGCCGCGAACAAAGTTTCTTCAGCAAAACAAGCCAATGTTGTTGCGCACTTTATCCGTTGGTTCTTTTATCGGGCGCGCGGTGATAGTCCTTTTAAAACCATCCTGATCCATGCAACCCTGATTGTCGCCTGCATCATCGCGGTCTATCCGGTTTTGCGTGTCGTCACGATTTCACTGCGCCCCAACGACACACTGCTGACCACGGACCTGCGAATTATTCCAGAGAATGCCACTCTCGACAATTACAAGGAAGTATTGTTTGGCAATCCGGAAAGGAATCGCAAATCTGACTTTTTCCTGTGGCTCTGGAACTCGCTCTCGATTGTTTCGATCACATCGGTATTGAGCGTGATCCTGGCGGCAATCAGCGCATACGCATTCTCGCGTTTCAAATTTCCGGGACGGTCCGCAGGGCTGATATTCCTATTAACCACACAGATGATACCGGCTGGCATGCTGCTCCTGCCTCTATTCATCATGATCGCAAAGCTCAAGATGATCAATACACCGCTCGGTCTGTTGATCGCCTATGCGGTCACCGCGGTGCCGCTCACCATTTGGACACTCAAAGGTTACTACGATACCATTCCTGTGGATTTGGAGGAAGCCGCCATGATCGACGGCGCCAACCGGTTTACGGTTTTCACAAATATCATTCTGCCGCTCTCAACCCCTGCACTGGCGATCGCGTTCCTGTTCTCCTTCATGGGCGGGTGGAGCGAATATCTAGTTGCGCGTGTCATCCTTCAAAAGAACGAAGCCTTCACCTGGCCCCTCGGCATATTCACATACGCACAACAATTCACAGTTTCATGGGGGCAGTTCTCCGCCGCATCCGTCATGATCGCCATCCCGGTTATGATCCTGTTCCTATACTCATCGAAATGGCTGATTTCGGGCCTCACCCTCGGGTCAGTCAAAGGATAGACTCAATCATGCAGGCGGTCGCAATGACCGCCTGAACTTTGATATGACCAAACGCCTCTTTTCCATATTTCTACTTTTAACCGTTTTAGCCGCCTGCGTTCCTGCCACACCGACGCCTGCTCCCGTTACCAAAACTCCGGCACCCTCACCCACACCTGCCCCAACGATATGGTGGAGCAACGACGTTTTATACGAAATATTTGTTCGCTCTTTTTATGACAGCAACGGTGACGGTATCGGCGACATCAACGGCATCATTGAAAAACTTGACTATTTAAACGATGGCGATCCCAATACAACGACCGATCTCGGCATAACCGGCATCTGGCTTATGCCGATTTTCCCTTCCCCCTCCTACCACGGATACGATGTTACCGACTTCTACAACATAAATCCGCAATATGGAACGATGGATGATTTTAAGCGCTTCCTCCAGGAGGCACATAAACGCGGCATTCGTGTCATCATTGACATGGTGCTCAACCATACTTCAGATCAACATCCCTGGTTCCGATCTGCAAAGAAGGATGTGGACTCGCCTTATCGCAACTGGTATATCTGGAGCGACACCGATCCAGGATACAAGGGACCCTGGGGAGAAAAGGTCTGGTATCCAACACTGAATGGGTATTATTATGGCATCTTCGAAAGCTTCATGCCCGATTTGAATTACAACAACCCTGAAGTGACCGCCGAGATGACGAGGGTTTTTTCCTTCTGGACGAACGAAGTGGGCGTGGATGGCTTCCGCCTCGATGCAGCCAAACACCTGATCGAAGAAGGCGCCAAACAGGCAAATACACAATCCACACATACGTGGTACAACAATTTCTATCCAGTTTATAAAGCGATGAATCCCAACACCATGACCGTCGGCGAGATCTCAGGCGATGGGGTCTCTGTGATCTCCCGCTATGTGACAGACAACGAACTCGACCTGGTCTTCAATTTCCCCCTTGCAGGTGCCTTCGTCAAGGCAGCGCAGACCGGTAGAGCCAGTAATATCGCCACGATCATAAAGACCACAAATAAATTTATTGCCGATTCACAGTACTCTCCATTTCTGACCAACCACGACCAAAACCGCGTCATGAGTGAATTGGGTAATGATGTGAACAAGGCCAGGGTGGCTGCATCATTACTGCTAACATCGCCGGGCACTCCCTTTATTTATTATGGCGAGGAGATCGGCATGTCCGGGATGAAGCCCGACCAAAACATCCGCCGCCCCATGCAATGGACTGCCGATGCAAACGCAGGTTTTTCAACCAGCAAACCCTGGGAGCCTCTCGACACGAACTATAAAGAGGTCAATGTATCAACGCAAACCAGCGATCCGAATTCGTTACTCAATCATTATCGCAAGCTGATCAGTGTTCGCAATGCAAACCCGGCATTGCAAACCGGGGCATATTTCGAAGTAACGTCGAATAACCCCAGTGTATATGCCGCGCTAAGCGTTGACGAAAACGAAGTCGTTCTCACCCTCATCAATCTTTCAGACCAGCCCATTACAGATTATGCATTGACTCTCGGAGAGCCTGCCTTGACGGATGGAACATACCACACAGAAATCTTGTTTGGCGGTGAACAGGTCCAGAGTCCGGATGTGAGCGGAGGAGTCTTTAATAATTACAAACCCAAAAATGAATTGAATCCCTATTCCACCCTTATAGTAAAATTAAGTCTCTAATCTTCTTTCATCGAGGTTCATACAATGACCACTCCAGACTGGGTTCAAGACGCGGTCTTTTATCAGATTTTCCCCGACCGCTTTGCTCGGAGTGCACGAAATCCGAACGACAACCTGACATTCGAATCCTGGGACTCGCCCCCCACCCCGCATGGTTTCAAAGGCGGCGATCTGTACGGGATTGCCGAACGGCTCGATTATCTCAAGGATTTGGGGATCACCGCTCTTTACCTCAACCCGATATTTGCCTCCGCGTCGAACCACCGTTATCACACCTATGATTATTACACGGTCGATCCGTTGCTCGGCGGGAACGACGCCCTCCGGTTTCTGCTCGATGAGGCGCACAGGCAGGATATCCGGATCGTTCTCGATGGCGTCTTCAACCATGCCTCACGCGGCTTCTGGCAGTTCCATCACGTGCTGGAATGCGGAGAGAGTTCTCCGTATAAGGATTGGTTTCACTTCGATCCCGAACGACTGAGCGGGATAAAACATTGGGGCGCGTATCCCGGTCCGCATGAACAGCGGGCATTGCAACACGGCGAGAACAGCCTGACCGCCATCGGGTATGGCGCCTGGTGGAACCTGCCCGCCCTGCCCAAGTTCAACACAGATTCGCCTGCCGCGCGCGAGTTTCTTCTGGGCGTTGCCGAACACTGGATCAAATTCGGCATTGACGGTTGGCGGCTGGACGTTGCCACCGAGATTGACGATGATGCCTTCTGGCAGGAATTTCGTAACCGCGTCCGCGCCATCAACCCCGAGGCTTACATCGTCGCAGAGATCTGGCATGAGTCCCAGCGCTGGCTGCAGGGCGATCAGTTCGATGCCATCATGAATTACGATGTCACCAAACCTGTGATCGCCTTTTTCTCGAACGGCAATCTCGATCTCAAAGTGCTTCACCAGCAGACGAACTATCATGGCATCCATCACTCCATCGACGCGCATGAATTTGCAGACCGCATCGACCATAACCTGGGGCTTTATAAGCAGGACATTACCTATTCCCAGTTGAACCTGCTCGACAGCCACGATACGCCGCGCTTCCTCTCCTGCGTGGATGGGGACAAGGCTTCGCTCAAGCTCGCCTGGCTGTTCATGTTCACCTACCCCGGCGCGCCGTGCATCTACTACGGCGATGAGATCGGCATTGACGGACAGCACGATCCTGAATGCCGCAAGCCCTTCCCATGGGACGAATCCAAATGGGATAGGGATTTGCTCAATTATGTGAAGAGCGCCGTTGATCTGCGCAGGAAGAACACGGCCCTGCGGCGCGGCGACTATAAACGTCTCTGGTCGGCGGAGGGCGTCTATGCGTTCTCACGCTCCTTTGACGGGCAGACGTTTGTCGTGGCGTTGAACGCGTCAGAATCGCCTCAGCAGGTCCATGTCACGTATGAGGCGGGCGGGAATCCCACGCCTGTCTTCGGGGAGGCATCCGACATATCCGTGGATGGCAGGCTGAAGTTCACGGTCCCAGCCAGAAGCGGCGTGGTGCTGAAATAGAATCAATGGACGGTCACATTCAGAGTGACCGTCCATTTTTTAGCGGGAATTCCAAACCTCGTCCACCAGGGCGGGTAATATCTCCCCCGATTTGCCCTGGAGGAAGTAATGCACTTTGGGGGTCAGCGGAGTCGGCTCGGCGTTGACCTCAACCACGACCGCGCCGCGGTTGCGGGCGGCATGCGCCAGCGAGGCAGCCGGTTGGACAACGCCCGATGTGCCGATCGAAAAGAAGACCTCACACGTTCGCGCCGCTTCGACCGCCGCTTCAAGCTGATTCCGCGGCAATGCCTCTCCGAACCAGACGACATCCGGACGCAGAAAACCGCCGCATAGTTCGCAATGAGGGACAGACTCGGTATCATCCCCCCAGGTTTCGGCAAAGGTATAACAATCCGAACAGCGCACGCGCTGGATGTTGCCATGCAACTCCAATATGTTCCGACTCCCCGCCATGCGGTGTAGTCCGTCCACGTTTTGGGTGATAAGGATGAAGTTGGGGATGTGTTGTGCGATCTCCACCAGGGCATAATGTCCGGGATTGGGCCGCACACTCTTTATGGCTTCGCGCCGCCAGGCGTACCAGTCCCAGACGAGTTTGGGGTCGCGGGCAAAGGCTTCAGGGGAGGCGAGATCCTCCGGTTTGTATTGTTTCCACAAACCGGTCTGCGCGTCGCGGAAGGTACGGAGTCCGCTTTCCTGCGAGACTCCGGCTCCGGTAAGGGCTGCCAGCTTTACGGTCCCGCGCAGAAGCGTGACGAGGTCAGGCGGAAGGTTCAAAGCCCGCACTTTGCCAGCGAAACGTTGTGATCGTAGATCTGAGTGCGTCCTATGACCTCAAGGTTTTCATTGACTGAGACGAGCTGGTATTCGATCCAGGCACTCTTGTAGGAGTAATAGCGCCTGAGGTTGTGGGTTTCGATGTTGTAGTTGAACGAGCCGTTCTCGATCTTGATCATCTCGGCGCCCGCGCTCCATTCGCCAAGATTGAGCGTGTTTTGTTTATCGCGCAGACGGACGAACAGGAAGACGCGGTCGGTGCGGTCGGGATCATCGACAAAGGCGGTGAACTTGATCGAACGCGTTGTGCAGGCTCCTGCACCCCAATACAGGATGGGAGCGCTATATAAGATCGCCTGGAATCCAAAGGTGTCCTCGAAAAACGTGATCTTGCTCATGTCGTTGATGAACTCTTCCGAAAAGGTGGGGAGCGGGATCATCGTCGGGGTGGTGAGGGTGGGCGTCACTTCGGGCACGAGCGGCGTTTCGGTGGGCGTGAAAGTGACCGGCGTGCCGGTGGAGGTGGCAAACAGGTCTCTTGTCGGGATCAGCGTGACGGTGGGTTGAGGCGTGTCGGTGTCTGCCGGAGGCGGCGCGGTCGGCGTAGTGAAGAACCGGCTGACATCCGGCAGGTTGGCGCAACCGGCAAGCAGAACGACAACGAGAAAGATCGGAAGGAACTTTTTCATAACGGGCTCTCAGGGATTGAAAACTTTGCAATGGGTCATGGAGACGCTGGTGCGGTCCACCACGGAACGCCCGAGCACGGTCAGCCCTGCGGTGGAGGCGACAAATTGATATTGCAGCCAGGCGTCCTCAAACGTTCGGTAATCGTCGAGTTGGTCGAGTTCGAGGGTGTAAAAATAGGTGCCCTGGTCGTTATCCTTCATGATCGCGCCGCCGCCCCAATCGGTGTTGCGCCCGCTGTATTTATCCTGCAGGCGGTAGAACAACAACACATATCGCATCCGTCGCACCGCCATCGCCTGCACAATGAATTGGATCGAACGGGCGCCGTCACAGGTGCTGCCCCAGACGAGCTGGTCGGTGGAGCGCTGGACGGAAAGGAAGATGTTCGGCGAGGGCGTGAACAAACTCGGGTTCACCGGCTCCAGCGTAATCGTCGGGCGGACGGTTGCGGTGGAGGTCGGCTGGCGCGTCGAGGTCACTACGGGCGCACCCGGATCGAAGGTATTGGTGGGCGCTTCGGTATTGAGCGCGAACAGGTCGGGGGTGTTGGTGGGCTCCCGGGACGTGATCAATGTCACCGTTGGCTCAGGCGAATTCGTCGGTCCCGCCGTGGGCGTGTTCAGGAACGAAAGATCCACGGGAAGGGCGGAGCACCCGGTGATGACAACAGCCAGAAGAATGATGATGACCTTTTTCAGTATAGCGCTGTGCATAAAATCCTCAAACAATGCGGATGAACCTATTGTATCAATTGTATCCCGTTTGAGGGACTTTGACCCCGCTTTTCGACTTTTCCATCTTGTTTGTAATGCGGTTCATTTTCGAACCCGGGAACTGATCCCGATAAACAGACCGTTTCCCCGCGAAAACCCGCGTGAACGATTACGGCTCCCATTGCGGCTGCCAATCCGGTTCGGGGTTGTCGGTCACCTGGCGCATGGACGAGCCGTCGGCGCGCATGATGTAGATATCCGCCTGAACGTCGTTCCGCAACGAGTTGAAGGCGATCCATTGACCGTCAGGGGAGTAGGAACTGGCGGCGTTGTTGCCGCCGTCCGTGAGTTGCGTGGCGGTCTTCGCCTCCACATCGATGCGGAAGATATCCTTGTCTCCCTGCGGACCGGCGGAAATCAGCAAATATTTCCCATCCGGCGACCAATCCAGGCTGCCGCCGATCCCGGGCAAACCGCGAGTCAACTGGCGCACGTTGGTTCCATCGGCGTTCATCAGGAACACTTCGTAGGCATCGGGTCCCTCCACTGCCATCGCAAAGGCGATCGTGCCTCCGTCCGGCGACCAGTCCGCGCCGACGATGGTGTTGGGACCGGCATATAACAACTTCGGGTTTTCGCCGGTGTTCTCCACCGTCCACAGGGAGGTCGGTCCCTCCGCGGCGCGGTTGGCAAACAGGATCGTATTTCCATCGGGGGAGAAACTTGGCGAGATCACGTTGCCGATATTCTCGGTCAAACGGATGAGGCGCGTGCCTTCGAACACGAACAAAAAGAGATCGAAGTAACCGCCGTTCTGGTTCGAGGCATAGACGATGGACCCTCCCAACGGCGAAAAAACGGGATAGTAGTTGTGCGCCTCCACGTTCGTGATCTGCTGATAGCCGGTCCCATCCGCGTTGACCATGCACAACTGGTTGTAGTCGCCGCGCGTACAGGTGAAGATGATGCGTCCGATATTCGGCTTGGTCGGCCTGGGGAGCAGGGTAAAGGTCGGCAAGGGAGTGGGGAGCCCCGAATCAGGGACCGTCATACTCCCAAGGTTGACCGACGTGGATGGCAAGAGCAGACAGATCCCAAATGCGATCACCACCAGGATCAAACCGAGCGGCATCCATCTGCCGCGCGAGGAATTTCGTCGTGTAAAAATGCGCCGCCTGGTCACAGGGGAATTTTACAACGATTCAATGATCCGGACGATTTGCCATCTCTGGTAAATTGATGCTTGTATTTGCCCATGATATTCAATACAATGTAGTCACCGACAAGTTTGATGATAATTGTTGGCCTTTGAAAGGAGGCAGGCGAATAAGGAATTCATAAAAAATCATGCGTCATCACAATAAGCAGGTCTTTCGCAATCGGAAACTTTCATGTCAAGCAACGAGGAGATGCTTATGAAAACGAAGATATTTCCAGTTATTGCAGTCATAGTGATGATCGTAAGTCTGCTGGGGGTGTTCCCAGTTGCAGCAAACAGCACAGATGGTTCTCCAGTACAGGCATTCAAAGCACCCAAGGCAAAATTCACGAACGCAGTGGCATTCGATGTTTCGCCCGCCCTGCGTGATCTGGCAAAGAAGCCCGCCCCGCAAAGACCGGATGGCCAGGATGCAGAACCTCTGGACATCCGACCAGACCGCGGTCCGGTATTTGGCGACAATGGCTTTTCAGGCGATGGCGCTGTGGATGCTGCGGGTCCTTCGGCAAAGCTCGGGGTTAATTCCGCTGCAACCATTTCCCCGCCGATCGCCAACTTCGAAGGCTTGAGCAACCAGGATAATTTCAACGTATTCGGATTCCGCGTCAACCCACCCGACCCTGTGGGCGATGTGGGACCAAACCATTATGTTGAGATGATCAACCTGGTGTTCGGCGTCTACGATAAGCAGGGCAACCTGCTGCTTGGTCCGGTCGATACCGGGACCCTCTGGGCTGGATTTGCAGTCCCGGACTGCACCGATCCATCCGGCGACCCGATCGTCCTGTACGATCAATTCATGGACCGGTGGCTTTTGTCGCAGTTCACCACAAGCGGACTCAGCGATCCGACCCGTCCGTTCTGGAACTGCGTTGCGATCTCGACCACGGGCGACCCAACCGGCTCCTACTACCGCTACGCTTTCGAGACGGAGAATTTCCAGTTCTTCCCCGATTACCCCAAATATGGCGTCTGGACCGATTCGTATGTGATCACAACGCGTGAATTTGGACCGACCGTCGAATATGGGATCGGCGTTTATGCGCTCGAAAAGAACAAGATGGTGAACGGACAACCGGCGCGTGCCGTCAGTTTCTTCATCGATGGAAACGATCCGGATCTGTTGCCGCTTGTCGGGGATGGGCTCCTCCCCGCAGACATCGATGGCAAGCAGAAGCCCCCGCCAAATTCCAGGATCCCGATCGTAGGAACACAGGATGACAGTGCTTTCTATGGCGCGACCTTCGATGCGCTCAACATCTTTGACCTGGAAGTCAAGTGGAAGGCGATCCCCTCCGCCTCGCTCGTTTTGGCGGCGCAACTGCCGGTGGCTTCGTTCGATTCGATCTTCCCGTGCGGACCGACCTCCCGCGACTGCCTCCCGCAACCGGGGATAACGAATCCCGCCCAGTATTTGGACATCCTGTCCTACCGACAAAGACCCACCTGGCGTCTCGCCTACCGCAACTTCAAGGGTTACGAGACTCTGGTCACCACGCAAACGGTGGAGGCGCTCCCCGGCGTAGCCGGTATGCGCTGGTATGAGATCCGCCGTACCGATGGCAACACGGTGTATCCGGCTGGCGGCTCAACATACTCGCTCTACCAACAGGGAACCTACGCACCGGGCGATGGTGTCCACCGCTGGATGGGAAGCGTCGCCCAGGACTGGCAGGGCAATATGGCGCTGGGCTACAGCGTTGTCAATGGCGTGGATGTCTATCCAGGGATCCGCTACACCGGAAGATTGGCAGGTGATCCGCTGGGTACGATGTCGCTCGGCGAAGGGATAATCGTCAACGGCACCGGCGTACAGACGACCACCAACTCCCGTTGGGGCGATTACACCTCCATGAACATCGACCCGGTGGACGATTGCACGTTCTGGTACGTCAACGAATACTATACCGCGGCTGGGCAGGCTTCCAGCGCGGCAGGCTGGCAAACCCGCATTGCCAGTTTCAAATTACCCGGGTGCGAAGCCAGATAGAAATTATCAAACCATCCGAGTAACGATACGAAAAAATCCTCCCCCGAGTCCTTGCGCTCGAGGGAGGATTCCGTCTTAAAAACAAAATGCTTATTTATTGTGGAATAAACAGGCCGGGGCAGATCAGTTCCTTCAAGCGATTCGATTCGACTCCGTTGTATTCGAACCAGATTTCGTGCATATAATATTGCTCCTCGTCTCCGGGCAGTGTCAACAGGTAGTTGATGTTGAACGAACTGATCCAATCCGAGCCGACCTGTAATGTCATCGGCGGAGACGCGATCCCCTCAGCATCCATGCCTGCATTTCGGACGTGAAAATTTCCGTTCGCAGGGCTTCCGGTAACCTGAACCCGGACGTCGATCTGACACCCAACACCACGCGAGAGGTAATTCACCGATAGAAGCCTCACAAACGGCGGGGAGGCGGTGAACGTTACACTCGGCGTCGCGGAAGGGGTCCATGTGGATGTGATGGTTGGGGTGACGGGGGTATTGGTGATCGAAGGTGTCGTCGTGATGGTCTCCGTCGGGGTAACGGATGGTGTAAGCGTGATCGTCGGCGTGTACGTAAGCGACGGCGTAGGCGTGATGGATGGAGTATACGTCGGTGTAACCGTCCGGGGAGTCAAGGTAAAGGATGAGACCAGGGGCGATTCCGTGGGACGCGTGGCAACGGTGGTATTCACATAATCCGCAAGGTTCGCGAGCACGGCATTGTTCGCTTCACGCAGCATCTCGTCATTTTGCGGGAATTGAAAATTTATGTTTCCCGATATATTGCCGGCACGGATCGCGAGGCTCTGAACCGCGGCATTGACCGTTTCATCCAACGCAACGATCTCGCTGTAAAAGTCGATCCCGGCATCGGCGTTGAAATCGAATTGTTTCTCCAGATCCGCCCATTCATCCCGGCGGTCGCAGGTATCGCTCGAACTTGTAATAAAGATCAATGCGCCGATCGCGTAACGCGACAATCCCTCCAGTTGTTTTTGCGCAAGGGCATAAGCGGCCTGGATCGAACCGACGCCCGCGGGCTGGAGTTGAGCGATCTGACCGCCGATCTTCTTTTGGGATGAAAAGGTCGAGAGCGCCACCGAAGGCTCATTGCACGGATCCAGCCCTTCGGTCGGGGATGAACCGCCGATCACGACCAGGCTGTATTTTGCTCCCGGTTCCAATCCTTTGACGATCGCCTCAGCCGCTCCACGCGCCGCGTCCCACTTGGTCCCGCCGGCAAACGGTTCCTTCATCTTCTCAGAGGCATCGAGCACGATCACGTAATAAACGGCATTGGAGATCGGGGTGGGCGTGGACGGCTGAATGTTGGTGGCGGTGGGCGGAGGCGTGAAGGTATTGGTCGCGCTGGGGATCAACGTGACGGTCGGTTCGCTTTTTTGTACAGGCGTTACTCCCGCGCCTGTACAGCCCGTTACAAATAAGGAGATCAACAGAATGATGACGATTGATTTCCGCAGCATAAAAATTTGCCTCTGCAATCCTGGACGAGAACCCCCTGAAAGAGGGTAACCAATTGTACAACGAAAACCTGCCCGAACCGGAAAGGGGAACGTGCATATCATGATATTGCACTGAAGCATACCCCCGTGATCGAATGGAATTTTATCTGAGGCGCCTGCAACCCGAAAATGAGGCTGTCTATCCAAGCAATTTAAGTAATTCCTCGGCTGGAATGGGGTGGCTTAACAGGAATCCCTGCACGTTATCGCAAAGTTCCGTGCGCAGGAATTCAAGTTGTTCGTCCTTTTCCACCCCTTCAGCGACCACTTCAAGCCCCAAAGAACGAGCCATGGAAATGATCGCCTTGATGAGGTTTTCGTTCTTTGGATTGAGGCGGATATCCTGGATAAAGGACTGGTCGATCTTCAGGACCTTGAGTGGAAACTGTTTCAAGTAACTGAGAGAGGAATAGCCGGTACCAAAATCATCAAGGGAGGTATGCACGCCCAACGCACCCAGGTCGTTCATTACCCTGACAGTATATTCCCTGTCGCGTATGGCGGTGCTTTCCGTGATCTCCAGTCTCAAGCCTTCGCCGGGCAATCCGGTTGCCGCCAGGATCTCCGCCACCTGCCCAACAAGGTCTTTGTTCTGAAACTGGCGCGCGGAAATGTTGACAGACACCCAGAATTTGGGATTCCCGGACCGGCGCCAGACCGCGGCCTGTTCGCAGGCAGCGCGCAACACATATTCTCCGATGGGCACGATCAGACCGGTCTCCTCCGCCACATGGATAAATTCCTGCGGAGGAAGCAAGCCTCTGTGCGGATGCATCCACCGGATCAACGCCTCTGCCCCGATTGGCTTCCCGGTCTCCACCGATACAACCGGTTGATAGTGAATCACCCATTCCTTTCTCTCTGCCGCCCGTTTCAGTTCACCTTCAAGTCGAATAAGTTCGACCGCGCTGGTATGCATGGCTGTGTCGAACAATTGATGCTGGTTTCCACCCAATGCCTTGGCGTAGTACATGGCTGAATCGGCATCGCGCAGAAGTTCCCCCGCTGTCGAATATCCCTTGTTGAACATGGCAATGCCGATGCTGGCGCTCGGGGACCGCTCCACCGCGCCCAGAATGGTGGTCGTCCTCAACTGTCCCTTGATACGATCCGCCACCCGGCGCGCATCGTTGACGTCCTTTACAACGTCGAGCAGGATGGCAAATTCGTCCCCGCTCAATCGTGAGATCGTATCCTCCGGTCTCAGACAGTGCTTCAAGCGATGGGCCACCGTGATCAACAATTGATCGCCATATGAATGTCCGAGGCTATCGTTGACCACCTTGAAACGATCAAGGTCGATGAACATGACAGCAAAAAGGCTGTCGGGATTTCGCTTGGTGCGTTCCAGGCGGTTTTGCAACCGGTCCAGAAAGAGCACGCGGTTGGGCAAGCCTGTCAAAGCATCATGGACGGCATCGTGAGCCAGTTGTTGCTCAGCCAGTTTACGGGCGGTAATATCGGATTGGGACCCCGCCATACGGTAGGCATTGCCTTTCGAATCCCTGACCACCAGTCCGCGGCTCAACACCCACATATATTTGCCGTTGGAGTGCCGGACGCGATATTCACATTCGAAATGAGGGGTTACTCCCTTGAGATGGGAAACAAGGCTTGCCTGAACCAGTTTCTGGTCATCCGGATGGATAAGCTTGAACCACTCATTGGGATTGGCGCCAATCTCATCCTCCTTGAAACCGAGCATCTCCTTCCAGCGGGTCGAATAATAGATTTCATTTTGTGTCAGATTCCAGTCCCAAATCCCATCATTGGCCGCGCGGACAGCCAGGGCATAACGTTCCTCGCTTTCGCGCAGTTTACGCGTCATGGCATGTTTGTAGAGCGTCATGACGATCTTCGTCTTCAGATCCTGTGCATCGAATGGTTTGATAACAAGGCCATAAGCCTGCGCCTGTTTGGTGGCTTCGATCGTGAGCGTATCGGCATGGGCGCTGATAAAAATAATGGGAATGTCAAAAGCGGTGGTTATGTGTCTGGCAATGTCCATCCCCGTCAGATGACCTTTGAGATTTATCTCCATCAGGATCAGATCGGGGCGCGTCTCCTCCACTTTTTGGATGGTGGACTCACCATCGTCGGCTTGCCCTGCGATGATGTACCCCATGCTCTCCAGCCTGGATGCGATCTCCCGGGCTGTTGCATGATTATCTTCCGCAATGAAAATTCTTTCCTTGTCCATGGTACCTTCATATCCCAGGTTAACCCTGCTGGTATTCTTGAAACTCTGGTGAACGGGGGATGACAAAATGACATGACCCCATTCTCTGAATACAGCCTTTCAATGGATAGTGTATCAAACATCCCCCCTTTACTGGTTTTCAGCTTTGCAAGCAATTGTATTGCAATCCGAAGCGTACTCTCCCTTTCCCAGACCAGTCGGCTCCCTGCCCCATGTTAAAATAAGACATGCCTGCCATCGAAGTGACAGACCTGCACAAAGTATTCCAGACCAAACGCAAAGCCGAAGGGTTGGGCGGCTCGATGCGGTCACTGCTCAAGCCGGAGTACAGTTCCGTCGAAGCGGTGCGCAGGCTTACGTTCCAGATGGAAGCGGGGGAACTGCTGGGGTTCATCGGTCCGAACGGCGCGGGCAAATCCACCACCATCAAGATCCTGACGGGCATCCTGTATCCCACCGGCGGCGATGCGAAGGTGCTCGGTTATGTTCCGTGGAAGGAGCGACAAAAGCTCGCCTATCACATCGGCACGGTCTTCGGTCAGCGTCCGCAACTCTGGTATCACCTGCCCGCCATTGACACGTTCAGGCTCTTCGGAAAGATCTTTGAAATGGACGACCGCGACACAAAACAACGCATCGCCCAGATCGCGGAGGCATTCGAGATTCGGGACCTGCTGGAGACGCCTGTGCGCAAACTTTCGTTGGGGCAACGGATGCGCTGTGAAGTTGCCGCCTCGCTTCTTCACCGCCCGAAGCTGGTCCTGCTCGATGAGCCGTCCATCGGCCTGGACGTGGTCGCCAAGCAGCGCATCCGGGACTCGATCCGTGAGATGGCAAGGCTGGAAAATGTGGGCGTATTGCTGACATCGCACGACGCGGGCGACCTCGAAGCCCTGTGCAAGCGCGTCATCATCATCAACCACGGGCAAATCGTGTATGAGGACAAGGTATCGAACCTCAAGCGCAGGTTCCTCACCTCGAAACTTGTGGAGGTGCGTTACGCCGACCAGGTATCGAAATCTTTCAATGTGGCTGGGGCGGAAGTGCTGAAGGTCGGCACGTATGGCGTCAAACTGCGCTTCGACACGCGCACAACGCCCGTCGAAAAGGTGTTATCGCATTTGACCGGCGCGGGCAGTGTGGTGGATATCACCATCTCCGATCCGCCGCTCGAAGAGGTGATCGCGCAGATCTATCAGGCCCAGGATCCCTAACCGGAGATTACCCGGTGTGCAATGCCGCGTCTTCCAATTGGGATATAATGCCGTCCAGCCCCTGATCGTTCGAGGAAAAAATTCATAATTGAAAAGAGAAATCATGCCCCAAAACCCGATCGCCCCGAAACGGCCGCGTTCCATCACCCAGCATGGCGAAACACGCATCGATGATTATTTCTGGCTGCGCAATCGTGAAGACCCTGAAGTCCTTAAGTTTCTCCAGGCACAAATGGAATATCTGGAAAATGCAATGGGGCACACAAAACCCTTGCAGGAGGAATTATTCTCCGAGATGAAGGGGAGGATCAAGGAAACGGATACAACCGTCCCTGAGAAGAGAGGCGAATATTTTTATTACGAACGGACCGAAGCGGGCAGACAATATCCCATTTTTTGCCGAAGAAAGGATTCGCCCGAGGGTCGGGAGGAGATCCTGCTCGATCAAAACATGCTGGCGGAGGGAAAAACCTTTTGCAGCGTCAGCGGTTTTTCAGTCAGCCCGGATGGAAGTAAACTCGCCTACTCGGTGGATCTCGAAGGCGATGAAGTGTACACGATCTACATCAAGGACATTGGGAAGAACGAGCTCTACCCGGAAACGATCCCGAACGCGTATGGCAGCGTGTATGTACGGACGGGTATCGAATGGACAAATGACAGCGGGACCATCTTCTACGCAACATTGGATGATGCAAAGCGCCCCGATAGGTTGCATCGCCACAGGATCGGCACAAACCCGGCCGATGACGCATTGATCGTTCAGGAGGACGACGAAACCTTCTCGTTATATTTTTCCAAGACGCGCGATGATGCCTACATCATGACCGATCATCACAGCACATTGACCACCGAAGTGCGTTATTTTTCAGCCGACCGGCCAGAGGATGAACCAAGGATCGTTTCGCCGCGCAGGCACGGCATCGAATATTACGTTGCGCACCACAAAGGAACCTTTTTCATCCTCACCAATGAAAATGCCAGAAATTTCAAACTTGTCAAAACAATGGTGCTAGAGTCAGACGCGGCGCACTGGCAGGAGGTCCTGTCTCACCAACCGGACGTGATGCTCACGGGAATCGACACATTCGAAAATTTTCTGGTGCTTTACGAGCGCCGGGACGGTGTCAACCACATCCGGGTCAGCGCACTGGACGGCAAAAGCAACGTGCAATACGTGCAGTTCCCCGAACCTACCTATCACTTTGAACTGACCGCCAACCACAACTTCACAACAAATCTTCTGCGCTTCAAGTATTCCTCCCTCATCACCCCTACATCGGTCGTGGATTTTCACATGGACACGGGCAAATGGGAACTGAAAAAGGAGGACGAGGTCATCGGCTACGACAAATCGCAATATGTCTGCGACCTCATCCACGTCACTGCAACCGACGGCAAGCGGATCCCCATTTCCATTGCTTATCGAAAAGATCTGAAACTGGACGGAAGCAACCCGACTCTTTTGCATGGATATGGAGCATACGGCGCAAACCTGGAGCCGGAGTTCACGCCCAACCGCGTCAGCCTTCTGGACCGTGGGTTTGTTTACGCCATCGGACACATTCGCGGCAGTTCGGCGCTTGGACGCGACTGGTACGATGACGGTAAGGTGCTTAAAAAGAAAAACTCCTTCACGGATTTCATCGCCTGCGCAGAGCACCTCATCGATAAGGGATATACGTCAAAAGATAAAATTGCCATCATGGGCGTATCGGCAGGCGGACTGCTTGTGACCGCGTCCATGCTCATGCGCCCTGATCTGTTCAGGGCTGTCGTTGCCAAGGTGCCCTTTGTGGATGTGATCAACTCGCTCAGCGACCCGACGATCCCGTTGACGACCCAGGAATACGACGAATGGGGCAACCCTGTGAACAAGGAACATTATGAATACATGTTGTCCTACTCCCCCTACGACAACATTAAACTGGGGAACTATCCCGACCTGCTTATGACTGCCGGATATAACGATCCACGTGTGCCATACTGGGAGCCTGCCAAATTCGCAGCAAAACTGACCGAGTACAAAACGGACAATAACCTCCTGTTGCTCAAGACCAACTTCCATGCCGGTCATGCAGGTTCGTCGGGAAGGTATGATCTCTTGAAGGAGGTCGCTTTTGAGTACGCATTTTTGATCGATCGGCTGACGGATGCCCATCACCCTTAAGCTGGCTGCCATCCCGTCCCTGACGGGACTATAATCCCGAAATCATTTACCAATCGTTGCAAGGAGTGTCACCCATGGACCGTTATCTTGTCGAATCCCCTCACGACGCCGGCGATTGCGATGCGATCATCAAGGAGATCCATGCCGCGGGCTATCTGCATCATTTCGAATGGGGTTGTCATGACGGCGAACATTGCGGCTGGGCGATCATCGAAACGGACAACCGCGAACACGCCAGGCAGATCGTCCCCTGGAGGATCCGCGACAAAGCCCGCATCGTAAAACTGGAAACATTCGGGACGGCAAATAAGACACACTCAAAGTAAATAAATCAAAAAGCGATGCAAACCATGCGTCGCTTTTTGATTCGAACAGAGACTCAATCTCCACAAACCCTGACGCACTCATCCATAATTTCTCCACAATGGATTGATAAAGTATGGGCACGAACAAAAATCGAACATTGGAGGTTGAGCGATGGAACGAAATCAAATGTTGATCGAAGCGGAGGAGCTGCTAACGAAACTGGGGGACGGAAACATTCGTATCTACGACGCCTCGATCGTGGATGACATGTATCAGCAAGGACACATCCCCGGCGCGGCGTTCTTCGATCACGAGAAGTTTTCCGATCCGGACAAAGCCTATGAGTACATGCTGCTGCCCGACGAGGAACTCGCCGCCCGGATCGGTGAGGTCGGCATCTCGAACGATACGGAAGTGATCGTGTATGCCTGCGGAATGCTCCCCTACGCCGCCCGCGCCTGGTGGGTACTCCGTTATGCAGGTCACAAGAACGTGCGCGTCCTCAACGGAGGGCTGTCAGCGTGGAAGAATGCCGGGGGAACGGTCGAACAGTTGCCCCGTCGGTATGAACCGGCGGTTTTTCATCCAGAGTTCAGCCCGGGCATGTTCGCCGATAAGGAAGATGTCATGGAAGCGCTCAAGGACAGCAACATATCAGTGGTCGATGTATTGCCTCTTGAAAGTTATGAGGGCGCTCACATCACAGGCTCCACGTGCCTTTCCGCCATGGACCTGATGCAGGGCCTGGACTACTTCCTGCCCGATGAAAAACTCGCCCTGCGCCTGCAGGAGAAGGCGGGATACAGTCGCATCATCACCTATTGCGGCGGTGGCATCGCGGCGGTCATCAATGCCATGGCGCATCTCATGACCGGACAGGAAAATGTCGCAGTGTACGATGGCTCGCTGTTCGAGTGGATGGGAGAAGGTCTGCCAATCACTGGAACAGGCAAATGGGAGATCTGGAAGCAACCGTCACAGTGAGTACACACGCGCCGCGTTCTACTTTATACTCGCCCCATGTCACAACTCATCCTCGTCGTGGATGACGAACCCAGGGTCGCCCGCCTCGCCCGCGATTATCTCGAGAAGAATGGATTCCGCGTCCTCACCGCCGCGGACGGTCAATCCGCGCTGACAATTGCCCGGCGCGAAAAACCCGATCTCGTCATCCTCGACCTGATGCTCCCGCAGATCGAGGGGCGCGAAGTCTGCCGCATCCTGCGCCGCGAAAGTGACATCCCGATCATCATGCTTACAGCCTTATCCGAGGAGATCGACCAGGTGACAGGTCTCGAGATCGGCGCGGACGATTACATCACCAAGCCGTTCTCCGTCCGCGCGTTGGTGGCGCGTGTGCGGGCGCTTCTCCGCAGAACGCGGGGCGAGGTCAAAGCACCGGGCATCGTTCGTGTCGGCGGATTGGAAATCGACCCGGAGAAATATTCTGCAATGTTCAACGGCATCCCAATCAAACTCACGCCAAACGAATTCAAACTTCTTCATCTATTCGCCAGCCGTCCCGGTCAAACCTTTACCCGTGAACAATTGATGGAAGACCTGCATGGCGTCGCCGCCAGCACCGACCGCAGTGTGGATTCGCACATCAAGAATCTGAGGAAAAAGATCGAATCCGCCTCCGGAGAATCCTTGATCGAAACGGTCTATGGCATCGGTTATCGCTTCATGGAAGAATAATCGCCATATAACAGCCAAACTTTTATATCCAATGTCCAACAGCGAACCTCCTCGAACACGGCGCATAACGCGTGCCCTGGCTTTCACAATCCTCTTCGTCACCACCGCGGTCCTTTTCGTTGGAGGCATCGCGGCGCTCCTCTATTTTCTTTTTTCAGAATACTCCGGGGTCAGGAATATTTGGATACTTTTTTGCGGCGCTCCCGTCATTCTGGTTGTGCTCGTGGTCTTCACCGTATTCAACCTTTATACACGCTTCGGCAAACCGTTGGAGGAACTCTTTAATGCCATCAATTCCGTTGAAGAAGGTGATCTATCCGTGCGGGTTCGGGAGGACAATTCTGACATGTTCAGCGACCTGTTCAAACGCTTCAACAAAATGGTCGCCGAGCTCGAACGCGCCGAACAGCAACGCCGCAATCTCACCGCCGATGTCGCCCATGAACTTCGCACGCCGCTTCATATCATTCAAGGCAACCTCGAAGGCGTACTCGATGGCATCTACCAACCAACGCCCGAGCACATCAACGCCACTCTGGATGAGACCCGCCTGCTCACCCGTCTTGTCAACGACCTGCAAACACTCTCCCTCGCCGAATCAGGACAACTTCCGCTTCACCTCACCCGTTTCCTGCTCGCTGACCTGATACAGGATCTCACTTCGAGTTATTCCTCCCGGGCATCCGCCCTCGGCATTCACCTGCAAACGGACCTCACCGATCCAAATCTATATCTCGCCGCCGACTACGACAGGCTCAACCAGGTCTTGTCGAATCTGATCTCCAATGCTTTGAGGCACACACCCAAAGGCGGGAGGATCTCCATCGAAACGGGATCAGGTTCAAGCGAGAAGAGAGGCGTGCGGATCATGGTCAAGGATACGGGTTCGGGAATCGCGTCCGAAGACCTGCCCTTCATCTTCGACCGCTTCTGGCGCGCCGACAAATCCCGCAGTGAACGGACTCACAGCGGGCTGGGATTGGCGATCGCAAAACAACTCATTCATGCACACGGCGGGACAATCGAAGCACAGAGTGAAGTGGGAAAAGGCACGATGTTTACCATCGAATTGCCCTGAATAAAAAACTCCCGAAATCTTTCGACTTCGGGAGTTTCGCTGCTTGTGATTACGCAGGCTGGCTTTTCTTCGCCACCATATCTTCCAACATCTTTGTCGTCAACGACTTCGGGCGCTCGATGGGCATGCCCAATGCACGCGACCAGACGTAGTTGGCGGTCACGCCGAGGGCGCGGCCCACACCGAACAGCACGGTGTAGAAATCGAAATCACGCACGCCATAGTAATACTGCAATGTGCCTGAGATCGCGTCCACATTCGGGGCGGGGTTCTTGGCTTTGCCCTGTTCGCGCAACACCTGCGGCACAACATCCAGCACCAATTCGGCAAGACGAAGGAGTTCGTCTTCGGGGAAGCGTTTCTTTGCAAACTCCAATTGGGTCACGAAACGAGGATCGATCACCCGCAGAACACCATGACCGTAACCGGGGATCACGTGTCCGCTGTTGAGCGTATCCCATGAGAATTTGTAGAGTTCATCGCGGGTCGGGACACCGCCAAACTTGTTCTTCACATCGATCAGCCAGCCGAGGCATTCCTGATTCGCAAGTCCGTGCAGGGGACCGGCGAGCGCGTTCAATGCGGCTGAAAAGGAGTAGAAGGCATCCGATAATGTGGAGCCAGCCAGATGCATGGCATGAGCCGAGGCATTCCCCGATTCGTGATCAGAATGCAGGATGAAGTACAGGCGGGCGAGTTCGGCATATCCCTTTTTATCCTCCACTTTCATCATCCGGGCAAAGTTCATGCCGTAATCCTGTTTGGGATTGTATTTCAACTTCTTGGTCTCGCCGAAATATTTCATGCGATAGATGAACGCCGCGATCAGCGGAAGTTTGGCAGTCAGGTTGAGGCTGTCTTCCAGAGCTGCTTCCCAGTATTCATCCTTTTTCATGCCGTGATATTTCGCCGCAAAGACGGAGCCGTTCTGCAAAGCCAGGACAGCCTGCGAGAAGAGAGTCATCGGATGAGTCTCTTTTGGCATGGACTTGAGCATCTTGTAAACGTGATCGGGGACCTCAGCGCGTTTCGCCCAATCGGCTTCCACTTCCATTGCCTGCTCCTTCGTCGGCACTTCGCCGATCATGAGCAGATAATACAGACCGCCGACAAGCGGCATCTTGCCGCCGCGCGCTTTGGGGAGCGCTTTCAACGTTTCCGGGATGGACATGCCGCGGAAACGGATGCCCTCGGCAGGATCGACATACGAAACATCGGTCAAAAGCGACTTGATATCGCGCATGCCGCCGATGACCTGTCCCACGGTCACTTCATCCACCTTGACATCCCCGTGTTCCTTTGCCAGGGATTTAATTCTTTCGCGCCATTCAGGCAGTTTTGCAGAGATTTTTTCGTGCAGGATCATAAGGTTTCCTCCAAATGTTGCAGGGGCACACTATATCGTGCCCCTACACAATATTATAGGGTTACTAGTTTCCTCAACGCCTCGTGCGTTTCCTTCACCGCCGCGGCGGATTTGTCGAACATGACCTTTTCTTCGTCGTCGAGCTTATATTCGATGATCTTTTCCATGCCATTACTGCCAAGCATGACAGGCACGCCGAAGAACATATCCTTCAAACCGTATTCGCCGTCCATGAAAGCCGCGCACGGGACGATCAGGTTCCGGTTCTTGAGTATGGCTTCCGCCATCTGTGCGCAGGCGGCGGAGGGGGCATAGAACGCGGAGCCGGTCTTCAGGAGATTGACGATCTCGCCGCCGCCTTTGCGGGTGCGCGCAACGATCGCGTCCAATTTGTCAGCGGGGAGATATTCCTTTAACGGGATCCCGGCGATGTTCGAATGACGCGTCAACGGGACCATTTCGTCGCCGTGTCCGCCCAGCACGTAGCAGTCAATGTTTTCGACGCTCACGCCCGTTTCCATCGCCACGAAGGCACGCATGCGGGCGGAGTCCAAAATTCCAGCCTGTCCCACCACGCGGTTGCGCGGCAGACCGGTCTTCTTCATTGTGAGATATGCCATCGTATCGAGCGGGTTGGTCAGGACAATGTAAATCGCGTTCGGTGAATATTTGAGGGTCTCGGTGGCGGCTTTACCGACGATCTCGGCATTGGCAGACAACAAATCATCACGGCTCATTCCCGGTTTGCGAGGCAAACCCGCCGTGATGATGATGATGTCCGAATCCTTGGTGACCGAATAATCGTTCGCGCCAACAATCTCGACATCCTTACCGATAATTGGCATCGCTTCCAGCATGTCGAGCGCCTTGCCCTGCGGCATCCCCTCCACCACATCCACCAAAACAAGGTCAGCAAGTTCGCGCTCCGCGAGCCAGTGTGCAGTCGTAGCGCCGGTCATTCCAGCGCCTATGATGGAAATTTTATTCATTTATCCTCCGGGTTTCGATGTGCATAAATTTTATCCGAAAATTACAGGTAAATAAGTACAATTTGTCATTTTTTTGGCGTGACTGACCACTCCCTGACATAAAAAACAGTGGCGCCAATGACGCCACTGTCCGCTTCGTTCCAAAATTCATTCTGATTCCGCTTCGAGGAACCTCGTCGCCTGGATGGCTGCCGCCGCCCCCATCCCCGCCGAGGTGACCACCTGACGGAAGTGCGGATCCGCCGCCTCGCCCGCTGCAAAAACTCCGGGCACGCTTGTTTCCATTTTGTCATTGACCTTGATGTATCCCAGGTCACTCATCTCCAGTTGACCCTTGAACATTTCGGTATTCGGGGTATGACCGATGAAGATGAACAGGCCATCGGTCTCTAAGATCGTTTCATCCCCGGTCTTTACATTTTTGAGCTTTACGGCTTCGAGTTTGTCGGTGCCGATCACCTCGGTAACGACAGTATCCCAGATGAAATCGACCTTGGGGTGCTCCATGGCGCGCTTCTGCAGGATCGCGCCTGCCCGCAGTTCATCGCGGCGGTGGACGATGGTCACAGAGGAGGCGTAACGCGTGATGAACAGACCTTCCTCGAGGGCGCTATCCCCTCCGCCGACCACCACGACCTTTTTATCCTTGAAGAACCAGCCGTCGCAGGTGGCACAATAGGACACACCGCGCCCCGTCAATTCCGTTTCACCGGGAATGTTGAGGTGGTTCGGGCTGGCACCCGTGCCAACGATAAGCACATCGGCGAGGTATTCGCCGCTGTCCGTGGTCACTTTAAAGGGACGTTTCGACAGATCGACCGAACTCGCTGTATCGAACTCGGTCACTGTGCCGAAGTGTTCCGCCTGCTTCTGGAACAACTCACCCAATTGCGCTCCACCCACGCCCTCGGGAAAACCGGGATAATTCTCGATCGTATAGGTCAACGCGGCCTGCCCTCCCATTTGCATGCCCGTCAACACCACAGGTTGAAGTTCCGCCCGCGCTGCGTACAACGCCGCAGAATATCCTGTCGGTCCCGACCCCAATATCAATACCTTTACGTGTTTTGCATTTCCATTTGAAGACATAGTTGCTCTGATTTCCTCACTAGAGATTTCTTTGATCCGTTATCCAGACGACATGTTTGGGTTGTTTTTTACTGAAACGAATTGTATCGTTGAAAAGGTAAAAATCCGGTTGCAATCCGGTATGGATTTTATTAACGGGAACTACTCTTCCACTCTCTCCATCTTTGCACCCAGCGCCAATAGCTTCCTGTCCACATCCTGATATCCGCGTTCGATCTGACCGATGTTGCGGACCGTGGATGTCCCTTTTGCCGCGAGCGCCGCGATCAGCATGGACATGCCGGCGCGGATATCGGGACTTTCCAGATTTTCACCGTAGAGTTGATTCGGTCCCTGAATGAGACAGCGATACGGGTCGCACAGGATGATCTTTGCGCCCATGCCCACGAGTTTATCGGTGAAATACATACGACCCGAGAACATCCAATCATGGAACATGATGGAGCCGCTGGCCTGGGTTGCGACAGTAATGGCAATACTGATCAAATCCGTTGGGAAGGCAGGCCAGACGTTCGTTTTGACTTCGGGAATGGCGCCGTCCATGTCAGGGATGATCTTCAATTCCTGGTTCGGCTGCACGATCAAATCATCGCCCTCCACGTCCCAATGCACGCCCATGCGCTCGAAGACATGCCCGATCATCTTCAAATTCTCCACACCCGCGTTCCGGATGCGCACACTCCCATGGGTCACAGCCGCCGCGCCGACAAAGCTGATCACCTCCAGGTAATCCGGCCCGATCGTAAATTCGCCGCCGTGTAATTTTGGCACGCCGCGAATATGGAGCGTGTTCGAACCGATCTCTTCGATCTGCGCACCAAGCCCGTTCAGAAAGTGACATAATTCCTGCACGTGAGGCTCCGAGGCGGCATTGCGAATGATCGTTTCTCCTTTGGCAGTGACCGCCGCCATGATGGCATTCTCTGTGGCGGTGACGCTGGCTTCATCCATCAGGAAATCGGCACCGCACAGACCATCGGTTTGAAAGGAAAAACCGCGATCGTATTCCACATCCACACCGAGGGCGTGCAAGGCAAGGATGTGCGTATCGAGGCGGCGGCGTCCGATCACGTCACCTCCGGGCGGGGGCAGCTTGAAGGTGCCCACCCGCGCCGTCATGGGCCCTGCCACGAGGATGGATGCCCGGATGCGGCGACAGAGTTCCGGGTCGAGGTCCGCAGGCCTCAGGTCCCGGGCTGTGACGCGCCACGAAGTGTCTCCCAAATTTTCGACCCCGGCACCCAAACTCTCAACGAGATGTCGCATCACACTGACATCCTTGATCTGCGGCACGTTATGCAAAATGATCGGCTCATCTGTCAGCAGACATGCGGCAAGGAGCGGCAGTGCGGCGTTTTTGTTTCCTGCAGGGGTTACTTCTCCGTTGAGCGGAACCCCGCCTTTAATAATGAATTTGTCCATGTTCATCTCCAGGGAATCTCGCCGCGATTGTAAGACATATCACGAACTCGTGCAAGCACATTACAGTTGACTTACACGAGGTTAATCATGAGAAACCCCTCATCCGTTAGTATATAATAATGGAAATGGATATTTCACTGCTCGTCCCGATCCTGCTTGGCTGGCTGGGGGGTCTTTTTGTCAATTATGCCTCCGACGTTCTTCCGCACACGCGCCGCTTCAGCCAGCCGGTCTGCCCCAATTGCCAGACCCCGTTTTCATGGGCAGATTACCTGACCCTGCGCGCCTGCCGTAATTGCGGGACTCGACGAAGCCTGCGGACGTGGCTTGTGCAGATTCTGGCGGTCGCCTCCTTTTCGTACTTCTGGTTGTTTCCGCCAAATGTGCTGGGTCTGCCCCTCAGCCTGATCGTATTGATCTATTTCGGCGTTATCGTTGTCATCGACCTTGAGCATCGCCTGATCCTGCACCCCACGAGCCTGTTCGGGGCCGTGCTCGGGCTGATCGTCGGGACGTACATCCATGGGCAGGCAAACGGATGGTTGACGGGGATCGGCTTGTCGGTATTGGGTGGGCTGGTCGGTTTCGGCGTCATGTTCATCCTTTACCAGTTCGGCGCGCTGATCGCGAAGTTCAGGGCGCGAAAAATGCAGGCGGATGACGGTGAGGAAGCGCTCGGCGGCGGGGATGTGTACCTGTTGGGCGTGCTGGGCCTGATGCTCGGCTGGCCCTTCATCGTCAATGCGCTGGTCATCGGTGTTCTTCTCGGCGGCTTGTTCAGTCTCATCTTTCTTATCGGGCTGCTGCTGCGTCAGCGCTACACCGGCGAGGCGCTCATGAACTTTATCCCCTATGGACCGTACTTCATCATCGGAGCATTTTATCTGCTCTTTTTATGATTACAAATGTGTTAATTACAAATGGTTACTTTTAGTACGAATGTCTTATTGGACTACACAACACGCCTATTAAACTAAGAATTAGGAATAGTAGAGAACAGGAAAGCACATAATGAAATTCGAGAAATCCCTCCTACACAACAAAAAAGCACAGGCGATGGTCGAGTTCGCCATCGCCCTGCCGCTCCTGCTTTTATTGTTATACGGCATTCTGGAGACCGGTCGTTATCTCTATCTTTATTCCACGGTTGTAACGGCGAGCCGCCAGGCGGCGCGCTACGGCTCCGCGACAGGAGAAGGGACAACCAGCAACATACCGCGTTATCAGGATTGCGCCGGGATGCGCACTGCCGCGAACAACGTTGGCTTTTTGGGAGCCTTCGACGCAATTGATATCCAATGGGACGAAGGTCCACAAGACACGACACCCACAACGTACTGCAGTGGCAATCCGCTCCCGACCACAGATACCAGCCTGACTTCCGCGATGCTAAGCGACAACAAGCACAGGGTCGTGGTAACTGTATCGAAACAATTCATTCCGCTGGTAAGGCTTGTTCCCTTTACCTTCAATAATATTGAAGCAACGAGTTCGCGCACGATCCTCTCCAGTGTTTCGATCGTTGTCACAGTGCCGCCGCAACTCATTGTTCAAGATCCCACGAATACTGTAATCACCCTGGATGATCCGGATCCCTCCGGATTGGGTCAACAAGTTACGATTAATGTCACGGTAACCAACGCAAATGATCCTTCGTCAACCCCCACCGGCACCGTTGACGTCGATGGCGGAGAGCCGGGTGTGAGCTGTCAGATCACACTTGCAAATGGTTCGGGCAGTTGCGTCATTACGTATAGCACTACCGGAACAAAAACCATCACCGCCACGTATAGTGGCGATGACCAGCATCTCGCCAGCACTGATACGGAAGGGCACACCGTTACGTTTGCCACCACCACGACCACCATCACCGCCGATACACCCGATCCATCCCAAGTGAACGGCTCTGTAAACGTAAGTGTCACTGTGAGCAGCGTCTGGGGTACACCCACCGGAACTGTGAGCATCACAGGGGCAAACACGAATTGTACGATCACCCTGACCAACGGGTCCGGCAACTGTAACGTCAACTTTACGTCGGCGGGTACAAAGACACTCACCGCCACTTACAATGGGGATGCCGAGCATCTGTCGAGCAGTGACACAGAACCTCACAACGTGCTTGCCGAAAGGGTTACCATCACAACAATTACAGCCGATACACCAGATCCATCCGAAGTTGGGCAATCCGTCTCGGTCAATGTATCCGTGATCGGACTTACCACGCCGACCGGCACAGTGAACATCACCGGAGCTGACACGAATTGCTCCATTACTCTTTCCAATGGCACCGGCAGCTGCAATGTGATCTTTAACACCCTTGGCGCGAAGACTCTAACCGCCAACTACACCGGCGATACCAACCATGATCCCAGCAGCGATACCGAAGCACATACTGTTGCGTTGCCATCAACAGTGACCACGATCACCGACGACTCACCGGACCCATCATTGACCGGAGATACTGTAAATGTGTCAGTCACAGTCACAGGCGGATCGACAACGCCCACCGGCACTGTAACCATTACCGGTGCCGATGGTAATTGTACGATCTCGCTCACCAACGGGGCAGGCAGTTGTACGGTTTCTTTCATTTCATCCGGCTCGAGGACATTGACTGCCACATATGCGGGCGACAGTCAGCACGCTGGTAGCGTCGATACCGAGACCCACACAGTGACCGCCGAACCTGTGGCAGGCTGCACATCATCGGCAATAGTTCCCGGGAAGTTCACGAAATCTGGCAGCACGATGAGCATTACCCTTACCAACAATCTCGCTGCGAACCTGCAAGTTCAGGATGTATTTATCCAATGGAACCACGATAAGGGACACCAGACCGGCTCCGACAAGACATTGCGACTCCAAAGTGCGAGAATTGGAAGTATGACTTTCTGGACTGGCAACAATATCGGTGCATCCTTGACCATTGTGCCATCCCCCGCAGCGATCATCACTGCCAGCGGCACATCCACGATCACTTTCACATTCCATCAATCCTATGACAACTGGGATAACACAGAATACATCTCCATTACACTGGCAAACCCCGGTTGCGAGCAAGTGACCATTACACAGAATCAGCACCAATGATCGAGAGAAGAGAGAACCAAATGAAAAAGATAATCACCGAACGCGGACAAAGCCTTGTCGAACTTTCCATTAGTCTGGTTGTATTGCTTATGCTCCTGGCGGGTGCGGTTGAGTTCGGCATGGCGTTCTTCCAATTTGTGCAACTGCGCGATGCGGCGCAGGAGGGCGCACTGTATGGCTCCATGAATCCATATGTTGATTCAAACGGAAACAAGGCATTTAACACAGGCGAACCTGTTAATCAAGCTGGTATCGAGACTCGCGTTAGATCCTCATCGAGCTCTCCAATCGATCTATCCGACTCAAGCATTGTTACAGTAACAGCGAGTAGTGCTGATGGTTCCAATCTTTTTTGTGAGGGGCATGGTTTACAAGTAACCGTATCTTACACCCACAAAGTATTCATGCCTTTTGTTTCTGCAATAACAGAAGAAATCCCCCTCACAGCCACGGTTACAGATACGATCCTGTCGCCGGTATGCCCATAATCAGATTGGAGTGAAGATGAAAGGAAAATTCGATCCAAAAGAGCGCGGACAGGCGCTCGTCATCATCGCCTTTGCAGCGGTCGCGTTGGTCGCGTTCGTCGCTCTCGCCATTGACGGCAGCGCAGTCTTCTCGGACCGCCGCCACTCGCAGAACGCCTCCGACACGTCAGTGCTTGCGGCGGCGCTGGCGAAGGTCCGCAACGACCCCAACTGGCAGACAACCGCTCTGGCGCGCGCCGCGGACAACAAGTACGATGACAACGATCCCGAAACCGAGGTCATCGTCAGTTCGTGCGCCGCAAATCCCATGCCCGTCACAGAGGATGGGGTCCAGGTGGAATGCCGGGGCTTACCCACTGGTGCGGATCCCAGCCAGTATATCGTTGTTCACATCAAGTCCATCGTCCACCTGACTTTCGCCCGCGTGATCGGACGATATACGGTCACCAACCACACCGATGCGGTCTCGCGTGCAACCGACCCGGAGGTTGAGCAGTGGTACGATGGCTACGCCATTGCATCCCTCCACGAGGGATGCAAGTCTCCCGGCGACGGCGATCCGTTTGAACTCGGAGGTAACGCGGAAGTTAACATCACAGGCGCCGGTGTGTTGGTTAATGCAAGCTGCCCGACTCAGGACTCCCTTGTGCAATCCGGCACCAGTTCAACCATGGTCACTGCGGATGGCGGCACCTGCGTCGTTGGAACGGCAGACAATACCACCGGGATCACCCCTCCACCCCAGGAGGGTTGCCCCTGGGTTGATCCGGCGCAATACCAATTGCCCAGCGAACCCCAATGTGCAAATGCAGGTGTGATTACCGGTTCCGGGGGCGTATTCACCGCCACACCGGGATATTACGATAGTGAGTTTCCCGATGTATCCGGCGGGCAGGTCACGGTCAAATTGACCAAGGGCGTTTACTGCCTCAATGACGGTATCAGGGTGAATGCCGGTTGGACCGTTACGACGGATCTGGATGGGGATGGGCATGACAATGCCACCGAGGGTGTCCTTTTATACGTACCGGGAGGCGACATCACCTTCAACGGTGGTGCCGACGTCACCTTACACGCCATCAGCGCCAGCACCTCCAGCACATTCTCTCCCTATTGGCTGAATCTTTTGATCTTCGTTCCACCCAGCAACGAAGCCGATATTCAGATTTCCGGCAACAGCGGCTCGCAATATACCGGTACGATCCTTGCACCGTCCTCCCACGTCGAATTAACCGGGAACGGCGGCTCGATCGGTCTTGACTCCAAGATCATTTCGGATACGGTAAAGATCACCGGTTCCACAGAATTCGACCTCTCCTACAACGATTCGAATAACTCTGTGACACTGACATCCCCCGGCATCGAACTGATCGAGTAGCCGCACTGGAAAATACCAGATCATAAAATTAGGGCACAGGCGTTTATCGAAAAGTCTGTGTCCTAATAAATTAAAGATAAATATCGATCGCCATACGAACGGCAAAAGGAGCTCCTCCAGGTGATTTCATCGTATCGAAAAAATTCTTCCGAACGCGGGCAGACCCTCATCATCATCGCCATCGCGTTGATTGGATTGCTGGGCATCACGGGTCTGGTCATCGACGGGGGCAACGTATTCCTTGACCGGCGCCGGGCGCAGAATGCCGCCGATTCCGCGGCGCTCGCGGCGGCGTTGGCGCGCATCCGCGGCGGAGGGAATTACACAAATGCCGCCCTGGAATCTGCCGCTCAGAACGGTTACAACAACGATGGCGTCACCAATACGGTCTCGGTTCGAATCCCTCCCACAAGCGGACCTCACGCCGGCGATATTGAATACATCCAGGTCATCATCGTTTCGCACGTCAAAACCTACATCTCCTCCGTGATCGGGCGGAACGAATTTATCAACGAAGTCCAGGCGGTTGCCCGCACCAAGCCATCGGAAACAAAACAACTGCTCAACGGAATGGCGCTCGTCAGCCTCGTACCCGATAGCAACTGCGGGAATAACAAAGCCTTTTGGCTTCATGGCAACGCGGCTCTCGAAATTACCGGCGGCGGTGTCTTCGTCAACTCCGGCAACCAGAACTGCGCCCTGACCCAGAACGGCAACGGGAGCCTGCGCGTCAATGGCGGGCAATCGATCAACGTTGTAGGCGGCGCCACGCTGGAGAAACCCCAGCTCCTCACACCCAGTGTAACGATCGGCGTCACGCCATCGAACTACCCTCCGGCCTTCTTCCTGCCCAACGTGGATTGCGAAGGCGAGCCTGCCGAGGTCAGCGCGGATGGGACGACGATGAGTCCGGGCGAATGGGATGAGCCATTTCCACCAGAAGGCGTTACCACACTCGAACCCGGCGTCTACTGCCTCGGCGACGGGATGAAAGTCACCGGGGCGCTTGCCGGGAATGGGGTCTTATTCTTCGTCAAGGATGGCAACGTCGAGATCACGGGCGGCGCCGAGGTCAAGGTCAGTGCGCCAACCGAGGGCGACAATGCCGGCTTGCTCTTCTACCTGCCCATGGACAACAATGGCACGATCGTCGTCAACGGCGGTGCGGGCAGCAGTTTCAGCGGCACGATCCTCGCGCCCGCCTCGCCCATCAACCTCAAAGGCGGTCCTTCCGGATTGAATTTCCTCAGCCAGATCGTCGGTTACACCATCGAAGCGGAAGGCAAGATCGTCATCACCTATAACGACGCGCAGAACTTCGATGCCCTGACCCAGCCGGAGGTCCAACTTTCAGAATAGGGATGACAAACCGCCTCCCGCGGGACCCTGAACCTGCTCCCGTTAAATCAGGTATAATCCCCGCCACGACTTTTTCCGTTATCGAAAGGAGGCACACCCGACAATTTACACCGGGAAAGACAGCGCATGGACTCGTTAGCTGGAGAGTTCAATTGTTGAATAGTGCTGGAAAGTTCAAACAACACAACCATGCAACTATAAAACGACAGGACTACAAAACTAATGAGTTGACGAGGATAAGGGTTCTCCATCGCGGGATGGAGTTAATCTTGCCCCTCACCCTGTCCGAAGGACAGGGTGAGGGGCAAGAAAAAATCGACAGTTCAGCGGAAGCCCTTCGGGTGCGCCATCACCCGTTCATCTTTCCCTCCGAAATCAAAACCCCGCCACAACGCTGCGTGAGCAATTGCGCAGATAAAAACACAGGGAATGGCGAATACCTTATGTCACTGCGAGCCAGGCTGGTGGTCGAGTAGCGTTCGTTGCATATCGAGACCACAGCCCGACGAAGCAATCCCCAAAAACGGTGATTGTTTCTCGAGGACCCGCAATGACAATTAAACTTTCGGAGGAACCCCTATGTGTGGAATCGTAGGATATATCGGGCCGCGTGACGCGACGCCGATCATCATCAACGGCCTGAAACGGCTGGAATACCGCGGCTATGACTCGGCGGGAGTCGCTGTCTTAAACGGCGACCAGATCGAAGTCCGGCGGGACGCGGGCAAGTTATCCCAATTGATCGACCTCATTGCAAAATCCCCCATCGACGGCGCGCCGGGCATCGGTCATACGCGCTGGGCAACACACGGCGCACCGAACGCGCGCAATGCCCACCCGCATCTCGGGCAGACCAGGCGCGTGGTGGTCGTCCAGAACGGGATCGTCGAGAATTTTCTGGAGCTCAAGGATGAGTTGACGACTGAGGGCGTGGAGTTCCAGTCCGAGACCGATACGGAGACGATCGTACATCTGGTGGAACATCATCTCGCAACCGGCATCGGGCTGGTGGAAGCCGCCCGCAGAACGTTCAATACGCTGCAAGGCGCGAACGTGGTGGTGTTGATGTCGGCGGACGAACCGGACAAAATCGTGACCGCGCGCATCGGGAACGCCGGCGGTGTGGTGATCGGCATGGGCAGGGAGGAGAATTTCGTCGCCAGCGACATACCCGCCATCATGGAACACACCCGCGAGGTGATCTTCCTGGAGTCGCGGCAGATGGCGGTCGTCACCCGCAACACAGTAACCATCGAAACGCTGGACGGCGCAAAGGTAAAACCGCTCGTGCACACGATTTCGTGGGACCCGGTCGCGGCGGAAAAAGGCGAATACCGCCACTTCATGCAAAAAGAGATCCATGAGCAGGTGCGGGCGCTGACCGATACCCTGGCGGGCCGCGTGGATTTTGCCAACGGGAAGATCCGCCTCCCCGATCTGAATCTGAAAAAAGAACTTGCTCAAAAGATCGAAAGGATCTACATCACCGCCTGCGGCACTGCCGCGTATGCGGGCATGGTCGGAAAGTATCTGATCGAAAAGATTGCCCGCGTGCCGGTGGAGGTGGTGATCGGCTCCGAGTTCCGTTACAGCGACCCGATCCTGAACGACCGGACGGTTGTGCTAGCCATTTCGCAATCCGGCGAGACGGCGGATACGCTCGCCGCGATGGAGGAGGGACGCCGCAAAGGCGCGGTCCTGTGGAGCATTGTCAATGCGATCGGTTCGCAGGCAATGCGCATTGCGGATGGATACATCTCGATGCAAACCGGACCTGAGATCGGGGTCGCCTCTACGAAAGCCTTTACCGCCCCGCTCGTTGACCAGTACATGCTGGCGATCCTGCTCGCCGATCTGCGCGGCGTCATTGACGAAAAGACGCGGAGAGGTTTGGTCGCCGACCTGCGTTTGATCCCTGATCTCGTTGGGCGCACGCTGGAACGCGAAGAGGAGGTGGAAACCGTAGCGCATTTGTTGAGGGATATCCACAATTGCCTTTACCTTGGCCGCGGCATCAACATGCCGATTGCCTATGAAGGCGCGTTGAAACTGAAGGAGATCTCCTACATCCACGCCGAGGGCTATCCTGCGGGAGAAATGAAACACGGTCCCATCGCACTGATCGATGAACAGATGCCTGTGTTATGTCTCACGCCCAAGGATCCCTGGCACGAGAAAATGATCTCGCAGATCCAGCAGGCAAAGGCACGCGGCGGGACGGTCATTGCCGTGGCAACCGATGGAGATGAACTGGTTCAAGGGATGGCAGATCACGTGCTCTGGGTCCCTGAGGCGCCGTGGATGCTTTCGCCGGTGGTCACCGTGCTTCCACTCCAATTACTGGCATACCATATCGCAGCCCTGCGCGGCTTGGACGTGGATCAGCCGCGTAATCTGGCGAAATCGGTTACTGTGGAATAGCAATCTGAATATACGAAGAACGTAAAAGCAGTGGTGTCGATTGAGACATCACTGCTTTTTAGTACTGATGGATTTTGAAACTGTAACCTATTCTAATAAAAAATCAGATACAATTAACAGGATTGTTTGTTTTGTCGCCAAGGAGTTGTAAACATGATCAAGAAACCCCAGGAAAAAGGACAGGCTTTAATCATCATTGCCTTTGCTGCGGTGGCGCTCTTTGCCATCACCGCTCTGGCAATCGATGGCAGTCGGTTGTTTGCAGACAAACGCCGTGCGCAGAATGCAGCAGATTCCGCCGTCTTGGCTGGCGCGCTTGCGTATACACGTGGCAATGACATATTGGTTGCTGTGAACGAACGCGTTGCTTCGAATGGATTCGACAACAACGGCACAACCAATTTCGTGACCGTCACAGAAACGGATATCCCTGCAGAATCCAGTGGGTGCCCGCAGGATTCCGTGGGAAAAGAAATCACCGTCACCATTACATCCACGATCAACACAACGTTCGCCCGCGTGATCCGCAGGAACACACTCACCAGCGCAGTGACAGCCACTTCGCGCAGTTGTGGTTTCTATCAGGCCTCCCTGTTTGGCGGAAATGCGATCGTGGGCTTGAACCCCAACAATAACTCTTGTGCCTTCGATAGCGGCAACAGCAATGCCGCCCACTGGACATTGAAGGGAGGAGGTATCTTCTCGAACGGCTGCGCGTATTCCAAAAACAATAGCTCGGTCACCCTTGACCCGGATGCATGCGTCACAGCAGTTGGAGTAACGAGTAACTTCACCTGTCAACAACCGAACCAGACATCCCAGGCGGTGAGTTATCCGGCAGATGTGCAGAAGGTCATGCCTGAAAATCCCTGTGACGGAACACCCGGGGATGTCGGACTTCCCCAACCAGCCAGCGGCTCGACCTTTGCGAATGGTGTCTATTGCATATCCGATCTCGATAAATACGATAAAAAGGACATTGTGCTTCAAAATGCCACCCTTTATGTAACGGATATGAATTTCAACTTGAAGTTTGCAGGCAGCGGCGGTTTTTCCGGCACAGCAACCAAAAGCGGCGACTATGCAGGATACTACATGATCGTAGCACTCAAGAATCCTCCCTGTCCAACATTCACGTCACAAAACTCGCAGGTGATCGTCTTGAGAGGCAACAGCGGCGGCACCTTCTCCGGTACCATTCTCGCTCCATCCGCATGCATCGACGTGCGCGGCAATGGCGAGCCATCGGGTATCCACACTCAGATCATCGGATATAACGTGACCTCGAATGGCAATGCCGAGGTCTATGTAAACTTCAAGGAAGAGGAGAACCACCAGGATCCTGTGTTCCCGACCATTACACTACTTAAGTAATTAACCAACATCAAAAAGCGACGTGTGCGACGCGTCGCTTTTTCGTTTAAAAGTATAATACCCGCCGAAAACTTCTTTACTGGAGGCTTGATATGCGCCCGGATTGGGACTCCTATTTCATGAAGATCGCCTACGCTGTCTCCGAACGCAGCACCTGCGACCGCGCCTTTGTGGGTTGTGTCCTCGTCCTGGATAAACGCATCCTGACAACGGGATTCAACGGCTCCCCTGCCGGACAGGATCATTGCGACGAGGTCGGGCATTTGATGGTGGACGGACATTGTGTCCGCACGATCCATGCGGAGACGAACGCCATCATCCAGGCTGCGCTGCACGGAATTTCCACGCGCGGCGCAACCTGCTATGTGACCCACCTGCCGTGTATCAACTGCACGAAGGCACTCATCAACGCAGGCATCACGCGGATCGTTTACAGCGTCTCGTACCGTACGGATGAGAACGCCATGAACTTCCTGAAAGCCGCAAATATCGAAGTAAGCCAAAAGGAATTTTTGCCTGAGTCATAGTCAAATATACAGAAAACAGCCGCGCAGGGCAGCGCGGCTGTTTGGTCTGGCAATTCAACCTATTCGCCGGGGATGATCATCCACAAGATGATGTAGATCAACAAGCCGGGAACGCCGCCCGGGATAAAGGCGATGATCAACGCCAGGCGGAACCAGAACGAACTGATCCCGAAAAACTCGGCGAGTCCGCCACAGACACCCGCGATGATGCGGTTGCTTCGTGAACGTCGCAAGGCTGGTTTTCGTTGTGCTGTCATTTTACACACTCCTGTCTAATACTGATTTCGATTCATCTACGCAACATCCACAAAAAAGTAGCAGAATTCTCAAGCCAATGGCGCCGGTTTCGTCAAGTGACGGAATTCGCACTCACGGGTAAAATAGGTGTACAAACTACCCACGCGGTATAAAGCACCTTGATAGCATGACCTATTCAAATGATGTAAGACCTGAATCCCTCAAATCCCTTTCCGACATCACCCATACTCCCTTCTGGTTGGACGACCCGCTTCGTCCCGACCCCGAGCCTGCCCTCGTTAAAGAGATCGTAACCGACCTCCTCGTCATCGGCGCGGGATATTCCGGTTTGTGGACCGCCCTCCTCGCCATCGAGGAGAATCCCGCCCGCGACGTTGTGATCCTCGAAGCAGGCGAGGTCGCCATCGGCGCGACCGGGCGCAACGGCGGCTTCATGGATTCGTCCCTCACGCATGGTTTCTCGAACGGTTTCTCGCGCTGGCCGCGCGAGATCGGAACCTTGCTTGCGCTGGGCCTCCAAAATCTCCGGGAGATCGAAGAGACCATCGAGCGCTACGGTATTGACTGCGACTACATCCGCACCGGCGACATCGACATGGCAACCGAGCCGCATCATATCGATGAGATCAAGGAGGAACTGCAACTCGCCGCCCCCCACCAGGCGAACTTCCAGTTTTTGAATCGCGAGCAGGTGCAGTCGATCGTCAAATCCCCGATCTTCATCGCAGGCATGAGGAAACCCGATTCCTCGCTGGTCAACCCCGCGCGCCTGGCATGGGGATTACGGAAGGCATGTCTTGATCTCGGTGTGCAAATCTACGAATCATCCCCTGTCACAAAATTGGAGGAGGACGGCAAACACGTTATCGCAACCACCAGGCAGGGAAGGGTGCGCGCTTCGCACGTTGCGCTCGCGACCAATGCTTTTCCTCCCCTGCTGAAACGACTTAAGTATTACGTCGTTCCCGTTTACGATTACGCACTGATGACGGAACCACTTACACCCGCGCAGCGCGAATCGATCGGTTGGCAGGGGCGGGAAGGTGTCAGCGATGCCAGCCGGCAGTTCCATTACACGCGCACCACCGCAGACGGTCGCATCCTTTGGGGCGGCTACGACGCGGTCTATTATTGGAACAACGGGTTTGGTCCGCATCTGGAAACATCCAGCGTGATGTTCGGGAGGCTGGCTGAGCATTTCTTCCAGGCATTCCCGCAACTGGAGGGCATCCGCTTCACGCACGCCTGGGGCGGCGCCATCGACACATGCTCCCGCTTCAGTCCGTTTTGGGGAACGGCGCATCACGGCAAGACCGCTTATGCAATGGGCTACACCGGTTTGGGCGTCGGCGCGACGCGGTTTGGCGCGCGCGTCATGCTCGACATCCTCGACCACAAAAGGACCGAACGCACCGACCTTGAATTCGTGCAGACCAAGCCGCTTCCCTTTCCGCCTGAACCATTGCGTTCGCTTGGCATCAACCTGACGCGCTGGTCCATGGAACAGGTGGATCGCAACGGCGGCCGCGAGAATCTCTGGCTGCGCGCGATGGACTGGCTGGGTCTGGGTTTTGACAGTTAGCGTGGATTCATCGGATCAGAAACACATAAGGGCACAACCAACTCCCGTGTGTTTCTGGTTTCGATTCGCGCTGCACAGGTCGCGATATCAATTGGGAGATCAAACTCATATCCATATCGCACAATTCCGGGTGTCTCTCGATGATCGCAGCATACGGACAATGACCAAACAGGATCCTCGGTCCCTCCGCCCCCGCCTCCCAGCGCGCGTGGTAATTCATTTGATTCATCTTTTCGACGACCGAATTCAATCGCCTGGCAATCGGATGCCTCGAAAGATCCGCATCCGCCGTGAGAAGTTTCGCCAGCGCCTCCATCCTGACCACCCCGTCTCCGCTCAGTGCAGGCTTTGAGCCTGCCTCCGTCAAAAGAACATCAGCCAAAACTGACAGGTTATCCCCCAACGCGGCACGCGGAAGGGAATACACTTTCTCAGGTCTGCCTCTCCCCTCACGCCCCCGCACAGACTCCACCTCCAATCTGCCGTCTGCAACCATGACCCTGAGATGATGCCGCACCGTCGCCGCGGACATCTTCAACGCGCGTGCAATTTCCCGCGCAGAGGCGGTGCGACTTTTAGCAAGCTGATTGATGACTTTCTGGCGGGCGGTTGTCATGGTTGCGAAGTGATTATACTCACTTTCTCATTTTTATAAAAATATTTTTACATAATTCGGTTGACTTTGGAGGATCCAAAGGTATAATCAACAATTGTGATAATAAGCACCAAAATTGTTGCGCGCCCCTGACCTCAAGGGACAACAGCAGTGCAGCCGAGGCAACCATGGAATATCAGAATTACATCAACGGCAGGTGGGTTAAAGGACGAAATACATTTCCAACCATCAATCCTGCCAATGAAGAAATCGTGGCGGACATTGCACAGGCCGAACTCTCCGATGTGGACGCGGCCGTGAGTGCTGCGAAGGAAGCCTTCAACTCGTGGAGGCTCACCCCTGCTCCATTGCGCGGGGAAATGCTTTTCAGGGTTGGTGACATCCTCAAGCAGAAGAAAGAGGAACTCGCGCAACTCCTCACCCGCGATATGGGCAAGGTCATTGCCGAAGCGCGCGGTGATGTGCAGGAAGCCATCGACATGGCATATTACATGGGCGGAGAGGGACGCCGTTTGCTTGGCTACACCGCGCCCGTGGAAATGATGAACAAGTTCGGCATGGCAGTCCGCGACCCGTCTGGCGTTGTCGGACTCATCACACCCTGGAATTTCCCCATTGCAGTCCCTTCATGGAAGATCTTCCCTGCATTGGTGGCAGGCAACACCATCATCTGGAAGCCCTCCCCCGAAACGCCTGCCGTCTCTGCTGCGTTTGTGAAGGTTTTTGAAGAAGCAGGTTTGCCCGCGGGTGTGTTCAATTTATTGCTCGCCCCCGGCGCGGATGTGGGCAAGGCGCTCGTCGAGCATCCTGATGTGCGCGTCCTTTCGTTTACGGGCTCCACCTCAACGGGACGCGCCATCGCCGAATCTGCCGCGCGGTTGAACAAGAAAGTCTCGCTCGAAATGGGCGGCAAGAATGCCATCATCGTTTTGGATGATGCCAACCTGGAACTTGTCACCGACGCCACGCTCTGGGCAGCGTTCGGCACAACTGGTCAACGCTGCACCGCTGCAAGCCGGTTGATCGTTCAAAAAGGCATCGCAGGCAAAGTGAAAGAATCGCTGGTGGAGCGGACAAAGAAACTTCGCCTCGGCGATGGGCTCGACCCCAGGGTGGATGTGGGCCCGGTCATCAACAAGGTGGCGTTGGAACGAATCCACAACTTTGTTCAGATCGGGCAAAAGGAAGGCGCGCGGTCTTTGATCGGCGCGTCGATGGCGGATGTTGACGGGAAAGGCTTCTTCTATGCGCCCACCCTGTTTGACGGAGTCAAGCCCGGGTCCACGCTGGAGGCGGAGGAGATCTTCGGTCCTGTGCTTTCGATCATCGAAGTCGAATCACTCGAGGAGGCCATCGAAGTCAATAACAGATCCAAATACGGTCTCTCCACTTCGATCTTTACGCAGGATGTCAACCGCGCCTTCACCGCCATGCGCGATATTTTCACTGGTCTCGTTTATATCAATCACGGGACCACCGGCGCAGAGATCCAATTCCCGTTCGGCGGCGTGCGCGGCACAGGCAACGGTCACCGCGAAGCCGGACAGGCCGCGCTCGAAGTGTTCACCGAATGGAAATCCATTTACGTGGATTACTCGGGCAGGCTGCAGCGGGCGCAGATCGATAATCGAGAAGAATGACACTCACCTGGGAATCCACCTACGCCATCGCCCTGGAGTTACGCAGACAGTATCCGGAAGTGAACATCGAAAAAGTGACACTGCAACAGATCTACAACTGGACGCTGCAACTATCGGAATTTGAGGATGACCCGTCCCTCGCGAACGACGACATCCTTTACGCAATTTACCAAGACTGGTACGAGGAGTACATCAATGGATAATGAAAAGTTAAGTTTGCCCCAATACGACATTCCAGAGGATATCCAGAATGCCGTAGCCATTACCACGCTCGACCGCCTCTACAACTGGGGTCGTCGCTCGTCGGTGTGGCCCCTCATGTTCGGTCTCGCGTGCTGCGCCATCGAAATGATCGCCGCGCAAGCCTCACGCTACGACATGGCGCGCTTCGGCATGGAGGTCATGCGCCCCACGCCGCGCCAGGCGGACATGATGCTCGTTTCCGGCACGGTCACCAAGAAGATGGCGCCCGCCATCGTGCGCCTGTATAACCAGATGCCCGAGCCCAAATATGTTGTCGCCATGGGCGCCTGTGCCTCCGGTGGCGGACCCTTCAAGGAGGGGTACAACGTTGTCGCAGGCATCGATAAATTCATCCCTGTGGACGTGTACATCCCCGGCTGCCCTCCCACCCCGCAGGCACTGATCGCGGGATTGATCAAACTTCAGGAAAAGATCGACAAAGAATCCATCAGGAAGGTTCGCTGGTATCGCAAGGGACCGGACACGATGGAGATCCCGCTCCCCATCCTCGGACCCGACCTGATCGACCCGCGCCGCAACGCCGAGATCAAAATGGCTGCTGCTGAGACAAAGGAAGGTGCATGATGACAACTCCCGCTTCAACTACGACCATCGATCTGGTACAGCGATTCCCGGGCAGTGTCAGCGCTGACACCCGTCCCGGCTATTCGGGCTTTATCGTGGAAAAAGACAAACTCGTGGAGGTTGCCACCGCCATCCGTGACGAGTTCGGCTTCGACCTGCTCACCGCGGTCACCGGCGTGGATTATCTCCCCGAGAACAAAATGGAAGTGGTCTATCACGCCTACAAAACAACCGGCGGGCCGGGACTGTGCTTCAAAGTGCAGGTCCCGCGTGAAGATCCGGTTGAAGTCCCGTCGCTAATCCATATCTATCCCGGTGTGGATCTGCAGGAGCGCGAAGCCTGGGACCTGCTCGGGATCAAATTCACAGGTCACCCCGACCTGCGCCGCATTCTGATGTGGGAAGGCTTTGAAGGTCATCCGCTCCGCAAGGATTGGAAGGAAGCCTTTTACGAAGAGGATGCAAAACCCTTCAAGAGCCGCTGGCCCGATGGCAAATTCTACATGGCGGAAGACAACACGCCCTTAAAGGATAACCTGAATTTCCCGCAAAACTTCGATCCTGAAAAATGGATTCCCGAAGACGACCAGATGCTCTACCAGTCGCTGAAGCGCTATACAGTGAAGAATGAGGAGGGACTGGAGACCGACCGCATCGTGGTCAACATGGGTCCCCAACACCCATCCACGCACGGCGTCTTCCGCGCCGCCATCACGCTCGATGGCGAGACCATTGTCGGCTTGAAGCCCGTGGTCGGGTACCTGCATCGCAACCACGACAAGATCGGTGAGCGAAACACCTTCCTGCAAAACATGCCATTCACCGACCGTCTTGATTATTTCAATTCGATGAGCAACAACTTCGGTTACGCCATCGCGGTGGAAAAGTTGATGAACATCCCGGTCGCCGAACGCGCCGACTACATCCGCGTCATCATGGCGGAACTCAGCCGTATCCAGAACCACCTTGTCTTCATCGGCATGTTGCTCAACGACCTCGGCGCGATGTACACCCCCGCGTTGTACGCATTTGAAGAACGCGAATTGATCCTCGATATCTTTGAAGCTGTCTCCGGTGCGCGCATGATGTGCAATTACCTGCGCTTCGGCGGCGTGGTCCGCGACATCCCCGAGGATGTCATGCAGAAGATCAAGGATATGGTCTTCGAGCGCCTGCCCGCCAAGACCGATGAAATGGACCGCCTGTTGAGCGAGAACGAAGTGTTGGTCTCGCGCTTGAAGGGCGTCAAGGTGCTGGACGCGGAGACCGCAATCAAATACTCGGTTACGGGTCCCGTGTTGCGCGCCGCCGGTGTGCCTTATGATCTGCGCCGCGCCGACCCGTACAGCGTGTATGACCGCTTCGATTTCGATGTGGCGGTCCGTCAGAACGGTGACATGTACGACAATTACGCCATCCGCCTCGATGAGATTCGCCAATCGCTGAGGATTCTGGAACAGGCGGTCAAAGGGATCCCACAGGGACCGATCAACTCCCAGAAACCGCAGTATCAGGTCCGGGTCCCGGCGGGTGAGGCGTATGGTCGCATCGAGTCGCCCAAAGGCGAGCTGGCGTTTTACGTCGTCTCGAACGGCAAACCGAACCCTTGGCGCTATCACGTGCGCCCCGCCTCATTCGTCAACATCACCGCCCTCGAAGAAATGTGCATCGGCACCAAGATCGCCGACTTTGTGGCTTTGCTGGGCATGCTCGATATCGTGATGGGCGAACTGGATCGCTAAGAGGAGATGATGATTATGTACGGAAAAGGAATTCTTAAAGGACTGGGTGTTACCTGGAAGCGATTCTGGAACACCTATATCGACGACATTGCCTGGCTGATACGCGGCAAAAAACGTTACTACACGGAAGAGGGCGTGAAGCACCGCTCGAGTAAGAACACACGCGGCATCTTCACGGTTCAATATCCGGAAGAGAGGCTGATCCTGCCCGAGGAGGCGCGCTACCTCCCCTTCCTGGTTTACGATGAAGGCGAGAATGGCAAGAAGGAGGTGCGTTGTACTTCGTGCGGGATCTGCGCAAAGGTTTGCCCGCCGCAATGCATCTGGATCGTACGCTCGAACGATCCGAACACGGGACGCCCGATCCCCGAACCGACCGAGTTCTTCATCGATGCCGACATCTGCATGAACTGCGGGTTCTGCGCCGAGTATTGCCCGTTCGACGCGATCATCATGGATCACGATTTCGAGATCGCCTCCTACTCGCGCAACGTGTACAACATGGAGAAGCTGCTCAAGCCTGCCTCGTATTACAGGAGCATCCGCCCGGAGAATTACGCCCGTAACGAGGCCGAACGCAAGGCAAAGGAAGAAGCCAAAGCGGCAAAGGCTGCCGGAGCGCAAAAAGCGACCGCGGCATAGACTTATTCGCGCTGGGCGAAGGTTCGAAAGGCCTTTGTTCAGCGCGATGCATTTTTAATTGGTACAATACACGCATGACAAATAAAATCACAAAAGAAGCGGTATTAGCCGCACTCGGCAAGGTGCAGGAACCCGAACTACACCAGGACCTTGTCACACTGAACATGATCCGCGAACTGGAGATCAAGGACGACAAGGTCTCGTTCACGGTCATGCTGACAACGCCTGCCTGCCCGTTGCGCGGAAAGATCGAATCGGAGGCGAAGCAGGCTGTGATGTCCATTGGAGGCGTCAAAGCGGTCGAGATCAAAATGGATTCGGATGTGCCGAACGACGGCCGCATGCGCGGTCTCGTCAACATGCCCATCCGCAATGCGATCGCAGTGGGGTCAGGGAAAGGCGGCGTCGGCAAGTCCACGGTATCGGTCAACATCGCAGTGGCGCTTGCCCAAAGCGGCGCGCGCGTGGGCCTCATGGACGCGGACATTTATGGACCCAATGTGCCCACGATGCTTGGTGTCGAAAAGCTCCCGCCTCCGCAGGGACAAAGACTCATCCCTGCACAGGCATACGGGATCAAGATGATCTCGATGGGGCTGCTTGTCAAGCCGGGACAGCCGTTGATCTGGCGCGGACCGATGCTCAATTCGGCGATCCGTCAATTTTTGGGCGATGTGGAATGGGGCGAACTGGATTATCTGATCGTTGACCTGCCCCCGGGCACGGGTGACGCGGCGCTGTCCCTTGCGCAGGCACTGCCCCTCAGCGGCGCAGTGATCGTGACTTTGCCTCAATTGGTTTCGCTCGAGGATGCCGGGCGCGGCTTGAACATGTTCCGCACGCTGGAAGTGCCGATCCTCGGCGTCATCGAGAATATGTCCTATCTCGATCTGCCCGACGGCACCCGCATGGACATCTTCGGTTCGGGCGGCGGCGAACAACTGGCGCAGGCAACCCAAACCAATTTCCTCGGCAAGATCCCGATCGACCAGAACGTGCGCATCGGCGGCGATAGCGGAAAGCCGATCGTGGTATCCAACCCCGATTCGCCCGTGGCAACTGCCCTGCGGGATGTGGCACAAAAGGTCGCGGCGCAGGTCAGCGTGGCGGCTTTGAGAGCGAAGAACGAGATGCCGATCAACATCGTGGAATAAGGCATAAATCAAGATGATAAGGACCTGGCAGTTACGTTTCCGCCAGGTCTTTATTTTTATATGGCGGCAAACATGCAAATGACGTGGTGCGGAATGGCATTCCAAATCTTCTTGATTTGATAGGACAACACCCCGCTCCACGAAAATCACCATTTACAGCAAGCCGCCGCCTCTAATTGCAATTGAGTTGTTGTAAATGCATTTCATTCTCATGGGTATACTGCGCTTGTGAACGAGACTTCCATCCACGACAAGATCTCCCTTCTGAGAATTGCCTTCCAGGGTTTGGACGAGGACGAGCTACTGGAAATGGCAAAGATGACCGAATTCCATACCTACCCGCCGGGGCATATTTTGTGTCACGAAGGCGCGTATGAGGATGTGCTTTATATCATCGCCGATGGGGATGTGGTCGTTTCGAAGAAGATCGTGGAAGGCGAGGAGGAACGGATATTGCGCCTGAGCGGCCGCGGTGAAATGGTGGGCGAGATGGCTCTGATCCAGCACGCGCCGCGCGCGGCGACCGTCCGCACCACCACCAGATGCACCGTGCTGGAAATGGAGAAACAGGATTTTGAGACCATCCTCAGCCGCAGTCCGCGCATGGCGATGGACATCATCCGCATCACACTGGACCGGATACGGGTCAATGACCAGAAGATGATCGCCGACCTGCAGAGGAACAACAAGGTTCTGCGACAACTGGACCGCAACAAGATGGAGTTCATCCAGGTTGCCGCACACGAACTCCGCACCCCGTTGACCGTCCTGAACGGATACATCAACGTAATGCGCGCCTTCCCTGAAACCCGGGAAAATGCCGAATTGAACAACGTGGTGGAGGGGATCATCAAAGGCACCAGCCGCATCCACGGAGTGGTCAACCTGATGCTCGATGTCACACGGATCGACAATGAAACGTTGAAGATCGCAAATGTCCCTGTGCCGTTGAAACGGATCATTGACGACCTGCTCCGCAGTTTCGAGAATGTCACCACCGAACGCAGGTTGCTGGTCTACGCCCAGCATGCCGAGGGCGTGCCCAACATAAACGGCGATCCCGCTTTGATCCAAAAAGCGTTATATCATTTGATCGTAAACGCCATCAAATTCACACCCGATGGCGGCAGGATCATCATCACCACGCGCCCGATCGTGATCGACTACAACAAGCCTGGCGTGGAGGTTGCCGTCAGGGACAGGGGCATTGGGCTGGATGCCGAGCACCACGATCTGGTCTTCGAAAAGTTCTACCAGGTCGGCAGTGTGGACATCCACTCCTCAGGCAGGACAACCTTCAAGGGCGGAGGACCCGGATTGGGTCTGGCTATCGTCCGAGGTGTGGCACGCGCCCACGGCGGCAGGGTATGGGTGGAAAGCGCCGGGCATGATGAGGTGAATTTCACCGGCAGCACGTTTTATCTTCAATTGCCTGTCGAGCCGATGCAGCCGGAGGAGGAAAAGACCTGATGGGTGAATAACATCGGCGGGTCTTTTCCGTTAAACCGATATAATTCGCCCAATCGGCGAAGGACCATCGCCAGGAGAAAAAATGCTCATCCGTCAGATTCCACTGAAACGCGGAACCACCGCAGTCGCCGCAAATATCACAGAGAACAGCGAAATTCAGGAAGCACTCAAGGAACTGGAGATCCCTCACCCGAGGACCGTGATCGTGCTGGTCGGCGGCGCGGGCGGGATCGGCTTCAGGGATAAATTCCCCATGCGCAAGGCAGTGGGGGTCATCGCGCAATTGGCGGAGGAAACGGGTTCCATCATCGTGGACGGCGGGACTCAGGCGGGCATCATGACCGAGATCGGCAAACAGAGAAAACGCAACAACTTTTCGTTCCCATTGATCGGGGTTGTGTTCGACAGCCTGCTCATGCAAGAGGAGGCAGCTTCCATTCTGGATCCCAACCACACGCATTTCATCCTGATCCCGGGTGATGATTGGGGCGCTGAATCCTCCTGGATCTCAAAGATCGCAACCACGATTGCCGGAGAAAACAAATCGATCACGGTCCTTGTGAACGGCGGACGGATTTCCAGACACGATGTCGAGTACAGCATTTTGGAAAATCGTCCCACATACGTGATCCGCGGCACCGGACGCCTGGCGGATGAGATCACACTGACTGGAAATGTCTTCGCGGTGGACATCACCCAAAAACCCGAAGATGTCCTTGCGTTCCTAAAATCAAAATTGACCTAACCCGCAAACGAGATCACGAACAGTTGGAATAACGCAAACAGCGTATTGAGCAATACGCCCGCATATGCGATCCATATTTTCGATTCCCGGCGGAGGATGCCCGAAACCCCGAAAACAACACCGATCACACCAGGCAGGACCAAAAGCAAAAGACTGATTACCCGCTCCGTTGCATCAGATAAACCGACCAGGGAGGATTCAAAAAATGTCAGCAGGATCAGAAAAACGATCGAGAGGACAAAACAGATCAATGATTTCACTCCGGATGTGAACTGCATAAGAGACTCCCATTTTAAAAGTTTTCATGCTTCAAAGTATAGCAGTTCGCCGGATGTTTATCATGGATTGGATGTCACAAATTTCTTCCCGTCTTTGGCGCAGATCAATTGGATGGCACCTTTCCCGGACGCCGCCGCGAGCGGAAGACTTCCGCCGGGTTCCACCCACTGCCCCGCCATGTAAAAATTCCCCAGCCGCGGCAGGGTTTTCGGCACACCCTTGATGAGCATCGGCATGGTTTCCTTTGTCATCAGCCAGCCGCACGTGGATCCAAGCCAGTTGCCCGTGTAGCGTTCGTAACTGAGCGGCGTAGCCTCGTCCACAAATTCAATGTCTTTTTTGATGCCGGGAAGCCAGCCTTCAAGGTGATCGACAATGATCCCGGAAACCTGCGTTTGTTCCGTGTCGTAAAGACGCCGCCCATAGATGCGCTGCCAGTACGAATAATCCGAGCGGACGATGACCTCGATGACCGACCTCCCCTCCGGCGCGAGGGATTTGTCGAAGCAGTAGTGCTTGACGCCGATCTCGTGACGCGGTTCGCCCGCGACAAGGACCGGCTTCTTGAGCAGGTGCGTGACCCAATGCGGTTCATGCGATAGATCCCGCTTCACCCCCAGGGACACCTGCATCATGCTATGCGTGGACATGTGCCCATCGTACATCTTTTCGATGCGCCGGTCGAGATAGGCTCCATCCAGCATGTCGAAGATCGTGCCGCGCCCATCGCAGGCAGAGACGACATAATCGGCGCGATGGACTTCATCGTTATACAAGCGGACACCCACCGCGCGGTCGTTCTCCACAAGGATCTTCTCAACCTGCGATTTGTATTTGATCTCGCCGCCCAGATCGAGGAATCTTTTTTCGATGGCGCGTGCAAATTCAAGCGAACCGCCAGCCGGGAACCCCGCATTGCGTGTGTGCATATATGCCAATAACGACATCCCCATCATGACGGGCGCCTCGTCCCATGAGAAGATCTGCGGAATGGCCTGCCTGAGGAACGGGTTCCTGAACTTCTTTGCAAACTCCCCGGCCGACAAGGCTGACCACTTCATCACCGGCATAAGATACGGCAGCATCGCCATCCCGAGATCGCGATAATCCAGCAGGTTCATGATGGCGCGCGGCTTGTGGTACATGGCGGACATGTCGAATTTCGTGAACTGGTGGATGCCGTCGCAGAAGGGTCCGATCAACGAGGCATCCTCCGGGCTGAGGTCCAGCATGTGACGCTGAAGCAGGTCGGGGTCCGTATGAACCGTGAGCGTGTCCTTCCCATCCGTGATGCGCTGGTACTCGTCATGGTTGATCATCGGGCGATCCTGCACCGCGCCCAATTCCTGCCACATCGCATGGAATGGCTGACCTTCGCCGGAACCGAACAGGTAATGGATGCAGCCGTCGAAGATATAACCGCGGCGCTCCCAGGCCGTGCACAAACCACCCGGCAGATCGTGGAGCTCGAAGATCGTGGCGCGGTAACCGTTCATGCGGGCATAACAACCCGCGGCCAGCCCTGCCACCCCCGCGCCGATGATGATGACCGATTTTTCAGACATGAGGCGATTATAGATTTTCGAGATTGATTTTGGAATGGGAGAATGTCAATTTTTCCGAGGGTGGTTAATCACATGAGAAGTCTGATGCACGTCTTCATTTTATGGTCAAGCGGATGGACACATCACAAATGGCACTTGTAATCCTCACACCGGCGTGCTACGCTGAATCAGAGTGCTTCATGAAATCTGCCCCCCTGTATGGTAATCTCCGTCTCGATGGATCTGGAGGCATAGGATGAAATCAGTTTCAAGTCACTTCCGTGAGAGTCCTCACACGAAGCCAGGCTGGTGGGCTGTCTGGCTGACGGCGGCGTTCGTGGTACTGTTCTTGATCAATTCCTTCGTGTTCATGCCCTTGTCCAGCGACGCGCCCTGGCAACACATCCTCCTGCCCTTCTACGGCATCTTTATGCTGCTGTGCGGGCTGGGCGCCGGGATCGCCAGCCTGATCGCCATCTTTCGTCAGCGGGAGCGTTCCTGGCTCGTGTGGCTGCCACTGCTGCCCGGGTTGTGGGTTCTGTTCATGGTCATTGGTGAGCTCCTTTTCCCACATTAGGTCGGGATGGGCAAACACAGGAACTTTTCGGGGGATTGGGTCGTCTGCCAGCTAACAAATAAGAAAGGAGAACGACCATGAAGTTCATCTACTCTTTGTTCCTGTTGGCGACCCTGGGCCTTCTGGTGAACACTGTTTCCGAGTCCAGACAAAAGTTCTTCACGGCGGGCGAAATGCGCGAGGTCAACCGTCGTTTGAATGCCATTGGATCCTTATAAATCACCAGAACCCAAAAATGGACGGCGGCTGGTCGTCCATTTTTGATTCCACCAACGCCGCGTTCCACTCCCACAATCCATACGGTATAATTCGACCTCATGGATAAAAACATTATCGGTGTAAGATTTACCAAGGTAGGCAAGATCTATCATTTTGATACATCCGCCGTCCCGGACGTGGGGATTGGCGAGCACGTGATCGTGGACACCTCACGCGGCAAACACCTCGGCGAAGTTGTGCAGATCGTGCAGGAACTGCCTCCGAAACCGGAAGGCGGCTGGAGGTACGTGGAGAGGCGGGCAACCCCGCGCGACCTGCTGCTCCTGCAATCCTGGCAATCCAAACAGACCGAAGCCATGATCAACTGCCGCGCCCGCGCCGCAGAGATCGGCCTCAATGATGTGAAGATCGTCGCGGCCGAATACAACTACGATGGCACGCGGCTCGTGTTCCTCTACAGCACAGACAGCGAGGAAAAGGTCGATCTCAAGTCCCTTAAAAAGGACATGCACGACCTGTACCACAACACGCACATCGAAATGCGCCAGATCGGTCCGCGCGACGTGGCAAAGATCATCGGCGGCATGGGCGCCTGCGGCATCGAAACGCGGTGCTGTTCCAAATTCCTGACCGACTTCTCACCCATCTCGATCAAGATGGCAAAGGAACAGGGCATTTCGCTCACGCCCAATGAGATCACGGGCATGTGCGGGCGCCTGCGCTGTTGCCTCATCTACGAATACCAGCAATATGTCGAGGCTCGCAAACAACTGCCCAAACGCAACAAACGCGTCGGCACCCCCAAGGGCGAGGGCAAGGTTGTGGACGTGCTGCCCATGTCCAACAAAGTGGTGGTGCTCCTCGAGAGCGATGAAGGCAAAAAGTTCACCGAGACCTTCGAACGCGAAGACCTGCAACCGTGGGACGAACTCGAGGCATTGCGGCGAAAATCCGAAGCGCCATGCGACCGTCACAACACCGGCGGATGCACATGCGGCAAATCCAGCCCGCGCAAGAATAACCAGAATTAACTGTAAGGCAGGGGCAATTGTTTTGCCTCTGTCTTTTTTTTGGATATTCGCACTTTCAGCGCGCTTTGCAGCAGATGGATTTTCCTCATCCCGGCATTTTTCCTGGACCCGTGCACGCTTCACCCCAACCCGACGCCTGATTCGTAAACCCAAAATTTATCCCACCGAAAGTTGGAATCTGACAAATGGCATCTGACACTCCCCTCCCCGGCATCTGGGACTCCCCTCAAAACATCCTCGTCATCCTCGCCCACCCCGATGACCCTGAATTCTTTTGCGGCGCAACCCTCGCAAAATGGGCGCGCGCCGGACATCACATCACCTATCAATTATTGACCTGCGGCGACAAGGGCTTTAATCCCACCACCGATCCGGATATGACACCCGATAAATTATGTGCCATCCGACACGAAGAACAATACGCGGCGGCAAAGGTCATCGGTGTAGAAGCGGTCCACATCATGGACAATCCCGATGGCTACCTCGTCCCGGATATAAACCTGCGCCGCGAGGTCGTGCGTGAGATCCGCAGGCACAAACCGGATATCCTCATCACCTGCGATCCGCAAAATCTCTTTGCCACATACGGGATCAACCATCCCGATCACCGCGCCGCTGGGCAGGTTGTGCTCGACGCGGTTTTCCCGGCGGCGGGCAATCTCGTCTATTTCCCTGAACTGCTCGAGGAGGGGTTCGAACCCCACATGCCAAGGGAAGTATGGTGTTCGCTGACGCAACAACCCAACACAACAATGGATGTCACCGAAACGTGGGAGGTTAAACTAAACGCCATCCTCCAACATAAGACCCAGGTGCAGGATGCGGAAAAGCTGATCGAACGGTTCAGGTCCCGCCGCGCTGAAGGCAGCACGGAAGAGAATCCGAGATATGAGGAAGCCTTCCGTGTGGTGAGGTACAAATAACTCCCCGCAACCGACCCACCCGGCGACGTTTTTCAATCGAGGTCCGCATCGAACATGGCGAAATTCAGAGGCAGGCATGAATAACTTTCTTTCCAAAGCCCGTGAACTCTTCCCCTACACCCAGTCCCTGCGGCGCGATTTCCACATGCACCCCGAACTGGGATTCCGGGAGATCCGCACAAGCGGCATCGTTGCAAAGGAACTCGAAGCACTTGGGATCGAAGTCACCAAGGGAGTCGGCAGGACCGGAGTTGTTGGAATGCTCGAGGGCGGCAAACCCGGACCGACACTTTTGCTTCGTTTCGACATGGATGCCCTGCCCATCACAGAACAGACGGGGGCGGAATATGCATCGCAGAATCAAGGCGTCATGCATGCCTGCGGGCATGATGGTCATACGGCAATTGGTCTGACCGTCGCCAGGATATTGAACGAGCATAAAAATGATCTGGCTGGGAATATCAAGTTCTGCTTTCAGCCATCCGAGGAAGGCAACAACGGCGAGGAAGTCGGCGGCGCGGAGATGATGATGCGCGATGGCGTGCTCGATTCCCCGAAAGTGGACATGTGCCTCTCGCTTCATCTCTGGAACGAAAAGCCGCTCGGCTGGATCGAGGTAGCCAGCGGCCCCGTCATGGCCGGCGCGGAGGAGTTCAAGGTGAAGGTCACCGGCAGAGGCGGGCATGGCGCCATTCCCGAAGCCACGGTGGACCCGGTGGTTGCCGCGGCAAATATTGTCACCGCGTTGCAAAGCATTGTGGCACGTAATGTCGCGCCGCTGGAAACAGCCGTTATCAGCGTGACGATGATCCACGGTGGGACGGCGTTCAACGTGATACCGCAGGAGGTGATGCTCGAGGGGACGATCCGCACATTCGATGTCGGGGTCAGGCAAAAGGTTCTAAAGAGATTCGAAGAGATCGTGCGCGGCGTCGGGCAGGCAATGGGATGTCAGGTTGAGATCAACATCAAACGACTGACCCCGGCATTGATCAATGACGAGACAGTCACACACAAAGTGCAGGAAACCGCCCGAAATGTGCTGTCTGAATCCGGTCTGAACACAAAAGGTTATTTGACGATGGGAGCGGAGGACATGGCGTTCATGCTGGAGAAGGTGCCGGGATGTTATTTCTTCATCGGCTCGAACAACAGGGAACGGAATCTCGATTACGGTCACCATCACCCCAAATTCGATTTCGATGAGGAAGCCCTGGTACGCGGGGTCGCGTTGATGGCTTCCGCCGCGGCGGATATTTTGAAGTGATCCCCCACCTATAAAACGGTCATTATTCCTCTCACCAGCGATGCCGCAAACAAAGCGACGATCACTGTGAGGGCGGCAATATAAAACATCGCGCGCGTTCCCAGTTCGCGCTTCAAAACGGCAAGCGTGGCAAGACACGGAACGTAGAACATTACAAACGTGGCATAGACCGTCATCTGGGTGGTCGTCAAAGCCATGTCAAAATTCACGGTCCCCAACGCCTGGCTCAACATCACGAGCGACAATTCCTTTCGCAGGATCCCAAAGATCAACGGGATGCCCACTTCGGAGGGCAGACCCATGATCCATGTCACGGGGCGCACCAGCCAGTTGAAGACCATTGCAAAATTGAAGTAATTCAGGATCGCCAAAATCCCGCTGCCTACGATCAGCACGGGCCAGGCTTCGACCACAAACTCGCGCATGCGGAACCATGCCTTGCTGCTGACGTTCCGCAAGGTGGGCACACGATACGGCGGGACTTCCATGATCAAGCCGGGCGTATCCTCCGGCATCATGTTCGAGAGGAGTCGCCCCGTCACTGCGATGATCAGCAAATTGAAAAGGTAAAGAGCGAACGCCGCAAGCGGACCCAGATAGAACGCCACCAACCCAAACACCACTGCCAGCCGCGCCGCGCACGGAACAAGCGTCGCCAGCGCCGCGGCGAGATAACGGTCGCGCGGTTCCTCCAATGTCCGCGTGGACATGACAGCGGGCACATTGCAGCCATAGCCAAGGATGAACGGCACGATGGCCTTGCCGTGCAATCCGATCCGATGCATCAACGAATCCATCAGGAAGGCGATGCGCGGCAGATACCCGATATCTTCGAGGATGCCCAGACCAAGCAGGAACGGCAGGAGATACGGGATCACGATCGCGACGCCCGCCGCGATGCCCTGCATCACACCCAAAACGATCTCCGCGATCAATCCGCCGCCTTGAAATGGGGACAAGGCGCGATTGGTCAATGCATCGAACAGGGCAAGCAGGGGAGGTTCGGTAATCTTCCCGATGCCGTACACCATTTGAAAGAACAAATAAAGCACGAACAACAGGATCGCATATCCCCACACAGGATGGAGCAGAACATCATCCAGGCGGTCGCGCAGGGCAAGGACTCGTTCGCCCTGCGCAAGATATTTATGCGAGAGTTCCTTCGCCTGCACATGCCGCGCCTCCGCGGAAGGACTGCCGTTTGAATTTACCGTCTTTCCGTTTCTCCCGGCTTCCAGACTTTTCAAGAACAATCCTTTGACACCGCGTCCCTTGCTGGCGACCAGCGGCAGAACGGGAATCCCCAGTTCACGCGCCAGGCCCCCGCCATCGATCTTAAATCCCATGCGAATGGCTTCGTCCATCATGTTGAGGGCAAGGACCACAGGCTTGTTTAACGGGAGCAGTTCAAGGCTGAGTTCGAGAGCCGCCGCAAGATGCGTTGCATCCGCCACATTGATGATGACATCCACCTCCCGCGATTGCAAATACCGAACGGCCTCCATCTCCGCCGGGCTTCCGCCTTCGAGCGTATACGCGCCCGGCAGGTCCACCAGATCGATGATCTCGCCCGCGACGCGCACACGGCTCTCAGTAAATTTCACCGTCGTACCACTGAAATTACCCGTCTCGGCTTTGTATCCCGCCACCTGATTGAACAGGGTGCTCTTGCCGCAGTTCGGCTGACCGATCAACGCGACTCTCATTCGACCTCTACAAAGATTTTTTCGGCGACCGCCCGCCCCAATGCGATCTCGCGCCCGTTCACCTCAACCAACAACGGACCGCCCAGAGGCGCAACCCGCAGGATGCGCAGATCGTCTCCAATGTGCAAGCCATGAGTCTTTAATTTCGCCCGCAACGAATCATGCACTTTCACAAGACGGGCGCGCTTCCCCGAAGGAACTTCCAGGAGTGTCATCACGTCCTTTTTATATCGCACGGATTTTTATCAGCAAAGTGATGAACATCCTTGATACCCAAACAAAAATCGGGAATTAAGATGAGAAAAGGATAAAATCAGGCCAGGGCGCAAACGATGAAATTGATCAGAACGCTTCTCCTCTGGACCTTGATTCTGGGCGCGTGTTCCCCGGGCATTGTCCCCTCTCGAACAGAGTCCACAACCAGCCCAAGCCTGACGCCTTTCGACCCACTCGATGATATCGATCTGACTCAGGCGGCGCCCATCCCGAAGTTCATCGCCACAATTGCAACTCCCCATATCGATCAGCCGCCCGACGGAAATGTTCCAACGCTATCAACCTGGCAACAGGAATGCGGCTATCAATGGGCGTACCGGGACCTTCCGGAACTCAGCGCACAATTCGATCGGGCAATCAAAGCCTTGAATCCCCAAAGCACTTCGCGGGTCTCGGCATTCGGAGAAAACTGCGTTGCCCACGATGGACAGGTGATCAAGTTCCTCGCAATGGAAACAGATTTTTATGTCAAACTATCGGTCACAGATTTAAGCGATCATGAAACCTTCGGGAATTGGATCATGCAGGTGATGCAGGTTGTAAATGATTTTCCGCCTGATCTGCTTGCAGGGCCCAATCCCGGAATTGTTGAATTCCGATTCGAAAAATCAACAACAGAAAGCATCGGTTTTCGGGTCACGATTCAAGGATACAACGAAATCGCAGGTGGAAAGACGGGGGAAGAATTATTCCGCATGTTCTACGCCGAACCTTAATCCGCCGCGCAGATCAGCAATCCATTTTTCCGTACTGCGATCGCCCATTTCAAAAAATATCCACCGACCTGCCTACACGCAGAATTTTCCACTTGACATAAATCATCCATTATTGTATATTACGTTTAGTAATTACTAAACGTACTCAATGAAAGAAATGCCATGTCTCAATCACTTGCAAAAATCAAAAAGGATTTCACCCAGGGGATAAGCCAGATCAGCCGTTTCTGGGGCTTCCCCAAAGGGATGGGCGCCATCTTTGCCGTGCTATACATCTCCCCCACAGCGCTGTCTCTCGACGAGATCGTCACAGAGACCGGATTGACCAAAGGTGCGGTCAGCACCGAGATCCGCACACTGGCGCGCATGGGACTGGTGCACCGCTCCACGAAGCTCGGCGACCGCAAAGACTATTACACCGCCGAAACAGACTTCTACGCCGCGATCCGTTCGATCTTGCAAGAGCGTCAGAATTCCGAGTTCGACCGCGCGGTGCGTTCGGTCAGGGATACGCTCACAGCCATGGAGGATAACTGGGTGGAAAACGAGGAATGGAATTTCGTCTATGCGCGCGTGCAGGCATTGCAGGAATTCTTCGATGCAATCGACAGCCTTTCAAAGGCGGTCATCAAACTGGAGAGCCTGGGGCTTTCCAATGTCACCAAAATATTAGGCGTTTTGAAATAGGAGCAAACCATGAGCACAATCGTTTCTTTTCTCGTTCAGTTGGTCCTTACGTTCCTGATCGTTTTTATGATCGTTGGGTATCTTCGTCCACACCTACGCAAAGTGCTCGTTGACCTTTGCGGAACGGAGGAACGCGCCCAGTTCTGGACCGCATTCTCCAATATCCTGCTGATCGGCTTACCGGTAATCTTTGCCATGAATTACAGGCCCGAATTCAGCAACATGGAAGATTTATTCTTCAATGTTGCCGGAAAACTGAGCGGCAATTTGGGCGGGTTACTTCTAGCACTGATTTGCATCGGGATCATCGTATCTTTCTTTGCGCTCGTCGCGCCGAGACAACCCAAAGCTGAGGCAAAATGAAAATCGCAGTCACAGGTTCATTCAGTTATTCGGGCAAATACATCACAAGGCGGTTGTTGGACCGCGGCGAGGAAGTCATCACCCTGACAGGGCATCCGGACCGCCCCGATCCGTTCGACGGGCAGGTCAAAGCTTACCCACTGGATTTCGATGAGGCTGGCATGACCAAATCCCTGCAGGGCGTGGAGGTGCTGGTCAATACGTACTGGGTACGCTTCGACAAGGGAAAAAACACCCAGCCGCGCGCCGTCGAGAACACGCGCAAACTGGTCAATGCCGCCAAAGCCGCAGGCTTCAGGCGAATCGTCCACATCAGCATCGCCAATCCCTCGGCGAATTCGCATCTGCCTTATTACTGGGGCAAGGCGGCAAACGAAAAAGCCGTGATCGATTCGGGAATATCTCACGCGATCCTGCGTCCCACGGTTTTGGTCGGCGGCGGAGAAGACATCCTCATCAACAATATCGCATTCCTGTTGAGACGGTTCCCGTTCTTCCTCATTCCGGGTGACGGATCGTATGGGATCCAACCCGTGTTCGTGGAGGATCTGGCGGACCTCGCCGTGGAGGCCGTGTACAGCAGGGAAAATTACATCATCGATGCGGTTGGTCCCGATGCCTACACCTTCAAGGAATTGGTGCAATTGATCGGCAGGACCATCGGCGCGACGCGACCCTTGATCTCTGTTCCGCCGCGGCTGGCATTGCTTGCTGCGCAATTCCTGAGTCTCTTTGTGAAGGATGTGATGCTCACCCCCGAAGAGGTGGATGGACTGATGGCGGACCTGCTGGTCTCAAAGGAACCTGCGCGAGGGAAAACGTATTTCAAGGATTGGCTGAAAGCGAACAAGGATTCGATCGGTATGAAATACGCCTCGGAATTGGAAAGGCACTACTCATGAAACCGCGAACCTATTTTGGGCTTGCCCTGTTGTTCCCCTATGTTCTCTGGATTCTCTGCGCGTTGATCGTCTTTGGCCTCTCGTCGTTGGAAACGCCAGAATTCCTGAATACAGTATTCATGCCGGTCTTCTTCTACGCGTTTGGGATCCTTCTTTGGTTTGTACCCTACACTATCCTGGCGATCGGGCTATGGTTCTGGAGCCGGGGCAGATCAGCGGCAATACTGTACAAGGCGGGAGTGGTCGCGCCATTCCTCCTGGTCGCCCTCATGCTCGTCGAATTGCTTCTGGTATCCCTGCCTGCAGACAGTTTCGCAGAACTGACCAGGGAACTGGTCGGTCAATCGGTGATGCTGGGAGGCTTCAGCCTGATCTTTGGATACTTGTGTGTGGGAGTTGCGCTTGGAGTGCTCAAACTTCTGCGGGCAAGGAATCTTATTGCCGAAGAAACGCCAATACCCGGTTAGCCTATTTCCACCACCCCACTGCATTTGGGACTATCCATGCAACCGTAGTATTTTTTCCCCGCGTTCGATCCATTGCGGTGGATGCGGAGGACCATCATCCGGCCGCAGACCGGGCACATCGGCACAGAATCAGTTTCCGCCGTCGCGCGAAGCGATCCCGTCTCCCTGACCTTCATGACCGCGAGTTGAAACAACTCCGCCAGGTCGTTCTCCGAATAACGTTCACTCGAAGGGACATGCACAAGCGGAAGTCCCGCGCTGAGGAACAGGTCTTCCATGAATTGGTCGGCTTCGCGCGTCTCGTTCTTCGCCACAGGCTTGACCAGTTCGATGCCGATCGCGGGTTTGAGCGTATCCGGCTCGCACAGCAAAAAGTCCACATGTTTGCGGAAGATCTTGTTGAAGAAATGAACGTTCTCGTTCGGGCGGACGATGTAGAAGACATCGTTGAGCGCCACCTTTGGACAGACGACGTAATGCCCCCGGACCATCCCCTGCAGGACACGGAACAAAGCCAGCTCCGGTATGGACATGAACTGTTCGCGCAGGCGGTAAGGCAGGCGCTCATCGAGTTGTTTGACGGGAGTGGTTTTTCTTTCCGGCATGAGGATTTCCCAACGTATTATAGCAGGGCGAGTCCCAAATTACAGCCTTTTACGCAATATCAGGTACCAATCATACCTTTCAACATCATTGCTTCCTCCTCGTCGGTCTTCACTTCCCCGTTCAAACGGGCGGCGCGCAGACGGCGGAGAATTTCGGCATATCTCGGTCCCGGCTCCAGGCCGAGTTGTATAAGATCATCGCCGGTGGTCTTCGGCTTGATATATTGCCACTTCGCAAGATAATCGCGCAGAGCAGGTTCCAAGTCCGCGAGATACACGGCGTACACCGCCAGCGAAGGCAGCTCATCGAGATAAAAGGTCCATTCGCCGGGTTCCCGCTCCACAAAGCGCTGGACATCTGCGTGCAACTTCGAAGCCGCCCGCGCCGACTTTATCAACACGGCGGGGAAATCCAGACGTTCTGCAATTGCTTCGATATTCGCGACGGATAGCGGCATCAACCACACCGTCCAGCCGAGCGCTTCGCGGAATTGGAGGATTTCGGGGACCGCAAATTCACCATACGCCGGGTTCGGGTCTTCGAGTTCCGGCAGTTGGCGTACGGCGCTCGCCAGCGCAAAATGGATCGGGTCGAGCAAATCCAGATCCGCCAGGCGCGCCAACAACGCGGAAGAATTCTCCTCATCGAAGATCAGATCGAACTCGTGACGCAGGCGTTCTCCGCTGAGTTGGGAAAGTATCCGGCGTGATTCAGAGTTGATCAGCCCCAGGGTTTCAGGGTCGAGCTTGAACCCGATTCGTCCGGCATAACGGACCGCGCGGAACATGCGCGTCGGATCATCGATGAATGAATTCGGATGAAGGACCCGGATCAATCCGCGCTCGAGGTCTGCCTGCCCGTTTAATGGATCGACCAGTTCCCCAAAATGGAATCCGTCAAGCCGGATCGCCATGGCGTTGACAGTGAAGTCGCGGCGGCGCAGGTCGGCTTCGATGTTGGAGCGCGCGACCGTGGGCAACGCGCCGGGCTGCGAATAAGTTTCAGAGCGCGCCGAGATCAAATCGAACGAAAGCGGAGTATCCGGGAATTGAAAGGAGGGGACGCTCAAATGCCTGAACGTTGACTCGGTCAACACCCAGGTGGCAGTCCCAAATTTGGAATGGATCAAAACCCTGCCGCCGATCTTTTTTACAACATATTCTGCAAGTTCGGCGCTGTCCCCCTCCACGGTGAGGTCAAAGTCGTTGGTCGGGCGACCAAGCATCATGTCCCGCACCGAACCGCCGACCATATAGATCGGAAACCCAAGCCCGCCCGCCACATCCGCCACGAGGCGCAGCAGGTGTAGTCGTTCCTCCGGGAGGGATTGTTTCAAGGATTCCGCGAGATTGTGGTTTGTCACAGTTCGATCATCTTCCAAAATCAAATGAAGCGGCTAATTCCCATATTTGCGCGCCTGCTCGTACGATTGTGCCGCGTGGACCGAATCCCCCGCCTGCGTCAACGCGTCGCCGAGCGTCTGCCAGACTCGCGGATCGCGAGGATGCTTTTTTACAAGCTGCGCCAGGTCGGGGAGGATTTCATCGATCAGCCTGCCGCGCTGGACCAAATGGTTGTAGGCGTGAAGCGCACGAGGCAGATCGCCGCGCGCGAGATCTTCGCGTGCAGCGCGCAAAACGGGATCGAACCCATTCGACCTGGAGTCACCAACCGGCGTTTGCTTCGATCCGCGATCTCCGACAATGGAAGTTGATCCAGCTGGGCCCGTTGGAATTATGCCGGAGGTGTCACTGCCAGGCGCCGGTAATGGCTCCGCTTTTTTCTGCTTCTTCATTTTTCGAAGGGAACGCCCCGGAAAGGCATCAACGTGAGCGGTGGGGACCAGAACATCGTTCAAACTGTCGCCGAACACGTTCCACGCAACCCCAAATATGGTTACAGCCAGCGTGGGCGGCAGGAAGACCCACCAATACGTGAGCAGGCTTCCACCGGGGCCCAGGATCCAGTTGCGTCCATCCGCCAGCATCTGACCCCAGACCGAACCTCCGCCAATGCCGATGAATGTCAGGGTTGCCTGCAACAGGACCACGCCTCCCACATCACGCGCCGCCAGAACCACAGCGGGACCCGTGGAATTACGCAGGATATGCTTGCGGATGATCCAGAGCGGACTTCCGCCCAGCGCCCGCGCCGCTTGAATGAAATCGGTCTGCTTCAACGTGATCACGATCGAATGCACCAACCGCGCAAAAGGCATCCAGGAAAATGCGATCAAACTTAACATAAGAGGGTCGACGCTCTCGAGCAGAGCCTGGATCAATGGTCTATTGACAGGTTCATCCGTGTAGAAGAAAATCACGCCGGGGTATACGAATCCTCCCAGCGCGGAAACGGTCGTCATATAAAGTTGCTGAAGGAAGACCACGCCTGCAATGGGCGGAAATGCCAGGAATGCATCCGCGATCCTCAACATCGTGTTGCCTACTATTCCTTCCGCGTAGCCTGAGACCGCGCCATAGACGATCCCAAACAGGGCGGTGCTCATGGCAACGATCAGGCCGAACCGCATCGCATCGCGCGAACCCCAGACCAGCGCGTGATACACATCGATGCCGCGCGGCAACAGCCCAAGAACGGCTTTATCATCTGGTGGCAGCGGACGTGACTCAAACGCCCTGCCCACACGCATGAACGGACCCGGGTTTTTCGGGTCGTTCGGCGACAGATAGGGGGCGGCAATCGCAACGAATGCATAGAAAAGGATGAGGAGAAACCCCAGCCAGTTCTGCCAGCGTCTGAAAAACAATCGTGTCCGGCTCATGTCTTCAACACCCCCTCGCGCACGCGCGGATCGAGGATCGCCTGCGCCACATCCAGCACGAACATCAGGAGCAGCACCATGATCACACTGTAGATCGCAAAACCGAGTGCTGCGGGTGCATCGGGCACACCCTGCATGGCGCGCACAATGACTCCCGATACCCCGTTGATGTTATAAATGATCTCGGAAACGAACACGCCGGTCACAATGGAGGTCGCCGAGAGGGTCATGCTGGTCAGCGATGGGGTAAGGGTGTTGCGGAAAACGTGCTTCCACACGATCCTGCGTTCGATGACCCCGCGCGCCCTCGCAGCGATCACATACTCCTTCCTTTCCTCTCCCAGAATGGATACCCGCGTCACGCGTCCCAGAGTCGCCCAGTGATAAATACTCAGCGTGAAAACCGGCATTACAAGATGACGGAAGGCATTTTCCACAATATCGATCCGTCCGTTCAGGAAACCGTCGATCGTCATCATTCCCGTATAAGCCTTGAAGCCTCCCTCCGACAATTCAAGAGTATAGGCAAGATCGAGCCTTCCGGGTGCAAACCAATTCCGGTTAATGTAAAAGACCGAAAGAAGAATGATCGCCAGAATGAACGGCGGTACGGAAGTGCTGAGAAAAGCCAGAGAGCGGAACCCTCTATCGAACGATCCACTTTTTTTCCAGCCAGCCATCACACCACTGACCAGTCCCAATGGGATCAAAAGCAGGAGCGAATACAAAGCAAGTTCGAGAGTGGCGGGGGTCCGTCTCAAGAGGGAAGGCAGAACATTATCATTCAACGAGGGGCTATATCCCCAGGTACCGTCGAAAAGGGACCGCGCCCAAAACAAGTACTGCACCGGATAGGGGTCCCGCAGGTGATACCGTTTGATGATATTCTCCTTGAGCCTGCGAATCTGGTCCTCCGTCATTGCCCGATTGGTGTTCGGCATGTACAAGTCGGCACGCGCCTCAGGCGGAGTCAACATCACCCCCGCGTATAATGCCATGGTTATGATCAAAAGCGTTATCGGAACCGCCACAAAACGGCGGATCACGAACTGAAGAAAAGGCGGCATTCCAAACCTCCTGCTCTATTTTACCCGCTAAATTGATGCAGCCATCGGATGTATTTTCAGGTATAATCGATTTTATTATGTTGAACCCGTTGCCGTCCCCTGAGAGCACACATAAACCTGCCTGGTCTGGATAAGGTTCAATTCATCACGTCAACCTGCGGCTCCCAGACTCTGGCGAGCCGTTTTTTTTATTTGGACGCGCCCGCATCATCCCAAGCTGAAAGTTGATACCGTTATGGACATCAAGGGACTCACCGAAGAAATGCACCGCCTTGTCGAATCGAAAGGCTGGTACGCAAAGGACAGCAAACGTCCGCAGACACCGCGCAACCTGGCGGTCTCGCTCGCCATCGAAGCCGCGGAAATTTTGGAGCATTTCCAATTCACCGAGGAGATCAAGGACCGCGAGGAACTCGGCAGCGAACTGGCGGATGTGACCTTGTACCTCCTGCAATTGGCGTCTGTGTCAGGCATCGACCTGGAGCAGGCGGTGTTGAAGAAGATCGAAGTGAATAAAAAGAGAGAATGGGATAAATAACCCGGTGGTCGAGTAGTCCCGTACGCTCTTTGCGGGACGTACCGAGACCACAATGTAAGCAAGATTATTTTAGTTATCGGTGGGTCTCGGTACGGCGGAACAATCACCGCCTACTCGACCACCGGAGTTTGAAGGTTATGAACATTACAGTATTCGGCGGCTCACAACCCAGGGAAGGCGAATCCGCTTTCGAGGAGGCTTTACTCCTCGGACGCCTGCTCGCGCAACGCGGACACACCGTCCTCACCGGCGGCTACATCGGCACGATGGAGGCGGTCTCGCGCGGCGCGCAGGAAGCGGGCGGTCACGTCATCGGTGTGACGTGTGAGGAGATCGAAAATTGGCGCAAGGTGGCGCCCAATCGCTGGGTGAAAGAGGAATGGCGCAAGAAAACGCTCATTGAACGATTGCAGGCTTTGATCGAAGGCTGCGACGCGGCGCTCGCCCTCCCCGGAGGCCCCGGCACGTTGACCGAGATCGCCCTGACCTGGAACCTGATGATCGTGGAATCCCTGCACCGGAGGCCGCTCATCCTGATCGGCGACGGCTGGCAGTCCGTTTTCGATCAGGTCTTCACGAAGTTGGATGGATATACCCCCGCGCATCAACGTGAATTATTGTCGTTCGCGCCGGATGTTCAGACTGCTGTAAAACAGTTGGAAAGTTGGAAGGTTGCAGGTTAAAAGTTCAACCGTAACCCTGACAACCTTGAACCTGACAACATTAAACCTGAAACCAAATTTGAGGAAAAATGGCTGAAGAAAAATTACCCACCCGTGCAGAAGATTTTGCAGAATGGTACAACCAACTCGTCGTCCGGTCGGATATGGCCGATTACGCGCCCGTGCGCGGCTGTATGGTCGTCAAACCCTACGGCTGGGCGTTATGGGAGAACATCACCTCCTGGCTGGATGCCGAATTCAAAAAGACCGGTCACGTCAACGCGGCATTCCCCACGTTGATCCCACTCTCGTTCTTTGAAAAGGAGAAGGAACACGTTGAAGGCTTCGCGCCCGAACTGGCAGTGGTCACGCACGGCGGCGGCGAAGAACTCGAAGAAAAGCTGGCGGTGCGCCCCACCTCCGAAACCATCATCGGGCACATGTATGCCAAGTGGATCAAATCATGGCGCGACCTGCCAGTCCTGATCGTGCAGTGGGGCTCCGTGCTGCGCTGGGAACTGCGCACCAAACTCTTCCTGCGCACCGCCGAGTTCTACTGGCACGAAGGTCATACCGCCCACGCCAGCGCCGAGGAAGCCCTCGAGGAGATGTATCGCATCCTCGATATCTACGAGCGTTTTTGCTACGAGGAAGCTGCCATCCCGGTCATCAAAGGCACCAAGAGCGAGACCGAACGCTTTGCCGGCGCGCACACCACCACATCCATCGAAGCGATGATGTGGGATAAACGCGCGCTGCAATCCGGTACATCGCACTATTTCAGCACGAACTTCTCCAAGGCGTTCGACATCCAGTTCCTGAACCGGGGGAACACCCTGCAATACGCTGAGACCACCTCCTGGGCGATCTCCTCGCGCATCATCGGCGCGATCATCATGGTGCACGGCGACGATCAGGGCCTGGTCCTGCCTCCCCGCCTCGCACCCATCCAGGCGGTCATCGTGCCCATCTTCAGGAACGATGCCGAGAAAGGTAAAGTGATGGATGTTGCTGACCGCGTCTTCTTGGAACTGAAGGAAGCCGGGATCCGCGTCAAAATGGACGACCGCGATAACGTCAGCAGCGGATTCAAATTCAACGATTGGGAGATGCGGGGCGTCCCCCTCCGCGTGGAGATCGGTCCCAAAGATGTCGAAAAGGGATCCGTCGCGCTTGCCCGCCGCGACAAGCCCGGCAAGGAGGGCAAGACCTTTGTCTCACAGGCGGATCTCGCGTCGACCGTGAACGGGCTCCTCGCCGATGTACAATCCTCCCTCCTCAAGCGCGCCACCGACTACTTCAATGCCAACGTCCACGAGCCCAAAGATTACGAAGACCTCAAGCAAATCGTTGCCGATGGCTGGGCGTTCGCCTATTGGTGCGAGTCTGCCGAATGCGAAGCCAGGGTCAAGCAGGATACCAAAGCCACAACCCGCAACATCCCATTGAACCAGCCCGAAGGCGAAGGCACCTGCATCGTCTGCGGCAGACCTGCCAGACGAAAAGTCTATTTCGCAAAAGCGTATTAATCACAATGTCATTGCGAGGAGCCCGAAGGGCAACGAAGCAATCCCCCATTTCGTAGGAGATTGCTTCGGGCGGAACAACACCGCCCTCGCAATGACAACTCGATTTTATGCCCGCCATTGACCTTGCCCGCCTCAAAAAGCAATCTGCGCAACTGGCTGACCTGTTCGACCAGCCGGCGGAATTTCTGCGTGAGCATCGTGAGATGCTGGATTATTACGTCAACCGCACATTGCGTAGTCAAGGCGTGGCGCCATCGTCGGTGCTTCCCACATATCGAACGCCGCCTGTCGTCCTTCGCCAGATCGAAACGGAATTGGCGCCTCTCGCGGAAAAGAAGCCCATCCAGGCGCTCGAACTTGCCGATGCCCTCTGGGACGAAGGCTGGCTGGAAACCCGGCTGCTTGCCGCATTTCTTTTGGGACGCATCCCTCCGCAGGAGGAACGCCTGCTCGCCCGCCTCACCGCATGGACACAAGCCGTGCGCGACCCAAACGTCCGCGCCGCGCTGCTCACCACGAGTCTCACGCGCCTGCGCAAAGAAACGCCCGATCTGTTTATAATACTGGTCAAGGAATGGCTGCACCCCGCCCGCCAGCGCATGTGGTCGAACGGCTTGCAGGCGCTCGTACCGCTGGTCACCGAGCCCGAATTCGACAACCTGCCGCCGGTCTTTGAACTCGTGGAGCCCGTCCTCAAGGCGTCACCCGCCGCGCTGCAATTCGATCTGCAGGAATTGATCATTGCGCTCCATAAAGCCTCCCCCGATGAAACAATCTTCTTCCTGCAACAGATACTGACGAAAACAAAAAGTCCGCTCCTTGCAGTATCATTAAGGCGCATGTCGCCCGAACTACCGGGCGAGCTTCAGACAGGCCTGCGCGAGATCCTGCGCACAAGAAGATAAGGCAACCGTGAACGAAAGGAGAAAAACATGACGATCGTAAGTGGCATTGCCGGTGCAATCATGCTTTTTTTGGGTCGTGAACTCAGTTTTCTCTTCTCAGCCGCCATGGCGTTTTTCATTGGCATACGCCTCGTCCCCCTCCTCCCTGGCGGTTGGCCTCCCTGGGCAGAAACCGCCTTTCTAATTACGCTTGCGGTCGTCGCCGCGATCCTCACTCTTATCAACGAGCGCGCCGGGTTTTATGTCACTGGCTTTCTCGTCGGTGGGTATGTGCTCAGTGAGATCTATGCCCCCGGCGTACTCGCCATCCCACTTCTGCCGTTCATTGTGGGCAGTGTACTTGGAGCGCTCATCATCGGCATCTTTACTGAATGGGCAATGATCATCGTCTCCTGTCTGGTTGGCGTCTATTTCATTGCAGGTCTTCTGCCTCTTGCCCAAACTCCCAAAACACTGGCAAGCGCCGCGCTCTTCCTCATTGGCGGGCTGGTACAGGTCATCACTTTCCAGGCGCAGAAACATTCCGAAAGATAATTGATGCCGGATACCAACCGCCTCATTTATCTCCACGGACTCGAAAGCGACAGCAACAGCGGCAAGGCGCGGCAATTCCGCGAGTGGTTTCCCGGAATGCTCACACCGGACTTCAAAGGTTCCTTCGATGAGCGGATGAGTCAGCTCCACCCCATCCTTGCGGATAAAAATGACTGGACGCTGATCGGCTCATCCTTCGGCGGATTGATGGCAGCGATCTTTACATGCGAGCATCCGGATCAAGTGCGGAAACTGGTCCTGCTCGCCCCCGCCTTGATGCTTCCCCCCTTCGTCTCCAACCCGGATCGTAAAACTGTTTCCGTCCCAACGATCATCATCCACGGGACGCTGGATGCCATCGTGCCGCTGGAGCCGGTGCGCGAGATCGCACAGAAAGTGTTTACGAACATCACATATTACGTTGTCGATGACGATCATCGCCTGCACAAGACGCTCCATGAAATGGACTGGAACGCGATACTGGAATAGACTGTTCAAACGGAGGTAAACATGCTTGGTCTCATCAATGGAATCCTGGGTGTCGCCCTGCTCGTCGCCGGGCGGAGACTCTTCTGGCTGTTTATTGGCGCATTGGGATTTGTGACCGGGATTCGATTCATGTCCGGATTCATGCAGGGACCGGAGTGGCTGACGATCGTCATAGCGATCATCGTCGGATTCATCTTTGCCATGCTGGCGGTCTTCCTGCAAACCATTGCCATCGGCGTGGCAGGATTTCTGGCTGGCGGGTATGCGCTCTCCGTCCTGGCAGGCATGCTCGGCTTTGATGGCTCATCCTGGATCATTTACATCCTCGGAGGCCTGATCGGGATTGCGCTCGTCAGTTTCCTTTTCGATTGGGCGATCATTACGTTGTCATCCTTTGCAGGCGCATCCCTGGTTATGGAATCTTTCTTCCCCGAAGGTGCACAGATCATCTTCATCATCCTGTTCTTTGGCGGCATCCTGCTCCAGGGATCGCTGCTTCGCCGCGGGGACGGCAGGGCAAAGATCGACAATTGATGGAATATCACAAAAGAGAACCATAAAACATGCCCGAACAACTCAACTACTGGCACACAACGGCATCCATGCCCGGCGAGGAGAATACGATCACGCCCCTGCCCGATAAAGTGGATATCGCCATCATCGGCGGAGGCTACACAGGCTTGAGCGCCGCGCGGACTCTCGCAAAACACGGCCGGAAAGTCATCGTGCTCGAAGCAGAGACCATCGGCTGGGGCGCGAGTTCCCGCAATGGGGGCATGGTGTTGACAGGGCTTAAACTGCCGTTGCAGACCGTGATCAAGAGATACGGGAAGAGTCTTGCCAGACAGTTGTTCCAATGTTCGCTTGATTCGATCGATACGGTTGAACAGATCGTCAAAGAAGAGGGTATGGATTGCGGATTTGCGCGCACCGGTCATTTGTTGACGGCAAACAAACCGGGTCACTTTGAGGCGCTCATCGACGAAGTCGAATTCATGGATAAAGAGTTCAATCACAAGGTGAAACTGGTATTCCCTAACCAGCAGCGGACCGAGATCGGTTCGGATATTTATCACGGCGCATTGCTTGACGAAACCAGCGGCGGACTTAACCCGGCGCAGTACGTGGTCGGGCTGGCGAGGGCGGCGGAAAAAGCCGGGGCTTCGCTCCAGGCGCGGGCGCGCGTCAACAGGCTCGAGCGTAGTGGGAAGCGGATCGTCGTCGAAACAGAAAGGGGCTCATTAAGCGCGGAATCCGTTCTGGTGGCAACGTCCGGTTATACGGGCGATGTCACAAAAAAATTACAGCGGAGGATCATCCCGATCGGTTCATTCATCATTGCCACCGAAAAACTGCCGGACGATCTGGCGCATGAACTCAACCCGAAGAACCGCATGATCTTCGATTTCAAGCATTATCTGAATTATTTCAGGCTTTGGGATAACCGCCTGATCTTTGGCGGGCGGGCGGCGTTCTTCCCTGAGACCGCAAATACGATCAATAGAAGCGCCGAGATTTTACGGCGCGAGATGATCCAGGTGTATCCGCAATTGAAAGATGTAAAGGTGGAATACGTTTGGGGCGGGACGCTGGATTTCGCGTTCGATATGATGACGCATGTAGGCGAAGAGGATGGAGTGTATTACGCGCTTGGGTATGCCGGGCATGGCGTGGCAATGGCGACCCATCTCGGAAAGACAGTTGCGGAGGCGATGATCGAGGGATATATCGCGGAACATCCCTTCGCCCAATTCGATTTTCCCGGCGCGCCGCTGGGACTGTATAACGGCTTTCCATGGTTCCTGCCGTTCGCGGGCGCGTGGCACAAGATTCTGGATTGGATCGAATAACCGGGGTGACAGTCACTTTGTCAACACATAAGTGTTTAGACATAAAATTTGAGTATTTCAATAAAATATCCTATAATTCAAACCGCCAAAGGAGAATTAAAGGAGCATGGATATCAGCACATTCTATGCCGTGACTGCGGCCACCTGCTTCACGCTGGTCGGGTTATGGTGGTCGGTCGTAAAAGACAAACTGGAATGGTTCACGGACGAGGCGAGAAAACGGATGGCGGGAGGCGTTTACGCTTCGTTTTTGATTCCCGGTGTGATGAGTCTCGCGGCGCAGGTCGGCCTGGATAACCCATTGATCTGGCAGGGTGTATTTGTCATCGCGGCGGGAGCGGGGATCTCGTATTCGAGCAGGTTGATCCAGGTAACGCGCAAAGCGGATCCCAAAGGTGCGTTCAGCCGGAACAGTTGGGTTGTTCCCGTTATCTATGGGCTGATCCTGTTCTTCGCCCTCCTGCCTGGATTTGCAAGGCTCCTGGGTTTGCACCCACTCCAAATGGAGGGACTGCTGCTTGCCGGTTTGATCCTTTGCGCCCATGCCCTGGCCTGGGAGTTTATGACTTCATCTGTCTGACACAGGACATTAATCCAATTTCAGAGGAGAGTAACGATGGCTACAAAGAAACAAAAGGCAATGGAAGGCGAAGTCTATTATCCATCCGAGAGCGTTGTCGCCCAGGCGAACGTCAAGGACTGGGACGAGATGGCGGAAAAAGCCTTGAAAGATCCGCAGGGCTTCTGGGCGGCGGAAGCGGAGGAATTGGAGTGGTTCAAGAAGTGGGATAGAGTGCTGGACGACTCCAACAAACCGTTCTTCAAATGGTTCGTGGGCGCAAAGACAAACATCGTCCACAACGCCATTGACCGGCATCTCAAGACATACCGCAAGAATAAACTGGCTCTCATCTGGGAGAGCGAAGACAGCAAGGACCACCGCACGTTTTCATACTTCGCCATGAACCGGGAGGTTTCACGCTTCGCCAACATCATCAAGGCGATGGGCGTGCAAAAGGGTGACCGCGTCACAATTTACATGGGACGCATTCCCGAGATCGCATTCGCCATGCTGGCATGCGCGAAGATCGGCGCGATCCATTCGGTGGTGTTCGGCGGTTTCTCCGTGGATGCTTTGCAGGGACGCATCGATGACAGCCAGTCCAAACTCGTGATCACACAGGACCGCAGTTATAACAACGGCAAGGTCGTCGAACTCAAGCGCACCGTGGACGAAGCGCTGAAGCGCTGTCCTTCAGTGGAGAATGTCATCGTGGTCAAACGCGTCAGCAACGACATTCCCATGGAGGCGGGCCGCGATCACTGGTACCACGATCTGTGCGCCCTCCCCATCGCCAATGGCAAATGTCCCACTGAAGTGATGGATGCGGAAGACCCGCTTTACATCCTTTACACCTCCGGCTCCACCGGCAAACCCAAAGCCATCCTGCATACGCACGGCGGTTACATGGTCGGCACGTATACCACGTTGAAATATGTCTTCGACATCAAGGAGGAGGATCGCTGGTGGTGCGCGGCAGACCCCGGCTGGGTGACGGGACATTCCTACATTGTGTACGGTCCGCTGATCCTCGGCGCGACCTCCTTCATGTTCGAAGGCGGACCGACCTACCCCTACCCGAATCGCTGGTGGCAGTGCGTTGAAAGATACGGGATCACCATCCTTTACACCGCCCCCACCGCCATCCGCGGACTCATGCGCTTTGGCGAAGCCTGGCCCAACAAGCACGATCTTTCCTCGCTCCGGTTGCTGGGTTCCGTTGGTGAGCCGATCAACCCCGAAGCCTGGAAGTGGTATTACAAGGTCATCGGCAAGGAGAAATGCCCGATCATGGATACCTGGTGGCAGACCGAGACTGGCATGTTCATGATCACGCCGACTCCCACGGTTCCGCTCAAACCCGGTTCGGGCACGCGTCCGTTCTTCGGGCAGGAGGCTGAGATTGTGGACGAGGAAGGGAATCCCGTCCCGGACGATACGGAAGGCTACCTCGTCTTGAAGAATCCCTGGCCCTCCATGTTGCGGACGATCTACGGCGACGACGAGCGCTACGTCAAACAATACTGGTCGAAGAACCCGGGCAAATACACCACCGGCGACTCTGCCAAGCGCGACAAGGACGGTTACTACTGGATCATCGGCCGCGTGGACGATGTCATCAAAGTCTCAGGTCACAGGCTGGGGACGGCGGAGGTTGAGTCGGCTTTGGTGAGTCATCCGTCCGTGGCGGAGGCGGCGGCGATCGGGCTTCCGCATGAGGTCAAGGGACAGGGCATCCATTGCTTTGTGTTGTTGCGCGCAGGAATCACCGGTACACCCGAGTTGGCAGAGGAACTGCGCCAGCACGTTGCCACTCATATGGGGCCGATCGCTCGGCCGGAGGATGTCAAATTCGTGGATAAACTTCCAAAGACGCGTTCGGGCAAGATCATGCGGCGTGTCCTGAAAGCCAGGGCACAAGGATTGCCCGAAGGCGACGTCAGCACGCTGGAGGAGTAGTGCGAAAACCCGGAGGTCTGGAAGCCTCCGGGTTTTTTATAACAAAATTGCAAATTCACAGCCCAAAGCCGCAAAGTATAATAGCAACCGATGGCAACGAAACCCACTAAATACGAAAACGAAATCCTTCAATGGCGGGCAAAAAAGTATGACGATCTTGTGCGCGAGAACGGTTGGCTGGCATTGGCGGGTTTGCATTGGTTGAACGAGGGCAGGAACCTGGTCGGCTCGAATCCGATGTGTGAGGTCGTTCTACCTGAAAGAGCCCCCACATTCATCGGTGTTGCGGAATTGAAAAACCGGGTCGCACGTTTCATAGCAGCAGAAGGGGTACGGGTGAAAGTCAACGGCCGGTTGGCGCAGAAGGCAATTCTAAGGTCCAGCAGAGACGCGAAACCCACGTTCATCACATGGAACGAGACCCTGAGACTGGTCCTGCATGAGCACGCCGGAAATTATGCCATCCGCATCTGGGATAACGAACGAATGGACCGCTTCGCCCTCCCGCCCCTGAAGTGGTTCCCGATCAACAAAAAGTTTCGCTTCCCTGCGCGTTACACGCGCTATCCCGCTTCACAGCAACTGCCGCATGAAGATACGTTTGGCGACTTCGTCGATGATCGCATCGATGGTTTTGTGACATTCAAGTTCGACGGGGTCAAATACAAGCTCGATGTGACCGAAACAAAAAGCCATACGCTGTTCATCAAGTTCCGGGACGAAACAAGCAACAAGGAGACCTACCCGCCAAGCCGGTATTACTATACCGAACCGGTAAAGAATGGTCGGGTGATGCTTGATTTCAATTACGCCTACAGCCCACCCTGCGCTTTCACGGAATATGCAACCTGCATCTTCGCGCCTCCACGAAACAAACTTCCGTTCCGCGTGGAGGCGGGCGAGATGTACCGCGGATGATCCGACGCTGCGATCACGAGACATCCATCCACAATAAACTTCAGATCTTCAATCCAATCGAACAGGTATAATCGCATCATGACCAACGAAGAATACGAAAGCAACATACTGAAATGGCGGCAGGAAATGGACACCAACCTGCGCCGCGAAAACGGCTGGCTGGCACTCGCGGGTCTGTTCTGGCTACGCACGGGCGAGAACATCATCGGTTCCGATCCTGAAAGCGACATCCTGCTCCCCGCCCGGGCACCCAAGAGGCTCGGCGTTTTCGACTTCGACGGTAACAACGTTACGCTGAAGGTCGAAGCGGGGGCACCTGTGGAAGTCAACGGGATGGCAACCAAAACGGCGCTGCTCGATGCAGACCAGGAGGATGTGCCCAGCTTTATCACGTTCAATGAGATGCGCATGGTCGTCGTCCGCCGCTCGAAGGGAGTTGGGATCCGTTTGTGGGACAACACCCGCGAAGAACGCCGCGTCTTTCCGCCCCGGGAGTGGTATCCCGTTAAAGAGGAGTGGCGCGTCCTCGCCACATATACCCGTTATGAGGTGCCCAAGGTTGTGAAGATGCCCGATATCCTTGGCGCCATCCTTGACGAACACATGGAAGGGTTTGTCACCTTCGAAATGAATGGACACAAGCACGAACTGATCGTAAGCGAACTGCCTGACCGCCGACTCTGGATCCAATTCATGGACGAGACCAATGGGAATCCCACCTATCCATCGGGGCGTTATCATTACACCGAACCGCACGAAGACGGAAATGTTTTCATCGACTTCAACAAAGCCTACAGTCCGCCCTGTGCTTTCACCGATTACGCCACCTGCACCTTCCCGCCGCAGGAAAACCACCTGCATTTACGCGTAGAGGCAGGCGAGATCTATCCGGAACAAAACCATTGAAAAAAGGACGCGCACATCTTCCCATCAGATGAATGGGTTGTAAAATCGACTGCGATTGATGAACACGGATACATAAACGGTGGCGAAGAGGATTAACGCCGAGATACCCAGAGCCAAATAATCCGCTCTTGTCAATTTTTTGGATGTATACCAGGTACGGGTTTTGCCCTTCGCAAAACCACGCAGATCCATCGCGTTGCTGATCAGTTCAACACGGTCGAGGGAGGAGAAAATCAGCGGAATGACAATAAGCAGTGAGTTTTTGAACCTGTCGGCGAACTTTGCCTTGTGGGAAAGCTCCAAACCGCGCGCCTGTTGCGCCTGGCTGATATCATGATAGTCGCGCTGTATATCGGGGAAGTAACGCAATGTCAATGCAACGGCGAAAGCAGCCTTGTAATTGACACCGATGCCGTTCAACGAGGAGGCGAACTCGCTGGGGTTGGTGGTTAACAGGAAGATAATTCCAAGTGGGATGACCGAAAAATATTTGAAAAATTTTGTCACCTGATAAAAAATCTGCTCCCATGTTAATTTATATCCGCCGTACAAATTGGCGATATCATGCCGCGTGCCGTAGATCTTTACACCCTGTTCCGGAGAGAAGAAGAAGGAAATCACGGCATTAGTGATTACAAAGATCAATACATAGAGAATCATCAGACGGATCTGCGAATATTGGATCTTTGAAACCCGCAGGACAACAATGGAAAAAACCATCACGGCAAGGATGACACGAATATCGTAGGAAAACATGACCGCAAAGGTGAGCAGCAAAAAGCAGACCAATTTCGTCAACCCCGAAAGCCTGTGAATGGGCGTATCCAGAGTATTGTACGAAAAGAGTTTTATCTTTGCGTTCATCGGTTTTTGATCCGCCTTTCGTAATCGATAAACCCCTGCACAAATTGTGTGCCATCTTTGATACCCGCCATGCGGGCAAGGTTGAACAAGGAGGTTAATTTCAGGTTTGCCTCTTCGATCACGCGCGAATCCGTAAGCACCACGGACGCAGCCGCGTCCGCGATCTTTCTTCCCCCAGCCAGCACGATCGCCCGCGGCGTATATTCCAGCATCAGGTGCATATCATGCGTGATCATGATGATGGTCACCCCCAGCTTGTTTATCTCCACCAAAAATTCCATGATCTCGGTGTAATGGCGATAATCCTGCCCGGCGGTCGGTTCATCGAGAATAAGGATCTGTGGATCAAGCACCAGAATGGAGGCAATGGTCACACGTTTTTTCTGACCATAACTCAACGCGGAGATGGGCCAGCTCTTGAAGGGAGCCAACCCGCAAATCTTGAGCACTTTTTCCACCCGTTCCGCGATCTGTTCTTCAGAGATATTCCGTAAGCGTAAACCCAATGCGATCTCATCATAGATCATCGGCTTCGAGATCATTTGATTGGGATTTTGCATCACCAACCCGATGATCTCCGCACGTTCCTTGATCGTTTTGCTTCTGATATTTTCCCCCTTGTAGAGGATTGCGCCGCGATCCTCCTTCTCAAACCCGCATAACAACTTGGCGAGAGTGGACTTACCAGCGCCGTTCTTCCCAACAATCGAAACCATCTCGCCTTTCCGGATATCGAAATTTATATCATCCAGGATCTGACGAACGCCATCATAGGAAAAGGAGATGTTTTCCATTTTTAAAATGGACGGGTTGGTATTTTCTCGATTATCGGCCTGAATGGCATAGTACCATGTGGCCAATGCGTTTCGGGAGAGTTCGGTCTTTAAAGTAGTAATATGTCCCGGCTGCATCTCGCTGGTGACTTTTACACCTGCGTATTTCAGTGCTGTGACGTATAACGGCTCACGAATTCCGTTCTCGACCAGGATCGTGGAAGAAACGAGCTCATGAGGATTCATATCGGCAATGATCCTGCCGTCATTGATCATGATGATGCGATCGACGCTCCGGTGTAATACATCCTCCAAACGATGCTCGATGATGATGATCGTCTTATGTGAATCCGCGTGAACAGCATCGATGATCTCGATGGCGGTCTTGCCAGTTGCCGGATCCAGGTTGGCAAGCGGCTCGTCAAAAAGCAGGATATCCACATCATCGATCATTACACCGGCAAGCGAAGTGCGCTGTTTTTGTCCACCGGATAACTCATAAGGGGAGGATTTCAGCTGGCGCTCCATGTCCACCATCTCCGCCACTTTTTTCACCCGTTCATGCATTTCAGCATTGGGGATGTTGTCATTTTCAAGCGCAAAGGCAACGTCTTCGCCAACGGTCAAACCCACGAACTGTCCGTCCGCGTCCTGCAATACCGTACCGATCATCTTCGATAAGTTGAAAATATCCTGATCCCTGGTTTCAAGACCATCGATCTTTAAACTGCCATGAATCTCACCTTTATAGGAAAAAGGGATCAACCCGTTGAGACAATGTCCGAGTGTGCTTTTACCGCTGCCGCTGGGGCCAACGATCAATACCTTTTCACCACGGTGAATCTTCAGGTTGATGTTGTGAAGGGTCGGCTCGGATTGGCTGTAGTATTGAAACGAGAAATCCTGAAATTCGATGATCGGTTGTCTGTCCATAAATGCGAATCTGCAGTTTTTTTATGACACAAGGCTGTTGAAGTCAACAGCCTTGTGTGTTAACCTGAAAAGGAACGAATGCCTACGCCTTGCTCAGGCTGCCTTTCTTTGTGCGCGTCGCGGCATAAGCGATCAGCAAAAGAGTGCCGATCACACCTGCGCTAATGGAGTTCATGATCGCCGCAGTGATGCCCTGGGTGAAGACCAGATTTACAGGTTCCTGGTAGATGAGAATATCCAAAACCGGCGCGACCACGATCCATGCGATGGCGTTGCCAATGACCTGAATCACATTGAAAGTGATGATATCCCTGGATTTGAATTCGCCTTCCTCGACCATTGTACGCTTGTAGGCAAAACCAAAGGCGAAGCCAGCAACACCACTGGCAATAACCCAACTCCACCACGGAGAGCCATACTGAATGGCATCACTGAGTGCATGACCAATGAAAGCAATCAAGGCTCCTGCAATCGGACCAAACAAGGTGGCGAAGAAAGCGCCCAAACCGTAGGCAGTCTGGAAACTGGTCTCAGGAACGGGAGAAGGAACTTTGACATACATGAATAGCAATGTGAAGATGGCTGCGCCCAAACCGGTAGCAACGATCGTTCTGGTGCCAACATTGAAATACTCTTTCATTTTCTATTCTCCTTTTGGGTTGGAATTTTACGCACGACTTTTATTTTACCGCACAAAGGTTGGCAATTTTTATTTCAATTCAGGAAGGAAAGCGTAAGTTCGCCGGAAACGAAAACATGAAGAGGCTCACCGGGTATCACAGGAAGTGCGATAGAACATTGCCATCGGGCGGCTGATATAATTCCGTATGGCGTTTATCTGTGCATAACTTAAAGCACTATCTTTGCACTTTAAGAAT